>JAXJGV010000044.1:0-66665 GCA_036300205.1 Oscillospiraceae bacterium
AAAGAACACTGTTTGAATAGTATTTTTAAGCGGATTTCCCGATCCGCTTACTTACCATGCCCCTTTAACAGAAAAAGTGCATCCGTCGCCGGATGCACTCATTCTTTTTAGAAACTACCCGCAAACTAACATCACTAACTTAGTGACATTAGGCTTTCGCCCCGGTTACATAAGGTCTTCCCAGTTAAGCGTCACAGTGCCGTCCTCTTTGACGATGCAGGGAATGCCGATCTTACCCTCGGCACGGCTGGGCTCAAAGAGCGGGCTGCTGTCCCGGAGCTTCAGGAATTCTTTCAGATTTTGCAGGCTTTCGGCAAAGTCCAGGAATTCATATTCCACTCCGACTTTGTCCAGGTCTTCCCGGCATTCCACACAGTCGGGGCAGAGCATACTTCCGTAGATTTTCAGCATAGCGTACCTCACAGTTTCCTGCGGCGTTTGGCAGTCCGCTCCTGGACGCGCAGGCGCAGGATGCGGGTGTGTTTAATGGGCGCGGTATCATAGGAGAAATCCTCCGCGTGGTACTGGCCCATGATGCAGTCCAGGGCGCGGCGCTTCTCCCCTTCTTCCGTCAGCTCGTCCATGAGGCCCCAGCCCGCGACGCTTTCATAGTTCATGGTGCAGTCGTGATCTTTTTCGTTCAGGACGAGGCCATGGGTGCAATCCAGTTCG
Organism: Oscillospiraceae bacterium; assembly: GCA_036300205.1. Lineage (GTDB taxonomy): Bacteria > Bacillota > Clostridia > Oscillospirales > Oscillospiraceae > Faecousia. The sequence continues at coordinate 673 of JAXJGV010000044.1, forward strand.
AAGCCGACCCGGTTATCCTTTGCCAGCAGATCATATTTGGTTCCGGCGGCGGCGCCGTGGATGTAGAAGGTCATGCCGTCCGGCTCCATGCCGAAATTGACGGGCAGCAGATAGGGGGCGGTTTCGGTGTTGATGGCGATGCGCAGGACTTCGCAGCGGGACAGGATGTTCACGATCTCGGCGGGGTCTGTCACTTCACGGTCTTTTCTTCTCATAGGTTCCCTCACAAAATGGTAACGTATCGGGTCAGGTTCTTTTTCATGCGCTCGGCGGCGGCTTTTGCGTGGTCCAGGTAGTCCGCGCCGTCGGACTCGGCCTGTTTCCAGGCGCAGGTGATGGCGGCGCCGCCGCAAGCCACTGCGCCATGACCGAATTTATCAAAGGCATAGGAGCAGTTTTTCGCGTTGGCGTTGGGATAGTCGAAGCCGTCCAGCAGGAGGAACAGCTTGGGATATTTGGTGCGCAGGGAGCGCAGGCTTTCGGCGGAGCTGGCGGCGGCCAGGATACCCACCCGGGTGTACCCGAACTTCCCTGCCGTATCGGCGCCGTAACGGTTCACATGGTCTGCGGCTGCGGTGTGGACCAGCCGGGAGCCTGCCAGCAGGTCCTGTAATTCCGGGGCGGATTTGTTGGCGGTACGGGTGACCACGAAAATATCCTTCTTCCCCTCCTTGCAGTAAGGCAGGAAGGGCTTGATGACATCGCTTCCCAGGTAGCCGGAAAGGATCAGGCCGTCACAGGGATAGAGGCTGTCCTTGCCGAGAAGGGCTTCGGCGGTGGTCTGGGCGGCGGCGGGAGACAGGATCTCAGGAGCGTCCAGGGCCACATAGTAACCCAGTTCCACGGCCTTTTTCAGCGTCTGACTCAGATGGTACAGTCCGTCATGGCCCAGCAGGGTAAAGGCGGAAAAGCTAATGCGGACCGCCGGAACGGCGCCTTTCAGGTGCTCCATCAGCTCCCGGCAGAACCGGGCGTAGGCAGCCGCGCCGCTTTCCTCCTCCGTCAGGATGTGGGGAGGAATGTCCGAAATGGGCATGGCAAGCTCCAGCATGGAGGGATTTTTCGTTTTGCGTACCTTTTCCTGTAAAATGTCAACGGACATGCTACCGCCCCCAATTGTGAGAATAAAACCTGTAGGGCGGGGGCTTGCCCCCGCCGGGCAAGCCATCCTTCCTCGGCGGCGGGGGCAAGCCCCCGCCCTACATTTATTATAGTATAGCACAACTTTTTCACAGAGGAAAGACAAAAACCTTCCAGATGTGAATTTTTTCGATATGGGCATACTAACGGCGAAGGGAGGGAGAAATATGAAGCTGACAGGATGGGCCATTACGGCGGGCATCGGCGCCGCGGCAGGCGCTGTGGCTGTGATGATGATGCCCCGGCAGAATCCCGTGCGGAAGCTGGCGGCAAAAGCAGCCAACAAGGCGGAGGACCTGGCGTGGAAGGTCGAAGATAAGATGAATCAAATGGACTTCTGATGAAAAATCCCGGAGGGCAGATGCCTTCCGGGTGATTTTTTCGATGCATTTTCCGTACATCCGCAAATCTGTCATCCTGAGCGAGTGAAACGAGTCGAAGGATCTACGTATTACCGATTATTTTAAAGGGAACGAAATTGCGTAGATCCTACGACTCCGCTTACGCTTCGCTCAGGATGACAAGTCTGGAAATCATTCACCTTTATCCTGTCTGTTCAGCAGATACAGCTGACGCCAGAACAGGATGGTCAGGCTCAGGAAAACGGTATTCATACCGATCATCCAACCCCAATACTGGTCGATGACACCCACATAGGAAGTGAATATCCTACCATTGGACACAAACAAGGTAGCAAACGCTGCGCTGCCGCAGAGGATAGCAAATCTGTCTGCAAGCTCCTTCGTCCAGGACTTTTTCATGACTTTCCCCAGAAACAGCAACACCAATGTACCAACGATGCCACCGAAGAAAATAATTGGGTAAACCGGCGAAAACCGATAACGTTCCTCTTTCTCCGGCATTTCTTTCCCTGCATCATGGAGCAGCGTGTCATTTCCTAGCCCGGTGGGGTCGGAGTACCACCAGTTCCACTCCGCTCCCCCTGTCACCAGCGAAACATCATCCCGTCCAGGAATAGGGGCATCGGATTTAATTTTCCCATCAAAAGTTTGAAATGTTCCGTATACAATATCAATGTTTTCATACCGCAACCGTTCTTCCTCTGTAATGATACCATCCTTTCCATACAATTCTTCTATAGATTTTCGGTTATTCCCTTTCCACACATCGTAACGGGTCGAATATTGATTGATAAACCAATTTTCATTGTGTCCGGTCATACTGCGACCGACCACATAAGGAGCAAAGTCAATGACCACCGCCCCGTCTTCCCGGACATAGAAATCATCCAACGCCTGCTCTGCCGTCAGCTGGAACGGCGCAAACAGATAGGTCACCACAAAGGATGCCAGCGTCAGCACGGTCAGGATGGAAGCCATCACGCTCAAGGCCCTGCGGCGGACGATTGTCTTTTTCACCTTGCTAAGCGTCTCAGTGTTGATCTCCGCAGGGATGGGTGTACTTTTTTTGATTTCTCCCAACACTTTCACGCATTCATCACAGCCACACAAGTGATCGTCCACCAGCGCCTTGCTGTCCTGACTGACCATATCCTCCGCATACAGCGGCAGCAGGTCCCGGATGATATCACAGGTTATCTTCATGCTTCAACCTCCATTTTCTCCCGAATTTTCTGTCTGGCCCGGTGGTAGGTCACGCAGGCCCAGTTTGCCGTTCGTCCAAATAATCCTCCGATGTCCTCGAAGGAGAGCTGGCCGAAGACCCGCAGGGAAAAGACCTCTTTGTACGGCTCCGGCAGTTCGTGCAGGATGCGGTGGATGGCCAGGGCCTGCTGGCGGTCGGCCACCTGTTCTTCTACCGCCTGCTTCGGGTCCGGGATCTGCAATTCGTCGATGGGCTCCGATGGCTTTGTTTTTCTCAGATGGCTTAAGTAACGGTTTCTTGCCATGGCACAAAGCCAGGTACGGATATCGCAGTCTCCCCGGAATTTAGGCAGAGCTTTCAGCGCCTGGAAAAAGACCTGCTCGGTCAGTTCTTCTGCCAGGTGTTCATCGCGGCAGATGGCACGTAAGTACAGCTCCACATCCGAAAAATATTGCCGGTAGATGGATTCAAACTCGGTCACGCTCTCACCTCCTTCACTTATTAGACGCAGGAGTGGAGATAATCTTACAAAGAATTTCCGAAATTTAAAAAATATGTCATTGCGAACCAGCGCGCACGCCTGTGGCAATCTCCTCCGATTGTGGGGGATTGCCACGTCGCTGCGCTCCTCGCAATGACATATCGTTTATTTATTGAATATCCAGCTTCACAGCCTCATTCTCCACTCGAATGTGGATGGTGGAAATGGGATGCTCGAAGCTGTCGATGATGGCTTCGGAAATGGGGTCTTCCAGTTCCCGCTGAATGGTACGGCGGAGGTTCCGGGCGCCGTAGACGGTGGAGAAGGCCTTCTTCACAAGCAGCTGGCGCAGGTCGTCGTCCCAGGTAAGCGTCAGGCCCCGGGCAGTCAGGCTGTCCTTCAGTTCCTTCAGCATGATGTCCGCAATGCCCAGGAAGTTTTCTTCCGTCAGGTGGTTGAAGGTGATGATCTCATCCACACGGTTCAGGAACTCGGGACGCAGGAAGCTCTGCAAAGCCTTCATGGTCTTCTCCCGGACCTGGTCGCCGGAGGTGCGGCCGAAGCCCATGGCGGCTACGCCGCCTTCGCTGCCGGCGTTGGAGGTCATGACGATGATGGTGTTCTCGAAATTCACCACACGGCCCTGGGCATCGGTGATACGGCCGTCGTCCAGCACCTGCAAAAGGACATTCAGGACATCGGGGTGGGCCTTCTCGATCTCGTCGAAGAGGACCACGGAATAGGGCTTGCGGCGGATCTTCTCCGTCAGCTGGCCCGCCTCGTCATAGCCAACATAGCCGGGAGGCGAACCGATGAGTTTGGAGACCGTGTGCTTCTCCATGTACTCGGACATATCCAGCCGGATCAGGGAATCCACGCTGTCGAACATGTCGTTTGCCAGCTGCTTGACAAGCTCGGTCTTGCCCACGCCGGTGGGGCCGACGAAAATGAAGGAAACGGGCCGCTTCTTGGGAGAAATGCCCACGCGGTTGCGGCGAATAGCCTTGGAAACGGCGTCCACGGCCTCATCCTGACCCACGATGTGCTCCTTCAGGCGTTCAGACAGGCCCTTGATCTGCTGGTACTCCTGGGCCTTGATCTTGGAAGCGGGGATCTTCGTCCACAGCTCAATGATCCGGGCCAGGTTTTCCATGGTCACGGCGGGCTTGGGCATGGCTTCCAGCTCCTCGATACGGGGCGCGAGCTGCATGAGCTTGCTGCGCAGAACTGCCAGACGCTCATAGTTCTGGTTCTCGGTATCCTCATTGAGCATCCGCAGCTCCAACTCGTAATCGTCCCGTTCCTTTTTCAGCTCTGCCAGCTCGGAGATCTCCTTGCACTGCAGGTTCACGTCGGAACAGGCTTCGTCCAGCAGGTCGATGGCCTTATCAGGCAGGAAACGGTCGGTAATGTAGCGCTCGGACAGGACCACGCACTGGTGGGCGATCTCCGGGGAAATCTCCACGCCGTGGAACTCGGCATAGGCCTTGGCAATGCCCTGCATGATCTGGCTGGCTTCGGCGATGGTGGGTTCGGCCACGGACACGGGCTGGAAGCGGCGTTCCAGGGCGGCGTCCTTTTCAATGTATTTGCGGTATTCCGCGAAAGTCGTTGCGCCGATGACCTGGATCTCGCCACGGGACAGGGCGGGTTTCAGGATATTGGCAGCGTTCATGGAGCCTTCGGCATCGCCTGCGCCCACCAGATTGTGGACTTCGTCAATGACCAGGATGATGTTGCCGCACTCCTTGATCTCGCCGATCAGGCTCTTCATGCGGCTTTCGAACTGGCCCCGGAACTGGGTGCCTGCCACCAGGGCGGTCAGGTCCAGCAGGAACACTTCTTTGTCCCGCAGCTTATAAGGGACATTGCCGGAGGCGATGCGCTGGGCCAGGCCCTCGGCAATGGCGGTCTTACCAACACCGGGCTCGCCGATGAGGCAGGGGTTGTTCTTCTGGCGGCGGTTCAGGATCTGGATGACCCGCTCGGTCTCCACATCCCGGCCAATGACCTTATCCAGCTTGCCCTCCCGGGCGCGGCCCGTCAGGTCCATGCAGTAGCTGTCCAGGAATTTATGCTTTTTGTTTTTCTTCTTGCCCTTCCCCTCTTCGTGAGGCTCCTCCTGTCTGGAATGTCTGGGAGGCTGGGCGGGAAGGTTTTCGTTTCCGCCGAAGAGCTGGTTCAGCAGAGGGAAGGTCGCGGTCTGGCTGTCGATCTCGTCCTCGTCGGCGTCGTCGCTGTCGTCCCGCTGGCCGAACATGCTGCTCATTTCGTCAGTCAGCAGGTCCAGGTCCTCTTCGGAAATGCCCATCTGCTTCACGGCCTGGTCGATCTGGGGGATGCCCAGGCTCCGGGCGCATTTCAGGCAATAGCCTTCGTTTAGGGTCACACCGTTCTCTACCTTCGTAATGAAGACCACGGCGATATTTTTCTTACATTTGGTGCACATTTTAGGCTGCACAGTTAATCACTCCTTTTTCCAAGGATTCTTTTCCTTTGTGACGCAGTATACCATATTGAAACTGAAAAAGGAAAAACAAATTATGAACGTATGATAGGAAAAGGCTCCCCCTGAGGGGAGTCTGGGGTTTTACTCCGTCCAATCGCTTCCGCATTCGAATTTGGCGATGCCGTCGTCGTACCACAGGTGGGTCATGTACAGGCCGCCGGGGGGAACGGTGGGACCGGCGGCGGTGCGGTTGCCGGATTCCAGAATGGCGCCGATCTCCTCCGGCTTGATCTTGCCTTCGGCGGCATAGACCACCGTGCCTGCCATGGCCCGGGCCATATTGTAGAGGAAACCGTTGGCGCAGACCTTCAGGGTGATCAGATTGCCCCTCCGCTCCACGTTATAATAATATACGGTGCGGACGGTGGATTTTACATCGGTGCCCACACTTCTGACAGCGGCAAAATCATGGGTGCCCACAAACTGGCTTGCCGCGGCCTGCATAACGGTCTCATCCAGGTGCTTGGGGTAAAACCAAGCGCGGTTGACGTAGAAGGGGTCCTTCAGGCGGGAATTGTAGATCTGGTAGGTATATTCCTTCCGGGCGCAGGAGCCGATGGCATTGAAGTTTTCGTGGACTTCAAAGGCCTTGGTCACCACAATGTCACAGGGCAGATGGGTATTCAGGGCGTAAGGCAGACGCTCCACGGGGATGGTGGAGCTAGTGCGGAAATTCGCCACATAGCAGCGGGCGTGGACGCCGGCATCGGTGCGGCCGCAGCCGGTCATATGGACCGGGTGTCCCACGATCATGGCGGCGGCTTTTTCCAGGGTCTCCGCAACAGTTGGCAGGTTTTTCTGAACCTGCCAACCGTGATAATCTGTACCAAGATATGTTAAAAATAACGCAATATTACGCATACCGCACCTCACAGGCCGAAGCGTCCCAGGGTGACCACCGCGCAGACCAGCAGCGCGCCGATGCCGAAGGAGACAAAATCCTCCCGATGGTAGCGCAGCAGCTTCATTTTGGTCCGGCCCTCGCCGCCCTGGTAGCAGCGGCACTCCATGGCGGTGGCCAGCTCATCAGCCCGGCGGAACGCGCTGATAAACAGAGGCACCAGAATGGGGATCAGGGCTTTGGCCCGTTCCATCAGGGAGCCGGTCTCAAAGTCGGCGCCTCTTGCCTTCTGGGCGGACATGATCTTGTCCGTTTCCTCAATGAGGGTGGGAATGAAGCGCAGGGCAATGCACATCATCATGGACAGCTCGTGGACGGGGACCTTGAGCTTCTTCAGAGGATCCATCAGCGCTTCCAGGCCGTCGGTCAGGGCGATGGGTGAAGTCGTGTAGGTCAGCAGGAAGGTGCAGGTGATCAGCATCAGGATTCTTGCCATCATCAAAACGGCCCGGGACAGGCCGCCGGTGGTGACGGTGATGATCCAGAAGTGGACCAAAACGTCGCCTTCCTGGGTGAAAAACAGGTTCAAAACGCCGGTAAAGACCAGAATCATCACCAGCGGCTTCATGCCGCGGACGATGGATTTTAAGGGAATGGTGGAAATTTTGATGACCGCCGCCAGAAATGCGAACATCAGAGCATAGGAGATCCAGCTCTTTGCCAGGAACAGCGCCACAATATAAACCACCAGCATAATGAGCTTGGTTCTGGGGTCAAGGCGGTGAACGGTGGAATTTCCGGGGAAATACTGGCCTAATGTAATGTCTTTCAGCATTTTGCGGCACCTCCCTTGATCCGTTTCAGCGCGGCTACCGCCTGGTCGATGGTGTAGACATTCTCCACGTCCAGGCCCATTTTCCGCAGATGCAGGAACACCTGGGTCACCTGGGGGATGTTCAGGCCCATATCCACCAGTTCCTCCGCATGGGTGAAGACCTCCGCAGGGGTGGCATCCATAGCAAGCTGGGAGCCGTTCATGACCAGCAGGCGGTCTGTAAGCCGGGCCACATCCTCCATAGAGTGGGAAACCATCATAATGGTGGCATTCTTGGCCTTGCGGTAGGCTTCAATGTTGCCCAGAATTTCTGCGCGGCCTACGGGGTCAAGGCCTGCGGTGGGTTCGTCCAGGATCAGCACTTCCGGTTCCATGGCGATGACGCCGGCAATGGCCACCCGGCGCTTCTGTCCGCCGGACAGGTCAAAGGGCGAGACTTCCAGCTGCTTTTCCGTCAGGCCTACAAAGCCCGCTGCTTCCCGGACCCGGCGGTCCACTTCTTCGGCGTTCAGGCCCATATTCTTGGGGCCGAAGGCGATGTCCTTGTATACCGTCTCTTCAAACAGCTGGTACTCCGGGTACTGAAACACCAGACCCACCCGGAAGCGGGCCTGCCGGGTCAGCTTTTTTTCCGACCAGATATCCTGGCCGTCCAGAAGGACTGCACCGGAGGTGGGCTTCAGCAGGCCGTTGAGCTGCTGCATCAGGGTAGACTTACCGGAGCCGGTATGGCCGATGATGCCGATGAACTCTCCCCTGCTGACAGAAAACGAAACATTATCCAGGGCCTTATGTTCAAAGGGAGTCCCGGCGCTGTAGATGTAATTTAAGTTCTTTACTTCTAAGATGGGATTCAATACAATTCCTCCTCACACGTCAAACCCGCGTAATCAGTTGACAGTTTACAATTATTGATAATTTCTGTCAATGGCTGACTGTCAGCTTTCCATTGTCAGCTGTCAACTAACCAGTCGTGCAGTGTCTGCGCGCATTCTTCAGGATCGAGTTTGTCCAGGGGCAGGCTGAATCCCTGTTTGTTCAGTTCCCAGCACAGCTCCACGCTTTCCGGGGCGGCCAGGCCGATGCTGTGCAGCAGATCGACCTGAGAGAAAACCTCCCTGGGGGTGCCGTCAGCGGCAACCTGGCCCTTGTGGAGCACCACCACCCGGTCCGCTTTGGCAGCTTCATCCATATGGTGGGTGATGAGGACCACGGTAATACCCTTCTCCCTGTTCAGCCGTCCGATGGTCTCGATGACCTCCCGGCGGCCCCGGGGATCCAGCATGGCGGTGGGTTCGTCCAGAACGATGCACTTGGGTTCCATGGCGATAACGCCGGCGATGGCGATGCGCTGCTTCTGTCCGCCGGATAAAAGATGGGGCGCGTGCTCCCGGTATTCATACATCCCCACCTGTTTCAGGGCTTTATCCACACGGTGGCGAATTTCGGGGCTGGCAATGCCCAGGTTCTCCGGACCGAAGGCCACGTCTTCCTCCACCACGTTGGCAACGATCTGGTTATCCGGGTTCTGGAAGACCATGCCCACATTGCGGCGGACGGACATGACCCGCTCTTCGTTGGAGGTGTCGATGCCGCAGACGTAGACCTTGCCGCCGGTGGGCAGCAGGATGGAATTAAAATGCTTGGCAAGGGTGGATTTGCCGCAGCCGTTGGTGCCCAGAACGGCCACGAAGCCGCCCTGCTCCACCGTTAAGTTCATATCCTCAAATACGGCGACGCCGGGTGTGTCGTCCACACCCGGATACGTATACGCCAAATGTTCCACAGAAATAATTTCGCTCAATGTAATCCCCTCCATCAGGGTGTCCAGCGGCCGGTGGCGCCGCAGGGCAGCACCAGTCCGGACTCTTTGACCATCAGGCCCAGTTCCCCCGCGGCAGTTTTGCCGCCGCACTTTGCGCCGAAGACCACGTCAGAAGCGTAGGCTACGGCGGAAGGCGCCAAGCCGGTGGTGTAAGAATTGATGATGACAAACAGCGGATCGTCCGAGAGCACCTTCACCACTTCCTGCAGGAAGGGATAGAAGCTGGTCTCCATTTTCCAGATCTCGCCGCTGGGACCACGGCCATAGCTGGGAGGGTCCATGATAATGCCGTCGTAGCGGCGGCCCCGGCGGATCTCCCGCTGGATGAACTTGGCGCAGTCGTCCACCATCCAGTGGATGGGACGGTCGGCCAGGCCGGAAGCGATGGCATTTTCCTTGGCCCAGGCCACCATGCCCTTGGACGCGTCCACGTGGAACACCTCCGCGCCGCCTGCGGCGGCTGCCAGGGTGGCGCCGCCGGAATAGGCGAACAGGTTCAGCACCCGGACGGGACGGCCTGCGGAAGCGACCTTCTCCCGGATAAAGTCCCAGTTGGCGGCCTGCTCCGGGAAGACGCCGGTGTGCTTGAAGTTCATAGGCTTGACGTTGAAGGTCAGATAGTCCTTATACCGGATCTGCCAGCGGTCTGGCAGATCGTTGTCCGTCCAGTGTCCGCCGCCGGTATTGGAGCGGACATAGCGGGCATCGTAGCGCTTCCACTCGGGAGCGCTGTGAGGGGTGTTCCAGATCACCTGGGGATCGGGGCGCACCAGGATATGGCTGCCCCAGCGTTCCAGACGCTCGCCGTTGGACGCGTCCAGAACTTCGTACTCTTTCCATTCATCGGAAATCCAAAGCATTGGGTCTCCTCCTTACTCTTTCTTAATACCAAATCATGCCGCCGTCCTCGGGCGTCACGCTGTCCGGCCACTCGCTGTCGACCACGCCGTCACCGTCCATATCCGTTCCAGCGGAATTTTCTGTTTCGTAATCCAGCCAGGCCTGCTCGCTATGGATCGGGCACTGGATATAGGGAGTTCCGGCAGTATTGTTCAGGTTGCCGTAGAAGCCCTGCCAGCTGCCGTCTCCGTCGTAGTAGACATAGCCGTTGCTGGTATAGACATCGTTCAGGCCCACATTGTCGGCGCTCTTGATCTCCGCGATCTCCTCCGCCGTCAGCTTGACCAGGGAGCGGACCTCAATATCCGCATCCGGGAACTGGGCGCAGTAGTCCGTTGCCACACCGCCGCCGGTCACGCAGTATTCCACCTGGATGTGCTTATCGCAGGTGCCCTCGGGTTCGTCGCCGGGATAGACGTTCACATAGACCACCCGGTCGATGCCCCGGGCGTCATGCTGGCAGGCTTCCGTAGCCAGCTTGCCGGAATCCAGGCACACCGCCACCGTCCGGAAGGCGCTGCCGTTATACAGGGCGTCGTTGGACAGGCCGGAATGGATGGGCTGCATGACCTTTCGCCACAGCTGGGCCGCAGGGTTGGTGCCCAGGCTGATCTGCTCAGGCTGGTCATAGCCGACCCAGACCGCCGCGGTATAGTGGCTGGTGTAGCCGCAGAACCAGCGGTCACGGTTGCTGGAGGTGGTGCCGGTCTTGCCGGCGATGGTCTGGCCGTTGAAGATGGCCGCGCCGCCGGTGCCGTGGTTGGCCGCGTTATACAGGCAGTAGTTCATATAGTTGACGGTCTTCTCACTGAGGATCTGGCGGGAGTCCTGGGTGTTGTCCACCACCAGCTGGCCATCACTGTTATAGACCTTGGTATAAAGCCGGGGCTCCCGGTAAACGCCGTTATTGGCAAAGGTTGCGTAAGCGCCTGCCATTTCCTGGACCGTGGAGCCCAGGGTCAGTGCGCCCAAAGCCAGAGGCGCGCGACCCACGTCGGACTTGACCTCGTATTCCGTGGCGTACTGCTCCACCAGGCTCTCCTGGCCAAAGTTATACTTTGCGAAGCTGTAGGCATATTCCGCGCCGATCTTGTCCAGCGTACGGACGGAAATGGTATTGACGGAGGAAACAATGCCCTGATAGACCGTTCTGGCATACTGGTACTGGCGGTTATCATTCTTGGGCCAGTTGCCGTCGGTGTAGGTGACAGGCAGGTCTTTAAACACCGTGGCCGGAGTGACCTTGCCGGACTCAAAGGCGGGGGCATAAACGGAAATAGGCTTCTGGGAGGAACCGGTCTGGAGCTTTGCCTGGGTGGCGCGGTTATAGCCCATGAAGGTGGTCTTCTCGCCTACGCCGCCGGCCAGGGCTACCACGTCGCCGGTCTCGTTGTCAATGACCACGATGGCGGACTGGAGCTGCTGGTTGCTTCGGGTAGAGGGGATATTGTCGAGATTGGTATAGATTTCATCCACCTGCTTCTGGACATCCATATCCAGGGTGGTATAGATGTGGTAGCCGCCCTTCTGGATACGGTCCAGATACACATTTCTGGCGGCTTGGTCCAGCTCGTCCCAGGACTTGCCGTCCTGCTCGGCCAGATAAGAGGCAAAGTCCAGGATGACCGCATCCACGAACCAGGAATAAACATGCCGGGATGCGTCGGAGCGGACAGAGGTCAGGCTGCCACAGAGGGGGCAGTACCAGGTATCACCGTCGCCGGTAAAGTTGCTGCGGGTGCCTTCGTAGCCGCAGGCGCCGTTTTCGCAGACCGTCCAGCGGTCTTCATCGGCAATGCCTTCCTTGAAGACCATTTCCTGGGAAACGGCTTCCTCATACTCCTCCTCCGTCAGGAATCCCTGATTGTACATCTCGCTCAGGACGTTCAGCTGGCGGTAACGGTTACGGCCCGCGCCGTCCCGCTCTTCTCCCTTATACATATAGACGCTTTCGGAATAGGGATTGAACAGAGAGGGGTTGTTGGTAATGGAGATCAGCGCGGCACATTCGGCGGGGGTCAGGCTCTGAAGCTCCTTGCCGAAGTATTCCGCCGCAGCGCTCTTGACGCCGTAGCAGCCACGGCCCAGATAGATCTCGTTCAGGTAATACTCCATGATCAGGTCCTTGTCGTATTCCCGCTCGAACAGCTGGGCACGGAAGATCTCCATGACCTTACGCTGGACAGTGACGCTCTTTTCCTGGGTCAGGTTTTTGACCAGCTGCTGGGTGATGGTGGAGCCGCCGAACTGCTCGTCGCCGCCGAAGAACATATTCAGGCAGGCCTTCACCGTGGTGATCCAGTCCACGCCCTGGTGCTCGTAAAAACGCTTGTCTTCAATGGCCACCGCCGCGTCCACCATAGCCTGGGGGATCTCATCCAGAGACGCCCACTGGCGGTCTGTGGTGGTGTAGATCTGCTGCAGCTGCTGAATATCGCCGTTGCTGTCTACATAATAAATAAAGGAAGTGCGCTCCAGGTCGTAATCTTCCATGGACCAGTCGTCGGCTTCCGTCAGGATATCCTCCTGCAGGTAGTCGCCCAGGATGCCGATAAAGACCGTACCGCAGATCAGCACGATCAGCAGCACCGTGGCCGCCGCGCCGATGGCGATTTTGGCCAGGGACAGGGCAAAGGAACAAACGGTATAAATGAGTTTGATGAGCCAGTGGGGATCCCATTCCTGCCGGGGCTTCTTCATTCTCCTTTTGAAAAATTTTTCGTCTGCCATAGGGGTACCTCCAAAAACATCAGCCGCAGGGGCTGCAGGGTAAACAGGATTATCAGAATGTCATCTCGACATAACAATACGCATACGATTATATCATACCCAATTGCAAAACGAAAGACCCAATTTATTAATAAAGATTAAAATCTGGGAGACAATACACACAAAAGGAGGGCTTCGTGAATATGAATATAAAGAAGCTGTTATCCACGGTGTGTATGCTGTACGTGGTGCTGGGCACCTGGAAAGGATATGTGGCGCTGTTTGACAAAGGGGCCAGTGAGCCGAAACAGATCTTCCCCTACCCCGTCTCTTCCCTGCCGCCGGCTGACCAGGCTGCCCTGGAAGAAGGGATCGTTGTGCGCAATGACCGGGATCTGCAGCAGCTATTGGAGGATTATTTGTCATAAAACTTCCTTTGCGGCAAGGCGCGGCGGGAAAATGGCACATTATACATTTTGCCATGGTTCTGCACCGCGAAATTTTGCCCCGATTCTGTACAATATTCCCTCTTGATTTTACGCATCGCAGGCTGTAGAATAGAGCCATGCAAAGTGATCGGAGGAAACGGCACATGGATCAATACGGTTCCGATTTCATCACCATTGTGGATGAGGACGGTACGGAATACGAGCTGGAAGTGCTCAGCACGCTGGAATATGACGGCAGCACCTACATGGCGGTAATTCCCGCGACGGAGAGCCAGGACCAGCTGGAGCTGGAAGTCAGTATTCTGAAGTCCATTGAAGAAGACGGCGAGCCGATCCTGTGCGCCATTGAGGACGAGGAAGAGCTGAAAGCCGTGTACGACCTCATTATGGATTCTCTTTACGAAGAGGAAGAAGACGAGGAATAACTTAAAATTGAAATACGTTTCAATTTTAAATTTTCAATTTATTTCCTGCTTGGTGCGTAGCGTGTCCTTTTGGACCCACATTTTTTAATCGGGAAGTTAGACTTCCTGGCTTGTTTGCAGACCTCCCGCCCCCGCTTTGACGGTGGGTGGATGTTGGGAGCAGTAATGGTCAGGAGCGGCAACCCACCTGCCTTTTCGTGCAGGTCATAATCGGATGCGTTACGGCTAAAGTGGGGTGCGTGGGGAGCTTCGGCTCCCCACGTTTTTTATTTCCGGAACCTGCATGATCGCGGTATCCAGCACCAAGCCTGCCGGCGGATTCGATGAATACAGGGTCCCGGGCTGCGGCGCGGCACTGCCGTTTTTTTACGAAAATGGCTGTTTGCTTTTCCGCCTGCTTTCAGCCTGCTTTCTTTCTCTGACTTTCGGCGTGAGGAATCTGTAAATTTTTTTGAATTTATTCCGATTTTGACGAATTGCCCCTTGAAACCGTCGAATAAATCGTTTATAATACCGGAGTCTATGCTATTTGGGCGCAAAGAACACTACCCAGACTAATGAGAGGATATGATCACATGAGTGCATCCAGCAAGAAAAAGCTCCGCAAAGAGCAGGAAGCTGCCAAGATGACCGAAAAGCAGCAGGCCGCTCAGAAGGAAGCAACCAAGACCAAACTGTATACCGCCGCTTTCGTTATTGTCATGGTGGCCCTGCTGGCAGTCGCCATCGTCGTCGGCGTCAGACAGACCATTGCCAACAGCGGCATCCGGGAAAAGAACACCACCGCTGTGACCATTGGCGAGCACGAGCTCAGCAACGCGGAACTGAACTACTTCTACATGGACGCCGTCAACAACTTCTATTCCAGCTATGGCAGCCATGCCGCCCTGTTCGGCCTGGATGTTTCCGCTCCCCTGAACGAGCAGGTTGTTGATGAGGAAGCCGGTCTGACCTGGGCCGATGACTTCCTGAACTCCGCCAAGGAAAACGCCAAGGCTGTTTACGCCATGGCCGATGCCGCCGAGGCTGCCGGCTTCGCCCTGTCCGACGAGGAAATCGCGGAGATCGAGGACCAGATGACCACCCTGGAAATGTATGCTACCCTGTACGGCTACTCTGATGCTGAGGCTTACCTGAAGGATATCTACGGCAGCGGCGCAAGCAAAGAGGGCTATCTGGATTACTGCAAGCTGACTTCCCTGGCCAGCGCATACTACAGCAACTACTCTGACTCCCTGACCTACGAGGACGCTGACCTGCGTGCCGCTGAGGCTGAGAACTACAACGCCTACTCTTCCTACACCTTCAACGCCTACTACATGGCAACCTCCAAGTTCCTGGAGGGCGGCACCACCGACGAGGACGGCAACACCACCTACTCCGACGAGGAGAAGGCTGCCGCCGCTGAGGCTGTCCAGGCTGCCGCTGAGAGCCTGATGTCTGAGGACATCACCTCCGTGGAGAAGCTGGACGCCGCCATTGCCGCTCTGTCCATCAACGAAGGCACCGAGGCTTCCAGCACCGCTTACACCGACACCCTGTACAGCTCCGTCAACAGCCTGTATCTGGACTGGGTGACCAGCGAGGATCGTGAGGAAGGCGACATTGCCATCTTCCCCAGCAGCTCCACCTCCACCGATGAAGACGGCAACGAGACCACCACGCTGAACGGCTACTATGTTGTCTACTTCACCAGCGCCAACGACAACACCTTCGCTCTGAAGAATGTCCGCCACATCCTGGTAGCCTTTGAAGGCGGCACCACCGACGAGACCACCGGCACCACCACCTACTCCGACGAGGAGAAGGCTGCTGCCAAGACCTCCGCTGAGGAGATCCTGAACGAGTGGAAGTCCGGCGACGCTACCGAGGAATCCTTCGCTGAACTGGCAAACGCCAAGTCTGACGACGGCGACGGCACCACCGGCGGCCTGTATGAGAACATCTACCCCGGCCAGATGGTGACCAATTTCAACGACTGGTGCTACGATGACGCACGCACTGCCGGTGAGACCGGTATTGTGGAGACCGAGTACGGCTATCATGTCATGTACTTCGTCGGCAACAGCGACTACACCTACCGCGATTACCAGATCGAGAACGAACTGCGCAGCGCTGATGCGGAAGAATGGTACAACGCTATCGTCGAGGCCATGACCCTGACCGAGGGCAACACCAACTACATCCGCAAGGATCTGGTTCTGAACGCAATCTAATCTTCAAGAGGGCTGCAACGCAGCCCTCTTTCCTTATGAATGTATAAGATTCCCTCCCGCGGAAATACTGCCACGGGAGGGATTTTTTTGCGTGATTCCAAGTACATGGGTTCCATTTTGGCAGGCCTTGGGGCGGGTATTGTAGCCGGATTGTTCGGCGCAGGCGGCGGAATGGTGCTGGTGCCGCTGCTTACCTTGCTGACCTCTATGGAGGAGGAAGAAGTGTTCCCCTCCTCCATCACCATTATCCTGCCCATTTGTCTGGTGGCCTTGGCCGTCACGGCAATGACCGGCACGGTGGACTGGCGGCAGGCGCTCCCCTATCTGTTCGGCAGCGGGGCCGGGGGATTTCTCGCCGGAAAATGGGGACAAAAAATCCCGGTGAAATGGCTTCACCGGGGACTGGGGATTTTGATTTTATGGGGAGGGTATCGGTATTTATGCTAGAAAGCTGGCCTGTTGCTTTGGCTGTAGGGACGGTACTGGGGTTTCTGTCCGGGCTTGGGGTCGGCGGCGGAAGCCTGCTGATCCTCTGGCTGACCATGGTACTGGGAATGGAACATGCCATCGCCAGAGGAATTAATTTGCTCTTCTTCCTCCCTGCCGCGGCTGTGGCCTGCGTGTTTCGCTGGAAACAGGGCGTCGTGAAGCGAAAGAACATTCTGCCAGCCATGATTGCCGGGTGCGCAGCCGCGGCGGTATGCTCCTGGATCGGAATGCAGCTGGATCTGGAATTGCTGAAAAAGCTGTTCGGCGGGCTGCTGATCCTTACGGGTCTGCGGGAACTGTTTTACAAGCCAGCGAGGTAACGTGTGGAGTGCGGAAGGTGTTTCACGCCGTTTAACTCCGCACGCCACTCTGAATTTACCGTTTTTTGAATGCCAGATAGCCTTCCAGGATCAGGGAGGCCGCCACTGCGTCTACTGTGTTTTTGCGCTTTTGGCCGTGGTAGTTGTGCTGAGAGAGGATGTTGTGGGCTTCTACCGTGGTGCGGCGCTCGTCCCACATGTCCACGGGCAGGCCCGTGGCTTCTTTCAGCTTTTCCGCGAATTCCCGGCACAGTTCGGCCCGGGGGCCTTCGGTGCCGTCCATGTTCTTGGGCAGGCCTACTACGATCTGCCCGACCATGTTGTCCTTCGCCAGCTTGACGATGTCCGCGATGGCTTTTTCCGTGTTGCGGCTGGGCACCACATAGGTGCTTCCCACAATGCTGCACAGCAGGTCGGAAATGGCAACACCGGTGCGGGCATCGCCGTAATCGATTCCCATGATCTTATTCATATTGTTACCTCTTTATAGAAAGAATTTACGCTCCATCGTTTCCCGGGCAGGACGGCAGATGGCCAGGAAGATCAGCATACCGCCCAAAAGCACTAAAGCAATCAGCGGATACATAAACCAGATGCCGAACCGGGGAAGGTCAAACGTGGTATAGATCAGGAACTCCATCAGGGGCATGAAGATCCCCAGAGCAATGGCCGCGCCGCCGATGATGTACAGTCTTCCCCTGTGCAGATACTTTAAAAGGACAACCACCGCCGTGATCAGCGTTCCCACGTAGCCCGTTACCGGAAAGGCGAAGCTCAGGAACCAGTGTCCGCCTGTGGCAGCGTTGATATACAGCAGGTACACTCCAATGGCCCCAAAGCCGCAGGGAACAAACACCACCGGGTTGGGCTTTCGGAAACAGTAAGGCAGGACGAACAGTACATAGCATACTGCCAGCGCGCCGATGACGTAGCCGGACCAGGTCATGAGCTCATTGATCTGCAAATCGATGACCAGAGTGGTCAGCACCACCATCAGCAGGAGGGTCGTTATCACGATCTGGGCCGCCCGGGAATTGACCTGGGGGGCCGGATAGCGGTGCTCCGGGTACAGCGGCTCCGCATCCACCCGGATCAGGTCCGGATGGATGGCCTCAACGCCGCAAAGGGGACAGCGTTTCTCCGTGTCCGCCAGTTTGACTCCACAATTGATACAATACATGATTTTCTCCTTTAGCGCAAGCGCGAATTGCTTTCCACCGTCACCGGAATGCCCATATCCCGCAGAACGCAGTGGAAATGGTATTCCAGCTCCGGTTCCCGGATGTCACGGATGAAATTGATATAGAGGGTATCCCCATAGGACAGAACACCGCAGTTATAGGGAGACGTAGCCTGGACGCCCAAAATGAAGTCGAAGCGCTCCACATACGACTCCATCTCCTTGGGGACCTTCACGGCGCCCAGATTCGACAGGCTCAGGCAGGATTTCCGCTCGCCCACCGCGTGAAAGACCATCTTCATCACCGCGTTTTTGACAAACAGGGGCATAATGCGGACGATGAAGGGCCGCTCGCTGTTGATGTTGGTGGCGATCATACTGCTCATGAATTTGGGGTTGACCTCCAGGCCCATGTGGTGCCGGACGGCATTGCAGATCTCTTCAAAGCTGTATTCTCCCAGCCGGGGATCGATCTCCGGGGTGGTGTAAAGGACGAAATTTCGCAGGGATCTGCTGGGGAACATTTTGCGCAGGTTTACCGGCAGCAGCACCTTGATGGGTTTGCGGCGGCGGATATTGGGTTCTTTTTCCTTCTGCAGATTCTGGATCGCCTGCATCATGACGGCGCAGAGGAAGGTGGTCAGGCTGACATGGCAGCCGTGGGCCAGTTCCAGCACCTTATCCACAGGCAGTCGGAAACAGGTGATGTGCCGGAAGTCGTCCGGCTCCGGGGTTCCCGTGAAACGCCAGGCATCGGTGGCTTTGCGGCTGGCGCTGCGGCTGCCCGCGAATTTCTGGAAGCTGTCCTCCAGCTCCTCCGGGGAGGGTTCTTCCAGACGGCCGAGGACGCCCTGCCCGGCGGGAATACGCACACCGTGCTTTTGCTGAAGGTATTCGGCGATCAGGGTCTTCAGAAAGATCAGCGCGCCGTTGCCGTCGGTAAGGGAGTGGAACAGCTCCACAGCGATGCGTTTGTTGTAGACGATCACACGGATGGCGCACTTGCGCACCTCGTCCCGGGGCATTTTCGCCAGGGGGAAGCAGTTTTCCTCCTGGACCTGGGGCACCTGGGACAGCTGCTGGATATAGTACCAGAAGACGCCCCGGCGCAGGCGGGCGGCAATGGACGGGAACCGGCGCACCGTTACATCCAGAGCCGATTGCAGCACCGCCGCATCCACGGTTTCGGTCAGGGTTGCGGACAGACGGAAGACGTTGCTCCAATTCTGATTTCTGGCCGCGGGGTAGATTTTCGCGGCGTTGTCCAGGCGCATCCAGCGGAGCTTGTGTTCCTCGGAAAGATGGGCGCTGAGGAAATGGTTGATGGCAGCAAAGTCCTCTTCGTCTTCTTTTAAGCCGTAAAGAAGATAGCCATGCCAGCGTTCGGGCCTGACGATGAGCTGGCTGTTTCTTTCCGCCGCCAGAAGTTTTTCGTGCATCCGCCGGGAATCGCTGAGCATGATCTCATCCCCGCCCACAAAGATCAGGGAAGGCGGCATCTGGCTCAAGTCGCCGAACAGGGGCGACACATAGGGGTCCGTTCGGTCTGTGCAGTAGCAGGACGCGTAATAGTCCAGGGTCTCCAAGAACATGGACGGATCCGCTTCCCTGTTGGCTTCGTAGGATTCGCCGGACGCGGTCAGGTCTGTCCAGGGAGATACCGCGATGATGGCTCCGGGCTGGGGCTTTCCCAGTTCCCGGAGCTTCAGGCACAGGGCATAGCAGAGTCCGCCGCCGGCGCTTTCGCCGCTGAGGGCGATATGCCCCGGCGCATAGCCTTTGTCCAGCAGATATTGGTAGGCCGTCAGCGCGTCTTCCAGCGCGGCGGGATAGGGATCTTCCGGGGCCAGGCGGTAGCCGATGCAGAGCACCCGGATGCCGCACTCCGCCGCCAGGGCCGAGGCGAATCCCTTGGCGTATTCCAGATCGCCGCAGACGTAGCCGCCGCCATGAAGGTACAGGATCACGCCCTGACGGCGCTCGTCCTTGGGGATCACCCAGGCGGCATTGAATTTCTCGAAGGGATGCTCCTTGGTCAGGATCTCCCGGTGGTGTCTGACTTCCATCAATTCTCCCAGCATGTTCTGCCCCCGGCGCAGCGTTTCCCGGGAACAGCTGCGCAGCAGAGGCTTGATCCTGCTCATTTGGGTACGGACGGTTTTCGCGGATAGTGCCATAGGTTCCATTTCCTTTTTGATTTGGTTTTGCTTATTATACCACAGAAACCGCCCGGGACGCAACCTACTGCGTTTCGCTTTCTCTACCGGTGGTAGAATCGGCTTTCTACCGTCAGATTCGGCAAAGAAATTGCCGGTTCGCCCTTCGAACGATTGACAGTGCCGCAAATCCATGGCATAATGATGAATTAATGAAATTATTCCCGAATTCTATTTATTCCGGAGGTGTGCCGTGCTTTTTTCTAGCAATCTTTTTCTTTTCCTGTTCCTGCCCTGCGTCATTTTGGGCTACTACCTGCTGGGAAAGCGGTTCCGAAACCTGTTCCTGCTGATGGCAAGCCTTGCTTTCTACGCCTGGGGCACGGGTAAATTTGTCCTTGTCATGATCGGTTCCATCCTGTTCAATTACCTGATGGCCCTGATCATCGACGCTCTGGACAAGCCCAAACTGCGGCGTCTGTGTTTGATCCTGGCCGTTGCCGGAAATCTCAGCGTTTTGTTTGTTTACAAATATCTGGATTTCTTTATCGCCAACCTGAATCTGCTGGGCTTTCAGCTGCCGCTTCCCAGCATTACACTGCCGCTGGGCATCTCCTTCTTTACCTTCCAGGCCATGTCTTATACCATTGACGTGTACCGCGGCACCGCCAAAGTTCAGAAAAAGCCTCAGAACATCGGCCTTTACGTCTCCTTTTTTCCTCAGCTGGTGGCCGGCCCCATTGTCCGCTATCAGACCATTGCCGATCAGATCGACAGCCGGCAGGAAACCTTTGACGATTTTGCCGACGGTGTGAAGCGCTTCATCGCAGGCTTTGCGAAAAAGATCATTCTTTCCAACAATATGGCGCTGGTGGCAGACGCCGTATTTGCCGTGCCCGATTCCGAGCGAAGCGTCCTCTATGCCTGGATGGGCGCTTTTGCCTACGCGTTTCAGATCCTTTTTGATTTCTCCGGCTACTCGGATATGGCCATCGGCCTGGGCAAGCTGTTCGGTTTCCACTTTCTGGAAAACTTTGACTATCCTTACATCTCC
Source organism: Oscillospiraceae bacterium (assembly GCA_036300205.1). Classification (GTDB taxonomy): domain Bacteria; phylum Bacillota; class Clostridia; order Oscillospirales; family Oscillospiraceae; genus Faecousia. The sequence goes on from JAXJGV010000044.1 coordinate 21,768, forward strand.
TCCTCTATCTCCGAATTTTGGCGCAGATGGCATATGTCTCTGGGACAGTGGTTCCGGGATTATGTGTACTTTCCCCTCGGCGGTTCCCGGGTGAAGACAAAGGGCAGATTGGTATTCAACCTGTTCGTAGTCTGGTCGCTGACCGGCATCTGGCACGGGGCAAGCTGGAATTTTGTGGTCTGGGGGCTGATGTATTTTGTTTTGATCGCCTTTGAAAAGCTGAGCGGATATCCGGGCAAGTTCTCTGCCGGGTGGCAGAAGCAGCTGTACCGGGTATTTACCCTGCTGTGTGTGCTGGTGGGCTGGGTGTTCTTCCGGGCCGCGGATCTTTCCTCCGCCGTTAACTTCTGCAAAAGCATGGCGGGTTTGACCAGCAACGGCTTTATGGATGATATGGTAGTCCGCACCTTCCAGCAGTACCGGTACTTCTTCCTGGGAGCGGCAGTGTGCTCTGCTCCTGTCGTGAAGACCGCAAAAGAGCGGCTGGCCCTTCGATGCCCTCGGGTGTCTGCCGCTGCAGAGGCTTTGTCCGTCCCGTTGTATCTTTTTTTGCTGCTGTGGGCCGTATCCTATATTATGATGGGCTCCCACAACCCGTTTATTTATTTTAATTTCTAAGGGAGGATGACCGTTTTGAAAAAAATCAAGCATATGAAATCCTCCCACATTCTGGCAGTTTCGTTTCTGCTGTTTATTTTTTACGTGGGCCTTGCCGCCTTTCCCCAGTTTCTGAGTAATACCAGAGACGCTTTTTCCGACGGTTTCTCCCTGAGGGCCTATATTCGCAGCATCGACGACCAGTACAAGGGAATGCTCACTGCAGTTCAGGAAACTCCGCTGCTGCAAAACAAAGGCACCTACATCAATTTAAACGGACTAATGGCAAATGTGCTGGATCAGCCGTTTATGAACGAGCGGGTCAAACTCACCAACGGCCATCTTGCGGATACCGCAGCCGAGGAAATTCCCGCGGACACCGTAAAGCAGGTGGCGGACAACCTTATCCGCTTCAGCCGGAAGCAGACCGAACGGGAAAAGACTTTTCTGTTCGTACTGGCCCCCTCCCAGATCGATCCGGAGAATGACCTGCTGCCTGCGGGATATACCGACACCGCAAACAAAACCGCGGATACCTTGCTGCGTTTTTTGGAGGACGGGGACGTATCCTGTCTGGATCTGCGGGAGGCTATGGAGGAAGACGGTCTTAACCGCACGGAGGCTTTCTTTGTCACGGATCACCACTGGACTCCACAGACCGGATTCTGGGCCTATGAAAAGATCTTGGAAGCCCTGGCGGAACAGGGCGCCATCTCCCCTGTGGATACATTCTATATAAATAAGGCAAATTACGATTTCCAAATCCATGAAGACAGCTTCCTGGGCGCCGCGGGCAGGCGAACCGGAATTTACTACGCAGGGCTGGATGACTTCTGCGTGATCACCCCCAAATTCGACACCGACATTTTGGTCAGAATGGAAAGCAGCGGCCTTGATCTGCAGGGGCGGTATGAGGATGTCTGCAATTTTAATATGTCCGATTCCTATTTTTCCAATCCCGACTTCTTCAACACCAGCGCTTACGACATTTACGGACGAAGCGACACCGCGCTGGTTCAACGGCGAAATACAGGCGCGCCGGAGGATTCCAGATTTCTGCTCATCGGCGATTCCTTCGGAAATGTTCCCTTCAGCCTGATGTCCCTGTACATTTCCAGCTGTGATGAACTGGATATGCGCTATTTCTCCGACAGCTTTGAAGACTATTACCGGGCCAATCTCCCGGACACCGTCGTGCTGCTGGTCAACGCGCACAACTGCACCGATCTGAACGCCAGCTATCCTTTCTTCCCGGAAGCGGAACCGTGACCCGCCGCTTTGCCGGCTGCCATTTCCGGCAGCCGGCAAAAACTTTGTCAAAAAGTTCTGTATCCAATTTTTATTACAATTCTTCCAAAAAACATGTAAAATTCTTATTGACTTTGCCACCCCCCTGTGATAGAATGATTCTACCTGTGAAAAAGGGCTTTTTTTGTGCGCTTTTTTCAGCCCCGGAGCGGGAATATGTAGTTGCCCGCTTCCTAAATTCTTTTCTTAGCCGGGGTGATACAGGGAGGCAATTTTTTAAGGAGGTGCCGTAATGCGCGTTAAAGTCACTTTGAGATGCTCTGAGTGCAAGCAGAGAAACTACAACACCATGAAGAACAAGAAGAACGACCCCGACCGTCTCGAGATGAAGAAGTACTGCAGATTCTGCAGAAAGCACACCGTTCACAACGAGACCAAGTAAGGAGGCTCGCAAATCATGGCTGAAGTCAAAAAGGAAAACTGGTTCAAGAGAACCTGGGGTAAAGTTGCCAAGTACTTCCGTGAGCTGCGCAGCGAACTGAAGAAGGTCGTTTGGCCTACCCCCCAGCAGGTTCTGAAGAATGCCGCTATCGTTGCCGGCTGCGTTGTCTGCGTCGGCGTCTTTATCTGGCTGTTCGACTTTGTTGCTCAGATCGGCATTGACGCTCTGATCAGCGTCTTCCACTAAGGTATAAAGTCATGGCAGAAACTGCAAAATGGTATGTAGTGCATACCTACTCCGGTTACGAGAACACGGTTAAGGCTACCATCGAAAAGACCGTCGAATCCCGCTCTCTGCACGATCAGATCCTGGCTGTTTCCATTCCTCTGGAGACCGTCACCGAGATCACCGAGTCCGGCGCCAGCAAGACCTACGACCGCAAGGTCTACCCCGGTTATGTGCTGGTCAAGATGGTTTACAGCGATGATACCTGGCATGTTATCCGGAATATCCGCGGCGTCACCGGCTTTGTCGGTACGTCCAGCAACGACCCCACGCCCCTGACCGAAGAAGAGGTCTACGCTATGGGTGTGGAAAAGAAGGAGATCATCGTCAACTACAGCGTGGGTGATACCGTCCGCATCCTGGATGGCCCCCTGAGCTCCTTCACCGGCACTGTCGAAAGTGTCGACGTCGACAACAACGCGGTCAATGTCATCGTTTCCATGTTTGGCCGCGAGACCTCCGTCGAGTTCGAGCTCGATCAGGTTGAGGTCGTATCCCAGTAAACGTATCGGACCGTTTTTATCGGTCGGACCGTGGGAGGGGTTCCCTACCCCGCAAAAAATGCGTCTGACGCATCATTACCACATTCTTTTCAGGAGGTGCTTATTATGGCACAGAAAGTCACTGGCATTATCAAACTGCAGATCAACGCCGCTAAGGCAACTGCTTCTCCCCCTGTCGGCCCCGCTCTGGGTCAGCACGGCGTTAACATCGCTGCTTTCATCAAGGAGTTCAACGCCCGTACCAAGGACATGGAGGGTTACAAGATCCCCGTCGTCATCACTGTTTACGCTGACCGCAGCTTCACCTTCATCACCAAGACTCCTCCGACCCCCATGCTGATCATGAAGGCCATCGGTCTGGAGAAGGGCTCCGGTGTTCCCAACAAGACCAAGGTTGGCACTATCACCAAGGCTCAGATCGCCGAGATCGCCAAGACCAAGATGCCTGACCTGAACTGCCCCACTCTGGAGGCTGCTGAGAGCCAGGTTGCCGGTACCTGCCGTTCCATGGGCGTTACCGTCGTCGACTAATCTTTTAAGTCATTCCGAGCCAGTGCTCACACTGGCGTGGAAATCCCCCGGTTGATTGGCCGGGCGGATATCTTAGGAGATTGCCACACCAGTCTGAGGACTGGTTCGCAATGACATTTATTTGTCTGGCGAGGCAATTCATTTGATCGTTTCATCCGGTTTATCAGGAACCGGAAATGTGGGAGGATTTTTCCGCATCACCACTATAAGGAGGAAATTTAAATTGTTTAGAGGCAAAAAGTATCAGGAGAGCGCCAAGCTGATTGACCGCTCCGTTCAGTATGATCCCACCGAAGCCCTGGATCTGGTTGTGAAGGGCGCTTCCGCTAAGTTCGACGAGACCGTCGAGCTGCACATCAAGCTGGGTGTCGACTCCCGTCACGCTGACCAGCAGGTCCGCGGCGCTGTCGTCCTGCCCAACGGCACCGGCAAGACCCGCCGTGTTCTGGTCTTCGCTAAGGACGCCAAGGCTGACGAGGCCAAGGCTGCCGGCGCTGACTTTGTCGGCGGCATGGACCTGGTCGAGAAGATCACCAAGGAAAACTGGTTCGACTTCGACGTGGTCGTCGCTTCCCCCGACATGATGGGTATCGTTGGCCGTCTGGGTAAGGTTCTGGGCCCCAAGGGTCTGATGCCCTCCCCCAAGGCTGGCACCGTGACCCCCAACGTGGCCGCTGCTGTCAAGGAAATCAAGGCTGGTAAGGTCGAGTACCGTCTGGACAAGACCAATATCATCCACTGCCCCATCGGCAAGGTCTCCTTCGGCACCGAGAAGCTGGTTGAGAACATGGACACCCTGGTCAAGGCTGTTGTCAAGGCTAAGCCCGCAGCTGCCAAGGGCCAGTATATCAAGTCCTGCACCGTCGTCTCCACCATGGGCCCCGGCGTCAAGGTCTCCACTTCCAAGTATCTGTAATTTGATACGGTTCACACCCGAAAGGTTCGCCTTTCGGGTGTTTTCTTTTCCTTAAGAGCCAATATCTTAATATTTTCTTCCATTGACTTTCCCTCCCCATTCTGCGATAATGGTGCAAAAGGAGGGACTCTGCTGTGAAAGAGAAAGCAAAATACATCCTGCTTCCCATTCTTGCCGCCGTCATAGTGATCGGGGCGGCGCTGTTTCTTTGGCATGCCCGGGACAATTCCCTGCCGGAGGAGACCTCCGCGACTGCCGAGACTGCCGATCCCCTTACTGTCAGCGAGATCGGCGCCAGCTCCTACTACTGCATCACGGTGGAATCGGAGGAGACGGAACAGATCACTGAAGAAGACACTATCGCAAAGGCAAGGGCCTTTTCTCACAAGATCTACAACCCGAACTATGCATATATCGGAACCCTGACCACCGTTGCCGCCGGAACCGCTGACGGAGAGAGCTGCAAAATGGCCAGTGTCAGCGGCGAGCTGTCGGACGAGCAGATGGACGGCCTGACCCTGTCCGAGCACCTGTCCGGCGATACGGGCACCGTGGTACTGTACCTGAACCAGGTCTCCGTGTGCCATTTCCAGTACCTGATCTACCCGGATGGGACTGTGGAATTTCTATAAGGGAAGCAAATCCCGGATGCGAATGCATCCGGGATTTTTGTGTGTTGGTGGTGTTTAACTCAGATTGCCGTTGGCGTCGCAGGTCAATCGTAAATTGGCCGGAACCAGCGTCATGGTGGTGCCATCATAGATTCTGCCTACTGTAACAGAGGCCGTCGCAACATTTCCGCTCTTACTGGCAGATTTATTATTTACATACCAGTCAGAATCGTAAATCGTCACATTAACATTGGAGGATGTACAGGTTGCACTAGAGCCTGTATACGTAAATGTACCCGTCAAGACCGCTTTCCATTGAGATACATTATTGGCATCATAGTACGTATATGTTTTATTTCCCGTAACACTGCCCGCAGATCGCGCACCGCTGGCAGTGATTTCAACTGTCATATAACTTCCATCTTGAAAAGAAATTGCTTCCAGTGTACTCTCTGCCGCATTGCCCATAACCGGCAATGCGCTAATGAGCAGAATCGCTAACAGTACGTAAGAAATTAAGCGTTTCATTCCGTTTCTCCTTCATCAATCGTATTTCTTGCAACTTCCGTTATTTCTACGACCGCATATCCTCTCATATCTTTATCGAAATCCAAGTATGCAGCCAGTAGAAATCCAAAACGCATAATTACCAGCAGCACTACTGCGCCGATTGCAACAAGCAGGATTTTCTGGCGTATGTACATACCCTCCAGCAATTCAGAGGTCTCCATCTCTGTAATATAGCTCTCCGCAATCTGCCGGGGCGCACCAAAACGCTTTACAATGGCGTGATAGTCCACGCTGGCATTCTCAATAACAAAGTCCCGGATGGAGCGTTCCATTCTGGACAGGATTTGTTTCTTCTGCTTCCAGCTGCCCGGCAGTTCCCTGCTTATCTCCCAGAGATACCGCAGGATATGGACATTCGTCCTCATCGCCATCATCCCCCTTCACGATCTGGAATACACCCTGACTCACTTCCTCATACTCCCGAACCAGTTCCCGAAGCCGCTGCTCCCCTGCCGGTTCCAGGTGGTAGTACACCCGGGTCATGCGCTTGCCCACCAGCACTTTTCTGTCAGAGATCAGGCCCTGATCCACCAGCTTGTACAGCACCGGGTACAGGGAACCTTCCTGGGTCACGATCCGGCCGCCGCTTCTGCGCTCCGTCTCCTGCACCAGCTGATAGCCATACATATCCTCCTTCTGTAAAAGTCCCAGAATCACCAGAGACATCACACCCCGGCGAAAACTGTTTTGTGCGTTATCTGTAGCCATGTATACACACTCCTTTCTTTCCTATTTATTTTATATCATAGCTTTATTTGTTTCGCAATACTTTTGTTACAAAATATTTGTTGACAAATTTATTTCTCTATGTAACAATATTAATGGATCGGGAGATATCTGCTTTCCTGATTACAATTCTACAGAAAGGATGTTCAAAATGCGCAAATTTCTATCCGTTACATTAGCAATCCTCTTTCTAATTTCCACCCCTGTTACAGTGAACGCAGCCGTAACTCCGTCAATTTCTAACACTGCTAGCGAAGCAGACGTTGTAACAGTAACATCTGCCTCTGGCACCAAAGAGATCATACCAATAACAGTCTCACCCGACAAAGTCCAAACCGCTAATTCCTCTACCGCGACTTCGCCACGCGGTGGAAATCGTATTGAGTTTTATGATGCTGCACCCGACATTGTTATGATTGGTGGCAACAACGTTGTTCTCTCGGCAGGAGAAACAGTTGGATTAACTGTCGATCCCTGTGTCTGGGCTCCAGAGCATTATAATCTTGAACTTGGATTCTGGAACGAATACACAAACACTTGCTATCCTGAAATCATATCAGGTGGAAACGTCAGCGATACATTTTATTACAGCGGATTACCTGCTGGAACATATAGGGTATACGTCAGAAATTTGGGAACCACAAAGTTGACAACAGGTTATTTACTTTATTCATTGTCCTTTTCCGTCGGCTAATTTCATATTGTGAGGGGAGGGCCAATGCCCCTCCCCTCTTTTTACGTTAAAGGAAACCACCAGCTATGCGCGTCTGTCAAGGAAAAGCAGACACTAAAAACATAGTATCCCTACAATACAGACAGAAAGGAACGATCCCCTATGAAAACCCGCTCAATGCGCATCTTAAGCCTTTTATTACTCGCCTTTCTGCTATGCGGCTGTACCCAGGAATCCGATGGAAACGGTGGCCACGGCTCCAAGCCGGAACAGCGGCTGCTGATTCATGCAGCCAATAATGAAATGTGCTTAGCGACTTGACTCAGCAAACAGGAAACGCACCAGTGCGGCAGAAACCTGTTAGCTGCTGGAAGTCGATAAGCGTTATTAAAAAATTTCAAAATAATACTTGACAAATTGCGCACCTTATGCTAACATATGGGAGTTGCCAAAGACAGCAGGTGTCGAAAGACGTAAGACCTGCCGAGGTGCGCCAATCAGTTTTGATCGTTTGCGTGTCTTTCTGTCTTCTGGCAGGAAGACACTTTTTTATTTTCGGAGGTGAAAATTATGCCCAACGCTAAGGTTCTTGAGAGCAAGAAGGCAGTTGTCGAGACCCTGACCGGCAAGATCCAGGAAGCTACTTCCGTCGTCTTCGTCGATTACAAGGGTATCACTGTTGCTCAGGATACCGAGCTGCGTAAGCAGTTCCGTGAAGCTGGTGTCGAGTACTCCGTCGTTAAGAACACCCTGACCAATTTCGCTACTAAAAATTGTGGCTACGATTTCTCTGAGGTTCTGAACGGCACTACCGCTATGGCTTCCACCACCGGCGACCCCATCGCCCCTGCTCGTATCGTCTGCGAGTTCGCCAAGAAGAACAAGGCCTGCAAGATCGCCATCAAGGGTGGTATTGTTGAAGGCTCCGTGCTGTCCGCTGATCAGCTGAACGGCTTCGGTGAGCTGCCCAGCAAGAACGCTCTGGTCGCTTCTGTCCTGGGTACCTTCCTGGCACCTATCTCCAGCCTGGCTTTCGTCCTGGATCAGGTTCGTATCCAGAAGGAAGGCGGCGCTCCTGCAGAAGCTGCAGAAGCTTAATCGCGTAACCCCACAAACTATCTAACTCAACACATATTTAGGAGGATTATTAAAATGGCTAGTGAAAAGATCACTGCTCTGGTTGAGCAGGTTAAGGAACTGACCGTCCTGGAGCTGTCCGAACTGGTCCACACCCTGGAAGAGGTTTTCGGTGTTTCCGCCGCTGCCGCTGCTGTCGCTGCTCCCGCTGCTGCCGCTGCTGAGGCTGTCGAAGAGAAGACCGAGTTCGACGTTATCCTGAAGTCCGCTGGCGCTTCCAAGCTGGGCGTCATCAAGGTTGTCCGTGCCGCTACCGGCCTGGGCCTGAAGGATGCTAAGGATCTGGTTGACAACTGCCCCAAGACCCTGAAGGAAGCTATCTCCAAGGAAGACGCAGAGAAGCTGGTCGCCGAGCTGAAGGAAGCTGGCGCAGAGGCCGAGATCAAGTAATTTATCTCTACTTCACAAGCTGTGCCGCCGCCAGAAATGGCGGCGGCTTTCTCTTACCCCCAGTTGGCCAGCGCACAGACATGGACATCGGCTTCCGGTGTGTATGTCTCTGGGCTGGTCCGGAAAGGAACCCTATGGATCTAGACTCTACCCTGTCAACAATCTCCGGCTACATACCCGAAGATCTGGATCTGGTCATCGACAAAGCCGTGACCTACATCCCCGACGATCTCAGCCGGGTCATCAAGCACGCTTCCTCTTACCTCCCCACGGAGATCGATCTGGTGACCGCGGCGCAGTTTATGCTGTATTTCGCCGCCGCGTCGCTGATCCTGGGCGTGCTGGGCCGGGTGGTGCTGGGCAAGCGCTCCAGCCTGAACCACTCCCTGTCCGCGGTCATGGGCATTCTGTTCATCTACGCCGTTACCGTGGTGGTGTACACCTTCAAGCCCTGGAATCTGGAAGCGCTGCTGTCTCCCCTGCCCTTTGTGACCTTCGCCGGAGATTACCTCATTATTTTACCCATTGCCGACGCCCAATTCCCGGCGCTGTGTTCGGAAGTGCTTTCCCTCATCATTCTGGCGTTCCTGGTGAATCTGCTGGACTCCATTGTGCCGAAGGGCGAGGGTATGCTGAGCTGGTTCGTGCTGCGGATTCTCACCACGATCCTTTGCATGGCGCTGCATCTGGTGGTGCAGTGGGCGATCCACACGTATCTGCCCGACGTTCTGGTGACCTATGCGCCCACGATCCTGCTGATCCTGCTGGCTTTCATGCTGCTGTCCGGTATTTTAAACCTGGTTCTGGGACTGGTCATTGCGGTCACAAATCCCTTTCTGGGCGCCATGTACACCTTTTTCTTTTCCAATGTCATTGGCAAGCAGTTAAGCAAGGCGGTTTTCTCCAGCGCCATTTTGTGCCTTATCGTGTATCTGGTAGGATTCTTTGGGTATACGGTGGTCTCCATTACCGCTTCCGCGCTGATGGCGTATATCCCCCTGGCTATCGTCGTGCTGGTTTTGTGGTACCTCATTGGACGTGTTCTGTAATAACTTTGCCCTCTGCTTATGCAGAGGGCTCAGACTGTCGAAAAACCATGTCATTGCGAGCCAGTGCGCACACTACTCCGCGCTAAGAGCCGCCTTCGGTGGTTGCGCTATGTACGCGGCCTGCGGGCCGTGTGGCGTGGCAATCTCCCGAATTTTCGGACATTTCTTTACTAAAATTGAGGGATTTTACTTCTTTTGGGGGGATCGCCACACCAGCCTGCGGGCTGGTTCGCGATGACATCTAATTTTAGGGACTTTTTTGACACGCTGTGCCCTCTGCTTATGCAGAGGGCTTTTTTCGACCTTTGTTGACATTGCTTTGGGGCTATGCTAGAATTTCTTTGCGAGGTGAAGCTATGAAAAGTTTTTGTGTTTTATTGTGTTTATTGCTGCTGACCGGATGCGCTGCCGCGCCTGAGGCCGCTGAAACGGAAGCAGCGGAAACCGTCATGGCCGTGGAAACGGTACCTGCCACGACCGCACCCAAGGAAACAACGCCCCCGGATCCCATCCGAGAAATGCTCAATCAGATGTCTCTGGAAGAGCGGGTGGGACAGCTGTTTCTGGCCCGGTGTGAGGACGCCACCGCCTTAAATGACATCGGGCAGTATCATCTGGGCGGATTTGTGCTGTTTGGCGCGGATTTCCGGGACCAGACTCCGAATTCCATCCGGGAAAAGCTGGCCGCCTATCAGGCCGCCGCGAAGATCCCCCTGCTGATCGCTGTGGACGAGGAGGGCGGCACGGTAAACCGGGTCAGCCTGTATCCCGCGTTCCGGGAAAGCAAATTCGCCTCCCCCCGGGACCTGTACTCCTGGGGCGGCATGGAATGGGTGCTTGCCACGGAAGAGGAAAAGTGTCAGCTGCTGACTTCTCTGGGCATCAATGTGAATCTGGGACCGGTATGCGATATTTCCACGGAATACGGCGTGTTCATGTATGACCGCTCCCTGGGACAGGACGCGGAAATTACGTCTCAATTTGTGTCCGGCACGGTGCAGTTAATGAACTCCTATCATTTGGGCAGCTCTCTGAAGCATTTCCCCGGATACGGAAACAACGCGGACACCCACACCGGCATCGCCATCGACAGCCGTTCTCTGGAGGAATTGGAAGGGAATGATCTGATCCCCTTTGCGGCGGGAATCGATGCAGGCTGCGGCGCTGTACTGGTGAGCCACACCATTGTGGAGTCGCTGGATATGGTGCTCCCCGCTTCCCTCTCCCCTGCGGTGCATCAATATCTGCGGGAGGATATGGGCTTTGAAGGCGTCATTCTCACCGATGATCTGGTGATGCAGGCCATTACTGACCAATATGGCGCCGGGGAAGCCGCTGTGATGGCGGTTCTGGCGGGAAATGATTTGTTATGCTCCACGGATTATGCAACCCAATACGAGGCCGTGCTGGCCGCTGTGCTGGAAGGGCGCATTGATATCGATGTACTGAACAGCGCCGTAAGAAATGTGCTGGAATGGAAAATCGAACTGGGCCTGCTGTAACAGATCCAGGGCGGTTTTTAACGGTATGGAAGATTTCTGTAGACTTTCCGTTCTACAGATGATATGATAATTTTGTGGATTTATTGCAACAGAACAACACATTTCTCATTCTGCCCCCATCACGGCAGCGGTGGCAGGAACGGAAGGGAGAGAAAAAAGTGGAATTCAGTCTCTGTTACGGATGCATGGAGCCCTCCGGCGGGTATCCTTGCCCCAGGTGCGGCTATGACCCGCACAAACGGAAAGCCCAGGACTATGCCCTTCGGCCGGGTACAATCCTGAACGGCAAATATCTGGTGGGCAAAGTGTTGGGCCAGGGCGGCTTCGGCATTACCTACATCGGATGGGATCTGCTGCTGGAGCGAAAGGTAGCCGTTAAGGAATACTATCCCTCCGGCCAGGTGGTTCGCCAGACCGGTACTGTTTTGCAGTGGTACGACACCGATCAGGCCCAGGCTGCCCGCAGCAGCGGTCAGGAAATATTCCTGAAGGAAGCCCGGAAAATGACCCGCGTCAACCGGATCCCCCAGGTGGTGCAGATCCTGGACCTGTTTTTGGAAAACGACACCGCCTACATTATCATGGATTTTATCGAGGGAGAGACACTGAAGCAGCGGCTGGAAAAATCCGGCCCTCTTTCCTGGCAGGAGACGCAAAACATCTTCCTTCCGGTGATCCGCGCTATGGAGCAGGTGCACCAGGCGGGTCTGATCCACCGGGACTTAAGCCCGGACAATCTGATGCTGCTGCCGGAGGGCGGTGTGATGATCCTGGATCTTGGCGCGGCCAAGGATCTGAATCTCAACAGCGGCGCATCCTCCATGCAGGTGGCCAAGGGCGGCTTCAGCCCTCTGGAACAGTACACCCAAAGGGGCAGCTCTGGCCCCTGGTCGGACGTATATGCCCTGGCGGCAACCATGCATTATACTCTGACCGGAACGGTGCCCCCGGCGGCGGTGGACCGGATGGACGAAGACAATCTCCAATGGGATCTGCCCCGGCTGCAGGCCCTGCCGACGAAGACATTGGAGACGCTGCATAAGGCCATGGCCCTGCGGGCAAAGGACAGAATCCAGTCCATGGAGGAACTTCTGGCCGGTATGGGCGATCTTCAGCAGAAAGAACAGCCTCGCCCTATCCAATTGGAACCCCCCCTGTCCCGAAAGATCCCCCGGCTCCCGTTCCCGTAAAGGCAGAAATAACCACTCCGGTGAAGGAACAGCCAAAGGCATCCACGGAGACAAAAGTGGAAGATGGGGCTAAAAAGCGAAAGAACAAGCCTTTATACTATATCGCCGCTCTGGCTTGTGGCATTGCAGCGGTGGTTTTACTGTGGACAAGTGTAATTCCCCAGTTAAAATACAATCATGCCGCAGAAATGATGGAAGCGGGTCAATACGAATCCGCAAGAGATGCGTTTGCAGCACTGGGGGATTATAAAGATTCCCAAAAGCAGAGCTTTGATCTGTGGGAGGAATTCACTGAACGGGAAACCATTAGCGCCGGAAGTTCCTGTACGCTGGGTCTTACAGCCAACGGTACTGTACTGGTTGCTGGACAAAATCAGAGTGCCAGCAAATGGAAGGATATCGGCGATATCAGCGTAGGTTCTAACCATGTGGTAGGATTAAAAAAGGATGGCACCGTTGTGGCTTCGGGAAGTAACGCAAATCACCAATGTGACGTCAGCGGCTGGAAACATATCGTTGCTGTTCAAGCCGGATATTACCATACAGTTGGTCTTAAATCTGACGGTACAGTGGTGGCTGTAGGGCACAATGGGTATAAACAGTGCGAAGTCAGTCAATGGTCCAATATAACCGCTGTCAGTGCGGGAAATTATTATACGGTTGGATTAAAATCCGACGGAACTGTAGAAATTTCCGGACTTATCTCCAGCAGTCAATATAATATGAGCAATTGGAAGGAAATCGTCTCTGTCAGTGCGGGATGCTTTCATGCCATTGGCCTAAAATCCAACGGCACTGTTGTAGCCGTAGGAGATAACAGCAACGATCAATGCAGTGTCAGCAATTGGACTGGCATTGTTGCTGTCAGCGCAGGAGGCTTGCATACAGTTGGACTGAAAGCTGACGGTTCCGTGGTTGCCGTGGGAGATAACCGTTTTGGACAGTGCGGTGTCAGCGATTGGACGGATATCGTTGCAATCAGCGCAGGGGGCTTACATACAATTGGGCTGAAATCCGACGGCACAGTGGTGACCGCAGGAGATACGCAGGATGGCAAGTGTGATGCAGCCAACTGGAAGGGCATCAAACTCCCCAATTAAAGCATCCGGCTGCCCAAGTCCTTCCTTAGGAGTGGATTTTTCCTCCGCACTGGCCCTTCGGCTTTTGGGCCAGGAATAGGAGATTGCCGTAAAAACAGCTATTCCGGCATTGTTTCATTGCGGGAGGATTGAAAATCCTCCCCCACGGATAGGTACAATGCAGAATTTAATACAAAAGCATGTAGGGCGGGGGTCATGACCCCGCCGGGCAATGCGGAAACTGAGCGATAGAATCAAAACGCTCAATCCTGCACATGCCCGGCGGAGGCATGCCTCCGCCCTACTGTATTTTTTGCGGTTATCGGTTTTCGCCAGCAAACAAAAGCGCCAAAAGGATGAAAAACCGCGGAGCGGCTTACCCTTCTTGCCATGACTGACAGCCAAAACCGATCATCACCATATTCTTTTACGCATTCTGGATGGCTTCGATGACACCGGCGACTGCGTCGGTATTCACGGTTTCCATCAGGCCGTTGTCATAGGCTTCGGCCACAGCGGGGTCGATGGGCAGTCTTGCCAGCACGGGCAGACCGAACTGGGCGGCAATTTCGTCCAGATGGGACTTGCCGAAAACGCTGATCTTCTTGCCGCAGTCGGGGCATTCCAGATAGGAATAGTTCTCCACGAAGCCCAGCACGGGAATGTGCATCATGTTAGCCATCTTCACAGCCTTGGCCACGATCATGGACACCAGGTCCTGGGGAGAAGTCACGATGACGATGCCGTCCACGGGCAGGCTCTGGAAGACGGTCAGAGGAACATCGCCGGTTCCGGGAGGCATGTCCACGAACATATAGTCCACATCTTCCCAGATTACGTCGGTCCAGAACTGCTTGACAGCGCCGGCAATGACGGGGCCGCGCCAGACGACGGGATCGGCAGGGTTATCCAGCAGCAGGTTGATGGACATGACCTGGATGCCGCCCCGGGACAGTGCGGGATACAGGCCGTCCTCGTTGGCGCCCTGGCACTCGGTAACGCCGAAGGCAGTGGGGGCGGAAGGACCGGTGATGTCGGCATCCAGAACGCCTACGCGCTTGCCCTGGCGGGCCATGGCTACCGCCAGCATAGAGGTGACGGTGGACTTGCCCACGCCGCCCTTGCCGGACACGACGGCGATGACTTTTTTAACTGTGGATTTGGGGTTCAGGCATGCCAGCAGGCTTTCGGCCTTGCGGTCTGCGCAATCAGAACCGCAGCTGGAACAGTTGCCGCTACAAGAACTCATGAAAAATACGCTCCTTTGTTTTTATCTTTCCTTATTATAGGCTGTAACAGGCTGAGTGTCAACATAGAAAATCATCGATCTTCCGCCAGAAGCGCGTACCAGCTGGCGTCGCAAATTCCCTGGTTGTTCCAGTCGGACTGGCGCAGGGTGCCTTCGTACTTCATGCCGCATTTGACCATGACTTTTCCGGAATTTGCGTTTCTGGGGTCATGACGGGATTCGATGCGCCGCATCCCGACTTCATCGAACAGGAAGTCCATAACGGCTTGCAGTGCTTCGGTCATGATGCCCCGGTGCCACCAGCTTCTGCCCACGCAGTAACCGATGTGGACAAGCTGGGCTTTGTCATTGTGGGAAACCACACCGATGCTGCCGATAGGCTGGCCGATTTCTTTCAGCTCAATGGCCCACTGGTAGTTGTCATCCTTTTCATAGTCTGCCACCCAATCGGTCAGCACCATTTTGCTGACATCCACGCCGGTATGGGTGGGCCAGGTCAGGTATTTGGTGACTTCCGGGTCTGAGGCCCAGTTATCATACATAGCCTGGGCGTCGTCCAGTGTAAAGCGGCGCAGACGAAGCCGGGGTGTTTCAATGGTTTTTGTTCCCAAATGTTTCATACAATCACCTCATGAACAAAACGAGCGGGGCACACCCCGCCCGTTATTGCTTGGTTCAGGCTTCCTCGGATGCCGGAGCTTCCAGGGCCGCCTCCGTTTCCTGAGCCGCAGCTTTGGCTGCCGCTTTTTCGGCGGCCTCCTCCTCGGCTTCCTCCTTCATCGCATTCAGCTCCATTTTCAGACGGACCAGGCGCATAACGGCACTGGTGATGAAGAAAATTCCAAAGACATTGAGCATCCACCAATCGCCCACTTCGCCGGTGACCAGCTTTTTGCCAAGGGTCACCAGAAGGCAGCCGATACCGGAAATGATCTCCATTTTGGAATTCTTCCGGTGCATGTTGACGGTAGCCTGCAGGCGGTCCTCCCGGGTGGTGTCGGACATCTTCCAGTGACCGTCGATCTTGATATAGGGGATGCCGTTTTCCAGCTGGAATTCGGTCTGCTCGCCGTAGACCACCGTGACGGTGTCGATCTGCAGCACCTTCTCCTTGCGGGTGGGATCCATGACCTTCAGGTGCTTGCGCTCCACGTCGCCTTCGTAGGTGATGCACTCGTCTTCCTTTACCAAGCACTTCCAGATCTTTTCCTCGCCGTTGATGTCCAGATTCCAGATAAATTCCTTGGGTACGATGGGTTGTTTGTCTTTCTTGCTCATGATCTTTGCTCCTTTTATTCCTGAGCAGCTTCCCACTGCTCCATGAGTTCCATCAGAACCATTTCCGCTTCTTCCTTTACTCCCAGCAGCCGGGTCAGCTCCTGATAGTCGGCGGAGGCGGCTTCAATTTTTTCATCGTAATCGGCGATGACCTTTTCCTGCTTTTCGATTTCCCGTTCCAGACGTCTTACCAGCTTGTCGGTGTCCTTGGTGCCGCCCTTTGGCTTTTCTTTCTTGGGCTTGGGCGCGGCGGTGACTGCCGGTTTCGCCGCGGCTTCGTGCTCCAGAATGGAGCGGTACTTTTGGTAGCCGCAGGGGAAATCCCGGATCTGGCCGTCTTCCAGCAGCCAGATGCGCTCGGCGAACTTTTCGATGAAGTAGCGGTCATGGGAAACAAACAGCAGCACGCCCTCGAATTCCTCAATGGCGGCTTCCACCCATTCTCTCGACGCGATGTCCAGATGGTTGGTAGGCTCGTCCAAAATCAACAGGTTGATCTTTTCATCCATCAGCATACACAGCCGCAGGCGGGACTGCTCGCCGCCGGAGAGGTTGCCTACCTGCTTGAAGACATCCTCGCCCTGGAACAGGAAGGCGCCCAGGCGGTCACGGGCGACCTGGGGCGTGCAGTTCTTTTCGTAGAGCATGGTGTCGTAGAGGCTGCGCTCCGGGTGGTCAAAGTGGATGATCTGGGGAAGGTAGCCCCATTTCACCGTGGGGCCGAACTGGATCTTGCCCTGGCAGTCCTCTTCCCCCAGCAGGCACTTGATAAAGGTGGACTTACCGGTGCCGTTGTCGCCCAGAATGGCAATGCGTTCGCCCCCCTCAACGTTCAGGTTCACGTCCGAAAAGAGGGTGCGGTCGCCAAAGGACTTGGCAACGTTTTTCATTTTGAAAACCACGTCGCCGGAGAATTCCTTTTCCCCGAAGGAGGCCTTCATGCTGCGCTCTTTTTTGGGCTTTTCCGTTTTCTTGATGCGCTCCATCCGGTGCTGGATGGACATGGCCCGGCGGTACAGGGTGCGGTTGTTGATGCCCCAGCCCTTCATCCGCTCTACGGTGTAGCCCAGCTGCTTCAGCTTGGCCTGCTCCTGCTCGTACTGCTTCATTTGCAGATCGAAGCGGGCCTGCTTTTCGTCCATGTAAAACGAATAGTTGCCGGAGTAGAACTCAGCGCGGCCCTCGGTGATCTCAATGACCCGGTCGGCAACCTGGTCGATAAAGTAACGGTCGTGGGAAATGGCAAGGACGGTGCCCTTGAAGGCGTTGATGTACTGTTCCAGCCACTCCACGCTGTTCAGATCCAGGTGGTTGGTAGGCTCGTCCAGCAGAAGGATGTCCGTCTTTTCCAGCAGCAGGCGGGCCAGGTTTACCCGGGTCTTTTCGCCGCCGGACAGGCTGGCAAATTCCTGGGTGCGCTGCTCGGCGGTGATGCCCAGGCCGTTGCAGATCTTGTCCACCTCCACGTCCATATCATAGCCGCCGCCGGACTGAAAGCGGTTGGTCAGAGCGTCATATTCCCGCAACTGAGCATCTGTCGCACCCTTGGCCATTTCACATTCCAGCAGCTCCATCTTCTGCTTGGTACGCATCAGATCGGCGTAGGCGGAACGGAGGACATCTTCGACGGTGTAGCCCTCAGGGAATTTGGGGATCTGGGAGATCAGACCCAGACGCTTGTTGGGATTGACGTAAACTTCGCCGTCGTCGTAGTCCATCTGGCCGGTGAGGATGTTGAAAAGGGTGGTCTTGCCGCAGCCGTTGCGGCCCAGAATAGCCACGCACTCCCCTTCCTGAATCTCAAAACTCAGCCCGTTCAGGAGGTTTTCGCCGATGACGAAGAATTTTGTTAAGTTGTTGACTTGTATATCTACCATGTGTTTCTCCAATTTTCCTGTCATTCCGGGCCAGTGCGCACGCTGGCGTGGGAATCTCCCGGTTCGACGCGCAAACCGGAAGATCAGGGAGATTGCCACACCAGTCTGCGGACTGGTTCGCAATGACATACCTTAATTTTCAGATCGTTTGAAGGATTTGTTCCAATTCTTCCAAAGAATACAGCAAATTCAAAGCCTGGAGCATGGCGTTGGGGCTCATATGCTCCGGCAGGTTCAGTTTTTTCAGCAGTGCCAGCCGTTTCGCGCCGGCGTCGGGACCGCCGGAAAGGCCCAGGGACATCAGATCCTGCTTGGTGATCCGGCAGCTTTGGGGCGCTTCCTCCCCTTCTATGGTGGCGCCGGCACGGCGCAGGGCTTCCAAGATGATTTCCCGGGACATGCCTTCCACGCCCAGCTTGCCCTCTTTGCCCGGGGCGGATTTGCGTTTTTCCTTGCCGGGGATATCCGGGATGTAAGCGTGCTTCAGGTATTTGCCGGGGATGGCGCTTTTGATGTGGTTGCGGATCACAAAGCCCGCACCGTCGGAATCGGTGAAGACGATGAGGCCCCGGGTCTGCGCAATGCGGCGCAGCAGGGCCATCTGCGCTTTGTCCTTGAAGATACCAAAGCCGGAGGTCTCCAAAATGGGAGCGTCCACGATCTGGCTCAGGGTGTTTTTGTCGTAGCGGCCCTCCACCACGATGGCTTCCTTGATCTTAACCATTGCGGGCCTCCTGGGCAAGCTGCAAAATCAGCAGTTCCAGCAGCCGCTCCTGTTCGTCGAAGGAGGTTTTCATTTGATAGTCCGTTTCCAGCACCAGTTCCGCCGCCCTGCGGCAGAATTCCGGGCGGAAACGGCGGGCGGCTTCCATGGTTTTCCGGGCGGGATAATCCGGGATGCCGCAGAGTTTTTGCAGGTCGGAAGAATTGCGGCCGTTATCCAGCAGGGTTCGGGCAGCGCCGATGCGGCGGAAGTGGCCGCCTACCGCGCCCAGGATCGCCAAAGGCTCCTGCTGCATTTTCAGGAGCTGCTGGAGCTTTAACAGCGCCTGGTCATAGCGGCCTGCGCTTAACAGGTCGGTCATCTGGAAGACCACAGCATCCAGCACCGGCTCGGTGACGGCGTCGATGTCGGTTTTCCGGATCTCATCCGCGCCGGAATAGGCGCAGATCTTGTCGATCTCACCGCTCAGGGCGGTCATGGTGCCGCCGGTGATGTCGATGAGGTAAATGCACAGGTCGGTGGAAATCCGCTTTTTATGGGCGGCAAAGTGCCGGGTGACCCAGGCCACCAGGTCCCGCTGGTCCTGCTTGGCAAATTCCACGATGGCGCCGCTGCCGTCTATGGCTTCCCAGAGCTTTTTCAGCCGCTTGTCGGGTTTCCAAGGGATGGTGATATAGGTGAAGACTACGGTGCAGTAGTCGGGGATATCTGATAAAATCTCCGCCATTTTGGTGCGGTCGGCTTCGTTCATTTTAAAGGGATCGATGTCGTCCACCTGAACGAAGGTGGCCTCCGCCATCATGGGCAGGTTTTCCACTGCGTCGGCAAAGGCCCGGATGTCGAAGGTCTCGTTGTTGAGACGGTGGAAATTGAAGGACTCCGTCAGCGGGTCCAGCAGCTGCTTTTTCATCTGGTCCAGGTAATGGTGCAGCAGGAAGGTTTCTTCGCCATGGAAGAAGTACAGCCGTCCCAGGTCTTTGTTTTTGAGGGACGTTTTCAGTTCCTGAAGAGCATTGCCGGGAGCGGGTTTCTTTGCCATGGGTTCACCTCCTGATGGTTATGGTTCCGTTTTGGTCGGTGCGGCAGATGGTACAGCCGTGATTGGTCAGGCGCTGCAGCAGTTCCGGGGCCGGGTGGCCGTAGGAATTGTCCGCGCCCACACTGATGCAGACAAGCTCGGGATTCACCGCTTGCAGCAGTTCTTCACAGGTGGAATTTTTCGAGCCGTGATGGCCTGCCACGAGGATATCCACATCCGGGATATCCGCATTGCGCAGGAGCATCCGTTCGCCGAAGCCGCTGCGGTCACCGGTTATGAGTATAACACATTTTTCCGTGTCTAACAAGAGACATAAACTGTTTTCGTTGCTGTTTCCGGGAAAAATTGGCGCAAAAATTGTTATAGTCGTCCTGTCCAGCGTCAGTTTCAGGTCGTTGGATGCGTAGATCACTTCTCCGGACGTGCAGCGGGCCAGGTCGGTGGGTTCCGGCGGAAGGATCAGCAGGTCGGTGTCAATGCGGGATAAGAGATTGGCGGCGGCTCCTGCGTGGTCGCGGTCCAGGTGGGTCAGGATCAGTCCATCCAGTTTGGCGATGCCCTGGCTGAGCAGAGTTTCGGCGGCGATATCCGCGGTTTCCGTATCGCTGTCGCCGCCGCAGTCGATCATGTAGGTCTTCCCTTCCGTCTGGAGCAGGAGGCATTGACCCTGACCTATATCCAAAACAGTGAAGCGAACATCGTCCAGCATGGATTCTGTCCAGGAGGCCAGCAACGCCAGACACAGACCCAGGACCGCGCAGCAGCTCAGGATGCGGGGTTTCCGGTTTTGGCCGACCAGGAACAGGATCAGCAGGATATAGGCAAACACCAGCCAGGCTGTGATATAGGTGCAGCGGGTATAGACCGCGGCCATGGGGACATGGGCCAGGGTTTTGGCGATAACCAGCACATAGCGGATGGGAATGGCGACGATTTTGGCAAGAAGGGCCGCTCCCGCCGGGAGCACCGGGTGCAGCAGGCAGACGGCAATGAGACCGTAGAAGATAAAGCTGATGACCCACAGGGCCAGCAGATTGGTGACCGCGCCGATTAGGCTGACGGTACCGAAATAGCAAGCGCAGAGGGGCGTGGTCAGGGTCATGGCGCTCAGGGTGATGGAAATGGAGGCGGTGACCCAGCGAACAAAAAAGGCCTTGACTTTCCTGCCTTTGGTATCTCCAAAGAGGGACAGCAGCCATTTGCGGATGCCCGGGTCAAACAGGTAGATGCCTGCGACACTTCCCACGGACAGCTGGAAGCCGACAGATGTAATGGTCAGCGGGTTTACCGCCAGCATAACCAATCCGGCAAAGGCCAGGGCTGTGGGGCCGTCGTACTCTTTGCCCGCCAGCAGCGCAAGCAGCATCAGGGCGGACATGATACACGCCCGGGTCACAGAGGGGGTAAAGCCTGCCACGGCCGCGAAGAGAAACAGGGTTGGAAACCCAACCAGCGCCGTCAAATAGCGTTTTCGGAAGGTTACGGTGCTGAGAAGGGTGAACAGGATGGAAACGTGCAGGCCGGAGACCGCTACCACATGGCGGATGCCGCTGACTTTGAAATTGGTATCGGTTTCGTAGTTCAGGTCGGCGGTGTCGCCGATCAGGAGGGCCTTTGCAAAGGGATAGGTATCTTCCGGGAAGTGGGTTTGCAGGGTGGCTTTTATCTGATGGCGCAGTTCGGCAGGATACTCCCGCCAGGTTGGGGAGGATTGGGCCGCGGTCACCTGGTCGGTTTGGTAGGCCAGCAGGAAGATGCCTTTGCCCTGGTGGTAAGTGGCTTCTTCGGCGCCGTCGGGGGTGGTGACGCGGAAATGGAAGGCGCCTGTGAGCATGGTGCCGGGTTCCAAGGGTTCTCCCGCGTCCAGGTAGGCGCGGACCTGATAGGTTTTTCCGTCCAACTGCACTGTTCCATCGACGGTCATGCCGTAGGTGGTTTCATAGCTGTAATCACTGGTGCGGATGGAGGCTGTGACGGTTTGGCCGTCCAGAGCAATGGGGGCGCTGAGGTAATGGCTGTGGTACTGGCCGTACCAGAACAGGCCCACGGCGCAGCCCATCAGGGCCAGCAGCGCCCGTGGAAGCGGTTTGGCATTCCTGCCTGCAGCTGCGCAGAAGAAAACCAGGGCGGCAATGCAGATAATTCGGATTGGGAGCGAGGCCCCATAGGCGCAGAGCGCGCAAGCTGCGGCAAAGCCTATGGTGAAGTACATGAGTTTGCGCATTGTCTCGCCCTCCTTAAATTCCATGGAATATTGGGAGGGGCATTACCCCTCCCCCTACGGAATTCTATTGTTCCATAACGGAAATGAGTTAAAAAAGGAGCGCAGCCCTTTGGCTGCGCTCCTTGCATTTTACTTAACCTTGGCTGCAACGAAGTCAGCAACGCCTGCCAGAGCTTCGTCCATCTTGGTAATGTCCTTGCCGCCGCCCATTGCGGAATCGGGCTTGCCGCCGCCGCTGCCGCCGCAGACGGTGCAGACATGCTTGACGATCTCACCGGCCTTGACACCGGCCTTGACGGCATCCTTGCCGCAGACGGCCAAGAAGGTCAGCTTCTCGCCGTTGACGGAAGCCAGAACAGCCGCCACGGAAGCATCCTTGTCCCGGAGCACGTCGCCCATCTGGCGCAGCTTGTTGGCATCCGCGCCGGGAACCTTCACGGTCAGGACCTTGACGGAACCGACGGTCTTTGCGCCGGACAGCATCTGGTCAACCGCACCGGCAGCTTCCTTGGCCTTGAACTGCTCCAGTTCCTTTTTCAGGTTCTTGATCTCCTCCACCTGGGCGTTCAGCTTCTCTTCCAGATCGGCGGGCTTTGCCTTCAGAACGGAAGCCGCGCCGGCGACCATATCGCGGGTCTTGGCAGCGTCCTTGACGAAGGCCTTACCGGTGATGGCCTCGATACGGCGGACGCCGGAAGCCACGGAGGCCTCGGAAACGATGCGGAAGGGGCCGACCTTGGCGGTGTTGTTCAGGTGGGTGCCGCCGCACAGCTCGATGGAGTAGCCGCCCATGTTGACCACGCGGACGGTATCGCCGTACTTCTCGCTGAACAGGGCGGTTGCGCCCATGGCCTTGGCTTCGTCGATGGCCATTTCCTTGATGTCAATGCCGTAGCCCTCCAGGACGGACTCCTGGACCAGCTCGTTGACCTTCTCGATCTCTTCGGCGGTCATGGCGGAGTAGTGGGTAAAGTCGAAGCGCAGATGGTCTTCGTCCACGTAGGAACCGGCCTGGTGGACATGGTCGCCCAGGACGGTCTGCAGGGCCTTCTGCAGCAGGTGGGTCGCGGAGTGGGCACGCATGATGGCCTTGCGGCGCTCCATATCGATGGATGCGGTGACCACGTCGTCCACCTTGATGGAACCGGCGATCATCTTGCCGTGGTGCAGGTACTTGCCGCCCTTGTCCTTCTGGACGTTGTTGACTTCAAAGACGCTCTCACCAACGGTGATGGCGCCGTGGTCAGCCACCTGGCCGCCCATTTCGGCGTAGAAGGGGGTCTTGTCCAGAACCAGGATGCCGTCCTCGCCGCCGGCGATGGTGCCGGAGACTTCCTCGCCTACGCAGACAGCCAGAACCTTGGCGTCGCAGGTGTTTTCGGTATAGCCCACGAAGGTGGAGGGGGTGTTGTCCAGGCCCAGGTCGATGCCGGCCCAGCCCAGGTCGCCGAACTTCTTGCGGTCCTCACGGGCACGGACACGCTGCTCCTCCCGCAGGCGGTAGAACTCGTCCAGGTCCAGAGTCATATCCTCATCGGCAACCATCTCGATGGTCAGGTCGATGGGGAAACCATAGGTGTCGGCCAGCAGGAACGCGTCGGCGCCGGAGAACTGGGTCTCGCCCTTGGCCTTGTGCTCTGCCAGCTTGCCGGCGAAGATGGCCATGCCGCCGTCGATGGTACGGCAGAAATTCTCTTCCTCGATCTTCACGATGCGGGTGATATACTCGCAACGCTCCCGCAGGTAGGTGTAGTGGATCTCATTCTCCTGAACAACGGTCTCAACCACCTTGTACAGGAAGGGGTTGTTGACGCCCAGGAGCTTGCCGTGACGGGCGGCACGGCGCAGCAGGCGGCGCAGGACGTAGCCGCGGCCCTCGTTGCTGGGCAGAACGCCGTCGGCGATCATGAAGGTGGATGCCCGGATGTGGTCGGTGATGACACGCAGGGAAACATCCATTTTGACGCTCATGCCGTAGCTTGCGCCAGTCAGCTCGGTGACCTTATTGGTGATGTTCATAACGGTGTCCACGTCGAACAGGGAGTTCACATCCTGGCAGACGACGGCCAGACGCTCCAGGCCCATGCCGGTGTCGATGTTCTTCTGGACCAGCTCGGTGTAGTTGCCGTTGCCGTCGTTGTCGAACTGGGAGAAGACGTTGTTCCAGACCTCCATGTAGCGGTCGCAGTCGCAGCCAACGGTGCAGCCCTCTTTGCCGCAGCCGTACTTCTCGCCCCGGTCATAGTAGATCTCAGAGCAGGGGCCGCAGGGGCCGGAGCCGTGCTCCCAGAAGTTGTCGGACTTGCCGAAGCGGAAGATCTTTTCCGCGGGAACGCCGATCTCCTTGTTCCAGATCTCGAAAGCCTCTTCATCGTTCTCGTAGATGGAAGGATACAGGCGGTTCTCGTCCAGGCCGACCACCTTGGTCAGGAACTCCCAGCTCCAGGCAATGGCCTCGTGCTTGAAGTAGTCGCCGAAGGAGAAGTTGCCCAGCATCTCAAAGTAGGTGCCGTGACGGGCGGTCTTACCGATGTTCTCGATATCGCCGGTACGGATACACTTCTGGCAGGTGCAGACGCGGTGACGGGGAGGCTCCACCTCACCCTTGAAGTAGGGCTTCATAGGCGCCATGCCGGAATTGATCAGCAGCAGAGACGCGTCGTTCTGAGGGATCAGGGAAAAGCTGGGCAGGCGCAGATGGCCCTTGCTCTCGAAGTAGCTAAGGAACATCTCACGCAGTTCGTTTACGCCGTAAGGCTTGGAATCCATGTCGAATTACCTCCATAAATATATGACTATTGGGAAAATGAAATTGAAAATTGATAATTGAAAATGGGAAATTACGGTGCCCCTCGGGGCAATGAAAAATGCCGGAGGCCACAGGAATTTCCAATTTTCAACTTTCAATGTTCAATTAAAAAAACGCCGCCCCTATGGTCTAGGGGCGACGTAAAATCGCGGTACCACCCTAATTCGTCCCCAGCGGGGACATCTTAGACGCTCTGTAACGGGAGCTCCCGTCCCGGTCATCCCGGGCGACGCAGGAAGTGGCTTGCAGATCTTCCGCCGAGGGCTTGCACCGTTCCCCTCTCGCTTCAGGCTTCGGAATCTGCTTGGTTTCCGCAATGTCTTTGCATATCCTCTGTATTCTACCACAAAAGGGGAAAAAGTCAATATATCTTTCCGTTTAATTTTCCGCAATTCGCAGGGTGGGAACATACCAGAAGGGTTCGTCGGTGTCCGGATCCCAGGGGCGCACCACAAGCTTTGCCGCCGAGGGCAGCTTGGGCAGCTTTTCTCCCGGGAAGGTGACGATCTCGATTTCCAGGCCGTATTCTCCCTTGTTCAGGCGGCAGTCCAGGATACTGGTCCAGCTTTGCAGCTGCTGGCCCAGCACCATCAGGTCGGGATCCTCCGTCCGGCCGGGACGCATGTCCAGCAGCCGGGAAGCCTTGCTGCCGCAGCGGCAGGGTGTATATCTAAGCCGCGCGTTTTCCCCCATGGGATAGCGCAGCTCGGGGCAGGCTTTGGGATACAGCACGATCTCGCCAAGCTCCCCTTCCGGCAGGGAATTTCCCTCTGCGTCCACAATGTCCACACCATATTCCGCTTCCCGGATGTGCACGCCCCAGCTGTGGCCGCAGGCAAAGCCCGCTACCGCGCCGCTCTCTCCCAGGCTGAAGCAGCCGCCCATTTCACAGTCCAGCCCCTTTACAATGCCTTCGATCATCCAGTCCGGACAGGGATAGCCGGCAGTGATCACCTTGCGGACATACAGCGGCGTTCCATTGGCTTTTTTCAGCTTCGTCAGGCCCAGCACCACCAGCGGCGGGCCGATGATGGCGCTGACTTTATTGGAAAATGCCAGGCGCAGCAGGGTCTTCCAGCGGCGGTCCGGGCCCCAGACCACAGGGATTGCACCGCTGCGCAGGACAGCATGCTCCATGAGCCAGCTCAAATCGCCCTCTTTATGCTCCAGGAAGCAGATCAGCACCCGCTCCCCTTTTCTCAGGAAGCGGCTCAGGTGCTCGGTCAGGTATTCGATGCTGCGCTCCTGCGCGTCCGCTTCCATGCTTTTCTCTGCGATTCGCCAATATACCCCGCGCTCCATGTGCAACACTCCCCATTTTTATTTTATAGATATTATACACAAGAGTGAGCACAAATTGCAAGAAATATTTTCAAGTTTTTTACAATTCTTTTCCAGTTAAAATGCCGCTGTCGGTACAGCGGCATTTTATTCTGTTTGCTTCGGAAAAGTGGACTGCTCATATTTTGCTTTTCAGCCAGTCAAGCATTTCCTGTCTTCCCTCTTCGCTCATGGGGAAGGTTTCCGAGCCTTCCATTTCGCTTTTTTCATAGCAAAAGGGGCCGTGCCAGTATTCCACGAAAATATTGCTCTGCTCAAAGTCCACCTCTTTGGCAGTGGCCATGACCACGTTGGGCTTGACCCGGAAACGAAGCTGGCCGCTGGAGCCGGTGAAGATGTTGTTCATGGCAAAGGTGTGCAGCGTGGGAAGAAACAATTCTGCCATATTACTCCTCCATCAGCGTTTCCATTTCATCCAGCAGCTGGCCGAACAGCTTCAGCGCCTGGTTCACAGGCTCGGGGCCGGTCATATCCACGCCCGCACCCTTCAGCAGGTCAATGGGGCTCTTGGAACAGCCGCCGGAGAGGAAGCCCAGGTAGTCCTTCACCGCACTTTCTCCCTCATTCAGGATGCGGCGGGACAAGGCGATGGCGGCGGAGTAGCCCGTTGCATACTGGAAAACATAATAATTGTAATAGAAATGGGGGATTCTGGCCCATTCCATGGCGATACGGTCATCCACGACCATATCGGGGCCATAGTACAGCTCATTCAGGCGCTTATATTCGGCGCAGAGGACTTCGGCGGTGAGGGTCTGGCCTTCCGCAGCCAGCTTGCCGATGTTCAGCTCAAATTCCGCGAACATGGTCTGGCGGTAGATGGTTCCCTTGAACTGGTCCAGGAAATGGTTGATGAGGTAGGCCCGCTCTTTTTTGTCGGTGGTTTTTCCCAGCAGATGCTCCATCAGAAGGGCCTCGTTGTAGGTGGAAGCTACCTCTGCAACGAAAATGACATAATCCGCGTCAATGGGGTTCTGGTGCTTGTTGGACAGGTAGGAGTGCAGGGCGTGACCCATTTCGTGGGCCAGGGTGAACTGGCTGTCCAGGGTGCCGGTATAGTTCAGCAGAACATAAGGGTGGATGGCGGCGCCGGCGGAGTAGGCGCCGCTGCGCTTGCCCTGGTTCTGATAAACGTCGATCCAGCGGTTGTCGAAGCCCTCTTTCAGGATGGCGCGGTAATCCTCCCCCAGCGGGGCCAGGGCTTCGTAAACGGCCTGCTTCGCCTGTTCGTAGGGGATGCGCTTGTCCACGTCGGAGACCAACGGGGTATAAATATCGTAGAAATGCAGCTCGTCTACCCCCAGCAGTTTCTTGCGCAGGCGGACGTACCGGTGCATTTTGTCCAGATTCTGGTGGACGGCCTCAATGAGGTTCAGGTACACGGAGGTAGGCACATCGGTATTGTCCAGGGAACGTTCAAAGGCAGTGTCATAGCGCCGGGCTTCGGCAAAAAATTTCAGCTGCTTGTTCTGGGCGTTCAGGATGGCGGCGGCAGTATTTCGGAAAGCCGCAAAGCTGTCGTAGAGGTTTTCATAAGCGCTCCGGCGCAGGCAGCGGTCAGGACTTTCTTCCAGGCTGACAAAGGTGCCCTGGCACAGAGGGTGCTTGTTCCCGTTGGCATCCACCGCGTCGGGGAATTTCATGTCCGCGTCGGCAAAGGAACCGTAAATGGTGTCCGGGGCCTGGGACATCTCCCCTGCCGCGGCCAGCAGTTTTTCCTCGGCGGCGGAAAGGGTATGGGCCTTGCGGCGGCGGAGGTTGGTCAGGTACCGGCGGTAGCGTTCCAGTTTGGGGCAGGACCCGTAGAAGCCGTCCATGGTCTCATCGGAAACCGCCATGATCTCCGGGGTATCGAAGCTGGTGGCGGCGCTTAAGCTGACGATAACGCTCATAAACTTGCCCTGCATGGCCTGGTAGGCGGCGTTACGGGTATCCTCGTCGGCCCGGCGCATACAGTAGTTGCCCAAGCGGTCTGCTTTCACGTTCAGCTGTTCCATGCGTTCCAGATAGGCGTACAGAGTCTCGGCGCTTTCAGCCAACTTTCCCGCAAAGGATGCCAGATACGTCTGGTCTCCGGCCAGGGTGGAAAGTTCCGCTTCCCAGGCGGCGTCGGTGGCGTACAGGTCTTCCAGGGCCCATTTATCCTTTTCGGGAATTTCCTTTCGCTCCCGGATGCGGTTCGTTTCTTCCATATGCGGTTCCTCCAAATTGATGCGGTAATCATTTATTTTTATAGTATACCACGATTCTGAAAAAATGCAACGCCGCTTGCAATTTCTGACAATTTGTGGTAGAGTATGCGGCGGTGATGAAATATGAAAAATAAACTCCGCGGCAGCCTCAGTTTGCTGCTGTGCACGGTCATCTGGGGCTTTGCCTTTATCGCTCAGAGCGTGGGCATGAACCTGATCGGGCCGTTTACTTTCCAGATGGTGCGCTGCTTCCTGGCGGTGCTGTTTCTGATCCCCTTTTCCTTTGTGCTGGACCTGGGCAAGTGCACCATGGCAGAGTCCGCAGGCAAATGGAAAAATCCCAAGCTGTGGAAGTCCGGCCTTATCTGCGGCTGCGCCCTGTTCGTGGCGTCCAGCCTGCAGCAGATTGGACTGATTTACACCGACGCCGGTAAGGCGGGCTTTATTACCGCTATGTACATTGTGCTGGTGCCTGTGCTGGGCCTGTTCCTGAAGCGCAAGCCTCCCAAGGCTACGGTTTTCAGTGTGGCGCTGGCTGTGGTGGGGTTGTATCTGCTCAGCTGCATGGGCGTGACAGAGATCAACAAGGGCGATCTGGCCCTGATGGGCTGCGCCCTGGCTTTCGCGGTACAGATCAACTGCGTGGACCTTTTGGCTGAAGGGCTGGACGGCTTCCGCATGAACTGCATCCAAAGCCTGACGGTGGCTGTGCTTTCCACTCCCTTTGCGGCATTCACTGAGACGGTGGATATGCAGAATTTGCTGTCGTGCTGGTTCCCCCTGTGCTTCGCCGGCGTACTGAGCATGGGCGTTGCCTACTCGCTGCAGATCGTGGGTCAGAAGGATCTGGAACCCACCGCCGCTTCCCTTATTATGAGCCTGGAATCCGTCTTCGCCGCCATCGGCGGCTGGTGGCTGCTGGGCGAGCGGATGAGCGGCACGGAACTGCTGGGCTGCGGACTGGTGTTCGCAGGCGTGGTGATCTCCCAGCTGCCGGACAAAAAGCATGCATAACGAGAAAAAGGAGGCTGCAATGCAGCCTCCTTCTTTTTTCAAATTTCCTGCCGGCCTTCCAGCGCACGGGACAGGGTAACTTCATCGGCATATTCCAGCTGGCTGCCGACGGGAACGCCGTAGGCAAGCCGGGTCACCTTGACCTCCATGGGGCGCAGCAGCCGGGATATGTACATGGCCGTGGCTTCGCCCTCAGTATCGGGGTTGGTGGCCATGATGACTTCCCTGACCTCTCCGGTGCCCACACGCTGCAGAAGCTCCTTGATCCGGATATCGTCCTGGGTCACGTGGTTCAGCGGAGAAATGACGCCGTGGAGCACATGGTAGACACCTTTAAATTCCCGGGAACGCTCCATGGCGATGACATCCCGGGGTTCCGCCACCACGCAGATGATGCTCTGGTCCCGCAGATCATCATCGCAGATGGGGCACAGCTCCCGGTCCGTCAGGTTCTGGCACCGGGGGCAGGTGTGCACCTGCTTTTTCGCTTCCAGAATGGCGGCGGCAAACTCCTCCGCGTCTTCCAGAGGAAGGCTGAGCACATGGAATGCCAACCGCTGGGCAGTCTTGCCGCCGATGCCGGGCAGGCGGGCAAACTGGTCAGCCAGATTTTGCAGCGCAGCGGGAAAAAACTGCATAATAACCTCCGTAAGATAATTGAAAATTGAAAATAATCGTGTCCCTTCGGGACAGTTTAAAAACTAGTCGGAGACATACCGAAACTTTCAATTGTCAATTTTCAATTTTTCAATTAAAACAGTCCGCCCAGGTTCAGGCCGCCGGTGAGCTTGGACATGTTGTTGGCAGCTTCGTTGTCGGCGGCACGCATGGCCTCGTTGACAGCCGCAATGACCATGTCCTGCAGCATTTCCACATCATCGGGGTCCACAGCCTCGGGGTTGATTTCCAGGCCCACCAGCTCGTGCTTGCCGTTGACCGTTGCGGCAACCATGCCGCCGCCTGCCTTGGCGGTGAAGGTCTTGGCCTCCTGCTCTGCCTGCATGCGCAGCATCTCCTGCTGCATCTTCTGGGCCTGCTTCATCATTGCCGCCTGATTCATTCCACCGGGCATACCGCCCCGGAATCCGCCTTTTGCCATAATACATTCTCCTATCTTAATTGTTTTTGATTTTTACGATATCGCTGTGTGCCCGGCCGAAATTCATCAGCTGCTCCATCCGGGGATTGCCTGCGGGTTTCGCGGTCATATCCACCACTGCCGCCCGAATGGGACGGTTCAGCATGGCGCCGGCCTTGCGGGAGACCACTTCCAGAATGTCGGGTTTGTCCAGCATTTTGGCAATGAAGTCGTTGCCGCAGCGCAGTTCCAGCTGACTTCCGATCACCGCGCCCTGTACAGGGGCATTGGGTGTGGTGGCAAAGAAGCCGCTGATGGGAGGGCCAAGCTCTTTGCGCACCGCGCCGCACAGATCGGACCAGAAGCCCATGGGGGCTTCGCTGGGCTGAGGTGCGGGCGGTTCGTTCTCCGCAGGGGGAGCATCCTCGTCACCGGGCATAGGGGGACGGTCGTCGTCATAGTCGTCCTCCGCCGGGGCGGGGGCCGCCTTCTTAGAAGGCTTTGCGGCTGCGAAGCTGCCGTTTTTCAGCTGCTCTTCCAGCCGGGTCAGACGGGCATTCAGGGCCTTGGCATCCAGATTCAGCTCCGGCTGGCACAGTTCCAGAATGCACAGCTCCGCGTCCATGCGGCGGCTGGCACTGCGGGTGAAGCCCGCCAGGGTCGTCTGGATCAGGTTCATCATCCGGACCAGCTCGGCGCTGGACAGGGCTTTGGTCAGTTCCAGCACTTCCTTATCGGAAGCCACGCCGGACAGCATGGTGATCCCAGCGCCTCCCGCGGTCTTCATCACCAGCAGGTCCCGGGTCAGGCAGGCCATTTCATCCAGCATGGCGCTTAAGTCCTTGCCCTCGGTATAGAGACGGTTAAAGAGTTCCAGGGCGTTTTTCGTATCGTGATTTGCGATATAACCCATCAGCTCGCCGCATTTCTGCTCGCCGGCAATGCCCAGGCAGGCATAGACCCGCTCCGCAGTCAGCTCTCCGGTGGTGGCCGATGCGCACTGGTCCAGCAGACTCAGGCCGTCACGCATACCGCCGTCGGCCAGTCTTGCCAAGACACGGGCTGCGCTGTCATCCAGGTCGATATTTTCCTGGTAGGCCACGTATTGCAGCCGGGCGGCAATGTCCTCCTGGCTGATGCGCCGGAAGGAAAACCGCTGGCACCGGGACAGGATGGTAGCCGGGACCTTATGCAGCTCCGTGGTGGCCAGAATGAACAGCAGATGCTCCGGCGGTTCCTCAATGATCTTCAGCAGGGCGTTGAAGGCCGAAATGGACAGCATGTGCACCTCATCGATGATATACACACGCATCTTCACCTGAGACGGCGTATAAATGGCATCGTCCCGCAAATCGCGGACGTTATCAACGCCATTGTTGGAAGCGGCATCGATTTCCAGTACGTCCATACAGGAGCCGGAATCGATGGCCTTGCAGGCCTCGCAGCAGTTGCAGGGGTTACCGTTATCGGGGTTCAGGCAGTTGACCGCTTTTGCCAGAATCTTGGCACAGCTGGTCTTTCCGGTGCCCCGGGAGCCGGTGAACAGGTAAGCATGGCTCATTTTTCCGGTCAGCAGCTGGGTCTTCAGGGTCTGGGTCACCGCCATCTGACCGGAAACGTCATCGAAAGTCTGAGGACGGTATTTGCGATATAAGGCTTGATAAGTTGACATACACATCCTCCCTTCGGTGGAAATGGAAAATGGAAAATTGAAAATTGAAAGTTGAAAATTAAGGTGTCGCTTCGCGGCGATTTAAATTTTTTTGGTTGACTTTACGATGCTGGTTAAAATCTTTTCGAGTTCGATGCAGTCGGAATAAACCGAATCGAATTCAGATTTCGACAGATACTCTGTTGCTTTCATTAAACGGAGCCAATACTTGGTCTCAGATGTTTCTTTCAAGGCAATTTCCAGCTTGGACAAAAAATCTGCCCTGCTTTGCGCCTGTTGGGACTCCGCAATATTCGCACCAATGCTTGTCCCCGAACGAAGAAGCTGTTTCGATAAAACATACTCCTTTTTCTCCGTTCGCAAATGTTGATTCAGTCTCACCATCCGAACAGCAAACCGGAAGCTCTTTTCTTCAATAACGTTATCCATACATCCCAATTTTCAACTTTCAACTTTCCATTTTCAACTAAAACAGCGGCCGGCTCATAACAAGATCGCACACCCACATTTGAACGAGCTGAATATCCGGTACCTGTGCAAGAAAGCTCAAGAACGGCAACCTCGCGGCACACGAGAAGATCCGCTTAATGCTGCTTGGTTCCCCACCTGACATGGTTCACGGGATCTCGTTGCGCAAGACCGATCTCTCAACACCACTTACACAGGTCAGACGATATTCAAAACTTGCCCGGGTGTGGGGATTCATCCCTGCTATAGCGGATTGCAGGTTCAGGGCACCGCTATCTCCCCGACTAGTGCGACCTTGTTATAAGCCGGCCGGCCTTTATACAAGGAAAGTATTCTGTTTCTTAGTTCAGCTTGGACTCGATGAAATCGGCCAGTTCCTGGAAGGTGGTGATCTTCTGATCCTCCATTTCCAGCTCCACGCCCAGCTCCGTCTCCAGATCCATAATCATTTCGACAACGTCCAGAGAATCGATGCCCAGACTCTCGAAGGTGGAATCAGGAGTGATCTCGGAAGCATCCAGCTCCAGCTGCTTGGCAGCATAGTTTTTCAGTTTCTCGAACATAGATAAGTCCTCCTTAAAAATGTCTCTCAAGCACTATCCGTTAGGTTATTTTAGTATAGAAACATGGATTTGTCAATGATTGTTTTTAGGATTGACTTACCGCCATGCCCGCCGCATAGGCGGTGGCCCAGGCGATCTGGAGGTTGAAGCCTCCCGTATAGGCGTCGCAGTCGATGATTTCGCCCGCAAAATACAGCCCCGGCACCTTTTTGGACGCCATGGTCTTGGGATCGATCTCGGAAACTTTGACGCCGCCGGAGGTGATGATGGCCTCCGACACCGGGCGCTTGCCCGTGATCTCCACGCAGAAGGCTTTCAATAGCTGCACCAGTTCCCGGCGCTTCTGCTTTGTCAGGGAATTGGCCTGCAGGTTGGGATCGATGTCCAGGCGGCGCAGGACCACCGGGATCATGCTCCGGGGCAGCAGGTCCGTCAGGGCGTTTTCCATGGTCCGGTTCTGGTACATGTCCAGGTCCCGGAGGAGCCGGTCATCCAGCTTGCTTTCTTCCAGAGCGGGCTTCAGGTCTATAACCAGACGGCAGCCCTCCCCTTTTAGATGGCAGCTGGCAGACAGCACCGTGGGGCCGGAGATGCCGAAGTGGGTGAACAGCAGCTCGCCGAAATCTTTGTAAAGGACCTTTCCCTTGGCGTTTAAGAGCTTGACGCCCACATTACGCAGGGACAGGCCCTGCATCTCCTGGCAGTCGGTTCCCGCGGTTTCCAGGGGGACCAGGCTGCCCTCGGCGGGGATGATGGTATGCCCCAGCTCGGCAGCCATGGCGTAGCCGTCGCCGGTGGAGCCAGTGGTGGGATAGGAAGCGCCGCCGGTGGCCAGAATGACCCAATCGGCAAAGAGCTTCTCATCCTGGGTCTCCACCCCGGTAACATGTCCATCTTCCGTCAGAATATGCCTGACCCGGGCGGTCTTGACCGTAACATGCAGGCGGCGGAGTTCCTTTTGCAGGCAGTCCAAAATGGATTGGGCTTTGTCCGTCACCGGGAAGACACGGCTGCCCCGTTCCGTTTTCAGCGCACAGCCCAGGTCTTCGAAAAATGCTTTGGTTTTTTCCGGTGGGAACGCCGTCATGGCGCTGTAGAGGAAGCGGCCGTTCCGGGGGGTATTTTGCAAGACCTCCTGCTGCGTACAGTCATTTGTCACATTGCAGCGGCCCTTGCCTGTGATCAGCAGTTTCTTGCCCAGGCGGTCGTTGCGTTCCAGAAGCAGGACCTTCTTCCCCTGCCGGGCTGCGGTGATGGCGGCAAACATCCCCGCCGGGCCGCCGCCGATTACGATACCGTCGTAATTTCTCATTTTTCTACCTGCTTTTCATAGACGTCGTATTCATCCCAGATACGCTCCAGGTTGGCAAAGGTCTGGGACAGCTCCTTTTCCTTTCTGGCGGCAATGGCGACGATCAGGGCGTTGATGACGCTCAGAGGGGCCACCAGGGAGTCCACCAGCGAGACCATGTCGCTCTTCGCGATGAGTACATGGTCGCTGTTGCTGCCCAGGGGAGACTGCTTGCTGTCGGTGATGCCGATGACCGTGGCCCCCACCGAGCGGCAGTACTGGGCGCCTTTGGTAGTGGTGGAGGAATACCGGGGGAAGGAGAAGGCAATGACCACGTCTTCTGCGTTCACGCCCACGATCTTCTCAAACATCTCTCCCGCGCTGAAACCGGAGACAATATGGACATTATTGAACATATAGTTCAGATAATAGCCCAAAAAGTTGGCAAGAGGCTCTACAGAGCGGACGCCAAGAATGTAGACCCGCTTGGCCTTCATGATGGCGTTGACCGCGGATCTGAACTCTTCCCGGTCCAGGATCTCCCCGGTCTGGCGCAGCTTCTCCATATCGGAATGGAGCACCATGGACACCACATCCTGGTCGCCGAAGCGGTTGTTGGCTACCTCGATGCGCTGGACGGAGGTCAGGCGGTTAAGAACCATCTCCTGCATGGCCTTCTGCATACTGGGATAACCGTCGAAGCCCAGGTCCACAGCAAAGCGGACCACAGTGGATTCGGACACGCCTACGGTCTTGCCCAGGCGGTTGGCGGTCATGAACGCGGCCTTGTCATAGGCCTCGGTGATATAGCGGGCAATGCGCTTCTGGCCCTTGGAAAAGGTGGGCTCTTTTTCCTGTAATATCGATAAAATGTCGTAACTCATAGGTGCCTCCCAAAACAGCAAATTCTCTTTTCGCTGTATCATTCATAGTAACAAAAGATGCCGCATTTTGCAAGTCAAAATGCGGCATCATGCAAGAATTATTACAGGCAGCCTCTAAAAACTCTTTTTTGATGATTTGGCCGAGAGATTTTGGTATAATAAAGGTTTTGGAAAGTATTGTTGGGGCAAACGATCCGGTCAAACCGCAAAAGGGGCGTTTTTAGAGGCGCCCTACAGTTTTTCGATTTCCTCAGGGGTCAGGCTGCGCCACTTTCCCAGGGGCAGGTCTCCCAGCTTCACGCTTCCTTCCTGAATGCGGCGCAGACGGGTGCAGTGCATTCCGGCTGCTTCGCACATCCGGCGCACCTGGCGGTTGCGGCCTTCGTGGATGGTGACCCGGAACCTTGCTTTTTGGCCCTCCGCTTTCAGGAGCTTGACCTTGGGCGGGCGGATGGTATAGCCGTCCAGGGTGATAGGCCGGGCCAGGCGGACTTCCGCTCCGGGAACGTAGCCGTTGACCCACACGTCATAGGTTTTCTGCACTTCGTGACGGGGGTGCATCAGGGCGTTGGCAAAGGCGCCGTCGTTGGTAAACAACAGCAATCCCTCAGAATCCATGTCCAGGCGGCCTACGGGGTAGACCCGGGCGCCGCAGTCCGCCACCAGCTGGGCGGCGTTGGGACGGCCCTTTTCGTCGGACAGGGTGGTAACGTAGCCCCGGGGCTTGTTCAGGATCAGGTATATGTACCGCTCCTGTTTGGGAAGAGGCCGGCCGTCTATGCGGATCTCGTCGGTATCCGGATCGGCGGTATCGCCCAGGGCGGCGGTGACGCCGTTGACGGTGACGAGGCCGTTTTGGATCATTTCCTCCGCCTTGCGCCGGGACGCCACGCCCCGGGCGGACAGGATCTTTTGTAAGCGTTCCCCCATGGTTTCCTCCTGTTGTTCTGCTGTTTTTTCTGTTATCTTACCGATTCTCCCGCAGACCGCTGGGGCAGAACCGCCATGACTGCATGGTTTTTGGCGGGCTGAAGACAGCCCGCCCTACCGGAAATGGTCGGTCAATTTTTGCCAGAAGCTCTTTTCTTCCGCAGGTGTCTGCTCAATGGTGGCACCGTATACTGCCGGGACTTTGCCCACCGCCTTGCCCTCGATGAGGACATAGGCATAGCCTGCCTCCGCGCCCTCCACCGCCGGGGCGTAGACGAAGCCCGGGCCGGACAGGGCCAGCTGGGGGCGTTCCTCTTGGGCAATGGCATAGGCAAAATCCTCAGCCGCCAGAACCTGCACCTTATGGTTTTCACCACCCACAACTTCCACCGTGTCCACGATCTGTCCTGCCGTGACAATTCTCTGAACGCTGTAGCGGGAGAAGCCCTCTTCCAGCAGGGCGGCATGGTCATTCCAGTCGTCAGGGTCATCGATGGTAACGGCAATGAGACGGCGGCCCTCCCGGGTGGCACTGGAAACCAGAATGCGGCCTGCGGCTTTGGTAAAGCCGGTCTTCACACCGTCGGCACCGTCCAACCGCCACAGGAGTTTATTGTGGTTGGTCAGATACCGGTCCCCCGCCTTGACGTTTTTGGCGGAGACGGTTTTGTAGAAGATGGGGTTTTCCATGGCATAGGCGGCGAGAACCGCCAGGTCCCTGGCTGTGGAATAATGGCCTGGGCTGTCCAGACCGTTGGGATTCTCAAAGTGGGTTCCCGTCATGCCCAGAACTCTCGCCTTGTCATTCATCAGCTCCGCGAAGCCCTCCACCGTACCGCCGCAGTAGATGGCCAGGGCCACGGCGGCATCGTTGCCGGAGGACAGCATCAGGCCGTAGAGAAGCTCCTGCAGAGTCAGCACTTCCCCTTCCTGCAAATACATGGAAGAGCCTTCAATACCCACCGCTTCTTTGGGAATGCGCATCCGGTCCAGGACGTTGCACTGCTCGCAGACAATAAGCGCGGTCATGATCTTGGTGGTGCTGGCAATCAGGCTTTGCTCTGTGGCGTTCTTTTCATAAAGCACCCGGCCGCTGACGGCATCCAGCACGTAGGCTTTTTTCGCGGAGACAGCGCTGGCCTGCTGCGGCAAAAACAGAACGGCGGCCAGCAATGCAGCCGCCGTTCCGGCGATCAATCGTTTCATGTTTCCTCACCCGGGGATAGTGTGCCCCAGGCGGGAAGATCCTATTCCGAAAAGCCGTTACCCTGCCGCATTTTGCATCATGCGTTCTTTTTCTTAGCGTCCAGATAGGCGTTCAGCTTCTCAATGGTATCGGGCACCATTTCCACGATCCGGTCCGCAGTGGTGCTGGCAGGTTCGGGAATGGACATCATGCGCACATTGCCGTCCTTGATAATAAGGAAGCAGATGGGGGTGACCTTTACGCCGCCGCCCACACCGCCGCCGAAGGGGGTGTCCGCGCCGGACTTGTTGCCGAAATCGGAACCGCCGCCGCCAAAGCCTACGCTGACACGGCTCACGGGGATGATGGTCACGCCGTCGGGGGTATTGATGGGGTCGCCGACAACGGAATTTACGTCCACCATCTCACGGATCTTCTGAATGGTATTTTCCAGCATATTGGGAAGTTTCTGGCTCATTTTTCAGCACCGCCTTTTCTTTTGTTCTGAATGATAAGAAATTCTCTGACCGCCCGGATACCGTAACGCACAGCAAGGGCAATCAGACGGCCCAGGGTGATGGTCACATCCGCATGGGCAATGACAAGGGTCTGGGAAGCAGCAAAATCGCATTCTACCTCCACATCCCGCTTTTTGATTACGAACAGGTTTTCCAGCGCCGGGATCAGGTTGCCCACCGCCGCCCAGGTCCTGCCGTAGTTCACCGCCAGGTCACAGGGATCGGAGGACGCCAGGATCAGCCGCAGGTACACTTCGTCCATGCGCAGCTTCCGGCGGAAATCTCCCAGAAAGTCCAGCGCCACCTTTACCAGCGGCACAAAATCCAGCAGACTGCCGCCGGTCTCCTCTTTGGGCGGTTTCTCCTGCTTGGAGGGCTGGGGCGTTTCGGGAGGCGGCGTTTCCTTCTTTGGTTCTTCCTTTTTCGAGGAAGGCGCCTTCTTTTCCTTCTTCGGACGCGGAAAAACCGTGAGCTTTACGGGGCCGAGAATGACCCGCAGCAACGCGCCGGATGCATTGTACCGGAAGCTGACGCCCAGAGGAAGGGCCGCGAACGCGCACAGCACGCCGAAGGTGATGAGCCAGCCCATTACTTGGCCTCCTGGGGCGGTTCCTCCGGGATCTCAATGGGTTCTCCGAAGGAAATTTTGTCGATGGGCGGCAGCTCCTCCAAAGAGGATAGGCCGAAGGTCCGCAGGAAATCCGGGGTAGTCTTATATTGAATGGGACGGCCCGGAACATTCAGGCGGCCCGCTTCTTCGATGAGCTTCTTATTTAATAATGCCGCCACGGAATAGGCGCTGTCCACGCCCCGGATCTGCTCCACCATGGCTTTCGTGGCAGGCTGGTAGTAGGCGATGATGGTCAGGGTCTCCAGCTGGGAGGAAGACAGCTTGGGGGGCTTCCGGGTTTCCAGCGCCTTGGTGACGTAATCCGCCATTTCACCGGCAGACACCATCTGGTAGCCCTTTTCCAGCTTCAGAATACGAATACCCCGGCGTTCAAACGCATATTGATTAGCAAGCTCGTCGGCAGCCTTCTCGATCTCCGAGGGGTCGGTCTCCAAAACGGCGGCCAAGCGCTGGAGGTCGATGCGCTCACCGGCGGCAAAGAGGATGGCCTCAATGGCGCGCTGCAGTTCTTCAATTTCCATTGACTGTCATCTCCTTCTTTTCTTCCTCGTCCAGCAGCCGGACGTTGGGGTTGTCGCCGTTGATGTC
Source organism: Oscillospiraceae bacterium (assembly GCA_036300205.1). GTDB lineage: Bacteria > Bacillota > Clostridia > Oscillospirales > Oscillospiraceae > Faecousia. Next base: position 60,773 of record JAXJGV010000044.1, read on the forward strand.
GTCTTCCAGGGTCACGGCATTGGTCTTGCACAGGTCCAGGACCGCCAGGAAGGTGGCCACGATCTCGGAACGGCTCTTGTTGCCCTTGAACAGGTTCTTCAGCCGTTCCACCCCGCGAAGCACAAGCTGCCGCAGCACTTCGCCGGTCTTTCTGCCAATGGGATAGGGTTCCTTGCCCACGATGCCCTTAAAGTTGGTGGTGGGCGGCGGCAGCTGGCGGGCGTTTCGCTCCGCAATGGTTTCCAGCGCCCGCAGCAGGTCAATAATGTCGTGCTTGTAGCGGTAGCCCTTCTCCCGTTTCAGAGGCTCCGGGTCTTTGGTGAACAGGCAGCGGCCGATCTCATTGCGGGGTTCCAGCTCGGCAACGGCAACGCGGATCTGCTCCATGGCTTCCTTGCGCTTGCGCTCAATAAGGCTCTGGCGCAGCAGATCCAGCTCGCTTTCCGCTTCCGCCTGCTCGGCGGCGGAAAGGAGCATCTTGGTCTTGATGAGCATCAGGTGGGAGGCCATGGTGATAAATTCACTGGCGATCTCCATATCCAAACGCTTCCTTTCATCCAGGTATGCCAGATACTGCTCCAAAATCGCCGTAATGGACACGTCCTGGATCTCTATTTTATTCTTACTCAGCAGCTCAAAAATAACATCCAGAGGGCCTTCAAAATCTTCCATGGTCTCACTTTTGGTGTGGACGATACCCTCCAAACGGTATTGCGGTTCTCCCATAACGGTTTCCTTTTCCAAAATCGAAAACATATTTGGGTGCATTATACCACTGTTTTGGCACTGGCGCAAGTATTTATGCCGATATTCAATTAAAAACTTTAATTTGTAAGGAAACTCATACATCCGGCAGCGCCGTCAGGCGGTGCCTTCCTGATTAAAACGGCATCTTTTAATCAGAAAACAGCATTCGAAAAATTATAGCTTTCTTTCAGAAAATATTGCATTTTTCGATTCGGTGTGTTAAGATAAGCATACGAGAAAATTCCTGGAGGGATGAGAAGTGGCGAAACGTAGTCGTAACCGTTATCGTGAGATGGAAAATATTATGACCAAAATCATTTTGATCGATGTGCTGGTATTTATCCTGTACCTGGTCTGCGCCGGCTTTGGCTGGAGCGTTTTGAAGGTTATTACCGCCATTATCGCCATTTTTGGTTCTCTTTTATGCGTGGGCTGGCTGTATCTGACCGGGGAATTTACCCGCCGGCGGAGCCTGTGGATGGTCACGGCCTTTATCTGTATCGTGATCTGCGTGGTGGTATCTCTGCTCCTGAGCTACCCCTGCCCCGCCCCCAATCTGAACTCTTTGCAGTAACGGAAACGGTCAAGAGGCGACAGCATTTGCTGTCGCCTCTTTTTTGTGTGCGTTTACCGGTAATAGGAATTTCCGCCGATGAATTCCCGCACCAGACTGGTAGGAGGAATTTCGTCGTCTACGTCCGCTTCCTGAATGTAGTTCAGGACTTTGACAATGTTGCGCACCTCATCGTAGCATTCGTCCTCCGGCTGGACGGCGGTGAGGAGCGGGAAAATGTGCTTTTTCAGCACCGCCAATTCATAAAGGGTGGAAGAATTGAAGATCACGTCGGCGTTCTCCTGATACGGGAAGATCCACCGCTTTTCGCCCTGCTGGACAGACTCCCACATGGAGAGCGTCCGCTGAACGGAGGAACCCCGGGTCTCGTAGTCCCGGACGATCCTTCGCAGCAGCCGCAGATAGCTGGTGGGGATGCGGTTGTGATCGTCCAGATTCAGAGGAAGCAGCGGGCTGACGTAGAGGCGGAAGATCAGGTTTTTGTCCACGTTTTCCGGCAGCATGGCGGGATTCAGGCCGTGCAGGCCCTCCACAATGATGACAGAATCCGGGTGCAGGCGCAGTTTGCTGCCCCGCCACTCCCGGCGGCCTGTCAGGAAATTGAAGCTGGGCAGCTCCACCTCTTCCCCGGCCAGCAGCTTTCCCATGTCCTCCCGAAACAGCTCCACATCAATGGTGTTGATGTGTTCCAGGTCCAGCTTGCCGTCGGGGCCGGGGGCGATCTTATCCCGGTCGATGTAGTAATCGTCCAGGCTCATCAGAATGGGCTTCTTCCCATGGACCCGGAGCTGGGTGGCAAGGCGGTGGGCTGAGGTGGTTTTTCCCGAAGAGCTGGGGCCTGCCAGCATGACGGCTTTCGCGCCCCGCTGGGTGACCATATCCGCCACCTGGGAATACCGCTTTTCGTGGAGGGCTTCGTTGACCCGGATCAGCTCCCGGATGCGCCCGGAGGTAGTCAGGTCGTTCAGGTCCGCCGCGGTCTCGCACTCCATGAGGGTGCACCAGCGCTCCCCTTCCGTAAACACGGAGAAAAAGTTTGGCATAGTGGGAACTTTCGCGCAAACTTCCGGGTTTTGATCGTCGGGATAGACGAAAACCAATCCGCCGTCGGCGGGGAGAATGTCCCAGACGGTCAGCCAGGCTGTGGAGGGCATCATCTCGCCATAGTAATAATCGGCAAAATCACCGTAGGCGTATTCATCGAAATAATCCGCCGTACGCCAGGACAGGAGCCGGGCTTTATCGTCCAGGCCGTCTTTGGTAAAGCAGTCAATGGCCGTTTGCAGCGGAATACGGCGGCGGATCAGGGGGATATCTTCCCGGACAAGCTGCTCCACCCGGGTCTTCAGCGCAGCCGCGGAAAAATCCGCCGCGCCGCCCACCTGGATATAGACGCTGGAACCCAGGGTGCAGTTCATCTTGGCTTTAGCATTGGGCCACAGCTGGCGCAGCGCCAGGAAGATCACGAACTGGGCGGTGCGGATATAGCACTCCTTGCCCGCCGGGTCCGCGTAGCGCAGGAGGCGCACTTCGCCGTTGGATGCCGCCATGGCACGGCGGATGGAGGGGCGGTCCGGATCCGCATCTTTTTTGCGCTGGGGGACATAATTTAAGGTAAAGACCTGGCCTGCGATCTTGGCGGCCAGGGGGCGGTCAGACAGGGTCTTCCCTGCCAGTCCGAGCTGCGCGGTCAGTTCCAGCAGGCTCTGGCCCGGCTGGGTCTGGACGCTGCGGCCGTCGATGGTTAGGATCATAGAAGCACCTCCTTGGGCGGTATTGCACAATTTCTCTTGATTATTATAGCAAAGCGTTGGGCATTTTGCAACTTTCCGATTGGGGCAATCTGTAAATTATATGTTACGAAGGGCAAAAAAGAACCGTTGAAGTCCATTGGGTAATCCGCGCTGATAATGCCACGCGGGAATCCGAGGTTTACTGTTTCCCGAGCATCCTGTAGGGCGGAGGCATGCCTCCGCCGGGCGCTTTCGTAACTGAGCACTCAGTCATAGCGCTCAGGGAATGCGACTGCCCGGCGGGGACATGTCCCCGCCCTACATTTAATAATGTTACCTTGTTCGATGTTGGGTCAACGTCCCCTATGATTGGGTTAGTCTGGTTAAAGTCGTGCCCTGGTAATAATAGGACAGGATTTCGGCATAGGTACTGCCTGCTACCGCCATGGCGTCGGCGCCATATTGGCTCATGCCTACCCGGTGGCCGTAGCCTTTGGTGGTGATGGTGATGGTGTCTTCCGTGGCCGAGACGGTGAAGGCTGTGGAGCGCAGATTCAGCAGTGAACGCAGCTGGGTGCCGGTATAGGCTTCCCCGCCGATCATCATGGTGGCAATGCCGCCGCCTTCGGTATAAGTGGTGGTGCCAAACCAGGATTTCGGCGTACCGGGCAGCGCCGTACCCAGTGCTGTCTGGAACTGCTGGGGTGTGAATGTGACGGTATCTGTATAGTGGGCGGCGTTTTCTTCGCCGGGACTGGCCACCGCCTGGAGATACGGGAAGTCCGTGCCCCAGACGGCCGCGGCATCTTCGGTACTGCCCCCGGAACAGGAAAAATAGGTGGCTTCGATGAGTTCGTCCCCGTAGGTCAGGACGAAGCCGGAGGTCTCGGCCACGGCGGCGCGTATTTTGTCGAGGCCCTCCTGGGTTCCGCCCTTGGACAGATAGCTGTCCGGGGAGATATAGGCCTGACAGCAGGCGGAATTGGCGCAGACACTGCCGTCGCCGTGCTTTCCGCCGGTCTCGTAGGCCTTTCGGGTATAAGTGCGGGCCACCACGGACTGGGCCTTCAGGGCTTCGCTTTCAAAGGACGCGGGCATCTCCGCCAGGACAACGCCCACCAGGTAGGTGTCCATATCCATTTCCTCCGTGGTACCGTCGGAAACGCGCAGGCGCATGGTCAGCGGAACGGTTTCCGGGGCCGTCTCCTGGGGGATGGTTTCCTGGGGGGCGGAATCTTTGCTGTCCAGCAGCACCGCGGAGGCATTCAGCAAAATTCCCGGCAGGATCATCCCCATAAAAATGGCGGTCAGCATGTCTTTCCATAATGGTTTCATTGGTATCCCCTCCTTGGAAAATAGTAGCATGTTCCGGGGGCGAAATGCTGTCAGATTTCCGGTTTCGGTAATTTGCACACTTGCGATATCGCTTATCCTGCCATTTTCACCAAAACCTTGGGCAAGCCTTGACTTCTTCTCATATCGATGATAAACTAGCAAAGATTTAACTAAGATTTGGTTAAGGAATGGCTAATTTTCGGTAAAATTGTATCTTTTGGGTTGGGTCATCCGCCCATAATTATAAGGAGAGAGTCAAAATGTTACTATCTGTTCTGCTGTTTGCTGTGGGCCTGGTGCTTCTGATCAAGGGCGGCGACTGGTTCGTTGACGGTGCTACCGGCATCGCAAAGCGCTTCAACCTGCCCGATATCGTGGTTGGCGCAACCGTCGTTTCCATCGGCACTACCCTGCCCGAGGTCATGGTCTCCACCACCGGCGCGCTGCAAGGCTCCGGCGCTATGGCTTACGGCAACGCCATCGGCTCCATCATCTGCAACACAGCTCTGATTGCCGCTATCTCCATCACCTGCAACCCCGGTCCCGTGAACGTCAAGTCCATGAAGACCCCCGCTGTTTTCTTCTTCTGCTCCGCTGCTATCTACTGCCTGGCAGCTTACGCCTTGGGCACCTTCCCCCGCTGGCTGGGCTTCGTGATGCTGGGCATCTTCGTTGTCTACATGGTTCTGACCGTCCGCAACGGTATGCGCAACCCCGATGCAGCCGCTGAGGAAGAAGAGGAAGAGGGCGGCAAGGAAACAGCACTGTGGCAGGAGCTGGTTCTGCTGGTAGTCGGCGCCGCCGTTATCGCTGTGGGCGCAAACCTGCTGGTCGAGCACGGCCAGATCATTGCTCTGGGCCTGGGCGTTCCCGAGACCGTCGTCGCTCTGCTGTTCGTGGCTCTGGGCACTTCCCTGCCTGAGCTGGTCACTACCATCACTTCCCTGAAGAAGGGCCGTGCTTCCCTGGGTGTCGGCAACGTTATCGGCGCCAACGTGTTCAACCTGGTGCTGGTCTCCGGCGTGGCCGTTTCCCTGGCTCCCTTCGATGTTCCCTGTGAGAACACCCTGCTGAACACCGGCCTGAACCTCTCCCTGGTGTTCGACATCCCCGTGATGCTGCTGGTTATGTCCCTGATGATCTTCCCCGCTCTGACCACCAAGAAGCTGCACCGCTGGCAGGGTATCCTGCTGCTGGGTATCTACGCAGCCTTCTGCGTTCTGCAGTTTGTCCTGTAATTTCGTATTGCATAACGAAAAATCCGCCGGCTTATGGCGGGGTTCATAAAACAGTTAATCCGACCTATGGCTACAAGCATAGGTCGGATTTTTCGCGTGTAATAATGGTGTGTGGGCAAGGTCTTATACTGATTTTTAATTAAACAGCCTAATTATCCAATCTCTACCAGTAATGCTGGAAACAGTCTGATTTGAGAGTGAACAGATGGTGTCAGAGAGACGATCCATGACTTTGCTAAGTGTCGCAAACACTTCATTACGAAATC
>JAXJGV010000045.1:0-22726 GCA_036300205.1 Oscillospiraceae bacterium
ATGGTAATTTGCGAAAACCCCAAGCACAAGCAGAGACAAGGCTAATAGGAGGTGCTGAAAGAATATGGCACGTATTTCTGGTATCGATCTTCCCCGCGATAAGCGGATCGAAGTTGCTCTGACCTATATCTACGGCATTGGCCCCGCTCGCGCAGCCGAGGTTCTGAAGACCACCGGTATCAATCCCGATACCCGCGTCAAGGATCTGACTGAGGAGCAGGAAGGCCAGCTGCGTGAGGCCATCGAGCATCACTATATCATCGAAGGCGACCTGCGTCGTGAGACCGCTATGAACATCAAGCGTCTGAGCGAAATCGGTTGCTACCGTGGTCTGCGCCACCGCCGCGGCCTGCCCGTTCACGGCCAGCGCACCAAGACCAACGCACGTACCCGCAAGGGCCCCAAGAAGACCATTGCGAACAAGAAGAAGTAAGGAGGGATATGTAAATGGCTGCAAAGAACGCTAAGAAGGTTGTTAAGCGCCGTCGCGAGCGCAAGAACGTTGAAAAGGGTGCGGCACATATCCGTTCCTCCTTCAACAACACCATGGTTACCATCACCGACCTGGAAGGCAATGCCCTGTCTTGGGCTTCCTCCGGCGGCCTGGGCTTCCGTGGCTCCCGTAAGTCCACTCCCTTCGCTGCCCAGACTGCTGCTGAGACTGCTGCAAAGGCTGCAATGGAGCATGGCCTGAAGACCGTTGAGGTTTACGTTAAGGGCCCCGGTCAGGGACGTGAGGCTGCTATCCGCGCCCTGCAGACCGCTGGCCTGGAAGTCGTTATGATCAAGGACGTCACTCCCATTCCTCACAATGGCTGCCGTCCCCCCAAGAGACGTCGCGTCTGATTTTGCTATAGGAGGAATTTTAGTTTATGGCTAAGAATATGCAGCCCGTACTGAAGCGTTGCAGAACGCTGGGCGTTTCTCCTGCCGCAATGGGTTACAACAAGACTTCCAACAAGAACCCCGGCGGCCAGAGAAGAGCTAAGAAGTCTGAGTATGCTACTCAGCTGACCGAGAAGCAGAAGGTCAAGTTTGTTTACGGCATCCAGGAGAAGCAGTTCCGTAATTACTACGAGAAGGCTTCCCGCCAGGAAGGCAACACCGGCGAAGAGCTGCTGACCTTCTGCGAGCGCCGTCTGGACAACGTTGTTTACCGTCTGGGCTTCGCCAACACCCGCCGTCAGGCTCGCCAGCTGGTGAACCACGGTCATTTCACCGTTAACGGCAACCGCGTCAACATCCCCAGCTATCTGATCAAGGTCGGTGATGTCATCGCTGTTTCCGAGAAGGCTTCCTCCAATGCTTTCTTCAAGAAGCTGAAGGAAGACGACGCATTCGTTGCTGCTCCCAAGTGGCTGGATCGTGATAAGAATACCCTCCAGGGTAAGGTTATTGCTATGCCCACCAAGGCGGATATCGACTTCGATATCGCAGTGCACCTCATCGTCGAGTTGTACTCCAAGTAATAATTCCCCCCTGTCTGTACGCATGTTTGTCATGTGGGGAGGAAAACTCCCCACACTATTAAGGAGGGTTTTGATTCATGGTAGAAATTGAAAAGCCTCGCATCACCTGTCTTGACCTGCCCGAGGACCCCTCTTACGGCAAGTATGTCGTAGAGCCTCTGGAGCGTGGCTACGGTATGACTCTGGGTAACTCCCTGCGCCGTATCCTGCTCAGCAGCCTGCCCGGCTATGCTGCAACTTCCGTGAAGATCCAGGGTGTCCAGCACGAGTTCTCCACGCTTCCCGGTGTTACCGAGGATGTGACGGAGATCGTCCTGAACGTCAAGCGGATCACGCCCAAGCTGCACTGCGCCGGCATCAAGACCGTGCATATCGACGCTGTCGGCCCCTGTGAGGTCACTGCCGGCGATATCAAGGCCGATGCTGAGGTTGAGATCCTGAACCCCGAACTGCACATCTGCACTTTGGGCGAGGACGCCACTTTTAACATGGAGATCACCCTGTCTCAGGGTCGCGGTTATGTTTCCTCTGACCGGAACAAGACCGCACAGACCGTGATCGGTGTGATTCCTATTGACTCCATCTATTCTCCTGTTACCAAGGTGAATTACACGGTGGAGCCCTGTCGTGTTGGCGATAAGACCGACTTCGACAAGCTGACCCTTGAGGTCTGGACCGATTCCACCATCACTGCCAAGGACGCTGTGTCCCTGGGCGCTAAGATCCTTTCCGATCATCTGACGGTGTTCACCAACCTGTCTGATTCCGTCAGCACTTCTTCCACCGTGGTGGAGAAGACCGCTGACCGCCCCGACGCAAAGCTGTCCATGACCATTGATGAACTGGATCTGTCTGTCCGCAGCTTCAACTGCCTGAAGCGTGCCAACATCAACACCGTCGCCGACCTGATCAACAAGACCGGCGAGGACATGATGAAGGTCCGCAACATGGGCAAGAAGTCCCTGGACGAAGTTCAGAAGAAGCTGGAAATGATGGGCCTGTCCCTGGCCAGCGAAGATTCTGGCAGCAACAACTAATGTTAAGTCTAACCTTTTAACCTTTCAAAAAGGAGGAAACGTTCATGTTCGGCACTCGTAAGCTGGGTAAGACCAGCGCACAGAGAAAGGCCCTGCTGCGTCAGCAGGTCACCGACCTGCTGGAGAATGGCAAGATGGAGACCACCTTCTATCGTGCCAAGGAAGTGCAGCCCGTGGTCGAGAAGATGATCACCCTGGGCAAGAAGGGCGACCTGGCAGCTTACCGTAAGGCTCTGGCTTTCATCACCAAGGAAGACGTAGCTCACAAGCTGTTCAAGGAGATCGCTCCCAAGTATGCTGACCGTAACGGCGGCTACACCAGAGTGACCCGTACCGGCGCCCGCCGCGGCGATGCTGCAGAGATGGCAGTCATCGAGCTGGTGTAATCCGGATCAAAAAGCACTGAAAGGGCGTGCTGCACACGCAGCGCGCCCTTTTTCTGTGCAAAAGCCGGTTTGTCACGAAAATATTTTTTGATTTTGCAAAAAACTGCTTGACAAATCAGCACCTGCGTTGTAAAATGTACAAGTCGCTTGGGTAGCCAACGGCGTTCTTATGCTGCTATAGCTCAGTCGGTAGAGCGCATCCTTGGTAAGGATGAGGTCGCCAGTTCAAATCTGGCTAGCAGCTCCATTTTTCAAAAGAAGCCAATGGCCGCAGATCTAACTGGCGACCTCATCTATTTCAAACCGAGGTCGAAAGGCTTCCGCGAAATCGAAGATTTCGTGGAAACCGGGTAGCCAGTTCAAATCTGGCTAGCAGCTCCGTGGTTTCCTCAGCGACATAACTTCATATGCTGCTATAGCTCAGTCGGTAGAGCGCATCCTTGGTAAGGATGAGGTCGCCAGTTCAAATCTGGCTAGCAGCTCCAAAGTCACCGAGGTCTGATGGATCTCGGTGCTTTTCTTTTAACACACCATAAGGAGCGTGCTTATGAAAAAGAAGAAAGCGATATGGATTGCCATCATTGTTCTCGTGGCTGTCCTGTTGGCATTGGCTGGGGGATGCTTTTTCCTGGCCGAGCATACGGATATCCCTAAGCTGTATTTCGAGGGCGATATTACGCAGATGCTGGAAAAATCGGACGTGCGCAGCATTTCCTTCGAGTACCGGGCAGAGGGCCAGGTTTTGTCCGGCTTTGCCGAGCTGAAAGTCCAGGGTACATCCAGCCTCTTATATGACAAAAAGAATTACACCATCAAATTTTACGAGGATGCGGAGCATTCTCAGAAGCTGAAGCTGGACCTGGGCTGGGGAGAACAGAGCAAATATTGCCTCAAAGCAAACTGGATCGACCGGACCCACGCCCGCAATATCGTAACAGCCAGACTGGTTACCCAGATACAGCAGAAGTACAATGTGCTGACCCAGGCGCCTTGTAACGGTACCATTGACGGCTTCCCCGTTGAAATCTACAGCAACGGCAAGTTCCTGGGCCTGTACACCTTCAACATCCCCAAGGACGCCTGGCAGTTCGGCATGGACGAGGACAATCCCGACCATATCGTGATTTGCGGTGAAAACTGGTTCCCCGCGAACCTGTTTGAAGCCGAGCCGGACTTTGGCAGCTGGGCGGTGGAGGTAGGCGAAGAAAGCGAGGAAACCCTTCAGAAGATGAAGGACCTCTTCCGCTTCGTGATGGACAGTACGGACGAAGAATTCCGGGAGCAGTTTGAAGAGCATCTGGATCTGGATGCGGCGCTGAATTACTATGTTATGACGGACTTCGCCTATTTGCCCGACAACCGCGGAAAAAACATGCTTCTGGCCACCTATGACGGGGAAAAGTGGTATCCGTCCCTGTATGACCTGGATACAAGCTGGGGCACAAGCGATAACGGCAGGGCATTGCTGGATTATGAAGAAGAGTTGGTGGAGATGTCCTACAGCAGACTTCTGGAACGGATTGAAACCAATTTTTCCGAAGAACTGGCCCAGCGGTACTTTGAGCTGCGGCAGGATATTCTGACCAAGGAGCATATCATGGCGGAATTTGAAGCCTTCCGGGATGAGATACCGACCCTCTCTTTTGTAAAGGAGGCCATCCGGTGGGGCAGCGGCGCTATCCGCAGAACCGAGGACCTTCCCGGCTATAATTACGAACAGATTGAAGCCTATCTGGATACCGTCACGGACGACCTGGATGCCAAATACGCCGCAATGCTGGAAGGATAAACAAACCAAACCGCTGGGAGCCATGCTTTCAGCGGTTTTTGCTTATAACACTTTCTGCGCAATGCGGCACGTAAAAAAATTTTGGATTCCCTGTAACCTTTCCATAGGAAAATCCCTCTATATGGGTGAGGAACCAAAACGAATTGGAGGTGATCCTGAGTGGACGATACGAAAATCATCGAATTGTACTGGAACAGAAACCAGGATGCCATCACGGAGACGGACCGTTCTTATGGGCGGCAGCTCCATGGTCTGGCAGACAAGATCGTGCAGAACCATGAGGACGCGGAAGAAAGTGTCAGCGACACCTATTTGAAGGCATGGGAAACGATTCCTCCCCAGAGACCGAACTATTTCTTTGCGTATCTTGCCAAAATCTGCCGGAATTTTGCCTTTGGAAAACTGGACTGGAAGAACGCGGCCAAACGGAAAGCGGAGGTCGTGGAGCTGACCCGGGAGATGCAGCTTTGCATCCCGGATGACAGACGCAGCAGGCAGGCGGAGGGCAAAGCCATCGGCAGGGCCTTGAATGCATTCCTGGAGGGGCTGACGGTGGAAAGCCGCCTGATCTTTCTGCGGCGCTACTGGTACTGCGATACCATTGCGGAGATCGCGGCCCGGTATCAAATCAGTGAAAGCAAGGTCAAGACCCGGCTGCACCGCACGCGGACACAGCTGAGCCGATTTTTGGAACAGGAGGGGATCTGTGTATGAATGGGAAGGATTTGCTGGTGGGCATGAGCTTCATTGAAGGAAAATATGTCGCGGAAGCGGAAAACGGCACGCTTGGAGAAGAAACCCGAAAGAAGCCCGTCCGCAGGACCTGGAAGCGGGCACCCCTGATCGCGGCGATCATCGCCATGATGCTCCTGCTGGTGGGCTGCGCGGTGGTGTATGTGCTTTCAATGCAAAACCTGAAGGTGGGGCAGCAGGAGGTATCCTACGATGCTTTCGACCCCGACACCCTGGAATATCTGGGCAGAGAGACCTATACCGAGCAGGTATATACGATCGCGGGGCTTCAGGGTACCCCTACTTATCAGGCAGCCCAGGAGTGGTTCGACTTTGCGCAGAGCTATGACCAGGATATGGCTATTCTGGGATCCGTGTGGCATAACATGCCGCAGTACCCGGCGGAATATGACGGCTACTACCTGTATTCCCAGGAAATGAAGGACAAAATCGACGAGATCGTCCAAAAGTACGGTCTGAAATACGTGGGCGCGGAACTGGAATTCCGCACACTGAAGAACATGCTGGCGGCCCTTGACATCCAACGGATCCAGACAGCGGACAACGAAGTGACCGTGTCGGTGAACAGCGGCAGCTGCTGGGAAAACGGCAACTTTAAGCTGGAACTGGCCCTGGATCTGCCGGAGGACGCGGACAGCGATTTCTCCACCACCATGGGCATCCTTCGCTGGAACCGGAAGGACTGCTTCAGCACCAATGTGATCGCCTTCGAGGACACCGGCGACTGGCAGGAATGGAACTACACCACATCTTCCGGCAATGACGTGCTCATTGTCCGTTCCCCCTCCCATGAGCGGGCCTACATCATCTGCAACCGGGAGGAAGCCATCCTCTCTTTGGAGGTGGAGGCGAAACAGGAGGTGTTGAACAATGTGGACGGCAAGAGCTGGGCCGACGAGGGCTTCCTGTCGGACGCCCAGCTGGAACGGATCGCCGACGCCGTTGATTTTGGCATCCAGCCCCGGGTGGCAACTCAGGAGGATGTGGCCGATCAGCCCGCCGCCTCCGCCTCCGCTACCCAGAACGGCTATACGGTTGCGCTGAAATCCGTGGAGACCGACGGCTATGTGGCCCGGATCGTCCTGGGCATCACCGCCCCGGAGGGTACCGTCATCAGCCGCGACCCCAATACAGGAGAGACGCCATATTTTATCTACCCCAACAATTTTGATGATTTTACCCCCGCTGAGGGAAGAACGGTATCCGGCGGAGGCGGTTGGAATCCCCAGGAAGACGGCGACGGCCTGGATAACACCCAGGACCTCGTGATGGAAGCCTATGCCACAATGGAGGACGGCAGCGCCCCCTTCAGCCCCGGAACGGTCTGGAACATCCGCTTTGAGGACCTTATGTGTGGCGCCTACCATGGCAGCCCTTCGAGCGAACTTCTGGCAGAGGGCGAATGGAACTTCGCCATCACCTTCGGAGAAGACAACGGGGATTACCGGGAGCTGGAACTGCTCTCCGAACCCATCACAGCGAAAGCCTGCGTCGGCTGGAAAGCGGACGGGACTGACGTTCTGGAAGAATTCACCGTCACTTCCTTCATCCTGCGCAAATTCAGCAGCGGCATGACCTGGAACCTAATCGACGACTATTATGGGGAGAAGGATTTTGGTTCTTCCGCAGATTTCTACATTTGGACAGGCAACTTTACCTACGCCGTTATGAAGGACGGCACCAAAATCCAGCTGACGGGATCCGGCAACAGTGAACCTGTTGACCTGGATCAGGTGGATTACGTCCTCCTGGCAGACGGAACCAAATTGGACGTTCCCGAATAACGCATATGGGGGAGGAGTGTATACCCCAATGTTTTTCGAATAAACGTAGGGCGGGGGCATGACCCCGCCTCAGCGTGTCAAAAAAGGCCCTAAAATTAGATGTCATCGCGAACCAGCCCGCAATGAATTATGGTATGATTGCCACCGGCAATCATTCTCATTTCTGATTCGCTGCGCGGAGCACCACTAGTGCGGCAATCCCCAAAAAAGAAGTAAAATCCCTCAATTTTAGTAGAGAAATGTCCGAAAATTCAGGAGATTGCCACGCCAGTGTGCGCACTGGCTCGCAATGACATGGTTTTTCGACAGTCTGGGGCGGGTCATGACCCCGCCTTACTTTTTTGTTGACAATTTGCGTCCATTGCGGTACGATTCTACCAAATTCGTTTTTGGGAAGGTGTTACCATGATCGGTTTGGGAACCATTATCAATACCGCCGCCATTCTGGCGGGCGGCCTGTGCGGCGCTTTGTTCGGGCGTTTCTTAAGCGACAGCGCCCAGGACACTCTGACGAAGGTATGCGGCGTCAGCACCCTGTTCATCGCCATCACCGGGGCGCTGGAAGGAATGCTCACGGTGGAGAACGGCCAGATCGTCAGCGGCGGCTCCATGCTGGTCATCATCTGTCTTGCCATCGGCGCGGTCATTGGCGAACTGCTGAATATCGAAGGGGCCTTTGAACGCTTCGGCGAGTGGCTGAAGGTCAAGTCCGGGAACGCCAGGGATAAGGGCTTCGTCAACGCTTTCGTCACCGCGTCCCTGACGGTGTGTATCGGCGCTATGGCCATCGTCGGCTCCATCCAGGACGGCATCACGGGGGATTATTCCATCCTGGCAACCAAGGCGGTATTGGACCTGATCATCATTATGGTCATGAGCTGTTCCCTGGGCAAGGGAGCGGTTTTCTCCGCCATTCCCGTGGCGGTGTTCCAGGGAAGCATCACCGCCCTGGCGGGGCTTGTAAAGCCTCTCATGACCGATGCCGCCCTGGCGAACCTGTCCCTGGTGGGCAATGTTCTGATCTTCTGCGTGGGCATCAATCTGGTCTGGGGCAAAAAGATCAAAGTGGCAAACCTGCTGCCCGCCATCGTGGGGGCGGTGGCCGCCGCGTTTCTGCCGCTGTAAAATATCCGTTTCGTAGGGGAGGGTCTTGACCCTCCCTTAACATTTGCCCATGAACAGAAAAATAATGCAGAAAGCTAACAAATTTGTCATCCTGAGCGAGCCAAGCGAGTCGAAGGATCTGCGCACGATCGATACCTTTATCGGCAACATTGATGCACAGATCCTTCGACTTTCCTGTCATTGCGGGCCAGTACGTGTACAGGCACGGTAACCCTTATTCGAATGCTATTTTGTTTTACTTAAACCATAGGGGAGTCCACCGGGTAGCCCTAACACATAGTCCGATGAAATACCATAGAAAAGGCAAAGTGACTTTAGGTGACGGACAGGGATATCTGTCGCACCGGTTTCATATCTGCGGTACATGGTTCGACCTATTTTCAGAAAGTCAGCAAGTTCCTGTTGTGTCAAATCCCGATCTTCTCTGAGGCCTCTAAGAATTTCGTATGTTTCCATTTTATCACCACCTATATGGTAACAGATGAATGAAAATAGTGTTGACAAAGACACATATTTGTGCCATAATGAATGACACAAATATGTGACGGAATTAGGAGGAATGGTCTATGTCCATTAGCGCCATCCAAGTCTACGATTATCTTGACACCCACCCGGTCAGCTGTCATGAGGGTGATTTTGAATCCATATTGGAAATGCTGCACAGGACTTACACAGAATCTAACCCTATCAGCAATGAAAAAATTCGCCAGGGATTCCAACAGGTCAGCCATCTGCTGGAGCGACTTACCAATGAGGAGTCTGATACGGTATTTTATACGGTCTGTGACATTTGCCTGGAATATGAACAGCTAGCCTTTTCCCACGGCCTGACAGTGGGGATGCACCTGATGACGGAGATCAACGGGCTTCCATAACCATGTTGCCAACTGTGAAAAAATCTGCTAGAATATGCGTATCTGAAAAAGAAAGAAGCGATACCATGGTCTGGCTGGATAAAATGCACCATCCGGAAAAATACTGGAAAATCTTCCTGAAATGGGGCCTGCTGGGGGTGCTGATGGGCGGCATCGGCGGATTGCTCGGCACGGTGTTCCATTATGCCCTGCATTTCGTGACGGATGTGCGGGGGGAATATCCCTGGCTGGTGTTCCTGCTTCCGGTGGGCGGCCTGCTGTCCATCGGCATCTACCGGCTGTTTGAACTCACCGACAACCGGGGCACCAATGAGATTATCGACGCCATCCTCAACGGCGAGTCCGTCCGGCAGGAGGTGGCCCCGGCCATTTTTGCCTCCACAGCCATTACCCACCTGTTCGGCGGCAGTGCGGGCCGGGAGGGCGCGGCGCTGCAGCTGGGCGGCAGCGTGGCCTCCAAACTGGCCCAGGTGCTTCGTTTGAACGAAAATGAACGCACCGTTCTGATCATGGCAGGCATGAGCGCGGTGTTTGCGGGCCTGTTCGGCACGCCCCTGACGGCTACGTTTTTCTGTATGGAGTTTGCTTCCGTGGGAACCATCTTCTCCCCGGCGCTGCTGCCGTGCTATCTGGCGGCATTCATGGCAAGCCGTGTGTCGGCGGCTCTGGGCGTCCATGCGGAGACGTTCTTTTTGAACGACACCGTGGCTTTCACCTTCACGGTCAACTGGCAGGCGCTGGTCCTGGCGGTGCTGGTGGGTGTTCTGGGCATCGTCATGTGCGCGTTCTTCCACACCGCGGAGCATTTTGCCGCCAGAGAATGGCCCGACCGCCGGACCCGTATTCTGGTAGGCGGCGCAGCCATCATCGTCCTGACGCTGCTTGTGGGGGATTTTCGTTACAGCGGCGCGGGCATGGATATGGCCCTGAAAGCGGTCGGCGGGGAAGCGGACTGGTATGATTTCCTGATGAAAATGCTCTTTACCGCGGTGACCCTTTCCGCAGGCTTCAAAGGCGGCGAGATCGTACCCACCTTCTGTATCGGCGCGACCTTCGGCTGCTGTCTGGGCGGTCTGATGGGCATGGACCCGGGCCTTGCGGCGGCTCTGGCGCTGGTGGGCCTGTTCTGCTGTGTCACCAACAGCCCCATTGCCGCCATTGTGCTGAGCATCGAGATGTTCGGCAGTGCCAACATTTACCTGTTTTCCTACGTCTGCGTCATTGCCTTCGTGATCTCCGGCAACTGGGGCCTGTATACCAGCCAGATCATCCAGTTCTCCAAGTCCCGGATGGTCAAGCGGCACTTTGAATAATGCAAAAGCCAACCCTCAGGGGCAATACCATTAAGAGAATTCCGAATCCTATAGGGCGGAGGCGTGCCTCCGCCCTATAGATTTGACTGAATGGCATTGACTTTAGGGGATGGCTTTTTTTCGGTATTGGGTAGGCACACAGCCCTTTTCTTCCCGGAACGCCCGGGTGAAGTAGCTCATGTCCTGAAAACCGCAGCGTTCGGCGATCTCGGACACTTTTTCCCTGGTTTCCGCCAGCAGCCGGGCGGCCTGCTGGATGCGGTACTGTTTCAAATACTGGATGGGCGTAGTGCCGATGGTGGCACGGAAGCAGCGCAGGCACTCGCTTTCGCTGATGGATGCGCTGGCGGCGATGGACCGGGTGGACAGCTCACTGCCGTAATGGTCGTGGATGTAGCTGAGCATGGTTTTGATGCGCTCGGCATCCCGCAGGGCCTTGCTGCCCGGAAGCGGGGCGGCGCAGGGGATGTTGCCGCACAGAAGCGCAGTCAGCTCGGAAAGGGCGGCCCGAACCCGGAAGACATACCCGTCCGCTTCCCGGACACAATGCTGCCAGGCGTCCTCGACGGCCTCCAGAGCCTGCTTTTGCCAGGGAATGCCGGAACGCAAGGTGACAAATTCCAGGCCGGGATTGTCCAGCAGGGGCTGCACATAGCCCTGGTGGAAGACGCTGTCCAGGCTGCCGCCCACCAGCCGGGGGTGAAAGACCAGAGAGTGGAACATGCAGCCGCTGCCCGTCACGTCCCAGCAGCCGTGGAGAACGCCGGAATTGATGAAAAAGCCCTCCCCGGCATGAAGCGTGACTTTGTGGTTTCCCGCGGCCACAACGCAGCTGCCCTGGGTGATAACGGCAGCTTCCCACTCCTCATGCCAATGCCAGGGAACGTCCATTTTGCGGAAATCGTCCTGATAACAGGCGATGGGAAAAGCGGTGGTGCCGTGGGTGACCAGCTCACGGCCGTTTTTATCTACGGTGGTATTGCATTCCGACAGAGCCATAGGAACCTCCATTATGACGGTTTTATCATAGAAAAACGACGGTTTCGGCATAACACTTTCTTATGTGCGCTGGTATAATCATAGCAAACAAACAGGAGGAAAGCAATATGGTACATCTTCTTTTGGCGATCATTTATCTGTCTTTCATCAGCCTGGGACTGCCCGACGCGCTGCTGGGCGCGGCCTGGCCTACCATGTGTCAGGAATTCAGCGTGCCGGTGTCCTATGCCGGCGGTATTTCCATGATTATTGCCATCGGCACCATCATTTCCAGCCTGCAGTCGGACCGGCTGACCAAGTGGCTGGGAACCGGCAAGGTCACGGCCATCAGCGTGGGCATGACGGCTGTGGCGCTGTTCGGCTTCTCCGTCAGCGGCGCATACTGGCAGCTGTGCCTGTGGGCCATTCCCTACGGACTGGGTGCGGGCAGCGTGGACGCCAGCCTGAACAACTATGTGGCCCTGCACTATGCCAGCCGCCATATGAGCTGGCTGCACTGCATGTGGGGCCTGGGCGCCAGCATCGGGCCGTACATCATGGGCGCGGCCCTGACCGGAGGCCTGGGCTGGAACATGGGCTACCGGATCATTTCCCTGCTGCAGATCGTTCTGACGGCGGTGCTGTTCCTGAGCCTGCCCCTGTGGAAACAGCGCAGGGAGGAGCAAAAGGAAGAAGGCGGCAAAACCGCGGCTCTGACCATGAAGCAGATCCTTTCCATCGGCGGCGCGAAGGAAGTGATGCTGGCGTTCTTCTGCTACTGTGCCCTGGAACAGACCTGTATGCTGTGGGGCAGCTCTTATCTGGTCATGCACAACGGACTGGATGAGGAGACCGCCGCCAGCCTGGCCAGCCTGTTTGTGCTGGGCATCACCTTCGGACGGTTCCTCAGCGGCTTTATTACTTACAAGCTCAACGACACCAACATGATCCGGCTGGGGCAGGGGATCATCCTTCTGGGTATCGTCATTATGCTGCTGCCTGTCGGCAACCTTGCGGCCATGGCCGGCCTGCTGCTCATTGGACTGGGCTGTGCCCCGGTCTATCCCTGCGTGATCCATTCCACCCCCGAACATTTTGGCGAGGAAAACTCCCAGGCCCTCATCGGTGTCCAGATGGCCAGCGCTTACATCGGCACCTGTGCCATGCCGCCTCTGTTCGGCCTGATCGCCAACCATTTGGGCGCGGGTCTGCTGCCGGTGTACCTGGGAGCGATCAATGTGCTGATGATCGTCATGTGCGAGCGGCTGAACGGGAAATGTGCCCATAGTAAGTAAATGACAACCATAAGGGAGGGTCTTTCCCCTCCCTTAACGTTTGCATTGGACAAACTTCATCCTGAGCGAAACGAAGTTGAGCCGAAGGATCTGCGCAGTGACCTGCTGCAGAAGCGTATCGATGGCGCTCGCTCAGGATGCGCCGTTTCCTCAGTACCTTCTTTTGCGGCCCAAACAGCAGGCGGCATTGAGACGAAAAAAGTACCGCAGTTCGAAAGAACTGCGGTACTTTTCTGTAATTTCAGGCTTCAAACTTGCCGCGCTTTTTAGGGGCGAGCTTGGGAGCGACCTTGCCTGCCAGCCAGTCTCCGATGAAGGCAAACAGGGTGCCCAGGACGATGGAGACCAGCACGTCGGTCGGATAGTGGACGTACAGGTACAGCCGGGAGAAGGTGACCAGAATGGCGATGATCATGGCGGGAATGCCCATCTTCTTGCTGTTCTTCAGCAGCACCACGGCGGCTTCGAAGGAAGCGATGGTGTGGCCGGAGGGGAAGGAGAAGTCATGCTGGGCATTGATCAGCAGGTTGATGGTAACGCCAAGCTCTGCCTGTAAATCATAGGGCCGGATACGGGCCACCAGGGGCTTCAGGGTCACGTTGCAGACCAGCAGGCCCATAATCAGGGCAAAGCCCATGCCAAGGCCGGTTTTGCGGGTCTTGGGGATGAGGATCAGGATCACAGCCCAGGCGATCCAGAAGATGCCGCCTTCACCGAACAGGGTGATGATGGGCATAACCGTGTCCAGGAATCCGGACTGCAGGTGTGCCTGGATCCAGTCCAGGATAGGCAGGTCAAAAGACAGCGCCAGGCTTCTTAAAAGTTCAGTCATAGGTTACGCTCCTTCTGTGGTTTCGGGGGCGGCGGTTTCCGCAGGAGCCGTGGTCTCAGCCACGGTCTCTGCGGGGACAGTTTCAGGGGCGGAAGTCTCGGCGGGCACATCCACCACGGTGATCTCCTGGGCCTCGTCCGCGTTCTGGAACAGGGCGTACAGGGTCATGGGCTTCAGGCTGGTTCCGTCGGGGATGGAGACCTTGCCGGTGGTGGCATCGGGCTGGAACTCCAGGTTGTAAACGGTAGCGCCTTCTTCGTTCTCACTGACGGTGACCCAGCCGGTGAAGACCTGGCCGTCGGGAACGGGAATGATGGGGGTGATGATCTCATCCGCGTCGGTACTGTAGAAATCGGTATGGATCTGGGTGTCGCCCTGCATGAAGGTCAGGCGAACCTTGCCCACAGGCTGGGACACATCCACGTTGGTGGCCTTGAAGCACAGCCAATTGCCGCTGGTGCTCTTCTGGAAGAACAGGGTACGTTCATAGGGCCAGGTCTTGATGGAACCGTCGGTACGGGCTACGTTCAGATCCATGGAGACCTTGATGGAGAAGATGTCTTCGGTGTAGCGGGCGTAATTGGTGACGGTTTCGTTGAGGAATTCATAAGCGCCGTGGTTCTGCATCCACAGCTCGGTGGTCTTGACGATCTCGTTGTAGGCATCGGAGGAAGGATCGAAATACTTGGCAACGGTGCCGCGGTCGGTAACTTCCTCGATCATCCACAGGCAGTTGGTTTCAGCGGCCTTCAGGGCGACTTCCTTCTCCTCGTCGGACATGGTGTTGCTTTCGGTGCGCTCGGTGAAGGTGCGGGTGGTCTCGTCGTAGGTGACCTCCATCTGGTTGCCGCTCTTGTCAAAAATGGTGACGGTGGGCAGGCTCATCAGGCCGGTGACCTGCTGGGTGCACATGCTGAAACCGGTGGTGCCCTCGGGCAGGTATTCCGCAGCCTTGGTGGTGGCGATCTGAATGGTGAAGCTGTCATCCAGGGCCACGTCGTTGACGTAGGCGGTGTGGCCGTCCAGCTTTTCGATCAGGTAAGTACCTTCGCGCTCGAAGAATACTTCCACGGCGCCCAGCTGCCAGTCGGGGATGTCGCCGATGTTTTCCAGATTCTCCAGACTGACGGTGGTGCCGACCTTGTTCTTGTCCACCAGGGTAAAGGAGGCGACTTTCACATTGTCCAGGCGGACAACGTACTTCTTGTCACCGGACAGACCGGCGGAAGTTTCCTCATAAGTCAGGGCACGGCCGCTGACCAGCTGTTCCATGTAGGCGACGTATTCTTCCTTGCCTTCATAGGGGGAGTCCTGAGCCCCGGCGGCGTCATACAGGTCGCCCCAGTTGGGACTGGTGAACAGCTGGGTGAAGACCTGCTGTGCTTTGACAGTGGGCTGGGCCTGCTCGTAGTCATTGAGCCAGCCGTGGAGCCACTGCAGGCCCAGATAAGTACCCAGGAAGAAGATCAGGATGAACATGAAGTACAGGGTGTAGAAGATCACACCGCCCATGCGGGGGCCTTTCTTCTTTTTCTTCACAGGCTCTTCCTGAGGAACGGGCGGTTTCTTAGCGGGGGCCTTGGCGGCAGGCTGCGCGGGGGCGGCTTTCTTTGCCGCGGCATTCTGGGAAGGGGCAGCCTTTTTCCCGGCGGCGGCGCCCTGAGCGGATGCGGGCTTTTTCCCGGGAACATCCTTCTGCGCGGGAGATGCCTTCTTGGCGGGGGCGCTCTTCTGCTCCGCGGCGGGTTTCTTGGCGGGAACTTCCTTGGGAGCCGCAGGCTTCTTTGCGGGAGCTTCCTCTTCCAGGACGGTTTCGTCGATATCGTCCAGGAAACTCAGGTCGAAATCCAGGCCCAGATCCAGGTCGTTGAAGGAAAAGGGCTTCTCTTCCGGGGTGGATTCGGGCAGATCGTTATTGAAATTATCTTTCTTCATGGCTTACACCTCCCTTAATTGGAAGACCGAACCAGCCAGTAGTTCGGCATACGTCTCGGCTGAGACTGCAGCAGAGAATAGTTGTTGATCATGACGGTCTCGCCGGCAGTGCCGTAGCGGCCGGTGGTATCGCGGTACATCATAACGGAGGAGGAGCCGCCGTCCATGTTGCAGGCGTTGACAGCGCCGTATTCCACCATGATATTGATGATGTCGGCATAGGTGCCGCCGATGGAACCTGCCTGACGGCCGTCGATACAGACAAAGATGACAGCGCCGTCAGCCCGCTGACCGATGGCGGTACGGGGGTTAAAGCCGGAGTTGGTATTGTAGGCTTCCATGTTGATCTCTTCGTTGATGATCAGGGCGGGGCCGAAGCAGCAGCCGTCGCGGATGCCCTTTTCTTCAGCCTGAGCCTGGGTCAGGTTGGTCTTGGAGACCACCAGAATGTCGTCTTCGTTGAAGCCGGCGAAGCCTTCCAGGCCGGGCTGCTTGCCGCTGGTCCAGACGCAGTTGCCGTTGGACATGACCAGGCCCAGGGGATAGGAGCCTACCGTGGAGCTGGCGGTGCCGTCATCGAAGAAGGCGCCGGCATTGATGGCGGCGATCACATCCGTGCTGGATTCCATGACTTCGGTAATACGCTTGCCGGGGATAGAGGTGGAGTACTTTTCGGTGGAGGTGCCCATATAGACCTGGGAGGGATCCCGGATGATCATAATGTGGGCGTTGTAGGTATCGCCGGAGTAGCTCTCGATGCGGATGCCGTCGGGGTACTTGGCCCATTCATCATTGGTGCTGCTCAGGGCGTTGTTCTTCTGGATGACCACCTTGGAGGTGTCGGTGACTTCCTCGGTCAGCTCGGTACCGTCGCTGGCCTGGATCTCAGCCACACGCTCTTCGCCGATGAACAGGGCAGGCACCCACTTCGTGGCGCTGGCCTCGATGAGGGACATGGTCAGGACTTCCTGCGCGGCGGGGGAGGGGCCGTTGAAGATCAGGTTCAGGACCAGAACCAGGGCTGCCACCACCAGGATCACGATGGTGAACAGCAGCAGGAAGAAACGGCGGATGATCCGGCCCAGCAGGCCGCTGCCTTTCTTCTTTTTCTTGGGCTGCTTGGCAGCCACATTGACGTTTTCTTCGTCAATTTCGGGGGTACGATTCATTTTGCTCATACTCTCAACCTCTTATTTGGATTTTTGCGGTGCGAAGACCCAGCGCTGCTGGATCATGTAGCTAAGGAAATACAGCACGGTCATGACGATGGCGTAGAGCAGGGTACGCAGGCCGTTGGCGCTGTCAGGAATGCCGAACAGGGCGTAGACACCCTGGGTCAGCAGCACCTGGGCCGCCATCTGGGGCAGGGCCAGGCAGTAGTAGCGAAGCATGGCTTTTTTGGTGTCCACATTGGTTTTGAAAACCAGCTTCTGGTTCATAAAGAAATTCAGCAGGGAGGAGACCACACGGGCGGTGATGCCTGCGGCAGCGGTCAGGGCGAAGCCGCTCAGCGGCAGCGCCCAGCTCAGAAAGGAAAAGGCCACGGTGTCCACAATGGCGCTGGTCAGAGAGCTCAGCGTGTAGCGAAAGAAGTGAGCCAGGATCAGCTTGTAGATCCGCCAGGAATCGTGGATCACCCGGAAGTGGGAACTCTTGTTTTCTTCGATGTACACCGTGCGGATCTTGACCTCGTCGAAGTCAATGCCCTTGGTCTTGAAAGCCAGCAACATGTTGGTTTCGTATTCGAACCGGTCGCCGTAAACATCGATCAGCCGCTCCACCACATCCCGGGGCAGCGCCCGCAGGCCGGTCTGGGTATCGGAGATGGTCATGCCCACAAAGATCTTGAAGACCATGGAGGTGGTATGGTTGCCGAAGCGGCTCCGGGAGGGGACATCCGGCTGGTTAAAATCCCGGCAGCCCAGAACGGCGTGTCCGGTTTCCAGCATGTGCTCGCAGCAGGCACGGGTGTCAGCGGGATGGTGCTGGTTATCGCCGTCCACAGTGACGACGCCTAAGCCGTCGGGACGGTTTTCCAGGAAGTAGCGGAAGGCGTTTTTCAGGGCAGCGCCCTTGCCCCTGTTGACCTCGTGGTGCAGCAGGTGGATTTCCGGATGCTGGGCCGCCAGATCAGTGAAGTAGTGCAGGTTTTCCTGCTTGCTGCCGTCGTTGACCAGGATGATGTCGGAGAAACCGTATTCAAGCAATCCGTCTACCACGGCAATGAGCTTTTCATCCGGATCAAGAGAGGGCAGGACTACGGAGATTTTGGATAAGTCTTGCATATTACAATCGCCTCTTTCGAAATTTGCGCATAAGTAGTCATATTAAACTCTGTATACTATAACACAATTCTTCGCATTTGCAAAGTGTTTTCATAAAATCTTAAAAGAAAATGTCGAAGGAAATTGTTGACATAAAATTGTGAAATCTGCATGGGTGAAACGCCGCCCCCCATAGGCGTTCTTTATGGCAGCCTTGACACCCCCTTTCCTGTGTGGTAAATTTACCATATAGACAGACGCGGAAAGGCGGTACTTTTATGGAAAAGACCAAACGAAACGGGCGCTTCTACCTGGCCCTGGTGATCTTCTGCCTGACGGGGCAGGTGGCCTGGGTGGTGGAGAACATGTATTTCAACGTGTTCATCTACAAAATGTTCCACGCCAGCGCGGAAGCCATCTCCGCCATGGTGGCGGCGTCGGCCATTGCGGCTACGGTGACCACCCTGCTCATCGGCGCGCTGTCCGATAAAGTGGGCAAACGGAAAATCTTCATCTGCGGCGGTTACATCGCCTGGGGCATCAGCATCTGGAGCTTCAGTCTGATCCGCATGGACGTGATCAACGCCCTGTTCCCCGGCGCGGCGTCTGCCGCTTCCGTGGGCGTGAGCCTGACCATCCTCATGGACTGCGTCATGACCTTTTTCGGTTCTTCTGCCAACGACGCCTGCTTCAATGCCTGGCTGACGGATGTGTCCGACGATACCAACCGGGGCAGCATCGAGGGCATTAACGCCATGATGCCGCTGATCGCCATTCTGGTGGTTTTCGGCGGATTTATGGGCTTTGACCTGAACCTGCCGGAAAGCTGGGTGACGATTTTCAATATCATCGGCATCGCGGTCATCGCCATCGGTGTGGCGGGCATCTGGCTGATCCGGGACGTTCCCATGGAAACCGGGGAAAATCAGAACTATTTCGCCAACATTTTCTATGGCTTCCGCCCCGGCGTGGTAAAAAGCAATGCTTCTTTGTACTACACACTGGCCGCCGTGGCGGTGTTCAACATCTCCATCCAGATCTTTATGCCGTATCTGATCCTGTACTATACGGTGACTCTGGGGCTGGACAATTATGTGCTGATTTTTGCTCCCGCCATCGTGATCGCGGCGGTATTTACCGGTCTTTATGGAAAGGTTTATGACCGGAAGGGATTCCGGACCGCCATCGTTCCCACGCTGGTGATGCTGATGGCGGGGTATCTCATCCTCTATTTCTGCCGCGGTACCGTCCCGGTATTTATCGGCAGTCTGATCATGATGTGCGGTTACTTAGGCACCGGGGCCATGCTGGGCGCCAAGGTGCGCACCCATACCCCGGAGAATAAGTGCGGCATGTTCCAGGGCTTGCGGATTTTTGCCCAGGTGCTGATCCCCGGCGTCATTGGCCCCGCCATCGGTGCGGCGGTGCTGAAAAACGCCCAGACCATCATCAACGACGACGGCACCACGTCCTTTATCCCCAACGAGAATATCTTCCTGGTGGCTTTCTTTGCGGCCATTTTTGTGTGGTTCGTACTGATCCCGCTGTTCAGAAAAAATCAGAAGCAGTAATGTAGGGCGGGGGGCTTGCCCCCGCCTTGCGGTGTGCATAAGTGAAAGGAGATAATTATGCTGCAAGAGCTTTCTACCCGCCATGGGGAAACCCTCACCGGCACCCCCTGGACGGTGTATCCCCGGCCGCAGATGAAGCGGGATTCTTTCCTGAATCTGAACGGAAACTGGGATTTTGCGGTTTCCGAAACCAAACCCGAAACTTTCGACAAAACCATCCTTGTGCCCTTCTGCCCGGAATCCCAGCTCTCCGGCGTGAAGGAGCATTTTGGCGAAGGGGTTCCCCTGTGGTATCACCGCAGCTTTGTCCTGCCGGAAGGCTTCAGCCAGGGCCGGGTCCTGCTGCATATCGGCGCGGCGGACCAGATCGCGGACGTTTCTGTCAACGGCAGCCACGTGGGCCATCATGAGGGCGGCTACGAGGCCTTCACGATGGACATTACGGAGGCGCTGAAAACGGAAAACGAACTGGTCATCCGCTGCGTGGACGATCTGCGGGACCAGTCCTTCCCCTATGGCAAGCAGACAAGGAAGCGCGGCGGCATGTGGTATACCCCGGTCTCCGGCATTTGGCAGACCGTGTGGCTGGAAAGCGTGCCCGAGACCTATATTGAAAAACTGAGCATCGAAAACCGGGGGACCTCCGTCACCATCGACATCGGCAAAGACCTTCCCGGCACTGTGACGGTGGCGGGCCTGGGAGAGTTCGCGTTAGCCCACGGAAAAGTCACGATTTCTCCGGAAAATCCCCGTCTCTGGTGCCCGGAAGACCCGTATCTTTACGAATTTACCCTGGAAGCAGGGGAGGACAAGGTGGAATCCTACTTCGCCATCCGCACGCTGGAAATCAAAAAAGTCGGAAACTACCCCCGGCTGTGCCTGAACGGTAAGCCCTATTTCTTCCACGGCCTGCTGGACCAGGGCTATTGGCCCGACGGTATCTTCACTCCCGCCGCGCCTGCGTGCTATGCCGATGACATCCTGGCCATGAAAAAGCTGGGCTTCAACACCCTGCGCAAGCATATCAAGGTGGAGCCGGAGGAATTCTACTACCAGTGCGACAAGCTGGGCGTGATCGTCTGGCAGGACATGGTGAACAACAGCAATTATCAATTCTTCCACGACACCGCTTTACCCACCGTGGGCATCCAGAAGCTGGACGACAAAAACCGGCACGCGGACGAGACCTCCCGCCGCCGATTCAAGGAGACTGCGGAAGCGGCGGTGAATCAGCTGAAAAACCATCCCAGCATCTGTTACTGGACGATCTTCAACGAAGGCTGGGGCCAGTTCGACAGCGACAATGTTTTCGACTGGTTCCGCACACTGGACGACACCCGTTTCCTTGATTCCACCTCCGGCTGGTTCCGCCGGGAGAGGTCCGACGTGGACAGCCGCCATGTGTATTTCAAAAAAGTCAAAATCAAGGGCGACGGCGCAAAACCCCTGGTGCTGTCCGAGTTCGGCGGCAAGACCTACAAGGCGGAAGGACATGTCTTCAATCCCGACAAGACCTACGGCTATGGCGGCTGTGAGACCCTGGACGCGCTGAATGAGGCGGTAAAGAAGCTGTACCTGGACGAGATCGTTCCCTGCATCGAAAACGGCCTGTGCGCCGCCATCTACACCCAGGTCAGCGATGTGGAGGATGAGATCAACGGCCTGCTGACCTATGACCGCAAAGTTGAAAAGCTGCGCCCGGAGGCCATGCTGCCCGTTGCCAGGGCGCTGCAGCACGCGATGGAAAAATAAAAGGTTGCATATTTGGGAAAAATACGGTAAAATACCAGAAACGCAAAGGAGGTGTCCGGAGTGGCAATTCCCGAAAAAGAAATCATGGACTTTATTGGTGAACTGTTCAAAGGCTTCGCCGATTCCACGCGGGTGCACATTTTGTTCCTGCTGGCCGAGCAGGAGATGTGCGTGACGGACATTTCCGAAAAGGTGGAGTTGAGCCAGAGCGCCATTTCCCACCAGCTTCGCATCCTGAAGCAGATGCAGCTGATCAAATTCCGCCGGGAGGGCAAGAACATCCTCTATTCCCTGGCGGACGACCATGTGAAGACCATTTTGCAGATGGGTCTGGAGCATGTACTGGAATAAGGAAAATCCCAGCCGAAAGGGCGGGCATCATAAGACAGTTAACAGGCACAGCGAATCCAATCGTTGTGCCTGTTCTTGTATAATTTGATTTCGTGTGATAAGATAGAAATAGATTGACAAATTCCAATTTGAATTTGTAAAAATCTAATGCTGTTATTGCCCTCCATAGGGTATTATCAAAATCCTCCTAAACCGTTGCGCTGCAATGGTTTTTCGCAGTTTGCTCACCTTATCCCATTATATGCTTTCACTTATGTTTACCTTGTCTATGACACCCCATAAGGGCAAAAACAAGGGAAGGAAAATCTGATAAAACGATATAACAGAGTGTGGCAATCGGGAACTTGTGACATATGTGCGAATATAAAAATCTTGGAGGATTACATAATGGAAAAGTACATTTATAACGAGCAAAATGGTCTTTGGTATGAGTTGCAGGGTGACTATTACATCCCTTGTTTGGTACTGGACGAAGAAGATACCCAGCCTATCGGAATGTGGGCAGGAAGCATCTTCGGTACATCAAAGAGCATCGCAGATCACTTTTTACCACCTTGCTGATCAGCGGCAAGCTGAACAGCCACCTTGCGAAGATCGACAACCGGGCAAAGGAACTGTTTGATCGGCTGGTGAAGCAACTGGCTGAAAAGGAAGGCATCACCTAGCAGCTAAAGGCGCAGGATCAAATGGCCTGGGTGGGTGCTATGAATAGTATCCGTAACCAGGCAGAAGAAATTATCAACGCAGAGATCATTTACACATAAATGGCAAAGGGACCAACCGAAATGGTTGGTCCCTGTATATATGGAGTTCTTTCGTGCAATACTGCGCCTGAGCGTTCTAGCGTTGGCTTTATCCGTAAGTATTTCGTGACTTCCAAGCTATTCAAGCAGTCAATGGCTACCCGTTTTGTATGTTTACCGGTGCTGACATGATTTCCGGTATTTCACTGGGGTCATGCCGTATTTTTTCACGAAGGCCCGGGTGAAATAGGAATGGTTGTGAAAACCACAGTTTGATGCCACTTCAATCACATTCAGATCCTCAACAGCAAGCTGATATGCAGCCAGCTCCAACCGGTAATTATTCAGGTAAGCGGTAAATCCCGTGCCCATCAGATCCTTGAACAGCTTCATGAAATAGCTGGTGGAAAATCCACACAAATCAGCCACATATTGCACCGGTGTATCCATGGCATAGCTAAGCTGGACCCAGTC
>JAXJGV010000046.1:0-10337 GCA_036300205.1 Oscillospiraceae bacterium
GATTTCGTAATGAAGTGTTTGCGACACTTAGCAAAGTCATGGATCGTCTCTCTGACACCATCTGTTCACTCTCAAATCAGACTGTTTCCAGCATTACTGGTAGAGATTGGATAATTAGGCTGTTTAATTAAAAATCAGTATTACTTACCAATAAACATCTGCGTCCAATAATTGCCGCCGGCAACATAACCGACGCCAATATGGGTATAATTCGCGTTCAGA
This sequence comes from Oscillospiraceae bacterium, assembly GCA_036300205.1. Classification (GTDB taxonomy): domain Bacteria; phylum Bacillota; class Clostridia; order Oscillospirales; family Oscillospiraceae; genus Faecousia. The sequence goes on from JAXJGV010000046.1 coordinate 223, forward strand.
ATATTGGCCCGGTGGCCGGAGGAGTTCATCCAGCTGTTGACCACCGCCTGGGGCGTGGAATAGCCCTTGGCAATGTTTTCACCGGCACTGCGGTAGGAAATGCCGAAGTTCTTGATCATCTGGAACGGCGTGCCGTAGACGGGGCTGGTGTGGGAGAAATACTTGTTGTCCTTCATGTCCTGAGACTTGTAGCGGGCTACGCGGCTCAGCTCCCAGTCGTAGGTCAGGGCCTTCAGGCCGTTCTCTGCCCGGATCTCATTGACGAGCCGGATGACTTCCTGCTCAAAGCTGGTAACGCCGGAATCCAGGGTGGGGATGTTGATGGCCTGGCCGGGGTAGATCAGGTCAAAATTCTGGATCTGAGGGTTGGCGCTTTTGAGTTCGCTGATGCCGACTTCGTATTTGACTGCCAGCTTCCACAGGGTGTCGCCGGAGACGACGGTGTGTGTCGCGGCGGATGCGTTGATCAGAAGTACAGGGATGAGTGCGGCCGTGGTAAGAATCATTGAAAACAGCTTTCGCATGTTGTTGCCTCCTTAAGGAAAATAAAAAAGCGATCCCGCGTAAAAGCGGGATCGCAAAGGGAAGCTGCATTAGCAGCCGAAACCGCACAGCTGGCTGAGGATCTGCCAAATAGAGCAGCAATTAGATCCGCAGTTGGTGTTGCAATCAAAGAAGAACATCTTGCTAACCTCCTGTTAAGTATTTGTCTCGCGAGGACAAAAGGATTGTAACTGATTTGTAACTATTTTGCAAGCTGTAATATTTGGAAATTGTCCGGTTTGCTCCTAATCAGCGGGGAATTTCCAGCGAAATGATGCGGTGGTGCAGGACTTCTGCATTTGCCGCAGCTATCCATGGGGCATTCCTCCGGGAAAGAACGGCTATTTTTTGCAGATCGCTTGTTTTTTTTGTCAGATAACGCTATAATAGAAGAACTATTATCTGGAGAGGATCTTATGGCGCGTTACAATCAGGATTGGGAAGATCTGGGGCGCAATATCGAGGATATTGTGGACCGGGCCATCAATTCCCACGATTATCAGAAATTGAATCAGACCATCCGGCAGGTGGTGGACCGGGCTATGGATGTGGGCAGTGAAGCTGTCCGCAAGGCAATGGACGGCACTTCCCGCGCGGAGGCCCGTTATCAGGAGAAAACTTATTCGCCTGTGGTGGAGCGGAGAAATCTTCCCGCCCTTTACGGCAGGACCAACGGCAGGACCGCCCGGGGTATCCTGAAGATCGTCGGCGGCAGTATGCTTTCCTGCTTTACGCTTTTGCTTCTTGTTGCGAGCATGATCCTGCTGTTTGCGGAGGGCACCCTGTTTCCGCTGGTGTTATCCACGGGCGGCTTTGGCGGCGGCGTGTGGCTGCTGTGCAGCGGTATTGACGGGCTGGGAAAAATCAGCCGTTTTAAGGCATACCAGAAAGCGCTGGGCCAGAAGACCTACTGTACGCTGGAAAAGCTGGCCCGCAGTGTGGGCAAAAATGTGAACTTTGTCCGCAAAGAGCTGCGGCAGATGATCCACCAGGGCCTGTTCCTGGAGGGCCATCTGGATAAGGAGGAGACCTGTCTCATCACCAGCGACGAGACGTACCGGTATTATGAGCAGAGCAGGCTGCAGCTGGAGGAGCGTCAGCGTCAGGAAGCCGCCGATGCGGACAGAACCCAAAAGGCCGCCGCTTCCCAGGCGCCCCAGGTGCAGGAGGTCCTGAACCGGGGAAATGCCTTTATTGCCGAGATCCGCAGGTGCAACGATATTATCCCCGGAGAAGAGATTTCCGCAAAGATCGACCGCATGGAGACCATCGTCCGGAAGATCTTTGAACGGGCAGAGGCCCATCCGGAGATCGTTCCCGATCTGAAGAAGATGATGGATTATTACCTTCCCATGACGGTCAAGCTCCTGAACGCTTATGCGGACATGGATGCCCAGCCCGTTCAGGGCGAGACGATCCAGGCTTCCAAACGGGAGATCGAAGCCACGCTGGATACCCTGAATCTGGCCTTTGAGAAGCTGCTGGACTCTGTGTTCCAGGATACCGCAATGGATGTTTCCAGCGATATTACCGTCCTCAAGACCCTGCTTGCCCAGGAGGGCCTGACGGAGGACGAGCTTTCCAAAATGAAGAAACAGCAGAACTTGTGAAAATATATTTGAAAAAACAGGAGATTGACTATGGACGCTGAATTTAAGCAATTTACAGAAGCCACCCCCGCTGTCCCCAGCCTGACGCTGGAGCCCGAACTGGAGCGCGCGCCCCAACTGGCCGTTGCTGAGGAAAAAGAAATGCAGCAGCCCAAGATCGCCGAGCCGGTGCTGACTGCCGAAGAGCAGAAAATGGTTTCCGACTTTGCCGCCAAGATCGATGTGGAAAATACCGCCCAGATCCTGCAGTACGGCGCAGGCACCCAGAAGAAAATGGCGGATTTTTCTGACGCCGCCCTTGCCAATGTCCGCACCCAGGACCTGGGAGAGGTGGGCGATCTGATCGTAAACGTGGTGGGCGAGCTGAAGGGCTTTGACACCGAGGAGAGCAAGGGCCTGTTTGGCTTCTTCCGCAAGAAGGTCAACGAGCTGGAGAATATGAAAAACCGCTACGCCAAGGCAGAAGTCAACGTGGCGAAGATCGGCGACGCGCTGCAGCAGCATCAGGTTCGCCTTCTCAAGGACTCCGCGGTTCTTGACAAGATGTATGAGCAGAACCTGGCTTACTTCAAGGAACTGACCATGTACATCCTGGCAGGCAAGCAGAAGCTGCAGGAGGTGCGGGAAGGCAAGCTGAAGGATCTGGAAGAGACGGCCAAGCTCACCGGTCTGGCGGAAGACGCCCAGGCGGCCAGAGATCTTGCGGACAAGTGCAACCGCTTTGAGAAGAAGATCCATGATCTGGAGCTGACCCGTACCATTTCCATCCAGACGGCTCCCCAGATCCGCATGATCCAGAACAACGACAATGTGATGGTGGAAAAGATCCAGACCACGCTGATGAACACCATCCCCCTGTGGAAAAACCAGATGGTTCTGGCCCTGGGCATTGCCCACTCCACGGAAGCCGCCCAGGCCCAGCGTCAGGTAAATGACATTACCAATGCGCTGCTGAAGCAGAATGCCGAGAAGCTGCACATGGCATCCGTAGAGACTGCCAAGGAAGCCGAGCGCGGCATCGTGGATATCGAGACGCTGAAGAAGACCAATGCCGAGCTGATCCAGACGCTGGACGATGTGATGAAGATCCAGGAGGAAGGCCGGGCAAAGCGGCTTGCGGCAGAGATGGAAATGGCCAAGATGGAGAACGACCTGAAGGTCAAGCTCCTGCAGATCCGCAACGGCGGCTAAATCGAACAAAAACAGCGTTGGAAGAAAAACGGTTCCAACGCTGTTTTTTACAAAGCGCAAGCAGGAAAAGGAGGGCGATGAAATGAAGAAAATTCTGATTTTATTTCTTCTGATGCTGATGCTTTTGTCTGCCTGCGGGCAAACTACGCAAAACAGCCAGGAGGCGGTATTTATGAACATCACGGCGGAGGAAGCCAAAGAGATTATGGACAGCTCGGAGGGTTACATCCTCCTGGACGTGCGGACCCAGGAAGAGTACGACGAAAGCCACATCCCCGGTGCGGTCCTGATCCCCAACACCGAGATTGAGGACCGGGCAGGGGAAGAACTGCCGGATAAGGAACAGCTGATCCTGGTCTACTGCCGCAGCGGCAACCGGAGCAAGAAGGCGGCGGAGATTTTGGTTAAGCTGGGGTATACGAACATCCGGGAATTCGGCGGGATCATGGATTGGCCTTATGAGGTGGAATAAACGGATTTCTGTCCGGCTTGAAGTTTGGTGCCTTCGGCCCCTCAGAATTCGTCCGATGCCCCAATCCGTTTGGAATTTCAGTCCGAAACTCTGTACAAAATTCCCGCTTGCTTTTTCTGAAAGAAATGTGATATCATATTTTCATCGAGTAGCACAAGTGCGTAAGTCCGGATTTTCGAGACTTACGCACTTTTTTATATTGTCAAACAGCGTGTAGCCAGGCGGCATAAATCCAGCTCGGCGCACGCATTTTATATTTTTGGAGGTAAATTCAAAATGGATCACAAGTCCAATTCCTTTCTGGAAACAGAGAAAATCGGGGCGCTGATGCGAAAATACGCCATTCCCTGCATCATTTCCCTGCTGGTGGCGGCGCTGTACAACATCGTTGACCAGATTTTCATCGCAAATGCGGATTATCTGGGCTCCTATGGCAAATGCCGCCAATACGGTGGTGTATCCGCTGACCATTGTGGCCCTGGCGGTGGCGGTTATGATCGGCGACGGCTGCTGTTCTTTTGTCAGCATCAGCCTGGGCGCCGGTGACGTAAAAAAAGCCGGCGGAAGCATTGGCAGCTCTGTTATTGCCACCATCGGTTCCAGCATCGTCATTATGGTGCTGTACCTGATCTTCATGGAGCCTATCCTGACCCTGTTCGGCGGAAAGGTCAACGAGGAAACCTACGCGCTGGCGAAGGAATATTTCTTCTGGATCACGGTGGGCATTCCGTTCTACATGTTCGGACAGGCCATGAACCCCATCATCCGCTCTGACGGCAGCCCGAAGTTTGCCATGGTATCTACCGTGGCCGGCGCCATTGCCAATATCATCCTGGACCCGATTTTCATTTTTTGCTTTCACTGGGGCATGATGGGCGCGGCCGTGGCTACCGTTCTGGGCCAGATCCTGACGGCGGTGCTGTCGGCCTGGTATCTGCTGCACATGAAGGCGGTGAAGCTGGATAAGGACAGCTTCAAGCTGCATCCTGAACTGATGGCAAAGTACCTGCCGCTGGGTATGACCAGCTTCCTGTCCCAGATTTCTCTGGTGTTCTCTATGGCGGCTGTCAACAACATGGTGAGCAAATATTCTGCCCTTGACCCCATTTTCGCCCAGGCGGAATACGCCCAGATCCCCATGGCGGTCATCGGCATCGTCATGAAATTCTTCCAGATCGTCATTTCCATTTCTGTGGGCACTGCGGCAGGCTGCATTCCCGTGGTGGGCTACAACATCGGCGCCAGACGGAAAGACCGAGCCAAGACGCTGTTTACGTACCTGCTGGCTGTGGAGGCGGCTGTGGGTATCGTGGCGCTGGTAATCGTTCAGGTGTTCCCGCGGCAGCTCATCAGCATTTTTGGCGCCGCCAATGAGAGCCGGTATTATACCGACTTCGCGGTCAAGAGCTTCCGCACCTACCTGTGCCTGCTGCCTTTGGCAACGGTGAACAAGGGCACCTTCATCTATTTGCAGTCCGTGGGCAAGGCAGTGGCATCCACGGTCATTTCCCTGATCCGGGAGATTGTGCTGGGCGTGGGCTTTGCGCTGCTTCTGCCGAAATTCTTCGGCCTGGACGGCGTCCTGTATTCTTTCCCGGCTGCGGACCTGCTGACATTTGTGGTAGCGGCTTTCGTGATCGTACGGACGTATCGGGAGCTGAGCACCGATACGGATGCGCAGCCACAGGCTAAAAACGATATCTAAAAACGCCGAACCTGACGGTTGGCGGCAAAGGGGCGACCAAATATGGCCGCTCCTTTTTAAATTGTCCGAAAAAGCGAAGAAAAGGCTTTGCGGAATCTGCCGGGTGTGATAAAATGAATGCAGGATTGACCAGGGACATCCTGGACGGCAGCCCAGAGAGGACTGGGCTGAAGCAAAGAAGCGGCGGGTGATGATATGAGCTTGATAAAAGGCTGTCAGGAAGGAAAAGGTACGCCCCGTTTGGCGGAAGTGAAGTGTCCCAAATGCGGGCAGTGGGTGGAAGTATTTGTGAAGATGGGCGGCGCGCCGGGACAGACCGGAACGCTGGCGGCAGACGAGGTCTTTCTGCCCGCCGGGAGCTATGAAGCAGAATATGGAGGGCGACGATGATCCCGATAACATCATTGCAAAGGTGTATTCCATCAGCCGGGAAGAATGGGCGAAAAGGCAAAACGCCTGAAACGGGATTATTTTGCGGAAAGTTGGAAATTTACACATGAACCAAGAGAAGAAAAAAGAATTGCAGGCCCAGTACAAAAATATGCACCACGAAATGGGCGTTGTGTCCTTCAAATGCACGGCCACCGGGGATGCTTTTCTGGCGGCATCCAAGAACACGAAATCTACCCTGAACAGCACCCAGTTCCAGCTGGAAGCCGGGAACCATCCCAACAAGGCGCTGCAGGCATTGTGGAAAGAATACGGCCCGGAGGGTTTTGCGTGCTCTGTACTGGAAGTTCTGGATTATGATGATCCTACGGAGGACTATTCCGACATTTTGGAAGAAATGCGGCAAGCCTATCTGGATGCCGATTCTAAGAACCATAAGCTGTGGCGGTAAAACCGGGAGCTGGGGAAACCGGCTAACCGGCATTTAAGCAGGAAGGTGTGTATTTGAAAGTGAAAATCAGGAAATTCCTTCCCCATGAAAGAAAAAGACTGGAGCATCTGTTTGATGGCTGGGAAGAAACCATGATTTGGTCTTGTTTGCAGGGCATCATGGGCAGTATTTACGCGCCGGATACAGCGCACCCCGAATCTGCCGCGGCGCAGTTAAATGACTTCTGCTTTCTGGCAGGAGAGCCGATAGAGGAACTGGTAAAATTCGACTACGGCCGCGATTTGATCCTGACACCGCAAAATGAAAAATGGGCACACTTGATCGAGTCGGTTTATGGGGACCGGGCGGTACGGCAGACGCGCTATGCCATCAGGAAAGAACCGGATTGCTTTGACCAGGCGAAGCTGAGAGCGCTGGTACACAGTCTGCCCAAGCAATACGAGGTCAGGCAAATCGACCGGGAGCTTTATGAACAGTGCCTTGCCTATGGATGGAGCCGGGATTTGGTTTCGCCGTATCCTACCTGCCAAGAATTTGAGCGGCTGGGGCTTGGCTTTGCAGTTGTGGAAAACGGAGCGGTTGTTTCCGGCGCAGCTTCTTATTCCCGGTACAATGGGGGCATTGAAATTGAAATCGATACAAAGCCGGACTGCCGGCGGAGGGGGTTGGCGGCAGCGGCAGGTGCGGCGCTGATTCTGGAATGTATCCGGCGGGACTGGTATCCAAGCTGGGACGCCCATAACAAGGCGTCTGTGGCGTTGGCACAAAAGCTGGGGTACACGTTCAGCCACGAGTATCCGGTGTACAATGTGAAGTAATATTTCAAATTAACAGCCCGCGGTTGTGGAAATACAATCGCGGGCTGTTTGGTTACTGCAAGGTGAGGATGAGCTGATCGGCAAAGGCGTGGTGCCCAGCTTCGGTAAAGTGGACGCCGTCGAAGGCCAATTCGATCTTCCAGTCTGCGGCGTTGGCAAAGGGAATGTGCAATTTCTGTGCCAGCAGCCGATATTCTTCCCCAAGCTGGGTGGATGCGGTGACCAATTCGTCCGATGTAACCCAGGCGCCGCGTTTCATGGGCGGCGGTGCGATCAACAGCATGTGTTTACAATAGGGAAAAAGCTGTGACAAAAAGGTTTCCATCCGGGCGGCAGCGACGGCGGCAGACGCGCCCTGCAGCAGGTCGTTGGTGCCCAGCATTACCAGGAAAATATCCACAGGTGCATAGGTTTTCAGCAGCCGGATGGGGTATGGATTGCGGGGGATCTCTCTGCCGTTAGCTCCTGCATTGATGACATCCCACCCAGTCTGCTTCGCCACCAGGTCGGTCCACCGGTCTTCGGCAGGATAACGGCTACCCAAATAAGACCGGGGATCGTAGCCGTAAGTATTGGAATCACCGAAACACAATATCCGCATCGCACGCACCTCCATGTAAGCCTATTATAACACGGTGGATCGGAGAGCGAAAGTCCTGAAATTGGAACGCTGCTTTCCAAATGACTTTGGGGAGCGGTACAAAACCCCTGAAACAGGACTGTTTCAGGGGTTCTGGGAATAGGCTCAATTATGGATACAATCTGCGGTAGCGGTACGGTGGCGGCCGGGGGGTTGTAACCGCACTCTAGATTTTGTAACCGAGGGTCTGTAGCTGTAACCCGGCACCCTCGCTTGTAACCGAATAGGCGAAAAGGCACCCCAAGGAACGATGATGATATAGTCCCCTTAGAGTAGGCACTCGAAATAGCAAAAATTTCGAGGACTACACTAAGGGGATCCGAAGCATTCACATGATGCTCCATCAGTCCATGGATGCGGCGGTTCGGGAACGGCTGATCGTGAAAAATCCCACGGAGGGGACGGTGATCCCGAAGAACAATTACCCGCCCAAGCAGATCCTGACAGAGGAGCAGCTGGAGCGGTTTCTAGAGGTGGTCAGACAGGATCCTGTGTGGTCGGATTTCTTCTATACGGAGCTGACCACGGGGATGCGGCTGGGCGAGATCTGTGGCCTCAAATGGCAGGATTTTGAGGAGAAAACCGGGCGGCTCCACATCCGCCGTTCGGCCCACCGCCGCAAGGGTGGCGGTGTCCGGGTAGGCGAGACCAAGACAGAAACGGGAGCCAGAACAATCCTCCTGCCGCCCAGCACCGTGGAGATTCTGAAAGCCAGAAAGAAGAAATCTTACAGCGACTGGATTTTCCACAATCCGGTGGTACCGGAGCTTCCCATGGATCCATCCGCCGCCTACCACCGTTTAAAGACTCTCCTGCGGTATGCAGAACTACCCTCCATTCGGTTCCATGATCTGCGGCATACCTTCGCCACCCATGCCCTGACCAGCGGCGTGGATGCCAAGACCCTGTCCACCATTCTGGGACACACCAATGCGTCCTTCACCCTGGACACCTACACCCACATGACAACGGATATGCACAAGAAAGCGGCCAGTGTGGTCGGCGGTTTTCTGGATGAAATTATGTGAGGTGGCACCATGGCAAAACGAAGAAAGAACGGAACCGGCACTGTCCGCAAGCGTACTGACGGGCGGTGGGAAGGCCGTGTAGTCACAGGCTACGATGGCAACGGCCTGCCGAAAACCAAGAATGTGCTGGGCAAAACCAAGAAGGAATGTCTGGAAAAGCTGAAGGCTTTGCAGGAACAGTACACCCCGCCGATTCTCAAATGCAAGGAGGACATGCCTTTCGGGGACTGGATCGCATTCTGGTACGAAACCTACTGCGTACCACAGCTGAGTATCCGCACCCAGGAAGGCTATGCAGACCGGATCTACAAACACATCATCCCAGAGATCGGGCATATCCCGCTGAACAAGTTTACCCAGAATGACCTGCAGCAGTTCTACACCCGGCTGAAGACCGGGGGACGGCTGCGGCACGTGGAAAAGTACGGCCCCGGACTGTCTGACCGGATGGTTCGGGTCTGCCACGCAAGCTGTAATGCTGCCTTGAAACGGGCGGTGCAGGAGGGGCTGATCCGCTTCAATCCCGCCGCCGGGTGCAAGCTGCCGCCGAAGAAAAGCGGCGAGATGCAGATCCTGACACAGGAGGAAATGCAGCGGTTTCTGATCCAGGCGAAGCAGGACGGCTACTACGAACTGTTCCTGCTGGAACTGGGAACGGGACTGCGGCTGGGGGAGATTCTGGCCCTGCAATGGACGGATTTGAACTTCACCACCGGGGAACTGCGGATCACCAAATCCGCAACCTTTATCAAAGCGGAACTGGTCATCACAGAGCCAAAAACCAAATCCTCCATCCGTTCCATCATCCTGCCGCCCAGCCTGCTGAAGGTGCTGGCGGAATACAAAAAGACGGTAAACTCCCGGTGGATGTTCCCATCCCCAGTGAAGGAGGATGCGCCCATTACCCCCAGCTATGCACGGCGGCGAATGCAGCAGACCCTGGAACGGGCACAATGCAAGGTGGTCCGCTTCCACGACTTGCGGCACCCGTATGTCAAGCACACGACAAAAAAATTTCCTGCAAAAGCAGAAATCCCAAACCATCAAACAAACTGCGATGGTCTGGGATTCCGGCTTTTTCAATTACTGAAGGAGCTGATTCTCAATCGAACAGGTCTTGGACTTTATTAAAGTCACTAACCAGATACAGATTTGACAAAGTTCGTGAGAGGGCAAAATTGAAATGTTCTGTTTCCAGACTGGTCACGATCCTGTTTCCTGAACTGGAAAAATTAGTACCTTCTCTGCATTTGGCATCTGTTTACAC
>JAXJGV010000047.1:0-48078 GCA_036300205.1 Oscillospiraceae bacterium
GCTTCAGAGCCAGGCGGTCAGCGATGACGGAGGACTGGCCGATAGCAATGTTGGCGAAGGGACCGGCGTGGATCAGCACGGGCTGATGCTCGACGGAGTAGCACATGGTGGGGTTGATGGCGTTACGCATCCAGGCGGTCATAGCGCCGGCAACTTCCAGATCTTCACAGGTGACAGGCTCGCCGGACTTGGAGTAAGCCACAACGATCTTGCCGATGCGCTCGCGCAGATCCTTCAGGTCCTTGGCAACAGCCAGGATAGCCATCAGCTCGGAGCCAACGGCGATGCCGAACTTGGACTCCATCATGAAGCCGTCCAGACGGCCGCCAATACCGATGATGATGTTACGCAGAGACTGTGCGCAGAAGTCGATGATCCAGCCCATCTCCACACGCTTGGGGTCGATGTCCAGACGCTTCAGGCCCTTCTTGGCCAGCCACTCGTCGTTGTTGTTGCGCTCATGCTGCATACGGGCGGTCAGAGCCACCATAGCCAGGTTATGAGCGTTCATAATATCGTTAATATCGCCGGTCAGGCCCAGGGAGAACTCGGTCATGGGCATCAGCAGAGCGTTGCCGCCGCCTGCTGCGGTACCCTTAACGTTCATGGTGGGGCCGCCGGAGGGCTGACGCAGAGCGCCGCCGGCATTCTTGCCGATGTAGCCCAGGCCTTCGATCAGACCCAGGGAAACGGTGGACTTGCCTTCGCCGAAGGGAGTGGGGGTGATAGCGGTGACTTCGATGAACTTGCCGTCGGGCTTGTCCTTCAGACGGTCCATGACCTTGATGAAGTCGATCTTGGGGGTCTTGCCGTAGGGGATGATCTCCTCGGGCAGCAGGCCCAGCTTCTCACGGAAGTAGTCGACAGAGGGCAGGGTCTTCTCTGCTTCCTCAGCGATCTGCCAGTCCTTGTACATGGTGGGGTCCAGAGTGACGTGACCGTCAGCATGCACATACTTGCCATCAACAAAATTGATTGCCATATTTTTCCTCCTTAAGGAATCCTTCAGAGTCTTAACATCTCCGAGAGGCATAGAATATCAGCGCCGCACTTTATAACTCAAGTGACGCCCAGCGCCTATATCGATAATTGTTTATCGGTACAAGCGCATTGTAACACCCTTTTACAATTAAGTCAACCACAATTGGCAAAAAATGGCAATTAAAATTATTTTTGTTCAATTCCCATAAAACACAGCTGCCGCAGCGCCTTTCCCAGCGCTGCGGCATGTATAATTTGGATATTTCCTTATTTTTCGTCGGTGGTTTCTGTAATTTCGGCACTGTCCCGGATCAGCTTCATGACCTTGGTGGTCAGCACGCTGCGGACCACGGCAGCCTCAAACTCTGCGTCGTAGTAGGGCTTCAGCTGCTCCAGCGTCATGTTGTTCTGCCGTGCGATGATGGCAACTGCCTCGCCGATCTCCTCCTTGGACGCTTCCAGATTTTCCAGATACACCACCTGCTCGATGGCTGCCTGGATGCGGACGGAGACCTCGGCGTTGGGCCGGGCATCCTCCCGGAGCTTTTCCTCGGTGGTGCTCATGAACTGGCAGTACATCTCCAGCGTCAGGCCCTGGTGGGCCAGCTGGGCCTGCAGGTTCTGCATCTGCTCGCCCACCTCTGCCTCGATCTGCTTTTCGCTGGGGGTGAAGTTCAGGGTCCCGGCGGCCTGGCGCAGCAGACGGTCCTGCAGGTCCATCTCGCCGCGCTCGTCGGTGTAGGACTGGAGGCTCTGGCCCAGCTTGACGCGCATCTCCTCAAAGGTCTGGCAGCCGCCCACTTCCTTAGCAAAGGTATCGTCCAGGGCGTACTCGCTCTTCATCCGGATCTGGTGGATCTTGCAGCGGAACTCGGCTGCCTTGCCGGCCAGCTCCTTGGCGTGGTACTCGCTGGGGAACATGACCTTAACGGTAACTTCCTCGCCGGGGACCTTGTCCACCAGCTGCTCCTCGAAGCCGGGGATAAAGCTGCCGCTGCCCAGCACCAGGGTCTGCTTCTCCGCAGTGCCGCCGGCAAACTGCTCGCCGCCGCAGAAGCCTGCATAGTCCAGGACCACTTCGTCACCCAGCTGGGTGGGACGGTCCTCAATGAGGGCGATGCGGGGAGTCTGCTGGCGCAGGCGCTCCATCTGGCGATCGATCTCTTCGCCGGTGACGATGTGCCGCTCCAAAGTGGCCTTTAAGCCGCGATAAGTAAAGCTCATAGTGTTTTTGCTCCTTGGCGTTATCTATATTTTTATATCGAAAATAATACCACGTTCTGCGCCGCAAGTCAAGTAGGGCGGCTTGCAAGCAAGCCGCCCCGCTTGTGGAACTTACTCCACATTGGTCTTGAACAGAATGGTCACCGGGTCGGTCTGGGCGGTGGTGATGGTGAGTCTGGCCTCGCCGGGAACGCCTACGGTGCGCAGATAGGTGCCCGTCATGCCGCCCTCGGCAGTGACCACGCCGGGGCCGACCAGTTCCGCGTTTCCTTCCAGCTTGAACTGTACGGGCAGCTGGGCATAGGGGGCCACGTTGCCGTTTTCGTCCAGGATCCGCACCCGCACCGCCGCCATGTCATAGGTGTCGCCCTCCCGCAGTTCCACATGGCTGGGGATGACCTCCAGATGGAGTCTGGCGCTGGGGCTGCAGGTGTAAGTCGCCACCACTTCCCCGTTCTTCACGGCCATCAGACGCCATACGGTAGCTTCGCCGCCCCAGTTGCCTACGTATTTTCCGTAAAGCGCCACGGCGTCGGCGTATTTCAGGCCGTATTTCATCATGGCATAGCCGATCTTGGTCATATCCGCCGGGGTCATGTTGGCAAGGCCCCGTTTCTGGATGGACAGCAGGCAGGCGCGCAGCAGGTCGGCCTTCTTCTTGTCGAAGCCTTCCTGGGTCTCCAGCAGGCAGCCGATGGTATCGTCCAGGGCCATGGGGCCGTGGGGCAGAGCCTTCCATTCCGACCCGGCCAGCTTGGTGACGAAGCTGCCGTTTTTATACAGGTTTACATAATCCGCATTGGTAAAGATGTGGATATCCCCGATCTGGCCTCCGGGATAGTCGCCGATGTCCATAGAGGAGCCTACCGCAAGCACCGGCTTGCTTTCGCCCTGGCTGGCGTAGGCGTAAGCGGCCAGTTTGGGATTGCGGAAAGCATCCAGCACGCCGTGGTGGCAGACCCGGTCGCCGGAGCCGAAGTCCTTGTGGGTGGGATAGTCGAACATGCACCAGCCGAAGCAGCCCGCGTGGCCGCCGTCGGCGGCCGCGTCGTTCTGGACCCGGATATGACGCAGGGCGTGCTCCTGGCGGCGCTCCCAGGTGTCGTAAGACTTGGTGGGGAACATGTGGCCGTTGTGCTCGGAGATGATGAGGGCTTTCTTTTCGTCGGGGGTGACCGCCTTTTTGGGCTTGCAGCCGGGGTTATTGCCGGTGTGGGAGAAGTCGTTGTAGGAATACACATCCTCCAACAGGCTGCTCTTTTCCAGATAGCGGACGCCGGAGGTGGCCCGGCTGGGGTCCAGCTCATGGGCCACGGCATTGGTCAGGCGGTACAGCTCGTCGTCATCCTGGCTTTCGTTGATACGGACGCCCCAGAGGATGATGCTGGGATGGTTGCGGTACTGCAGGACCATTTCCCGGGTGTTTTCCACTGCCTGCTCCTTCCAGCCTTCGCCGCCGATGTGCTGCCAGCCGGGGATCTCCGTGAAGACCAGCAGGCCCAAACGGTCGCACTCGTCGATGAAATGCTGGCTCTGGGGATAGTGGGAGGTACGCACCGCCACGCAGCTCAGCTCTTCTTTCAGAATGCGGGCATCCTCCCGCTGCAATGCTTCGGGGACGGCATAGCCCACATAGGGGTAGCACTGATGGCGGTTCAGGCCCCGAAGGAAGGTCTTTCTGCCGTTAAGGTAGAAGCCGTCGGCCCGGAATTCGGCGGTGCGGAAGCCGATCCTGACCTCCTGCACGTCCAGCACCCGGCCGATCTTCAGCAGGCTGACCCGGCAGAGGTAACGTACGGGATGCTCCGTGTCCCAGGGCTTTACGCCGGGGCAGTCGATGGTGATAACGCCGCCGGCGGTGAAGGCCTTGCGGATCAGGGTCCGCTCCCCTTTCAGCAGCTCCACCAGAACGATGCAGCCGTCGCCGTTAAACAGGGTGGGGCGGATCTTCAGGGTGGTTAGTGTGGGTGTGGTGATGTACAGGTCTTCAATGTAGCTCTTCTCCCGGACATCCAGCCAGACCTCCCGGTACAGTCCGCCGTAGGTCAGGTAATCGATGACGAAGCCAAAGGGCGGTACTTCGGGATTTTCGGTGGTGTCCAGCTTCACCGCCAGGAGGTTTTCTCCGCCCAGCGTCACCGCGCCGGTGATCTCCACCCGGAAAGCCGTATAACCGCAGCGGTGGCAGGCAAGCGCTTTTCCGTTTACGTAGACGGCGGCGATATGGGCCGCGCCGTCGAATTGCAGGAACAGGTGCTTGCCGTCCAGTTCCGTGCCCAGTTCCAGCTTACGGCGGTAGCCGCAGACCATCTGGTAGGACTGGTGGTCCGCGTAATTCTGAGGAATCTCCCGCACGGTATGGGGCAGGCGGACAGGGGCGCCCTCCCCTTCCCCATCAGCGAAGCCGTCGAACCAGGTGGGGGTGAATTCCCAGTTATTGCAAAGACTTAGCATAGCGAAGCCTCCTTATGTCATTTTTCTCCATTATAAAACATCTTTTTCCCAACTACAAGTGGAAAGAAAAATTATCAGCGGGCGGGGCCCGCGGCAAAATGCGTGCCCGGTGCGGTGGAGATCGTTTATCCGCCCTGTAGGGCGGGGGCAAAAACGCCGGGTGCCTACGGAACTGAGCGCTGTGTTTTTTAGCGGAAATGTTTCCTAACACCTCTTTTTTAACGCTCAGTAATTGCAGCTGCCCGGCGGAGGCATGCCTCCGCCCTACATCTGTATTCCAACATTTTTCCTTCCAAAAGGCGCAAAAGTCCCCGGACATGCGTCCGGGGACTCTATGTATCGGTATCAGGTAATGCGCACCGCCGCCACGACCAGGCGGCCATTGTCCAGGGTGTATTCACAGGTGGACAGGCAGATCAGCTTGTCGCCGTACACAGGCGTGATGCCTGTGTCGTAGAAGGACAGCTCCTTGCAGGTGGAAACGAACTCGTTGAACTCCTCCTCGTTCTCCGCATCCACGAACTTGTGGTAGCTGAAGCCCTGGCCCACATTGGCGGAAGTCTTGAATACAGCGAAGATCTTGTATGTATGGTACTCCGTCAGGGTATCGAAGAAGATCAGGCTGTTCTTTTCCCAGGCGGCCTTGCTGGTATAGGAGTTCAGCGCGGCAAACATGCTGCCGTCGGCCATGTTATGACCGAAAATGGTGATATTGTCGCTGGGCTCGTTGATGTCCGCTTCGCCCCAGGCATAGATGCTGCCCCGCTTGCTGTCTACCTTATCGAAGCTCTTGTACAGGTAGTAGTTGGGGTCGTCAGGAGTCTGCATGACGGGATAGTCCAGTTCGGTGCCTTCCAGTTTCAGCCAGCCTACGGTATCGGCGTTCATATTGTAGATCTCCTCGTAGCCGGGGATCATGGTAGGCTCCGTAGCCTCGGTGGTCTCTTCCGTTGTCTGCTGTGTGGTTTCCGCAGCAGTGGTCTGGGCCTGGGTGTTGGCCGCGATGCTGGCAAGTTCATTATAGCGCTCTTCCTGCTCCTTGCCCTCCAGCAGATAGCTGCCTACCAAAAAGGCGCTGACGCAGAAGGCTACCACAAGCAGGAGGATGGTAACAGTAAACATAACTTTCTTCATAAGCAATACCTCCGTGTCTTATTATAGTCCAGGAAGCCCCGGACTGTCAAGCCACCCAAAGTTTAAGAAATTCTTACCTTTTTTGTCAATTCATGTAGTACATGCCCAGGCAATCGCGCATGTCGTAGTAATTCGGCAGCCGCCGCCAGCCGCCGCCTACAGTGGCGTCGCCCGTAGCCACCACATGGGTATTGGGCAGAGCCTGGGAAGCCCGCCAGGCGTAGCCGCCGTTGCCGAAGATCATGTACAGGTTCTTCAGCCAGGTCATTTCCAGGATGGGCGTGATGTCGCAGTAGGTTCTGCCGATGTTCAGGTCCTCCAGGGCCGTGCAGTCCACCAGAGGGGAGTAATCCCGGATGCAGCTGTTGTCCAGCTCCAGCCAGATCAGGTTCTTACAGGTGCGGATGGGCTCGATGTACTGCACCTCCGTCCAGGCCAGGATCAGGTACTTCAGGTTGGGCATATACTCCACGAAGCTGATGTCCGTCAGGGTCATGTGGCCCACGTCCAGGCAGACCATGTCCTCGCAGTAGCGCAGGTTATAGGCATAGCTGTCCGGCAGCTGGCCCACGCCGAAGTGGTTGGGCATGAAGTTATCCGCGTCGGTGCGCAGGGCAATGCTGGGTCCCAGACGCACAGTCCATACCACCTTATAGTCCTCCCGGACCCGGTCACGGTAGGCTGCCAAGTCTTCGTTTTCGATCTCGCTGGCCGCCAGCTTGCTTTTGCTGTTGCCCCAATCCGGGTTGTCCACGCCGCACACGCCCAGGATCAGCTTCTGGGCATCCGGCAGGTAGGCCATGGCCGTTTCCACCGCTTCCAGGCTGGTGATCTCCGCATCGGACAGGTCGATCTCTTCCGGGGTGTCGGTACTGGTAAAGGTCTCACCGCAGATGGTCACTTCCCAGCTGACTTCCGCCTGGGGATACCCGTCGGGCAGCGCAAGGATGCTTTCCGCGGAAGCCGTGGGGTCCACCAGGTGCAGCTTCTTCAGGTTTTCCAGACAGCCCAGCACTTCCAGATCGTCGTCGGTGATCCCTTCCACCGTTACCGCAGTCTCGTCAGCGGGAACCTCCGTACCGCCAAGGCTTACGCAGAACGTGATCTCCCGGTTCCGGCAATACTGCCGCAGTTCGGAAAAATCCTGTCCTTTTCCGCCATGGGCCACCACGGTGGTGAGATTCCGGAAATATTGCAGCTGTTCGATCTCCCCGGAGGCGATGCTGCTGACATCGATCTTGGCGCTGTCGCCGTCATAGGCTTCCCCGCCCAGGGTCACGGTGTAGGTTACCTTCACCTTCGGGCAGGTCTCTTTCAGCGTCATCAGCTGGTCATAATCGGTGCAGCTTTCCGCATGGACCGTTTTCAGTTGGGACAGGTGGGCCAGCGCCTTCACATCCTCCGCCGTCAGGCTGGTGACGGTAACTTCCGTGGTATCGTCCGCCAGAACGCCGCCCTGGAAGGGGACATCCCACCGGATCTCACAGTCCGGCAGCTTCTGCGCCACCTTGTCGTAATGGCTCACGGAGATTTCCCTGTCCCGCAGGTCCAGCGCCGCGGCATCCTTGGCATACAGTTTGAAATCCACAATGTAGAAATTCAGCAGCGTCCACGCAGCGCCCGCGATCAGGGCTGCGGCCAGAACGCCCGCGCCTGCCAGCACGATCTTTTTCTGCCTAGCCGCAGGCTTCTTCTCTTTTGCGTTCTTTTCTTCTTTTTTCACAGGGGCAGTGTCTTTCTGTTTCGGCGGTTCTTCCGCCGGCGCGTCACTGAGCAGTTCCTGCAATTCATCCAGCCATTGTTCTTCGTTCAATGCTCCCGACCTCCCTGGGCAGCGGGAATTTTTCCCACTCTGTTTTTCGCATATGGTATTATTATGCGGCGGTTCGCCCCATAAGTCAAGGATAAAATGTCGCATTCTGGAATCTCATGGCGCAAAAACGTCCCGGATCGCTCCGGGACGTTTTCTGTCTTACCAGGACATATATTCCATGCCCAGCAGATCGCGCATGTCGTAATAGTTCTGCAGGTTCCGCCAGCCGTTGGCGACGGTGGCAGAGCCGGAGACCATGACCTTGGTGTCCGTCAGGGCCTGGGTCATCTGGTAGGCAGAGCCCCGGCTGCATCCGATCATCCACAGGTTCTTCAGCCAGGTCATCCGGCCGATGGGGTCGAAATCCGCGTATGTATTGCCCAGGTTCAAATCCTCCAGGGCGGTGCAGTCCACCAGGGGAGACAGATCCTTGATGGGGCCCCAGTCCAGCTCCAGGAATTTCAGCTTCTTGCAGCTGCGGATAGGCTCAATATACTGCACCTGGGTATGGGCCAGGATCAGGTATTCCAGGTTGGGCATGTACTCCACAAAGTCGATCTGGTGGATGCTCATGTGGCCGATGTCGATGCAGACCATATCCTCGCAGTAGCGCAAATTGTAGGCTTCCTCATCGTTAAAATAGTAGACCCTTTCCCGGACGGGCATGAAGGTGGTGTCATCG
This sequence comes from Oscillospiraceae bacterium, assembly GCA_036300205.1. Taxonomy (GTDB): domain Bacteria; phylum Bacillota; class Clostridia; order Oscillospirales; family Oscillospiraceae; genus Faecousia. The sequence goes on from JAXJGV010000047.1 coordinate 8,289, forward strand.
GTACGGGCTTTCAGCTTATTGCCGCAGCTGACTGTCCAGACCAGCTTGTACTTCTCCCGGACCTGCTCCCGGTAGTCGGCCAGCTCGTCGTTGTCCAGTCCGCATTCGCCCAGGAAGACCCTTTCCGCGTCCGGGAAATAGGCCATGCCCGCATCCACCTGGTCCAGACTGCCGATCTTTCCGCCGGACAGGTCGATCTCTTCGTCCTCCGAAGTGCACAGCACACCGCAGATTTCCCGTTCCCAGGTAACGGCCCCATCGGGATACTCGTCCCGCAGCCGGATCAGGTTTTCCGCCGACGCTTCCGGCTCCACAATGTGCAGCTGCTTCATTTCCGTCAGGAGCCGCAGCAAGTCCAGCTCCTCATCCGTGATGGCCCTGACGGTCACCTTTTGGGCGCTGTCCGCAATGCTTTCTCCGCCCACGCCGATGCAGAATTCCAGACCGCTGCCGCGGCAGTATTCCTGGAGCTGTGCCGCCGCTTCCGTGTCCCCGCCGCCGCATACCACCGTTTTCAGCTTGGGCAGATAGCCCAGCAGCGAAATCTCCTCCGGGGCGATGTCCTCCAGGTCCACCCTGGTCACGTCCCGGGAATAGGCCCGGCCGCCCAGCGCCACATTGTAGCGAACGTCCACCTCCGGGCGCCGTTCCCACAAAGCAAACAGCTGGGCATAATCCGTGCAGTTCTCCCCATGGACCGTCTCCAATTCCGTCAGATAGTCCAGCACGCCGAGGTCACTGTCCGACAGGGCGGTGACGGTGATCTCCCGGGTATCTTCAGCATAAGCCCCGCCCTGGAAGGGCACGTCCCACAAAATCAAGCACTCCGGCATCCGCCGGCAGAGCTTTTCGTAGTGGCTGACGCTGATGGTTTCCCCCCGCAGGTCCAGGATCTTGGCGTCTCTGGGGTAAAAGCGGAAATCCACCGCCACATAATGGGTCAGGTTCCATACCAGCCCGGCGGCCACAGACCCCAGAAGGAGCAGGATAACCAGAACCATCAGCACCTTTTTCTTTCCGCTCAAATCCATGCCCTCCCCCGGCCCTGCGGCTTCGTTTTCTTTCCATATACGGTAATATTATGCGGTTTTTCCCCAGATAAGTCAAGGCCAATTTCCCACGGCAAAAAGCGAAGGCGCCGGGGTTTCCGGTGCCTTCGCCTTGCGTTTTATTACAGGTTGGTATAGCCCATCAGGCTGGCGTCCACCACGGCGGCAGTGTCTCTGCCTTCCCGCAGGGCCCAGACCACCAGGCTCTGGCCCCGGCGCATATCGCCGCAGGCGAACACCTTGGGCTGGTTGGTTGCGTACTTCACATCCGCCACGGTGCCCCGGGCGGTCATGTCCACGCCGAAGGCCTCCGCCACATAGCTTTCGCAGCCGGTAAAGCCGGCGGCGATGAGCACCAGGTCGCATTCGATCTCAAACTCTTCGCCGGTGGGCACCATCATGCGCCGTCCGTCCACCACCTGGCTTTCCAGCTTGGCGATCCGGGCGCCGCACAGGTGACCGGCTTCGTTCTTATAGAACTCCTTGACGGTGGTCTGGTACACCCGGGGATCATTACCGAACATGGCAATGGCCTCCTGCTGGCCATAGTCGGTCTTCAGCACCCGGGGCCACTCGGGCCACGCGTTGCCGGGGGTGCGCTGGACGGGAGGACAGGGCATCATTTCCAGCTGCATAACACTCTCGCAGCCCTGGCGGATGGCCGTGCCCACGCAGTCGTTGCCGGTGTCACCGCCGCCGATGACCAGGACCTTCTTACCCTGGGCGCTGATGGCTTTTCCGTCTTCAAAGCCCGAATCCAGCAGGCTCTTGGTCACGCTGGTCAGGTAATCCACGGCAAAGTAGATGCCCTCCGCTTCCCGGCCGGGAGCGTTGATGTCGCGGGGCTGCTTTGCGCCGCAGCAGAGCACCACGGCGTCGTACTGCTCCTTCAGCTCGTCGGCGGAAACATTCCGGCCCACGTCGGCATTGGTGACAAACTCGATGCCTTCCTCTTTCAGGATATCCACCCGGCGGTCGATGACCCACTTTTCCAGCTTCATGTTGGGGATGCCGTACATCAGCAGGCCGCCCACGCGGTCGCTGCGCTCATACATGGTGACCTTGTGGCCCCGCTTGTTCAGCAGGTCCGCAACGGACAGGCCGGAAGGGCCGGTGCCTACCACGGCTACCCGTTTGCCGGTACGGGCTGGTGGCGGCACGGCATGGATGACGCCATGCTCGTAGCCATACTCCACCACCGCCCGTTCATTTTCTTTTACGGTGACGGGGGACCCTGTGGTCATGCCGCAGGTGCAGGCCGCCTCGCACAGGGCGGGGCACACCCGGCTGGTGAACTCGGGGTAACGGTTGGTGGCGATCAGCCGCTTGGCCGCCAGGTCCCACTGGCCCCGGTAGACCAGGTCGTTCCATTCGGGGATCAGGTTGTTCAGCGGGCAGCCGCTGGCCATGCCGCCGATCATCATGCCGCTCTGGCAGAAGGGAACGCCGCAGTCCATGCACCGCGCGCCCTGGGCCTGCTGTTCATCCTGATGCAGCGGAATGTGAAATTCATTAAAATTCTGGATACGCTCCTCCGGCGGCAGTTCTGTACTGGTCTGCCGGGCAATTTCCATAAATCCGGTGATCTTTCCCATAATGCTCCGCCTCCTTACTGCGCGTTTTTCATGGCGTAGAACGCCTCGATCTGGGCCTGCTCGCTGTCTTCGCCCTTCTCTTCCATCTGGGCGATGAGGCGCAGCATCTTGTCATAGTCATGGGGCAGGACCTTCTTGAACTTGTGCAGATACTCGCCGAAATTGTCCAGGATCTCCTTGCCTCTGGGAGAGCCGGTGGCCTCCACATGCTCCCGGATCAGATCCTTCAGCAGGGACACGTCATACTTGTGCTCCACGTTTTCCAGGCTGACCATGTCCTTGTTGACCCGCTGGTAGAAATCCCAGTCTTCGTCCAACACGTAGGCAATGCCGCCGCTCATACCGGCCGCGAAGTTTTTGCCGGTCTTGCCCAGCACCACCACGGTGCCGCCGGTCATGTATTCGCAGCCATGGTCGCCAACGCCCTCCACCACGGCGGTGGCGCCGGAGTTACGGACGCAGAAACGCTCGCCCGCCACACCGTTGATGAAGGCCTTGCCGCCGGTGGCGCCGTACAGGGCCACGTTGCCGATGGCAATGTTCTCGCTGCGGTCATAGGTCACGTTTTCGGGGGGATAGACCACGATCTTACCGCCGGACAGGCCCTTGCCCAGGTAGTCGTTGCAGTCGCCGACCAGCTCCAGGGTCAGGCCCTTGGGGATGAACGCGCCGAAGCTCTGACCGCCGTAGCCGGTGCAGGTCACGTGGAAGGTATCGTCAGGCAGCGTATTGCCGAATTTCGCAGTGATCTCGCTGCCGAAGATGCTGCCGAAGGCACGGTCGGTGTTGCCCACTTCCAGGGTCACCCTCATGGGTCTGGGTTCCGCCATGTCGAAGCTCTTCTTAAACTTCTTCATCAGCACCTTCATATCCGGGGTCTGTTCCAGCTGGAAGTCGTAGACCGCCTTGGGATCATAATGTACATTGGAGTTCTCCACCAGGGGGTTGTGGAGCAGGACGGACAGGTCCATCTCGCTGGCCCGGGAACCGGGTTCGGCGGGACGCACCTTCAGCAGGTCGGTACGGCCAACCAGTTCGTCCACCGTACGCACGCCCAGCTTTGCCATGTACTCCCGCAGCTCCTGGGCCATGAACTTCATGAAGTTCATAATGTACTCAGGCTTACCCTGGAACTTCTTGCGCAGTTCGGGATTCTGGGTGCAGATGCCCATGGGGCAGGTGTCCAGATTACACACCCGCATCATCACACAGCCCATGGCCACCAGGGGACCGGTGCCGAAGCCGAATTCCTCGGCGCCCAGCATGGCGGCGATGGCCACATCCCGGCCGCTCATGAGCTTGCTGTCGGATTCGATGCGCACCCGGGAACGCAGGCCGTTCATAATCAGGCACTGGTGTGCCTCGGCAATGCCCAGCTCCCAGGGCAGGCCCGCGTTGTGGATGGAGGAGTTGATGGATGCCGCGCCGGTGCCGCCGTCAAAGCCGGAGATCAGGATGACCTCCGCGCCGGCCTTGGCAACGCCTGCGGCGATGGTGCCCACGCCTGCCTCACTGACCAGCTTGACGTTGATGGCCGCGCTGCGGTTGGCGCACTTCAGGTCATAGATCAGCTGGGCCAGGTCTTCGATGGAATAGATATCGTGGTGGGGCGGAGGAGAGATCAGGCCCACGCCGGTGGTGGAATGACGGCACTTGGCCACCCAGGGGTAGACCTTCGCGCCGGGCAGCTGGCCGCCCTCGCCGGGCTTGGCGCCCTGGGCCATCTTGATCTGGATCTCCTTGGCGGAAACCAGGTACTTGCTGGTGACGCCGAACCGTGCGGAGGCCACCTGCTTAATGGCGGAGTTGCGCTCGGTGCCGTAACGGTCCTCGGCTTCGCCGCCCTCGCCGGTATTGGACTTGCCGCCCAGCCGGTTCATGGCGATGGCCATGCATTCATGGGCTTCCTCGGACAGCGCGCCGTAGCTCATGGCCGCGGTCTTGAAGCGCCGGACGATGGATTCTACAGGCTCCACCTCTTCCAGCGGCACGCCGCATTCGGGATAGTTCAGCTCCAGCAGGCTGCGCAGGTGCATGTCGTCGCCGCCCTCGTTGGCCGCGGCGGCGGTGTACTGCTTGAATCTGGAATAATCCCCCGTCCAGCAGGCCTGCTGCAGCAGATGGATGGTCTGCGGATTGTACAGGTGCTGCTCCGCTGCCGCGCCGCTGCGGAACTTGTGTGCGCCGGTGCTGGGCAGATCCATGTAGATGTCCAGGCCCAGGGGGTCGAATGCCTGCTGATGCCGGTCTTCCAAATCCTTCTGGATATCGGCAATGGTGATGCCGCCCACACGGGTGACTGTATTGGTGAAGTATTTGTCCACCACATCCTGGCTGATGCCCACCGCCTCAAAGATCTGACTGCCCTGATAGGACTGGATGGTGGAAATGCCCATCTTGGAGGCAATCTTTACGATGCCTGCCAGGACGGCCTTGTTGTAGTCGTTGACGGCGGCGTAGTAATCCTTTTCCAGCAGGCCGTCGTCGATGAGGGTACCGATGCTTTCCTGGGCCAGATAGGGGTTGACGGCGCAGGCGCCGTAGCCCAGCAGCGTGGCGAAATCATGCACCAGCCGGGGTTCGCCGCTTTCCAGGATCAGGGCCATGGCGGTGCGCTTGCGGGTACGGACCAGATACTTGGACACCGCGCCCACTGCCAGCAGGCTGGGGATGGCCACGTGGTATTCGTCGATATCCCGGTCGGACAGGATCAGGATATTGGCGCCGTCCCGGTAGGCACGGTCCACATCCACGAACAGCCGGTCGATGGCCTTTTCCAGAGAAGTATTCTTATAGTAGCAGATGGAGACCGTTTCCACCTTGAAGCCGGGAACGTTCATGGTCTTGATCTTCAGAAGGTCTGTTTCCGTCAGGATGGGGTTGTTGATCTTCAGCACCTTGCAGTTATCCGCCGCTTCTTCCAGCAGATTGCCCTGAGCGCCCACGTAAACTGTGGTGGAGGTAACGATCTTCTCCCGCAGGGCGTCGATCGGCGGGTTGGTGACCTGGGCAAACATCTGCTTGAAGTATTCAAACAGAGGCGGATGGGTATGGCTCAGCACCGCCAGAGGCGTATCGCTGCCCATTGCGCCGGCAGGCTCGCCGCCGTTGCGGGCCATGGGGAGCATAATATTATTCACATCCTCATACCGATAGCCGAAAGCCTTCTGCAAACGGACAAGCTCTTCCTTGGTATGGGAAGGGGTCTTCTGGTTGGGCACCTTCAGGTCGGACAGGTTCACCAGGTTCCGGTCCAGCCATTCGCCGTAGGGCTGGCGGCCCGCATAGTCGGCCTTGAGCCGGTCGTCGTCCACCAGCTCGCCCTTGACGGTGTCCACCAGCAGCATCTTGCCGGGACGCAGGCGGTCCTTGCGGACGATATCCTCCGCAGGGATATCCAGAACGCCAACCTCACTGGAAAGGATAAGACGGTCGTCCTTGGTAATGTAATACCGGCTGGGACGCAGGCCGTTGCGGTCCAGAACCGCGCCCATCACATCGCCGTCGCTGAACAGGATGGAGGCGGGGCCGTCCCAGGGCTCCAGCATGGTGGCGTAATACTGGTAGAAATCCCGCTTCTTGGGATCCATGCTCTTGTTATTGCTCCAGGGCTCAGGGATGGTGACCATGACAGCCAGAGGCAGCTCCATGCCGTTCATGACCATGAATTCCAGGGTATTGTCCAGCATGGCGGAGTCGGAACCGCCCTGGTTGACGATGGGCAGCACCTTGGTCATGTCCTCTTTCAGGTACTTGCTGCCCATGGTCTCCTCACGGGCCAGCATGGTATCCACGTTGCCCCGGATGGTGTTGATCTCGCCGTTGTGCAGGATGAAACGGTTGGGGTGGGCACGGTTCCAGCTGGGGGAGGTGTTGGTGGAGAACCGGCTGTGGACCATGCCGATGGCAGATTCATAGTCGGCATCCTGCAGATCCGGATAGAACAGGCGCAGTTCCTTCACCAGGAACATACCTTTATAAACAATGGTACGGCTGGACAGGCTGCACACGTAAGTCTCCTGGTTGGACTGCTCGAAGACCCGGCGGGCCACATATAGGCGGCGGTCAAAGTCGATACCGCCCTTCATCCGTGGAGGCTTGCCCACAAAGGCCTGCCAGATGCTGGGCATACAGTCCCGTGCCTTATGGCCCAGGACATCGGGACAGGTCGGCACCTCACGCCAGCCCAGGAAGGGCAGTCCTTCCTTTTTACAAATGATCTCAAACAGCTTCTTGGCCTGATTGCGCAGCAATTCCTCCTGGGGGAAGAAGAACATGCCCACGCCATACTCCCGCTCTTTCCCCAGGGCAATGCCCATGCCGCTGAGGGCTTTGGTAAAGAACTTGTGGCTGATCTGCAGCAAAATGCCCACGCCGTCGCCGGTCTTGCCCTCGGCGTCCTTGCCGGCCCGGTGCTCCAGATGCTCTACGATCTGCAAGGCGTCGTCCAGCGTCTGGTGGCTTTTTCGGCCTTTAATATCCACAACCGCGCCGATGCCGCAGTTGTCGTGCTCAAACCGGGGATCATACAGTCCCGCGGGCTGCTTGCGTTCTGTGAAATTTTCCATGGCTTTGTCTCCTCTCCCCACGAATGGGTAAAAAACACAAAGGCGTTCTCACATGGGTAGACTACCCCCATGTGAGAACGCCTTTGCTCTCCCGCTTACTATACCATAAAGTTCCTCACTTTACAATATTAAAGCGGATAGATTTTCCTGCGGATTTTTCCTATGGAATTATACATTCTGCCGATTAGGCTTCTGCGACAGCTCTCTTAGTGGTAATAACCTGGGCAGTAGCGACGACCGCCACCAGGCTCAGACCCACCACATCCGTAACGATGCCGGGATAGATCAGCATCAGGCCGCCGGCCAAGCTCAGCAGCCGCTGATGCCAGGGCATCCGGTGCAGGAAGTAGCCCTCCAGCGCGGCGGACACGGCGAAGATACCAACGAACGAGGTAATGCAGATCAGGATGACCTCTCCGGCGGTGGTATCAATAAACAGCATGGCGGGGTTCAGCGCGAACACATAAGGCACGATAAACGCGCCGATGGCCAGCTTGGTTGCGGTGAACGCGGTCTTCATGGGGTTAGCCTGGGCAATGGCGGCACCGGCGTAGGCAGCCAGGGCCACGGGGGGCGTCAGGTCAGCCACGATGCCGAAGTAGAACACGAAGAAGTGGGCGGCGATCTGAGGCACGCCCATACGCACCAGGATAGGCGCGCAGGTTGCGGCCATGATGCAGTAGTTGGCGGTGGTGGGCACGCCCATGCCCAGCACGATGCAGCAGATCATGGTCAGGAACAGAGCCACGATCACCTTGTCTCCCGCCAGAGCCACGATGCCGTTGATCAGGATGTTGGCAAGGCCGGTCATGGTGATGGTACCGGCAATGATGCCGGCGATGCCGCAGGCGGCGGCGACGGTGATCATACCCTGACCGCCGGCTGCCAGCGCTTCCCAGATCTTCTTGGGGGTGATGCGGTTTTCCCTATTGAACAGGCTGACCACAATGGCTGCCACGATGGCGATGGCGGCAGCATACTGGATGGAACGCTGGCTGGTACCCACCAGGTACACCAGCAGGATCAGGGGCAGCAGCAGATACACCTGCTTCAGCAGGGGCTTGATCTTGGGCAGCTCTTCCCTGCTCAGGCCCCGGAGGTTTTCCTTCTTGGCTTCCAGATGGACCGCGATGAAGATGCCGGCGAAATACAGAACAGCGGGCAGGATGGCCTTGACCACGATCTCGCTGTAGGGCACGCCCACATAGTCCGCCATCAGGAATGCGGCGGCGCCCATGATGGGGGGCATGATCTGGCCGCCGGTGGAGGCGGAAGCCTCGGCGGCAGCGGCAAACTCGGGCTTATAGCCGGTCTTCTTCATCAGAGGAATGGTGACGGAGCCGGAGCCAACGGTATTAGCAACGGAGGAACCGGAAACCATACCCTCCATGGCGCTGGCCACAACGGCCACCTTAGCCGGGCCGCCGGAGAAGCCGCCCACGAAGGCGTTGGAGATGTTGATGAAGAAATCCGCGATGCCGGTGCGCTCCAGGAACGCGCCGAAGATGATGAACACCACGATAAACTTGGAGCAGACGTTGACGGGCGTGGAGAAGATGCCCTCCTTGCCGTAGAACAGGTAACAGACAGAATAGTTCACCTTGCCCCACAGAGAGGGATTGGCCAGGCCCCAGACCAGCGCGTAGACGATCAGCACCGCCGCCACGATCAGAATGGGCAGGCCCACACTGCGGCGGCAGACCTCTGCCAGGGCCAGGATGCCCACGATGCCGATGACGATCTGATACCAGTCAAATCTGCTGCCCTGCTGGATAATGGTCACCGCGTTGAACGCGTAATACAGGAACGCGGCGGTGCCCAGCACCATCAGCGCCACGTCGTACCAGGGCATGTAATTGACCTTCTGCTGTCCCTTCTTCGCCGGGAACACCAGATAGCCCAGCATGACGATCCAGGCCATAAAGGTGGTCAGGCGCAGCTCTTCCAGCCAGCTGGCGAACAGCGTCACATAAATGCAGAACAGGGAGAACAGCGCCAGAACACAGGTAACTGCGGCCTTGGGCTTGCCTTCCCAGATACGGGTGTTGGATTCCCGGTCATACTTCTTCATTACGGCTTCCAGATCCATGGGTTCCTGGGTCTCGGGCGCCTTCTTTTTACCGAATAATGCCATAGTTGCCTCCTTGGAATGATAATGATCGCATTGGGAACTGATAAAATCGGCTGCGGCGATGGTTCGCCGCAGCCGGATGCGTTGTTGTGCTTAGCCAGCCTGGACGGTTACGCCCTTCTCGGTGAAGTACTTTGCAGCACCTGCGTGGAAGGGAGCGGTCATGCCGCTGGTAGCATTCTCAAGGCTCAGCTCGGCGCCCTTGGCGTTCTCGGCGGTGATGGCGTCGATGTTGTCAAAAATGGCGGCGGTCAGGCTGTACACATCCTCTTCGGAGGCGTCGGCGCTGACGATCAGGGTTGCCTTGACGGTGACAGTGGTCACATCCTCAGTCTGGCCGTTGTAGGTGCCGGCGGGGATGACATACTCGGTGTAGAAGGGGCAGGACTCCATCAGGCTGGCGGAAACATCACCGTCGATGGGGACCAGGTAAGCACTGTTGGTGGTGCACAGCTCAGTGATGGCGGGGGTGGGAGCGCCTGCAACGATGAAAGCGGCGTCAATCTTGCCGTCCTTCAGAGCGTCAGTGGAATCCGCGAAGGACTGATACTGGGCATTGATGTCCGCCTCGGTCAGACCGGCAGCGGTCAGAACGTCGATGGCGTTGAAGTAAACGCCGGAGCTGGGAGCGCCGATGGAAACGGACTTACCGGCCAGATCGGAAACGCTCTTGATCTCGGGATCCATGGTGACCAGCTGCACAGCTTCTGCGTACAGGCCCGCCACAACGCGGAAGGAATCGATCTTGCCGTCGGTCTCGAAGGAACGGGAGCCCTCCCAGGCATAGGCCATAACGTCGGACTGGACAGTGCCCAGCTGGTAGTCGCCGGCGTCAATGCCCTGGATGTTGGCCTTGGAGCCGTCGGTGGAAACCACGGTGACGCCGATGCCGGCCTTATTCTTGATGTACTGGCCCAGCACGCCGCCGTAGCCGTAGTAAGTACCGGAAGTGCCGCCGGTACCCATGGTCATCTTTGCGCCGGAAGTGCTGCCGCAGGCGACCAGGGTCAGTGCCAGTGCCAGGCACAGCGCGATGGAAATGATCTTCTTCATAAAAATATCCTCCTTTTTTCTCGAAGCAGATTCCATGCATCATCGCCCCAGCGGTTTTTCTCCGTTTCCCTCCCGCGAAGAAGGAAAACGGGAGAGCGCGCCTAACGGCAAAACAAAGGATTCTGCGTCTTCCCTAATGGCAGCGGCGGGTGTAGGTCTGCGCTTTCCGCATTTACAAAAAATGCGTCGCGCACCACAGGTACACGACGCCCTTGCCGCAGCTCATTTATGTTGGAATTATATACCTATTTTTAGGCAATGTCAACTATTTCTCTCCGCCATTTTTGTTAACCATCACAAATTCAGCTAAACAGCAAAAAGCGCCGGGAAGAAAAATCCCGATATTCCGCAAAACGTACAAAAAGCCCCTTCCGCCAGATGCTCCGGAAGAGAAAACCATTTTACCGATTCGTCAAATATTGGATTGACTTTTTGGTTAATTTGCGCTAAAGTACAGGTAACGGCAAAGGTGTCGTCCGTAAGAGGGCACCTTTGCCGTATTTTTTATTGTAAATCAGTCATACAAAAATCTTTAAAATAAAGGAAGTAATGGATATGACGCAGCAGGAACTGACCATGCGCAACCTGGGCCAGAGTCTGGACGACCTGGCAAACCTGGACCCCAGAGGCTATGGCGTATGCAAAATACTTTACGAGGTATCCCGGCGCTATACCGGCGGCCCCACTTCCATGAACGCCGCCCGGAAGCTGGCGGAAACCGTGAAAGAGGGCGACATCGTTTATATTATGACGGGCTTTGTCCTCCGCCCCTTTCAGAAGGCGGAGATGGACGGCATCGTAAGCTCTGCCCTCCTGTGCCGGGCGCTGGTGAAGGCCTTTGGCGCCAAGCCCGTTATCATCTGCCCTGAGGATAACTACGAGGCCGTGAAGAAGCTGGCTCCCAGCGTAGGCCTGCATCTGTTTGAGGATATGGATACCCTGCGGGAGATCCCGGTGTCTATGGGCGTGATCTGCTTCACCAAAGACGCGTCCCAGGCCGCGGCCCAGGCAGACGCCATCATCGCCAAAGCCAAACCCTCCGCTGTCATCAGCATTGAATGCCCCGGCGCCAACGAAAAGGGCGTGTACCACAACGCCACCGGTCTGGACGTTACCGCCCTGGAAGCCAAGCAGGATGTTCTGTTTGAAAAGCTCCAGGCCATGGGCGTGCTGAACATCGCCATCGGCGATCTGGGCAACGAGATCGGCATGGGCACCATCCACGATACCCTGGAGACCTACATCCCCTACGCCGCCGGGGGCGCCTGCCGCTGCGGCTGCGGCGGCGGCATCGCCGTGAAGACCAAGGCGGACAACATCATCACCGCCACCGTTTCCGACTGGGGCTGCTATGCCATGATCGCCGCTCTGGCCTATCTTCTGGAAGACCCGGACATCATGCACACCCCCGAGCAGGAGCGCAAGAGCATGGAAACCGCCAGCAGCAGCGGCATGATCGATATGTACGGCTGGCTGATCCCGGCCATCGACGGCTTCGGTCTGGAAATCAATCTGCCCATTGTTCAGCTGATGCAGGAAATGGTGAAGAGCGCCCTGGGTCTGAAGGAAACCTGCAAGACCTGGTTCGAGAAAGTGGAAGAACTTCACTATTTTGACGAGCATTAAGCCTATGGAACAGATCAGATTTCTTCCCTGCGGCGACTGCGCGGTGACGGTGGCGTTTCCCCAGGAGGTCTGCGAGGAGACCAACCGGAAGCTCCGCTTTCTTGCCGCGAAGCTGAAAAGCGAGGGTATCCGGGGCGTCAGCGAAAGCGTTCCCACCTTTTGCAGCATGACGGTGTACTTTGACCCGCTGGTGATCTCCCGGAAGAAGCTGGAAAAGCACATCCGCCGTCTGCTGGACGCCTACAAAGAGGACGGCCGCGCCAAGAAGCGGGTATTCCTGATCCCCGTTTGCTACGAAGGGGAATACGCCCCGGATATGGAGGATGTGTGCGCCCTTACCGGCCTTACCCGGCAGCAGGTCATCGAACTCCATTCTTCCACGGACTACCTTATCTATATGCTGGGCTTCCTGCCGGGCTTCCCCTACCTGGGCGGCATGGACCCCAAGCTGGAAGCCCCCCGGCTGGATTCTCCCCGGACCGCCATCCCGGCGGGAGCCGTGGGCATCGGCGGCAAGCAGACGGGCATCTATCCCCTGGCCTCCCCCGGCGGCTGGCGGCTCATCGGCAGAACCCCGGTCAAGGTCTATGACCCCCAGCGGGCCGACCCCATCGTCTACCAGGCGGGTGACTACATCCGGTTCTATCCCATCACCGCCGCGGAATTCGAAGAGATCCGAAAGGGCAGCGGCGCCATGGAAATGCAGGAGGAAACGGTATGAAACTGACGATCCTTTCTCCGGGGCCGCTTTCCACCATCCAGGACGGAGGCCGCTTCGGATACATGAGCACGGGATTTTCCCCCGGCGGCGCCATGGATGCCTATTCCATGAAGCTGGCCAACATTCTGGTGGGCAACGCGCCGGGTGTGGGCGTGGTGGAAATGACCATGATGGGCTTTTCCGCCCAATTCGACTGCGACTGCGTCATCGCCCTGACCGGCGCGGATATGGCGCCCCAGATCGGCGGAAAGCCTGTGGAGCTGTACCGGGCTGTGCAGGTCCATCCCGGCGACATTCTGTCCATGCAGAGCGCCAAAAGCGGTATGCGGGCTTATCTGGCCGTGGCAGGCGGTTTTGACCTGCCGCTGGCCATGGGCAGCCTGTCCACCAACCTGAAATGCGGCCTGGGCGGCTATCAGGGCCGGAAGCTGCAAAAGGGCGACGAACTGCCCCTGAACCAAAGCATAACCCTTTCCCAGATCGGCAGCCGGCAAATTTCCCCCCAGAACCGCTACCCGGATGCGCTGACCGTCCGGGTGATGCTCGGCCCCCAGGACGACTACTTCACCGACAAGGGCGTGGCCACGTTTCTGGGCAGTGAATACACCGTGACGGAAAAGTCCGACCGCATGGGCATCCGCCTGGACGGCGGCAAGATCGAAAATAAAAACGGCGTGGATATCATCTCCGACGGCATCGCCACCGGCTCCGTTCAGATCCCCGCGTCGGGCACGCCCATCATTATGATGGCGGACCGGCAGACCACCGGCGGCTACGCCAAGATCGCCACGGTGATCTCGGCGGATCTGAAGAAAGTTGCCCAGGCCCGTCCCGGCACCCGCATCCGCTTCGCCGCGGTCAGCGAAAGCGAGGCCGTTCGCCTGCGGCGGGAAGAAGAAAAACTGCTGAAACGCTACGAATACACCATGCTTCAATCTATTTGAAAGAGGGAAACCATATGGATTACTCCACCATGCAGCCATCTGAAGTGCGGGCGCTGATCCGGGAGGGCAAGATCACGGGTCAGACCTCCGGCATGTGCGCCGGCTACGCCCAGGGCAATCTGCTGATCCTGCCCAGAGAGCAGGCCTATGATTTTCTGCTGTTCACCCAGCGCAACCCCAAATCCTGCCCCATTCTGGAGGTAGGCGACGTGGGCAGCCGCCTGGTCAAGAAAATGGCAGACGGCGCGGACATCGCTACCGATATCCCCAAGTACCGGGTCTGGGAAAACGGCGAGCTGACTGGAGAATACACGGACATTTCCCGGTTCTGGCGGGAGGATTTCGTTTACTTCCTCATCGGCTGCTCCTTCTCCTTCGAGGGCGAGCTTTTGGCCGCCGGAGTGCCCGTGCGGCACATTGAGGAAGGCAAAAACGTACCCATGTACCTGACCAACATTGACTGCGAGGAAGCAGGCATCTTCCACGGCAAGCTGGTGGTCAGTATGCGGCCCATGCCCGCCGACCAGGTGATCCGGGCGGTGAGCATCACCGCTTCCATGCCCAGAGTCCACGGCGCGCCCATCCACATCGGCGACCCCGCCAAGATCGGCATTGCGGACATTTCCAAGCCGGATTTCGGCGAGGCGGTCACCATTCACGAGGGAGAGATCCCCGTTTTCTGGTGCTGCGGCGTGACCCCCCAGTCGGTGGTCATGAGCGCCAAGCCTCCCATCGCCATCTCCCACGCGCCGGGCCATATGTTCATCACCGATGTGAAAAATACCCTGTTAAAGGACTGATATTATGTACGCAATCGACTTAAACAGCGACCTGGGCGAAAGCTACGGCGCATACAAAATGGGCCGGGACGAGGACATCATTCCTCTGGTCTCCTCCGCCAACGTGGCCTGCGGTTTCCATGCGGGCGACCCCACCGTCATGGCAAAGACCGCCGCGCTGTGCAAAGCCAGTGGCGTTCCCATGGGCGCCCACCCCGGTTTCCCGGATCTGCAGGGCTTCGGCAGACGGAATATGAACGTCTCCCCCGCCGACGCGAAGAACCTCATCCTCTATCAGGTAGGCGCGCTGGACGCGTTCTGCTGCAGCGCCGGGATCCGGCTTCAGCACGTAAAGCCCCACGGCGCCCTCTACAACATGGCGGCAAAGGACGCCGCCCTGGCAAGGGCGATCTGCCAGGGCATTCAGGAATACGATCCTTCCCTGATCCTGCTGGGCCTGTCCGGCAGCGAAATGCTGCGCCAGGCCAAGGAGATCGGTCTGCCCTATGCGGCGGAAGTTTTCGCCGACCGGGCCTACGAGGATGACGGCACCCTGGTGGCCCGAACCAAGCCCGGCGCCATGATTCGGGACGAGGATGAAGCTGTCCGCCGGGTCATCGGCATGATCAAGAACCACAGCGTCACCTCCGTCAGCGGCAAAGAGATCGAGATCTGCCCGGACTCGGTCTGCGTCCACGGCGACAGCGAAAAGGCGCTGCTGTTCGTGAAGAAGATCCGCTCCGCCCTGGAACAGGAGGGCATCGCCATCAAGCCTCTGCAGGAGATCGTTTCTTCCAGAGCGTAACGAACGAAGTAAAAGAACAACCCTTGTTTTCCCACCGCCAGGTACGGAAAACAAGGGTTATTTTTTACATTTTATGGGTCTTACACCGCGTCCCGCCCCGTAGGGGCGGATTTGAAATCCGCCCTGACCCCAGCGGCAGCTGCGGGAGGATCAAAAATCCTCCCCTGCGCAGGGCCATAGCTTGTTATACGGAAGAAAGCAGGCCGCAAATATCCTCCTCTACGCCTGTCCCGGCAGCGGCGATCTGCTGGGACAGAGCCTCCCGGGAGAAACGGCAGCCCGTCAGCGCCTGCTCCAGCCTGGGAGCCAGGAAGCAGTCCATGGCGTCGGTGTAAATCTTTGCCTGCCGGACAACGCCGTTTTCCACCTGGGCCTGGATCTGTACGCCGCCCCAGGGGAAGCGGCCCTCGCAGTCGAAGGTGAAGGGGATCTTCTTGCCATAGAGCCACTCCCAGCTTTCATTGCGCCGCCGCAGAGCTTCGATGGCTCCGGCGTCCAGGGTCTCCGGGGCGATCTGCGCTAAAGGCAGGCCATAGACACGGGAGAACGCCTCCGCCAAGGCCGCTTTCAGGCCGGGAATGGTGATATCCGGGTTCAGTTCCCGCAGGTTCACCACCCGGGAGCGGACGGAGTCCACACCCTTGGACTGCAATTTGGCCTTGGAGGGGTTTAAGTAGCGGCTCATGCGCTGGGTGTCCACATCCACCAGCAGCGTGCCGTGGTGGTAGGCCTGGATGCCGTTTTTGTAGAAAGCGTTGCCGGAAAATTTCCGGCCCTCTGCCAGCACATCGTTCCGGCCGGAGCGCTCCGCCTGAATGCCCAGACTGCGCACCGCCTCCTGAATGACCGTCAGCTGGCGGTCCAGGTCGTAGTCCGCCTGGGGTACCAAAAAGGTAAAATTCAGGTTCCCCAAATCATGGAACACCGCGCCGCCGCCGGAAAGGCGGCGGGCCAGATGACCACCCTCCTTTTCCAGGAGGGTGGTTCTGCATTCTTTCCAGGCGTTCTGATTTTTGCCGATGACCACCGTGTTCTGGTTCTGCCACAGGTAGAGGATGCAGGCGCCCTCCCCTACCGTTTCCAGCAGGCGCTGTTCCACGGCCAGATTGTAATAGGGGTCATGGCTGCCGCTTTCATAAAGCCTGATGGTTTCGATCATGCCTGATACCGCAGAATGGGATTTCTTGCCGCCTGGACTTCGTCGGGACGGCCGATCTGGGCATTGTGGGGAGAAGCGTGCATGTACTCCCGGTCCTCATAGGCCAGGTCATACAGCTTGCGGAACACCTCTGCCGCCCAGTCCAGGGTCTCCCGGCTCTCCGTCTCCGTAGGTTCCAGCATCAGGGCCTCGTGGACGATCAGGGGGAAGTACATCGTGGGCGGGTGCATACCGTAATCGATGAGGGTCTTGGCCACATCCAGGGCGGAGACTCCGGTCTCCTTCTTGAACTTGCTCAGATCCAGCACGAATTCGTGCATACAGATCCGGTCAAAGGCAGGCTCGAAGGTGCCCTTGATCTTTGCCATCAGGTAGTTGGCGTTCAGCACGGCGTTCTTGGCCGCTTCGGGGATGCCCTCTTTGCCCAGGGCCAGGATGTAGGTCAGGGCCTTGACCACCACCAGGAAGTTGCCCGCGAAGGAACGGACCTGGATATGCCCGCCGCCCTCCATCGCAGCAGACTGGGGCAGGAACTGGGCCAGATGGGCCTTGCAGCCCACCGCGCCTGCGCCGGGGCCGCCGCCGCCGTGAGGGGTGGCGAAGGTCTTGTGCAGGTTCAGGTGGATGCAGTCGAAGCCCATGTCGCCGGGACGGACAACACCCATGACCGCGTTCAGGTTGGCGCCGTCATAGTAGCACAGGCCGCCGGCCTCATGGACAAGGCGGGTGATCTCCAGAATGTTTTCGTCGAAAATACCCACGGTATTGGGATTGGTCAGCATCAGGCCCGCGGTGTCGTCACCCAGCACGGCCTTCAGGGCTTCCAGATCCACACAGCCGTTGGGGGCGGAGGGGATGTTCACCACCTGGAAGCCGCACATGGCGGCGGTGGCCGGGTTGGTGCCGTGGGCGGAGTCGGGGACGATGATCTTCTTCCGCTTGGTGTCGCCCCGGGCATCGTGGTACTGCTTGATCAGCAGCACGCCGGTGAATTCACCGTGGGCGCCGGCGGCGGGCTGGAAGGTCATGCCGTCCATGCCGGTGATCTCGCACAGGGCGGTGCGGATGGTGTCCAGGACCTCCTGACAGCCCTCGGTGGTATGCTTGGGAGCCAGGGGATGGACGCCCGTAAAGCCGGGCAGGGCGGCCATTTCCTCGTCGATGCGGGGATTGTACTTCATGGTGCAGGAGCCGAGAGGATAGAAGCCGCAGTTGACGCCGTGGACGTTCTTATTCAGCTCGGTGTAATGGCGGCTCAGGTCGGTCTCGCTCATCTCCGGCAGCTTGAGGGCGCTGGCCCGGGCCAAACCCTCCGGCAGGGAAACTTCCTCCACGTCGCACTGGGGCAGATATTCCATGCCCCGGCCGGGTACGCTCTTTTCAAAAATCAGTTTCATTTTGCGTACACCTCCTTCACGATGGCAACGGTCTTGTCCAGATCGGCTTTGGAGACCTTCTCGGTGGCGCACCACAGCACGCCGTCCTCAATGGGCAGGCCGCCCAGAATGTCAGCCTCTTCCAGAGCCTTCAGAACTTCCTCTGCCTTGGGCATCACAGTGACGAACTCATGGAAGAATTCGCCCGTATATTTCAGGGAAACGCCGGGGATCTTGCACAGTTCCGCGGCCAGATAATGGGCCTTTGCCATGGACTGCTTTGCCGCCTGGGCCATGCCCTCGGGGCCCATGGCCGCCATGTACACGCCCGCAGTCAGGGCGCATAGGGCCTGGTTGGAGCAGATGTTGGAGCTGGCCTTTTCCCGGCGGATGTGCTGTTCCCGGGCCTGCAGGGACAGGACGAAAGCACGGTCGCCCTTGCTGTCCACCGTCTGGCCCACGATTCTGCCGGGGAGCTTGCGCATGTGCTTGGCGGTGGTGGCCATGAAGCCCAGGTAGGGGCCGCCGTAGCTCAGGGGCATGCCCAGAGGCTGGCCCTCGCCCACGGCCACATCCGCGCCGCAGTCCTTGGGCGTCTTCATGATCGCCAGGGCAATGGGGTTACAGCCCATGATAAACATGGAGCCGTTGCCGTGGACCGCTTCACCGATGGTCTCGGCGTCCTCGAACTGGCCATAAAAGTTGGGCTGCTGAATGTACACGGAAGCCACATCGGCGTTCAGCATGGCCTTCAGGGCGGACAGGTCGGTCTTGCCGTCCCGGGCGGGGATCACCCGCAGCTCGTCGCCGGTGCCGTAGCAGTAGGTACGGACGGTGTTGATGGTATCGGGATGGGCGGCGGCGGAGATCAGGGTGACCCGGCGCTTCCGGTCCCGGCACATGGCGGCGGCTTCCGCCGCGGCGGTGGCGCCGTCGTAGACGGAAGCGTTGGAAACATCCATGCCCGTCAGCTCGCAGATGTCGGTCTGGTACTCAAAAATGGACTGGAGGATGCCCTGGCTCATTTCCGCCTGGTAAGGGGTGTAGGCCGTCAGGAATTCTTCCTTGGCGGGGATGTATTTGACGATGCTGGGGATGTAGTGGTCATAGGCGCCCGCGCCCCGCAGGACGGTGGGGAACACATGGTTCTTTGCCGCCATGGCGCTTACCGCCCGGCCCACCTCCAGCTCGCTGAGCCCGGAGGGGATGTTCAGCGCACCGTCTTCCAGATACATTTCGGCGGGGACATCCTTGTACAGGTCGCGGTAGTCGTCAACGCCCACGGTCTTCAGCATCTCCAGCCGTTCCTCCTTGGTGGAGGGGATGAAGTTTGCCATGGTTTAGCCCTCCTCAGCGCAGAAGGTCTCGTAAGCGTCGGCGGTCAGCAGTTCCTCTTCTCCGGTGACGTTCTCGACCTTGATGATCCAGGCGCCGTAGGGGTCTTCGTTCAGCAGTTCGGGGGAATCTTCCAGTTCCTCGTTGACGGCGCAGACCACGCCGGAAACGGGGCAGATCAGGTCGGAGACAGCCTTGACGGATTCCACATCGCCGAAGCTCTCACCGGCGGTAACTTCATCGCCCACGGCAGGCAGGTTGACGAACACCACATCGCCCAGGGCGTCCTGCGCAAAGTCGGAAATGCCAACAACCGCAACGCCATCCTCGGTCTTGATCCACTCGTGGGTCTTGGAATACTTCAGTTCTGCAGGATAATTCATAATCGTTACCTCCAAATAGATTAAAAATGTAAAATGGTTGAATCCGCAGTGCGGATCGCTTACTTCGTAATCACGGCCTTGCCGTAGGGGGGCTCGTTCTGGATCATGTGCTTGGCGACGACCTTCGCCTTCAGCTTCTTGCCGCGAACGTCGATCTCGATCCCATCTTCCTTGGTAATGGTGCTGTCGATGTAGGCAAAGCCGATGGAACGCTTACCGGTGGTATCCAGGATATTTCCCTCGTCATCAAACTGGTAGTAAGGAACCATGGTGCCGGAGGTGACCCAGCCCACATGCTTTCCGCCGCAGTAAACATCCATGCCGGCCCGCATGACGCCCCGGTCGATCAGGGCCACGGGCATGACCTTCTTGGGGGTGCCCTTCTCCTTCTGGGCCAGCAGCAGGTCCCGGCCAATGTAGTCGCCCTTCTCCTCGGCGAAGCTGACGGCGAATTTGGCAAGGGACACGGCAAAGATGGGCATTTCCGCGCCGCTGTGGTCTTCGCCCATTTCGTGGCCGTACAGGGGCAGGCCCGCTTCCAGACGGAGGGTATCCCGGGCGCCCAGAGCGGTGGGCTTTGCGCCCAGCTCGATCAGGCGGTTCCACAGCCAGACCACATCCTTGCTGTCGATGAACAGCTCATAGCCGATGGGGTCGCCGGTATAGCCGGTCTTGGAGACCCGGACGGTGCGGCCTTCCATGTCCAGTTCGTTCAGGTCGTTCTTCTTGGGGCCGGTGATCTCATCGCTGCCGGACAGTTCCTTGAGGATGCCCTCGCTGTCGGGGCCCTGAACGGCGATGGAAGAATAGTCGGCGGTAATATTGGTGATGGTGCAGTCATAATCAGGCAGGTACTTGGCGAAGTGGGCCAGGTCCTTGTCGGTATTGGAGGCGTTGACCACCAGCATGTACTTGTCTTGTTCAAACATGTACAGGTAAGCGTCATCCACCGCGCCGCCGGTCCCGTTGGGAATGATGCAGTACTGTGCCCGGCCGGGAACCAGAGCCGCCGCGTTGCTGGACAGGACCTTTTGCAGGAACGCCAGCCGTTCGGGGCCTTCCACCATCAGGCGGCCCATGTGGGACACGTCGAAGATGCCGCAGTGCTTCCGGTCATACAGGTGCTCGGCCACGATGCCCGCGGGGTACTGAATGGGCATTTCCCAGCCGCCGAAGTCCACCATGGTGGCGCCTGCCGCCACATGGGCATCGTAAAGAGGGGTACGCTTCAATTCACTCATATTTCTTCTCCTTTACTGGCTAATTCCTGCTTTTTCCAGGATGGTGGGTACGTTTTTTTCTGCTCCTATGGCCATGATATGGACGCCGGGGCAGATATTTTCTTCCCGGAGCTGGGCGATCAGCTCCGCCGCCATTTCTACACCCAGCTTGGCAGGCAGGCCCTTGACGCCCTGTTCCCTGCCCTCCTCAGCGGCCGCGGCCAGGCGGTCGATCTGCTGCTGGGGAACCTCAATGCCGGGAACGTTTTCGTTCATAAACTTAGCCATGCCCGCGGATTTCAGCGGGATGATGCCCGCCATGATGGGGACGGTGATCCCCGCCTTGTCCGCGGCATCCAGGAAGCGTTTCAGGCTTTCCGCGTCGAAGACGCCCTGGGTCTGAATGTATTGGGCCCCCGCGTCCACCTTCTGGCGGAGCTTGTTGATTTGCAGGGCCATGGGCTCGTAAACCGGTGTCACTGCCGCGCCTTTGAAGAATTTCGGCGCGCCGCCGGTCAAGGCGTTTCCGCCGCAGTCGCAGCCGGTTTTCTCCATCTGGGAAAGCATCTGCAAAATGCCTACGGAATCCAGATCGTAGACGGGCTTGCTCTGCTTGCAGTCGCCCACCACCGGATGGTCGCCGGTCAGCGCCAGCATGGTGTCGATGCCGAAGGACGCGGCGGAAAGGATATCCGCCATAATGGCCATCCGGTTCCGGTCCCGGCCGGTGACCTGCAGGATCGGCTCTAAGCCCGCCTGCTTCAGCTGGATGCACAGGCCCAGGGACGAAGCCTTCAGGCAGGCCGACTGCATATCGGTAACGTTGATGCCGTGGACCTTCCCCTTTAACAGGGCGGCGGTTTTCAGCTGTTCGGTAAACTCATATCCCTTGGGCGGGGCCATTTCCGCCGTGACGGCAAAGCCGCCGCCTTCCAGTACTTTTCGCAGCTGGCTCATTCTATTTCCCCCTCAAATTGATATGTCGCGGATATGCCGCGTCGGCATATCCCTTGTCCGGGCGGGTCTGCATCAGCTTCTGCTCCTGGCCCGTTGCCACCAGACGGTTGTAGATCTGGATCCAGGCGCAGTCGTTTTCAGGATTGACCTCGCACTTTCCGTTTTTCTGGCCGCCGCAGGGGCCGTTGACCAGACTCTTGGCGCATTTGGTGATGGGGCAGATGCCGCCGGTGGAGCCCAGCACGCAGTCGCCGCACATCCGGCAGTATTCGTGGAACATGCCCACCCGCTCGATCTGGCCCAGGAACATGGTGTTGTTGGCGGGATAAACCGGCAGAGGAATATTGTCCGCCACGGTCTGCACGCCGTCGCCGCAGGCCATGCCCACGATGGCCTCCGCGCCGCAGCTTCGCAGCGCCTTGGTCTCCTTCTTCACCAGCAGCTTGTGGCAGCATTCCTCCGGCAGCACCGTGGCAACCACTTCGATGCCGTGCTGCTCCAAAATGGCCTTCATCTCCTGGATCTCCTTCTCGCCGCCGGTCTGGCAGGCGGCGGCACAGCTACCGCAGCCTACGATGGCCGCTTTTTTTACGCCCTCCAGCATGGCCAGAAGTTCTTCTATGGGCTTTTTCTGGGTAATGATCATAGCAACATACTCCTTTCGGGGCATAAATAAGAGGCGCAAAACGTCCAATGGAACATTTTGCGCCTCTGCTGAAATACCTGAGAGATTCCCGGCCAAAGCCGGTTGCACCTTCGGCGTGCGGCTGCGTGCCGCACTCTACAGAGCATCGTCATGGTTCAGTCCTTTTGCCTGAGAGTTTTTGCATTCCCCTTCGGCGTCTGAAATAGCTTCCCGATCTCTCCTGAGCCAATCATCCGATCCTGTGAAATTTCCTGTTTGTAGGGCAAAAGGCGCTCACAAATATGGACGCTTGAGTCCGATTGAGAACGCCTTTGCTCTCTTGAATTATATCATTAAGCACAGAACTTTGCAAGTAGAAACCGGAAGTTTCAGCAAAAATTGCCAAATCTTTGCCGGCGTCTTGCTCAGGCCCACAGGCTGGTACAGCCGGTGTAGTCGTAGAATTCCTTCAGGACCTCATCCTGGATAGCCTTCAGGGTGGCAGGGTCCTTGCCGCCTGCGGGCTTGCCGTTCAGCT
Source organism: Oscillospiraceae bacterium (assembly GCA_036300205.1). Taxonomy (GTDB): domain Bacteria; phylum Bacillota; class Clostridia; order Oscillospirales; family Oscillospiraceae; genus Faecousia. The sequence goes on from JAXJGV010000047.1 coordinate 31,153, forward strand.
CATTGGCGTGCAGGCAGAAGTTGGAGGAAGAGGTGACGATGATCTCGTCGGCGTCCTTCAGGAAGTCGAAGGTGAAGGGCTTCTCCATGACCGTGATGCCCAGACGGTAACAGGCCTGGATCATGTGGGTCTTGGCAATGCCCCGCAGGATGAACTCATCGTTGGGGTGGGAGTAGAAAACACCGTCCTTCAGCACGGACACGTTGGAATGGGCGCACTCGGTCACGATATCCCCCCGGTGGAAGACCGTTTCGGCAAAGCCGCCCAGCTTGGCCCGCTGAGCAGTCATCACGCTGGGCAGCAGGTTCAGGGTCTTGATGTTGCAGTGGTAGAAACGGGTATCCTCTTCGTCATTCAGCTTGATGGGCGTGTCGGGATCGTTCAGGGTCTGGGGACGGATCAGGACCCACAGCTTGCCGGGGAGCTTCTCCGCGTACACATGGTTGCGTTCCTCCACGCCGCGGGTCACCTGCCAGTAAACAAAGTTGATCTTGCTGTCCACCTTGCTCAGCAGGTCGGTCAGCAGCTGGCCCAGGGCTTCCTTCTCCATGGGAATCTTGATGTCCAGGGCTTTGGCGCTGGTGTAGAACCGGTCCAGGTGGTCCTGCAGCAGGTAGACCTTGCCGTTGGCGCCTACGGTGGCGTCGTAGCAGCCGTCGCCAAAGAAGTGCACGCGGTCATTGAAGGGAACCATCAATTCTTCCGGGGTACCGATTTTTCCGTCATAATACGCAAGTGCTTTCATTTTTTCTCCACTCCTTATATACTTTCGCGAGAAAGTTCGGCGCCTTATTTCGGTGCCTTTACGCCAAATTTGAGTTCGACTGCCTTCTTGATGATCTCTACGCAGCCGTCCAGCCCCAGGGCCGCGGAATCCAGGCACAGGTCGTAGTTTTCAACCCGCTTCCACTGCCGGCCGGTGTGGTACTTGTAGTAGCTCTCCCGGTAGCGGTCCAGGCGGTCGATGTAGCGTCCCGCTTCTCCCCGGCTGATGCCCTGACGCTCTGTTTCCCGGGCCACCCGGGCCTCGTAGGGCGCGTCGATGTAAACCGTCAGCACATTGGGCTTATCCTGCAGGACAAAGTCCGCGGCGCGGCCAATGCAGACATAGCTTTCGCACTCCAGCAGCTCCCGCAGCACCTTGGACTGATAGTTGAACAGGTTCTGGTCGCTGAGGAAGTTGCCGCTTTCCGGGGGGATCAGCCTGCCGTCATATACCTTCCGGGAAACACGGTAAAGCCAGGTTTTGCGGGTGTTTTCGTCCGCCTGGGCAAATACCGTTTCGTTGATACCGCTGTCCTCCGAAGCCAGACGCAGCAGCTTCCGGTCGTAAACGTCGATGCCGTAATCCTGGGCCAGCTTCTTTCCGATGTAGCTGCCGCCGCCGGAACCGCAGGTACGGGTGATGGCAATGGCAAAATGCTTTTCAGACATATGCACCTCTCCTTACTGGCCCAGATAGGCCTTCTTGACCCGCGGATCGTTGAGCAGATCCGCAGCATTTCCTTCGATGCTGATGCTGCCGTTTTCCAGCACATAGGCCCGGTCCGAAATGGAAAGGGCCATCTTGGCGTTCTGTTCCACCAGAAGGATGGTGATGCCCTGCTTGTTGACCTCCTTGATGATCTTGAAGATCTCCTTGACCAGCAGCGGGGACAGGCCCATGGAGGGTTCATCCATCAGGATCATCTTGGGCTTGGCCATCAGGGCGCGGCCAACGGCCAGCATCTGCTGCTCGCCGCCGGACAGGGTGCCTGCCAGCTGGCGGCGGCGCTCACTCAGGCGGGGGAACCGCTCATACACATTGGCCATGGTCTCCGCCATACCGGCCCGGTCGGCATACGCGCCCATTTCCAGGTTCTCCGCCACGGTCATCTGGGGGAAGATGTGGCGTCCTTCCGGAACATGTGCCAGCTTCAGGCTGATGATCTTGCTGGGAGTGGTCTTGATCAGGTCGTGGCCCTCAAAGGTGACCGCGCCGGAGGCTGCCTTTTCCAGTCCCGTGATGGTGCGCAGGGTCGTGGTCTTGCCCGCGCCGTTGGCTCCGATCAGGGATACGATCTCGCCATCGTTGACGGTCAGGGAGATCCCGTTCAGCGCGTGGACCGCGCCGTAGTTCACATGCAGATCCTTAACTTCAAGCATCCGCCTCCACCTCCTCTTCCTCATTGTCCTTGCCAAGGTATGCCTCGATGACCTTGGGATTGTTGGCGATCTCTTCGGGCGTACCGGAAGCGATGGTCGTACCGAAGTCCAGCACCTGGATGCGTTCGCAGATCTTCATGACCAGGCTCATATCGTGCTCGATGAGCAGCACGGAAACCTTGAACTCCTTCCGGATGTAGTCAATGATCTCCAGCAGCTCCTCGGTTTCGGTGGGGTTCATGCCGGCGGCAGGCTCATCCAGAAGCAGCAGCTTCATGTTGGTGGCCAGCGCCCGGGCGATCTCCAGACGGCGCTGCTGGCCGTAGGGCAGGTTATCCGCCTGCAGGTCTTCCATGCCGGACAGATGCACCACCGCCAGCAGTTCCTTTGCCCGCTGGGTAATGGCGGCTTCCTGCTCCCAATACTTCTTGGTGCGGAAAATGGCCTGGGGCATCTGGTAAGTCAGCTGCTCCATCATGGCGGCCTTGACGTTTTCAATGACCGTCATCTTTTTGAACAGCCGGATGTTCTGGAAGGTACGGGCGATGCCGGCGTGAACGATCTGGTGGGTCTTCTTGCCGTTCATCCGCTCGCCGTTCAGGAAGAAGGAGCCTTCCGTGGGCTTGTAAACGCCGGTGATCAGGTTGAACACCGTGGTCTTGCCCGCGCCGTTGGGGCCGATCAGGCCAACCAGCTCAGACTGGCCGATCTCCATATTGAAGTCGGATACCGCCTTCAGGCCGCCGAACTGGATGCCCAGGCTTTGGCACTTCAGGACGGGAACATTGGTTTTCACTTCTGCCATACGGTTACACCCCTTCCTTAACTTCCGCCTTGGGTTTGCGCTTGATGAGCTTTTCCAGCACCCGGGTCAGGCTGAATTCCCAGTGGCCGAAGATTCCGCCCGGGCGGAACAGCATGACCAGCACCAGCACAATGGAGTATGCCAGCATCCGGTAGGTGGAGAAATCACGCATGGCTTCCGGCAGGGCGCTCAGGAAAGCCGCGCCGATGATGGAACCGGTCAGAGAGCCGGTGCCGCCGATGATGACCTCGGACAGCAGCTCGGAGGAATAGGCAAAGTTGAAGTTGGTGGGGATCATAGCCGTCATATAGTGGGCGTAGATGCCGCCGCCGATGCCCGCGAAGAACGCGGAAACCGCAAAGGTGAGCACCTTATAGAAAGTCACGTTGATGCCGGAAGCGGAGGCCGCGATATAGTCCTCCCGGATGGCCCGGATGGTGCGGCCGAACTTGCTGCGGACGAACATGTACATAATGGTGACGCAGACCACCATGACCCAGAAGGCCCGGGGGAAGGTGGACAGCTTCAGGATACCGCTCATGGTCTTGCCGCCGCCGGTGATCTCGAAGTTGCAGAAGCAGACGCGGATGATCTCCGCAAAGGCCATGGTAACGATGGCCAGATAGTCGCCCCGCAGGCGCAGGGCCGGGATGCCCACCAGCACACCCATGATGCCCGCGGCGATGCCGCCGGCCAGAAGGGCCACCAGGAACAATGCCACATCCGGAAGGCCCTTGCCTGCCAGCGCGCCGGAAACAATGGCGGCGGCGTAGGCGCCCACGGAAACGAAGCCCGCGTGGCCCATGGAAAATTCACCCATGAAGCCCACAACCAGGTTCAGGGAAGCCACCATGATGATGGTATAGCAGGCGGTGGTGCAGATGCCCTGGATGTATGTGGTGGAGGTGCCGAAGATATTGGCGGAAAACAGCAGCATCAGCAGTCCGAAGACCAGCGCCACGCCCACTGCGTTGATCAGGTAGGAAACTTTCGTTCTTTTACTCATTTTGGTTTCCTCCTTACACTTTTTCGCCGACATTCTTGCCCAGAATGCCGGAGGGCTTCACCAGCAGAATGACGATCAGGGTGCCGTAGGTCACCGCTTCATACCAGCCGGGAGCGAACAGCTTGACAAAGATCTCGATCAGACCCACCAGAATGCCGCCCAGCATAGCACCGGGAATAATACCGATGCCGCCCAGCACTGCGGCAATGAAGGCTTTCATGCCCATCATAGAGCCCATATCGTTGGTTACACGGGGGTAGGTGGAGCAGTACATCAGTGCTGCCACAGCTGCCAGACCGGAACCGATGGCAAACGTGGTGGTGATGATCTTATCTACATTGATGCCCACCAGGGTGGAAGCATCCTTATCCTGGGGAACGGCGCGCATGGCCTTGCCCAGGTTTGTTTTCTTAACAAAGAACTGCATACCCAGCATGATGGCCAGGCCGATGCCGATGGTCAGCAGTACGTTCAGCGGCAGCGCGATGGTACCGATCTTAACGGTAGGCAGCTGGAAAATGGCCTGCACGTTGTGGGGCTTGGCGCCGAAAAGCACCATTGCCAGGTTTTCCAGGAAAATGCTCATAGCCAGCGCGGTGATCAGCGCTGACATAGGGCCGACCTTGCGCACAGGCCGGTAAGCCAGGATCTCCACCAGTACGCCTACCAACGCGCACACGATGATGGCAATGATAACTGCCATCCAGGCAGGCATTCCGGCATTCACCATCAGCGGGATGGTGTAAAACAAAGTGTACGCACCAATCATGATGAAATCACCATGGGCGAAGTTGATCATGCGAATGATGCCGTAAACCATAGTGTATCCCAGCGCGATCAGCGCGTAGATAGCACCCTGGTTCAGGCCGTTGATAAGGCCCTGGACGAATAGGGATGCTGTCATAGTCCATCCACCTTTCTCCAAAATACTGCGCGCGGCAGCTGTATCAGGGGCCGCCGCGCGCATTTTAATTCAGTCCGTTATGTTGCAGCTTATCGATTATTCTGCGCTGGAAACCACATTGCCCTCGGCGTCCAAAGTCTCGCTCCACTTGACCTGGCCGTCCACGTAGGTGTTGAAGACAATGCTCTTGATGGCGTCGCCGCCCTCGTCCAGGGTGATGTCGCCGCCGACACCGGTGAAGGACATGCCCTTCATACCGGCAACCAGGCTTGCGGTATCCGTGCCGCCGCCGTTTTCAGCAGCCTTGACCAGCATGTACATGGCGTCGTAGTACAGAGCAGCGCAGGCGTTCAGGCTTTCGGTGCCGTACTTTTCGGTGAACTTCTCCACGAAGTTGACGACTGCGGGAGCGGTATCCTCGCTGGAGTAGTGGTTGGTGAAGTAGCAGTTCTCGAACTTATCTTCCAGGCCGGTGGTATCGGAACCATCCCAGCCGTCGCCGCCCATGATGGCACCGGTGAAGCCGGCGTTACGTGCGGAGCTTACCAGCAGGGGGACGGTATCCAGGAAGCAGGGGTAGTACAGGAATTCTGCGCCGGTAGCTACAGCCTGTGCAGTCTGAGAGCTGAAGTCGGTATCGGTGGTCATGCACTCGCCGACGTAGGTAACTTCAATGCCGGCCTCTTCGCAGTTCTCAATGAAGGCATCCTTCAGGCCGTTGGAGTAGTCGTCATCCTTTGCGTAGATGACAGCCACCTTGCTCAGGCCCTTGCTCTTGACGAACAGAGCGGCCATCTTGCCCTGGTAGGGATCAATGAAGCAGTTGCGGAAAATGGTGTCGCCCTTCTTGGTGACTTCGGAGTTGGTAGCGCCGGTAGCCAGCAGCAGCATGCCGTCCTTGGCAGCCTGCTCAGCCATGGGCAGGGTAACGGAGGAGAAGAAGCTGCCAACCAGTGCCTCGGGGCCGTCTGCCATGACCTTGTTGTAAGCGTTCATGGCCTGCTTGGCGTCCTTCGCGTCATCGGCGATCTTGCCGCCGTTAACGATCTCAATCTTGTATTCGGAGTCGCTTGCGTTGATTTCCTCAACAGCCATGTCGATGGCATTCTGAGCGCCCTCGCCGTAGATGGCGGAGCCGCCGGTCATGGCGCAGACAACGCCGACTTTGATGATCTTATCTTCTACACCAGCCGCTGCTTCCGTAGCAGCCGCGGCGCCTTCCGTTGCAGCAGCCTGGGTGCCGGACGCGGCATCCTGTGCGCTGGAGGAACAGCCGGCCATCATGCTGGTCACCATGAGAACCGCCAAAACCATAGAAAGAAGTTTTCTTACCTTTTTCATATTGAAATCCCTCATTTCAATCTTAGTATCAAAACAAGCGGCACATGCCTCGTATGGTTTCGGGCCCGCAGCCATACGCCGGAACAAATAAAAAAATGGAGTCACACTGCATCTGCTGCAGGTGACTCCATTGCCCCGTTGCTTGTTTTTGATTAACTAAATTATAGCACGCCTTCCGTATTTTGCAAGTACTTTATGCCGCATCTTTCACTTTTTGTAGCTTTGCAAATTGTTTTGGAGCGGCGGCGACTTTTCTTTGTGCACTTTTGCCTATCACAGGCGGACATACTGTGCGCTTTGCACAAGCCGTCTCCCTTTTTTCAGCAAATCTGCCCATATTCCCGCTGCTTGGCGCGCAGGATTTTGAAATTGGAGTTGCAAAATCAGGCGTTGCGGAACCGGGACAGGAAATCCTTGGTCTCCTGCTTCTGGGGATTGCCGAAAACCTCCTCAGGGGTGCCTTCCTCGCAGATGACGCCCTGGTTCATATACACCACATGGTTGCTGACATCCCGGGCGAAGGCCATCTCGTGGGTGACCACCAGCATGGTCATGCCCTCCTGGGCCAGGCCCTGCATGACGGCCAGAACTTCGCCCACCATTTCCGGGTCCAGCGCGGAGGTTGGCTCGTCAAACAGCAGCACCTCCGGATCCATGGCCAGGGCACGGGCGATGGCCACGCGCTGCTTCTGGCCGCCGGAGATCTGCCGAGGCTTGGCATTGATATAGGGGGCCATGCCCACCTTTTCCAGATAGTGCATGGCGTGCTCCCGGGCCTCTTCCCGGCTCTTCTTCAGGACCTTCACCTGGCCCACGATGCAGTTTTCCAGCACCGTCATGTTGTTGAACAGGTTAAAGGACTGGAACACCATGCCCACGTGAGAGCGGTAGGCGGGCGCGTTGAAGCCCCGGCGCACCACGTTTTCGCCATGGTAGAGAATTTCGCCGGAGGTGGGGATCTCCAGCAGATTGATGCAGCGCAGCAGGGTGCTCTTGCCGGAGCCGGAGGCGCCGATGATGGACGTAACATCGCCCTTCGCCACGGTAAAATCAATATCCCGCAGGACCTCGTGGCTGCCGAAGGACTTGGACAGGTGGTTGACCTGCAAAATCATATCTCCCATATCAGCGGTCTCCTTTCTTGCCAAACTTTTTGGACTGCTCCCGGTATTCTTTGCTGTGCTCGTCAAAGGGCGTGCCCTTGTCGGGATGGCTGTAGGTGCCGGCGGTCATGGTCAGCTGATCCACCTGCACCAGCTCGTAATTGCTGCTGCCGTCCAGCTTCTTCTCCACCCAGCGCAGCAGGAAGGAAGCGATGAGGGTCATGGACAGGTAGCCAACCATCTCCACCGTTGCGGAGGGGAAATACAGGTAGCTGGCGCCCACGGCGGCACGGTGGGCAGAGAAGAAGTCAGGGAAACCGATGATGAACATGACGGAGGTGTCCTTGACGTTGATGATGAAGTTGTTGCCGATCTGGGGCATGATGTTGCGCAGGGCCTGGGGCAGAATGACGTTGAGCATGGTCTGCACATGGGTCATGCCGATGGCCTTGGCGCCCTCGGTCTGTCCGGGATCGATGGAGATGATGCCGCCCCGGACGGATTCGGCCATGTAGGCGCCGGTATTGATGGAGACAACCAGAATGGCCGCCGCCCAGATGCTGGTGAACTTCAGTGCGTTATCGGTAAAATAAGGAAGGCCGTAGTAAACGAACACAGCCTGCAGCACCATGGGGGTGCCGCGGAAGACTTCCACGTAGACCCGGACGATGATGCGGATCAGCTTCAGCAGGAACCGCTTGGGCAGCGGATCGTTTTTGCTGTAGGGGATGGTATTCAGTACGCCGCAGACGAAGCCGATGAGGCAGCCGATCACGGTGGCGACCAGTGCCAGCACCAGCGTGTTGCGCATACCGGTGATATACGAACTGCCGTAGCGCTGCCACAATTTGGCAATGTCGGCACAGAGCTGGATGAGTTTCTCCATAGGTTGGGCTCCCTTCTAAAAAATGCAATCATGCCGCAAGGCGAGAGAACGAAAAGTCCTCTCGCCTTACAAATTATGCTATCGATTTACTCGCTCAGAGGCTGGATGGAGATCGCCTCAGCCATCATGGCGTTGAAGTCCTCCACAGTCATGGTGGACAGAACGCTGTCGATGGACTCCTTCAGGGTGGTGTTGCCCTTCATCAGGGAGATGCCGATGTTGACGTTCTCAGCACGGACTTCCTCGGAGAACTGGAAGTCGCCGTCGGTGCCGGAGAAGTCCAGGATCTTCATGTCGGGGTAAGCGGCCACAGCGCCCTGGGCGGTGGGCATATCGGTGCAGATGAAGTCCACCATGTCGGTCTCCAGCGCCATCAGCATGGCGGGAGCGGTCTCGGCAGCGGTCTGGATGTTGGCGCCTTCGATCTGGGGCAGGCACTGGTCATACCAGATGGTGGCGATCTGCGCGGTGCAGGAACCGCCGGCCAGGTCGGCGATGGAAGCAGCGTCAGCGTACTTGGAGTCAGCCTTGGTGACGCAGACGATGGTTGCGTAGAAGTAGGGGCCGGCAAAATCGACCTGCTCGGCACGCTCGGCAGTCATGGACTGGCCGGCGATGACGGCGTCAAAGGTGCCGGTCTGGACACCGGGGACCAGGGAATCCCAGTCAGACTGGATGACTTCCAGTTCCCAGCCGTTGGCCTCGGCAATCTTCTTGCCGATCATAACGTCGTAGCCGTTGGCATAGGAGCCGGGAACGTTGGCGATGGGGACAGCGCCGTTGGAATCATCGCTCTGGGTCCAGTTGTAGGGAGCGTAAGCGCATTCCATGGCGATGGTCAGGACACCGTCCTCCACACCGGTGGGAACGGCGGCAGCGGCGGGCGCGGTGGTCTCAGCGGGAGTCTCCGCGGAGGAGCCGCCGCAGGCGGTCAGGGTCAGGATCATGGTCAGAGCCAGGATCAGGGACAGGAACTTCTTCATTTTCAATCAGCCTCTCAAAATATTTGTTTCCGGAGATAGTATTTCCTTCCGGTAAGGAAAAAAACTGGACCGCTTTGTTAAGCGGTCCATGGGAATTACGGTCCAGCGCCCCAAAAGGGCGAATACCGAATGGCCAATGATAGCGCTTCACAAAGTTCTTGTGACAGTCCGTCAGATATTCTCTGCCGAGCCAGCAATGGAAGACCGGGCAATCTCCCAAAACTTCGGCGGTGCACCCTTTCCCCTCCGACGGCTGCACGACCAAAGCCGAAGGGTACTGATGAGAACCGCGCCTCTATCTAAGCGATTCAATTTTCCTGTATACTACCACGCGGAAGAGACGATGTCAACAGGTCTGTAAAGGGAATTCTGAATTTTTGTAAAGTCTGTCAAAAAACTGGTTAAAATGTTCGTTCAAAACTGTGATTTATGAAATTTCCATGCAGAAAGGCCCCCTGCACGGCGGCAGGAGGCCCTCCTGAGGAAGAAAAAGAGGAAACAAAGCGTCGGCTCTGGGCCTGCGGTCACTGCATGGGGCGCAGGCCATGGTCCAGCTGCATGGTATGGTAGGCCATATTGGCAGTCTCTTCCAGAGCGGCGGCATTGCTCACCGCGTCCAGAGCCGTTACGCCCCAGGCGTAGGCGCTGTGGCTCAGCACCAGCGCCGCGGGGGTCTGCCGGGGATCCATGTTCCGGTCCCGAAACACGTCTCCCATCTGCGCGGCGGAAACCGCGCAGGGGATCTCCCCCTGGAAGCGTTCCTTATGGAACGATCCCAGGACCGGAATGTCCATGCCCACCTGGGCGAAGATCGTCGCGTATGTGGTGTTAGGACGGGCAACTCCCCCCAGCTGGGGAAACGCCCGGTAAAGGGCGATGTGGGAATGCACGTCGGAAGCAGACGTCTGGGTCCCCTCCAGGACATTGCCCTGGAGGTCCACCACGATGGCTTCCCGTGCCGACTTCATCACGATCCGGCCGGTCTCCCGGTCGATGGCCGATACCGCTCCCCAGGCGCAGCTGTCCAGTCCTTACCGGTTCAGCTCCTGATAGGCCAGCAGTACCTCTGCTTTCAGTTTCTCAAGCATAGTTCAGCACTCCAGCATCTCCAGGGTACAGGTCTGGGCGATGCTCTGACGGATGGCGGCCCGAACGGGCAGGACCGCCGCGGGAGACACCGACAGCTCGTCGATGCCCATAGCCAGGAAGGTGGGCAGCATACTGATGTCCGCGCCCAGCTCGCCGCAGATGCCGATCCAGATGCCGGCCTTGTGGGCGGCGTCGGCGGCCATCTTGATGGCCCGCAGCAGGGCGGGATGGTGGGGATCGTAGAATTTGCCCAGGTCGTTGGCCTGACGGTCGCAGGCCAGGGTGTACTGGGTCAGATCATTGGTGCCCACGCTGAAGAAGTCCACCAGCTTTGCCAGTTCCTCCGCCACCAGGACGGAGGCGGGGGTCTCGATCATGATGCCCAGCTCCGTATCCTTGTCGTAGGGGATGCCCTCGGCCTCCAGCTCCTTCATCACGCTCTGGCAGGCACGCTTGCATTCCTTGACCTCCCAGACGGAGGTAATCATGGGGAACATAATGGCGATCTTGCCATAGACCGAGGCCCGGTACAGGGCCCGGAGCTGGGTGCGGAACACCTCGGGCCGGTTCAGGCAGATGCGGATGGCACGGACGCCCAAGGCCGGATTTTCTTCCTTTTTCATATCGAAGTAGACCACCTGCTTGTCCGCGCCGATGTCCAGGGTGCGGATGACCACCCGCTTGCCGTTCATGGCGGCTGCCACGGAACGGTAGGCTTCGAACTGCTCATCCTCCGTGGGATAGTCGGAGGCGCTCAGGTACAGGAACTCCGAACGGAACAGGCCGATGCCCTGGCCGTCGTTGGCCTGGACGGCGGCCACATCCTCGGGAGAGCCGATGTTGCAGTAGAGCATCATCTTTTTGCCGTCCAGGGTCACGTCTTCCTGACCCTTCATGGCTTCCAGCAGTTTTTTGGTTTCCTGCTGCTTTTCAAATTTTTCTTTCAGCGCCGCCAGAGTGATGGCGTCGGGATCGATAATCAGCTGGCCGGTCTCGCCGTCGATGTAGCTGCCGCGTCCGTGATAGCTTTCCAACAGGGCCTCCCCCGCGCCGCAGATGGCGGGAATGCCCATGGTCCGGGCCAGGATGGCAGTGTGGGAATTGCCGGAACCGCCCTGGGTGACGAAGCCCAGGATCTTGGACTTGTCCAGCTGTAAGGTCTCGGAGGGCGCCAGATCGTCCGCCGCCAGGATCACGGGGACTTCGGAATCGATGCCGCCTTCCACCACGCCCAGCAGGTTGTTCAGGATGCGCTTTGCCACATCCCGGATGTCGGCGGAACGGGCCTGCATGTAAGCGTCGTCCATGGCGGCAAACATGGCGGCAAACTGTTCCCCCGCCTGCTCCACGGCATATTCGGCGTTGCAGCCTTCCTCTTCCATGAGGGAGGTGATGCACTCGACGAAATCCTCGTCCTCCACGAACATGGCGTGGGTCTCAAACAGGAATGCCATTTCCTCACCGGCATCGGCCTGGCACTTTGCCGCCAGGGCGTTCAGCTGGTCGATGGACGCCGTCTGGGCCGCGGCGAACCGCGCCTTCTCGGCTTCCAGGTCCGTTGCGGCAGTTTTGGTTACAGCGGTGTTGGGGCGCTGGAAAAAGTAGATCGGGCCTTTGGCAATGCCCTTGGACACACCTTTGCCTTGAATGGTGATCATGTTACGTGTCCTTTCTATATCTAGAGGTGGGGAAGCGCCGGTGAAGAGGTAGGAGCCGGCGCTTCCCCAAAAGTGGAACGCGCAGTTACAGGTTGGCTTCGAAGAAAGCCTTCAGCGCGGCGATGGCCGCATCCTCGTCAGCGCCTTCTGCGGTGACGGTAACGGTGTCGCCCTGCTTGACAGCCAGGCTCATCAGCTTCATCAGCTGGCCGGCCTTAACGGTGGTGCCGTTCTTGGTGATGGTGCAGGCGGAAGCGAACTGCTTGGCTTCCTTCACCAGCATACCGGCGGGACGGGCGTGGATGCCCAGAGGATCTTTGACGGTGTATGCAAACTGCTTCATAGCGATTTTCTCCTTTTTTTTTACTGGATGTTCAGCAGGTCCGTGCCATTGCAGACGGTGCCGGAGGTCAGAACGCGAATGGATGCGTAGTCGTCGGTGTTGCAGATGAGCATGGGGGTGGTCAGGGGGTAGCCTTCGGCCTTGATGGCCTCCATGTCGAAGGAAACCAGCAGGTCGCCCTTCTTGACTTCCTGCTCGGGAGCCACGTGGGCTTCAAAATACTTGCCGCCCAGCTTCACGGTGTCGATGCCGATGTGCATCAGCAGCTCCACGCCGTCCTTGGTGGTCATGCCCACCGCGTGCTTGGTGGTGAAGACGGTCTCGATGACGCCGTCCGCGGGGGCATACAGCTTGCCCTCGGAAGGCTCGATGGCGACGCCGTCGCCCATAGCGCCGGAGGCGAAGGCTTCATCCTCCACCTTTGCCAGAGCCAGCACGGTGCCGTTCATGTGGGCGCCCAGCACAGAAGCCTTGGTTTCCTTTTCGGCAGCGGCGGGAGCCTGGGCTGCGGGAGCGGGAGCCGCGCTGGTGTTCGGGGTCTCGGATTCGGGAGACTCCATGAAGTCCACCAGGTTGGATTTGATGACCGCCACCTGGGGGCCGTAGACCACCTGGATGCCGTTGCCCTTATGGATGACGCCGGAAGCGCCGGAGGCCTTCAGCAGCTTGTCGTCCACCTTGCCCTCGTCCACCACGGTGATACGCAGGCGGGTAGCGCAGCAGTCCACGTCGGAGATGTTCTTCTTGCCGCCCAGGCCCTGGAGGATCGTGGCGGAAACGGGATCGGAGCACTGAGCCTGACCGGCGGCGTCGGGGCCCACGCCGGTCTTGGCCTTGAAGTCGGCACGGGTGAACAGCTTGGTCTCCTCGTCGTCATCCTCACGGCCGGGGGTCTTCAGGTTCATCTTACGGATCATGAAGGAGAAGGTGAAGTAGTACAGGAAGAAGTAAACGATGCCCACAATGACGATCCAGATCCAGTGGGTCTTGGCATTGCCCTGAAGGATGCCAAACAGGGTCAGGTCGATGAGGCCGCCGGAGAAGGTCATGCCCACGCCCACGTTGAAAATGTGCATCAGCATGTAGCTCAGACCGGCGTAGACGCAGTGGACCACGTACATAGCGGGAGCCACGAACAGGAAGGTGAATTCCAGAGGCTCGGTGATGCCGGTGAGCATGGAGGTCATGGCGGCGGAGATCAGCAGGCCGCCGACCACCTTCTTCTTTTCGGGCTTTGCGGTGCGGTACATTGCCAGGGCCGCGCCCACCAGGCCGAAGATCATGAAGGGGAACTTACCGGACATGAACCGGGTAGCGGAAACGGAGAACACTTCGGTGGACTTGGAAGCCAGCTCGGCGAAGAAGATATTCTGTGCGCCCTGAACGGTGACGCCGTCGATGATGGCGGTGCCGCCCAGCGCGGTCTGCCAGAAGGGCATGTAGAACACGTGGTGCAGGCCGAAGGGGATCAGGGCACGCTCGGTGATGCCGTAGATCCAGGTGCCGATGTAGCCGGAGTTGACCACCAGGTCCCCCAGCGCGGCGATCCAGCCCTGAACAACGGGCCAGATGTAGAACATGGCGATGCCCACCACCAGATACACGGCGGTGCAGACGATGGGAACGAACCGGGTGCCGCCGAAGAAGGAGAGCACCTGGGGCAGCTCGATCTTGTAGAACTTGTTATGCAGGGCAGCCACACCCAGGCCCACGATGATGCCGCCGAAGACACCCATCTGCAGGGTGGTGATGCCCAGAACGGAGGTGGTGGAGTTTTCCGCCATGGCTTCCACGCCGCCTGCGGCGTTGATCATGGCGCTGATGGCGGTGTTCATGACCAGGTAAGCGATGGCGCCGGACAGGGCGGCCACTTCCTTTTCCTTCTTGGCCATGCCGATGGCGACGCCCATGGCAAACAGCAGAGCCAGGTTATTGAACACCGCGCTGCCGCACTGGTTCATGATGTCCAGGATGGTGTACAGGAAGCTGCCGGGGTAGATGATACCGGTGAGGCCGTAAGCCTCCAGCATGGTGGCGTTGGTGAAGGAGCTGCCGACACCCAGCAGCAGACCGGCCACAGGCAGCAGGGCAATGGGCAGCATGAAGGAACGGCCCACACGCTGCAGAACGCCGAAGATTTTGTCTTTCATAAAGATCCTCCTCAAAAAAATATGGGTACAAAACCGGAACCGGAACGGCGCCGGACATGGATTGTTTGCGGCGGCGCGCCGCTATATATAAAAAACCCATACCAAGCGCGCGGCATCTGGGCCGCGTGCCTGATATGGGTTTAGCTCACAAGCAAAGTGTGATCACTATCCCATCGCCCTGAATGGTTCAGGGGAGGATCTTCGGTTATTCTTTTTCGGCCCCCAGGTTGATCCGCTTCAGGTGGATCGTCAGGTAGGTCAGTTCTTCATCGGAAAGGTCTTTCTGGTAGGTGTTTTTCACATACTCGGCAATGCATTGGGCACATTTGTAGTGCTCTTTGCAGTTTTTCATGATGAGCTGGCGGAACATCTCGTCCCGCTCGCCCTGGGCGTCCTCTATGAGCTTGCCCTGGAACAGCCGCTGGGCGAAATAGCGCAGGTGCACCACGAAACGGCTGAAATCCAGAGATTCCCGGTCGAACTGCTTCTGGTAGAAGTATTCCACCACGGAAATGGTGCCCTCGATGAGCTTTGTGATCTCATACATCTCGCTCATGTTGGTGTTCAGCTCGGCGTTCACGATATGCAGGGCGATGAACGCCGCCTCGTCCTCGTGGAGGGTGACGCCCATCTGCTCCCGGATGATCCGCAGGCAGTACTGGCCCAGATGGTACTCCGTGGGGTAGTAACACATGATGGAGCCTTTCAGGGGATTGCTGAACTCCGCGCCCTGGGCCTTGCGCAGGATGGCAAAGCTGATGTGGTCGGCCAGGGTGATGAGCAGGGATTCATTGAGCTTCTGGGGGATCTCCGACTGGATGTGCTCGATCAGGCCTTCCGTCAGGGTCAGGTGTTCAATGGGGATCTTTTCCACCAGTTCCCGGAGCTTTCTCTGTCCGGACTTTTCTTCCATGCGGTAGGTGCGTTCCACAGTTTCGGGATCCACTGTCTCTCCCCGGTGGCGCTGAAAACCGATCCCCCGTCCGGTGACGATCAGCTCGTTGCCCGCTTCGTCCACCACGCACAGGATGTTATTATTGATGATCTTTTTGATCCGCATTTTCACGCTCACCCCATTTGCGTAAAAAAATAACCAGCTCCATCCAATATCCCACTCTGAGATACCAAATAGAGTTGGTCAAGCCCGCACTACCGGTAACATTCCAACATTTTTCTATGACAAATGATACCATGAAAAACTTTCACTGTCAATTCAAGAAACCGGAAATATGAATTTTTTGTGACCTTGCCCAATTTTGCAATTCCATATTTAGGCAATACCACGAATTCCTTTGCGGCACGCCGCTCCGGTATTTCCCGCCGGGCCGTGATAGAATAATAAAAAATTGCTCCGAAGCACGAAACTTCGGAGCAATTATGGTGCCGGTGACCGGACTCGAACCGGTACGCTGTCGCCAGCGGCGGATTTTGAGTTCTTTGCGTTATTCGGCAGTTGACGGCTTTGAGCGGTAGTTAACGGCTTTGAAAGTCTTTGAAAAACCTCTGATTTTACTGGATTTGTTGATTAAAATCCTAAAAATCTGCACACTGCAACGCATTTTAAAAAAAGCAAGTTTTACCCTCAAAAAAGAATTTTGGAGGGCATTAGGAGGGCAATGAGAGGTTCACTCTCAGGTTGCCTAGATCTAGTATTGAAACAATAGCGATTTTCTCTGCCATTGACGATTCTAAAATTCGGAGGCTTCGCTATGAATAGGAAACAACTTGAAATTCGTTTTGCATCATATCCTGATGTGGTAACTTTACCGGAGTTTCGCCAGATGCTTGGTGGAATTGGGGAAAGCACAGCCAGAAAGCTGATGCGAAATAATCATGTCCGTCACTACTATATCCGGAATACATATCTAATTCCCAAGACCTGGGTCATTGACTATTTATTGGGGACTCATTACGAAAAGTACCGAAGAAAACTCAAAGCACGTATTTGATCACCAGCTATTGCACAATAAATAGCAATCTCACTGGCTTAAGGTACCACTTTATCTCGATTTATTTTCATAGACTAAATTTCAAATATGGCAAAATGGCATTCTATGCTTGTTCAGCACTGCGCCCCAAGTGTGATAGCAGCATAGGCTGCTATCACAGGTTGAAGGGCCTCCCTCCATTGAAATCTCCTTAGGATTCAAAGAAGCGGAAGCCTATCGGCAGGGCCAATGGCCAATATCTGAGAAAAAATGGAGAGATACTACTGTTACGGTGTACATCAACCTTGATTAAAACTTAAATTAGAATAGGCATATCACGATAGTAATACGCTTGTTTTTTGTATCCTTGTTATAGTGAAGGACTCTGTATATGCTGAAAGCAAAGCAGGAAGTGCATCCCATGCTAAAGAAAAAGTATTATTTGTACTCTAAATGAGCAAATCTGAAAAATAAACAAAAGACACACCTAATATGGTACAATGAGGAAGAACCACCAACCACAAAGACCAAAAAGGTGTGCCTTATGGAAAACAGTATAACAGTCGGTGAAGAACTTCGCAAGTA
>JAXJGV010000048.1:0-48309 GCA_036300205.1 Oscillospiraceae bacterium
CATCTATGGTATGTTCTCCTTCTCCCGCCGCTTCGGCTCCATGCTGGCTTCCTCTGCCGCAGTTCTGGTCATCGACTGGATCGGCTACGACACCGCTGCCAAGGCTGCCGGCCTGGCTCAGTCCCAGGGCGTTCTGGATGGTCTGACCATTATGTGTGTCGCTCTGCCCATCGTCGCTGCTATCGGCTCCTTCTGCTGCTTCACCTTCATCTGGAACCTGAAGGGCGATGTCCGTGCAAAGATGGCCGACTGGAGAGCTGCTAAGGCTGGTAAGTAATTCCTGTCAAACGATCCCCAGTCCGTTTTCGAGCGGCACGGCTTATGCCGTGCCGCTCTTTCCCTAAAAATGCCCGGCGGGACTTGCTCCTGCATAACCGCTGTGGTATCATGAATAAAATGTTTGATATCGCCCTGCACGCATGTGCGAGGCCCAGTTTCTGAACTCAGAAGGAGGAACCCTATGGATTATCTTGTGAAAACCGCCTGTGGCGAGCTGCAGGGCGGCCCGGGCCGTGTCCCCGGCACTGCCGCTTATAAGGGCATCCGCTATGCCACTGCCGGACGCTGGGAATATCCCAGGCAGGTGACCCAGTGGGAGGGCGTCTATGACGCCACCCAGTACGGCCACTGTGCCTACCAGCCCCGCGCCTTTTACAACGAGGAGGACATGCCCGAGAAGGCTTTCTACTACAACGAATTCCGCAAGGGCGAAAGCTACACCTACAGCGAGGACTGCCTGTTTTTGAACGTCTTCACCCCGGACACTGCCAAAGAGGGCGATAAATTGCCTGTGCTGGTCTACATCCACGGCGGCGGTTTCACCGGCGGCTGCGGACATGAAAAGCATTTTGACTGCCCCGTATGGCCCGCCAAGGGCGTGATTGGCGTGACGCTGAATTACCGGCTGGGCCCTCTGGGCTTCCTGTGCCTGCCGGAGCTGAAGCAGGAGGCAGGCTTCACCGGAAATTACGGCCTGTATGACCAGATGACTGCCATCCGGTGGGTGAAGGAGAATATTGCGGCGTTCGGCGGCGATCCTGAGAACATCACGATTATGGGCCAGAGCGCCGGCGCCATGAGCGTACAGCAGCACTGCCTGAGTCCTCTGACCGACGGCCTGTTCCAGAAGGCGGTCATGTCCAGCGGCGGCGGTGTCAGCAAGGCCATGTCCGCGTCTCTGCCGGAGAAGAGCTACGATTTCTGGCACGCGGTCATGGAGCACGCCGGATGTAAAGATCTTGCCGAATTCCGGGCCCTGCCTGCGGAGAAGCTGTTCGCCACCTGGCAGAACCTGAAGAAATCCATGAAGGGCGGCGGCTGCTTCCCCTGCCTGGATGGCCGCTTTGTGGTGGGCACCGGCGCAGAACTGCTGAGAGCGGGCCAGCAGAAGCAGATCCATTACATGGCAGGCTCCACCAGCGAAGATGTCATGCCGCCCATCATCTATCAGATGGCTAAGGACTGGTGCGCGGCCCAGCAGGAAAAGAGCTATGCCTGGTTCTTTGACCGCAGACTGCCCGGCGACGAGAACGGCGCGTGGCATTCCAGCGACCTGTGGTACTGGTTCGGCACGCTGGACAACTGCTGGCGTCCCATGACGAAGAAGGACTGGGACCTGAGCGATCAGATGTCGGACTATCTGACCAATTTCTGCAAGTATGGCGACCCCAACGGCGCGGGCCTGACGGCCTGGCTGCCTATGACCAGAGGCCAGAGCAAGGTACTCCGCCTGGGCGAAGCCGACACCCAGATGGGCCGGGCGGATCTGCTGAAGCTGACGAAGACCATGCTTACCAACAAGGCGGTAGGTGAATAAAAAAGGCACTGGGGGCAGGAGAATCCTGCCCCCAGTTTTTGTGCAGCGCAGGTCGGGAAATTGCCATTTCCCAGAGCGTCATTTTGTAGGGGAGGGTCTTGACCCTCCCTCAATATTACACTTCGGCATGTGCAGATTCGATTGGAATTGCGGCATTTTCGGATTCGAGATTCTGTAACGAGCGCTGGAATTGCAAGGGAGGGTCACGACCCTCTCCTGCGGGGTTAGGACGATAATCAATATCAGGTCTAATCCCGGAAAAGCGCACATAGACTGGCTGTGAGGTGATCGGAATGGTGATTCCAAGCGGGCCATTGGAGGCGCTGGCCTGTGTGAAGGGAGAAGGAGATCTGCGCGGAACCGTAAAATTTTATCAGGTTCCCTGCGGAACCCTAGTGGCGGCGGAAATTACGGGACTGCCCAAAAGCGACAGCGGCTTTTTTGCGCTGCATATCCACGAAGGGAGCCGCTGCGCCGGAGAAGGGTTCGCGGACACAGGCGGACATTACAACCCGGAAGGCCAGATGCATCCCCGGCACGCGGGGGACCTGCCGCCGCTGCTGTCTCAGAACGGCAGGGCGTTTCTGGCGGTGGAGACCAACCGTTTCCTGCCCCAGGAAGTCATCGGACGGACAGTTGTGATCCACATCGGCGCGGATGATTTCCATACCCAGCCGGCGGGAAATGCGGGCAGAAAGATCGGCTGCGGAAGGATATGCCGCCCCTGAGTGCGGATTTCAAAATCTTCTGATCCGAATGGGGACTCCCAAGGGGAGTCCCCATTTTTCAGCCTGTTTTAAGAGAGGGAAACCCTTGGGGCAGGCCGGGAGGCCCATCCGGTGAAAAAAGGCGATAAATGCCGAAAAAGTTCACCGTATCCATTTTTTGTGGTTGTAAATTTCTTGAGAATGTTGTATAATGCCATAGGTTATGCAAACATTAACCTTACGGGGGATTTGCTGTTTATGTTTAAGAATAAGAAAATTGCGAAATTTCTGACACCCGGCCGTCATGTCCATCTGGTGGGCATCGGCGGAGTTTCCATGCGGCCTCTGGGTCTGGTGCTGAAGGGCATGGGTATGGAGGTCACGGGGTCCGATATGAGCGCTTCCGCCGGTACAGAGGAGCTGGAGCGGCAGGGGATTCCCGTTGCCATCGGCCACCACGCGGAAAATATTGAAGGCGCTGACTGCATTATCCGCACCGCGGCTGCCCACAATGATAATCCTGAGATCGCCGCCGCGCGGGCTGCGGGTATTCCTGTGTTTGAGCGTGCCCAGGCTTGGGGCGAGATCATGAAATCTTATAAAAATGCCATCTGCATTTCCGGCACCCATGGCAAGACCACGACCACTTCCATGATGACCCACATCCTCATGGAGGCCAATCTGGACCCCACGGTTATGATCGGCGGCTATCTGCCGCTGCTGCACGCCAGCCACCGGGTGGGCCGGGGTGACACCATTCTGCTGGAAAGCTGTGAATACTGCGATTCCTTCCTGAATTTCTTCCCCACGCTGGCCGTGGTGCTGAATGTGGAGGCGGATCACCTGGATTACTTTAAGGATCTGGCGGACATCCAGAAATCCTTCCATAAATTCGCCGAGCTGGCCACCTTCGGCGTGGTTGCCAACGGCGATGATCCCCACACGGTCCAGGCCATGCAGGGCATCGACTACGTTTCCTTCGGCCTGAGCGATACGAACCGCATCCACGCGGCGAACATGTGCCCCGACTGGCGGCATTTCGACGTGATCTGCGACGGAGAATTCTACTGCCATCTGGACATGGGCGTCCTGGGCAGACACAACGCCATGAACGCCCTGGCGGCCGCTGCGGCTTCCTGGATGATGGGCATTCCCGGCGAGGCGGTTTCCGGCGGTCTGGAGTCCTTCCACGGCGCGGGACGCCGCATGGAGTTCAAGGGCAAGTTCAACGGCGCGGATGTCTATGACGACTACGCCCACCACCCCGATGAAGTGTCGGCTACCATTGCCGCGGTCCGTGCCTCCATGCCCGGCCGCCGTCTGGTTCTGGCCTTCCAGCCCCATACCTACAGCCGTACCAAAGCCCTGTTCGATGATTTTGTCCGGGAGCTGAAAAAGCCGGATGTGGTGGTCCTGGCGGAAATCTATGCCGCCCGGGAACGCAATACCATCGGAATTTCCTCCGCCCATGTTGCCGAACAGATCCCCGGCGCCGTCTACTGCGAGACGCTGCCTGAGGTCACGGCTTACCTGCGGGAAAACGTCCGGGAGGGCGACGTGGTCATCACCATGGGCGCGGGCGACATTTTCCGTGCCGGCGAGGCGCTTCTGAATGAGTAAAGAAAAACTGTGCCGGCTGCCCCGGCACAGTTTTTGAAAAATTATTCCTCCAGCACCAAATGCTGGACCCCTGAGGATTCGAATTCCGACATATATTGGTC
Organism: Oscillospiraceae bacterium; assembly: GCA_036300205.1. Lineage (GTDB taxonomy): Bacteria > Bacillota > Clostridia > Oscillospirales > Oscillospiraceae > Faecousia. The sequence goes on from JAXJGV010000048.1 coordinate 4,245, forward strand.
CATCCGCTCCAGAATCTCATCATAGTTTTCCTTGGTGATCTCCGGGTAATCCATATCCCGGCGGGACAGCTCCTCAGCGAGGATCTCGTAGAAAACGTTGTCCTCGTAATAGGCGATGGCTTCATGGATGCCGCCCTCGGCGTAAGCCCGGGAGGGGACGATGGTTCCGTTCCAGGGTTCGGACAGGGCAGGGGAAAGGGCGAAGATCTTGCTTTCCAGGTCGTCATAGTCCTGAAAACGGTCGTCGCCCCGGGTGGAATTCAGCACCCAGTTTCCGATGTACACAAGATCCAGCAGGCGGCGGAATTCTTTGGGGGTCAAATTGATCTGCATAGATACCCTCCTGACTTGATTTTGATTATTATATCACCAATATTTCAGATTTCCAGATGGAAATTGTAAATATCTTAGGAATGAGGCGATCGTATGAAAAAATTAAGCGTTTGCATTCTCTTCGGCGGCATCAGCCCGGAGCATGAAGTTTCCCTGCGCTCTGCCGAATCTGTTCTGAATAACATCGATCAAAGCAAATATGACGTGCTCCCCGTGGGCATCACCAAAGAGGGAGACTGGATCCTCTTCGGCGGCAAGGACTACGCCATGCTGCCCAGCGGCGCCTGGAAGAACCATCCCGACAACCGCCGCGCGGCCATCTCTCCTGTCCGGGGACAGGGCCTGCTGACCTTTGAGGGGGACTGTGTGGTGCGTCAGCGCATCGATGTGGTATTCCCGGTGCTCCACGGCGAAAACGGCGAGGACGGCGCCATGCAGGGCCTGCTGCAGATGGCGGGCATTCCTTACGTGGGTCCCCATGTGGCCCCTTCCGCCGTGGCCATGGACAAGACCCTGACCAAGCTGGTGGTGGACCACGCCGGTGTGCCCCAGGCTGCCTGGCAGCTGGTGCGCAGCGGTGAGCTGGAGAACCACATGGAGAATACCATGGATTCTCTGGAGCTGCGTTTCCGTTATCCCATGTTCGTCAAGCCCGCAGGCACCGGTTCTTCCGTGGGTGTTTCCAAGGCTGCGGACCGGGAGGCGCTGCGCAATGCATTGCTGGCTGCGGCCAAGTTCGACAAAAAGATCCTGGTAGAGGAATTCATTCACGGCCGGGAGATCGAGGTGGCGGTCATGGGCAACGAAAGCCCTGTGGCATCCATCTGCGGCGAGATCGACTCCGGCGCGGACTTCTACGACTATGACGCCAAATATATCACCGATACTTCCACGGCGTATATCCCCGCCCGGATCCCCGGGAACGTGGCGGAAATCGTTCGGGAGGCTGCGGTGAAGGTCTACAGCGCCATCGGCTGCCAGGGCCTGAGCCGTGTGGATTTCTTCGTCACCTTCGAAGAGAACCGGGTGGTCTTCAACGAGATCAATACCATTCCCGGCTTCACTTCCATCTCCATGTACCCCAAGCTGTTTACGGCCAGCGGCATTCCCTATACCCAGCTGATCGACGAACTGCTGAAGCTGGCCTTGGAGGCGTGCTGATGAAGCAGGCAGTCGTACTCACCATCCGGGGCCGTCAGAACTATGCGGCCCAGGAGCCGGAAATCATCGAGCTGGTGACGGAAGGCACCATGGAATATACTGGCGGCGGCTGGGACATTTCCTATGAGGAAAGTGAACTGACGGGGCTGGCGGGTGTGACCACCACATTCCGGGTAGAGCCGGGAAAGGTGATCCTGACCCGGACAGGGGGCCTGAATTCCCGGATGGTCTTCCAGGAGGGCGTAGCCCACGAGTCGCTGTACCAGATGTCCTTTGGCGCGCTGATGCTCACGGTTAAGGCTTCCAGTGTATTCTATGACATCGTCCCCGACGGTGGTGTCATTGATCTGGTGTATCACATCAACATCGAGAATACCGAAGCAGGTGTCATTGACTACCATTTGGATATTCGGGCGGTATAAAAGCAAGGACGTGCGTTAAGCACGTCCTTTTTTGACAGTCTGATATGAATTCTTAATGAAAAACTTCAATTCATGCGAATGAAATTTTTTTATTGAGCATCAGTATGAAACTCCCGCCATCCATTCGGATGACGGGAGTGTACTGGTTATTCCGCAGGATCTTCGCCGTTATCGGATTCCGAAGAGGAAGGGGGTTCCGTCTGGGCTTCGGTAACGGGGGTAGTTGCCACAGTGGTGGTGCTGGGCTCGGTTTCCGGCTGGGTGGTTTCGGTGGGGGCGCTTGTTTCTGTGGGAGCCGAGGTCTCTGTGGGCTTGGTGGTTTCCGTGGGCACCGTGGCTGCCTCAGTGGGAACGGTGGTTTCTTCGGGCTTTTCTACCCGGGCTACCACACGGTTCGTGGCGGGGTACTGGGAGCTGGTCAGATAATCTCTGGACAGTTCCTTGCCGGTGCGGTTGTCATATTTGATCTTGTAGCTCTTGACCGTGTAACCGGTGGTGCCTTCTTCAATGACATCGCCGTCCTTATAGCCTTCCGCGTTTTCATACTCGAAGTCTTCATACTCGGTCTGCGGCTGGACGGTGCTGGAAATGGTGGAATCCAGTCCCACATAGTAATCCCGCTCGTCGGTGCCCAGGATCTTGATCTTGACGTAACCGCCGGAAAGCTCGGCTTCAATGCGGATCGGGAAGCTGGTGCTGTTGCGCAGCTTCAGGCTGGTGGTGGCGTCCAGGCCCCGGTCAATGAAGCTGGGAACAAAGCCGTGATTGCTGCGGGAAACGATGTCCAGATCAGACAGCAGCGCGGCATAATACAGGGTAGAGGACACCTGTCCCACGCCGCCGCCCATGGTATCGTCCCGGCCGGTGTCTTCGGGGGCGGACTTGTAGCCCTTGGCAGAGCTGAGCTTGCCCACAACATCGCTGAAGGAAAGGGTCTCGCCGGGTTCCAGTACAGTGTCGTTCAGCTCGTCGCAGGCCAGCTGCAGGTTGGTATTGCGGTTGCTGTTGCTGGTGGCACGGGTCTGATGTTCACCCAGGGTATCCCGGAAGAAGGAATCGGAGTCCAGAATGTCAGGCTCGATGTACTCCATGGGGATACGGATCTCGTCGCCGTAGTCGGCTTCGTCAATGAGCTTCTGGGCGGCTTCCAGGTCGAAGCCGTAACCGTAAGAGCCGGGGACGGTCTCAAAGGTCTGCAGATTCACGGTGGCGTCCACAGGCTCGATGTAGAATTCCTTGTAAATGGCTTCCAGATCCACAGGGTCCGGTTCCGTGGTGGATTCCACATTCTCCACTTCCACCAGGAACACATGCAGGCTGTAAGCATCCAGAACCTGATTGTAGACATCGTTCACGTCGAAACCGATGCCGGGGGTGCCCATGGTGATGACCAGCGTCTGGCAGGGAGCGTTCTCGTTGAACTTGTCTGCGGACAGCTCCGGCTGGGTGCCTTCCAGGCCATAGGTGGTCTGGGTCAGGGTGCTGCCGGAATCCTCGGCATAGGCGGCCAGAGTGTCCTGGATATAATCGGTATCCAGATCCAGATAGGGGAGCAGGGCGATGACGTGCTCCTCGGTCTTGGAAGCGGTGTAAACCTTATCCCGCTCAGACTGGGTGCCGGTGCGGCCGTATTCATAGGCGGCGTTGACGGCGGCCTTCACGTCCAGCTCTGCATCGGTGTCCTTGGGAGACAGGCGAAGCTCGGTGCCGGACAGATCGATGACCATATCCTCACTGCCATAGGTCTTGTTGGTGGCCTGCTTCACGGCGCTGATGGCTTCATTCTTGGTCATGCCGCCCACGTCGATATCAGCCAGGAACACATTGTTCAGGATCCTGTTGTCATAGGGATCGGAGGCGCCGGCCATGAAGATGGCGATGACCACCACGATCAGCACCAGTGCCGCGCCACACAGGCCCAGCATGACGGCCTTCTTGTTTTTGTTGTAAAAATCCAGGAGCATATCGAGCTTGGAAGGCTCGGAAGGCTCAGACGGCGCTTCTTCCGACAAAAGATCGCTGTCGTCGGGGATGTAATCAAAGAAATCCGAAATGGACTTGCGCCGGGGCTGACCCTGGGGCTGAGGCTGGGGAGCGGCAGCGGTCCGGACAGGCTGTCCGGCAGGATCCTGGGTCTGGGCAGTGGGAATTTCGCCGGTCATTTGGCGGAAGGATTCCTCAAACAGCTTTTCGTCAAATTCTGCTTCCGGGGCCTGGGGGGCAGCGGACTGTCCGTCTTCAGGCTGGAAGGGATGCGTGAGCGGCTGGGTTTCGTCAAAGGCCGGGTTCGGACGCTTGGGGGCCGGGGCTTTCCCGGTCACCTGGCGGAAGGCCTGTTCGATCTGGCGTTCTTCCTCCCGGTAAGGGCGGGGGTTGGAAAACTTGCCTTGTGCCATAAATTGGTTCCTCCTAACGTAGAGAATGGGGTAAAAAGTTTAGGGTATTATAACACATTTCTTAGAAAATGCAATCCTTCCATGGAACATCCCATGAAAATCCGGATAAAGAAATCTTTATAAATTGCAGAAACTCCGGTAGCGGTCGATGAAGACCTTGCTCTGCTTCAGGCTGTCCACACCGGCGGACAGCTTCAGCCGCAGGGTAGGCTCCTTGGCGTTTGCCAGGAAGGTGACCCGGGCCTTGTAATCCGGGTCGGCGCACAGGGCGCCCACGGCCTCGAAATTGAGGTTGACCAGGGTAAACAGCACGTCGCCGGACTTCTGGCGGATATCCTTGATGCCCACCTCCCGGGCCTTGGCACGGAGCAGGGCGATGTCGATGAGGTTCAGCACGCCCTTGGGCGGCTCGCCATAGCGGTCCACGATCTCGTCCAGCAGGTCGTCGGCGTCCTCCTGGGCGCGGATGGCGGCCATGCGGCGGTACAGGTCCATCCGCTCCTCGCCCCGGGAAACATAGGCTTTGTCCACGTTGGCGGTGACGTTCAGGTCGGCGGTGCAGTCGGGAGCCTTGGGCGCGCCGCCCTGTTCCTCCAGCACGGCTTCGTCCAGCAGCTTCAGGTACATGTCGTAGCCCACGCTGGCCATGTGGCCGGACTGCTCGGAACCTAAAAGATTGCCCGCGCCGCGGATCTCCAGGTCCCGCATGGCGATCTTGAAGCCGGAGCCGAATTCCGCAAAATCCCGGATGGCGGACAGCCGCTTTTCGGCGACTTCCGACAGATTTTTGTCGGGCCGATAAGTGAAGTAGGCGTAAGCGTGGCGGGTGGAACGGCCTACCCGGCCCCGAAGCTGGTGCAGCTGGCTCAGACCGAACCGGTCGGCGTTTTCAATGATCAGAGTATTGGCGTTGGGAATGTCCAGGCCGGTCTCGATGATGGTGGTGCACACCAGCACCTGGATGTCGCCCTCGGTCATGGCCTGCATCACATCGCCCAGGGCTTCCTCGCCCATCTGGCCGTGGGCCACGCCCACCCGCAGGCCGGGAATGCGGCGCACCAGGGCGGAGGCGCACTGGTCGATGGTTTCCGTGCGGTTGTGCAGGTAATATACCTGGCCGCCCCGCTCCACCTCCCGGCGGATGGCGTCGTCGATGACGGCGTTGTTGTGCTCCATGACAAAGGTCTGCACGGGGTAGCGGTCGGCGGGGGGTTCTTCAATGGTGGACATGTCCCGAAGGCCGGAAAGGGCCATGTTCAATGTCCGGGGGATGGGGGTGGCGGACAGGGTCAGCACATCGATGCCCTTGGACATTTCCTTCAGGCGCTCCTTATGGCTGACGCCGAAACGCTGCTCCTCGTCGATGATCAGCAGGCCCAGATCCTTGAACTGGACGCTTTTTTGCAGCAGCTTGTGGGTGCCGATGATGAGGTCCACGCTGCCCGCCGCCAGATTGCGCAGGGTCTGCTGCTGGAGCTTGGGGCTGCGGAAACGGCTGAGCACGTCGATATTGACGGGAAAGCCCCGGAACCGGGATACGGCGGTGGTGTAATGCTGCTGGGCCAGAACGGTGGTGGGCACCAGGATCGCCACCTGCTTGCCGTCCATGACGGCCTTCATGACTGCCCGGAGGGCCACTTCGGTCTTGCCGAAGCCCACGTCGCCGCAGAGCAGCCGGTCCATGGGGGTGGGGGATTCCATATCCCGCTTGATGTCGGCGATGCAGCGCAGCTGGTCGTCGGTCTCGGGATAGGGGAAGTTGTCTTCAAATTCCTTCTGCCAGGGAGAATCGGCGGCAAAGGCGAAGCCGGGCTGCCGTTTCCGGGCGGCGTACAGCTGGATCAGCTCGCCGGCCATATCCTTGGCGGCTTTCCGGGCTTTGGCTTTGGTCTTCTGCCAGGCGTCGGAACCGATCTTGTTCAGACGGACGTTGGATTCTTCACCGCCTCCGCCGATATACTTGCTGACCAGGTCCAGCTGGGTGGCGGGAACGAACAGCGTGTCGCTGCCCTGGTAGGCGATTTTAATGTAATCCTTGACCGCGTTGTCCACCTTGATCTGCTCCATGGCCACGAACCGGCCGATGCCGTAATTCTCGTGGACCACCAGGTCGCCGGGGGTCAGGTCGGTGAAGGAGTTCAGCTTCTGACGGTTGGTGGAGCCGGTCTTTTTGGGGGCGGCTTTGCGCTTGGGTTCTCCCCGGGAGAGCAGCTGGCCCTCGGTGAGGATCGCCAGCTTGCTCAGGGGGTATTCCATGCCGAAGGGCAGCGTGCCCTCGCTGAGCAGGATCTGCCCCGGCTTGGGCAGGGTGGTCAGGGGGATGCAGAGGAAGGCGGACAGGTTCTTTGCCCGAAGCATTTCCTGTAAAAGCTCCGCCCGGCGGCGGGTGCCGCAGAGCACCAGGGAGCCGAATTCCTGCTTCTGGTAATGGCTCAGGTCGCTGGCGGCGGTGTCCAGATTGCCGCCGTAGCCGGGGAGCTGTTTGGCGGTCAGGGGGAACAGCTGTTTCGGCGGGCAGTCCTCCGGATAGGTGGTGCCGCCGAAGGCGTCGAAGTACACGGCGGTTCTGCCCTTGAGCTTTGCGCAGAAATCCTCCCACTGGCACACATAATCGCACAGCTCGCCGGCTACCAAACCGGCCTGAAGCATACTGTCCAGCTGCATACCCACTTCATCGGAGCGGGTATTGGCGGCGCGGCGCAGATTGGCGTGGTCGCAGATGACCACGATGGCATCTGCTGGGATATAATCCGCAGCAGTAGCCATTTCGGGATAGATCAGGGCCATATAACGGTCGGAAGCGGGATTGTTCAGGCCGTTTTCATACTTTTCCAGGTCCTTTTCCAGAGTGGATACCAGGGCTTCGTTGACATTTTTGCGCCGCTTCTGCCGGGCAATCATGGCCTGAATGTCCTTGCACAGTCCGGCCAGACCCTTGGGGTGCAGGCTGGGCTGGGTCTCGCCCACGGGCAGAACGGTGACGGAATCGATGTTCTCGCTGCGCCGCTGGGTCTGGGGGTCAAAATAGCCCATGGTGTCCAGCTCGTCGCCGAAGAATTCGGCCCGGATGGGCTGGTCGGCGGCAGGGGAGAAGATGTCGATGATGCCGCCCCGGACGGCGAACTGTCCCGAACCCTCCACCATGCCGCAGCGGCTGTAGCCCGCAGCGGTGAGCTTGCCGGTCAGTTCGTCAATGGGATATTCCTGCCCCACTTCCAGGGTGAAAGCGGCGTCCATCAGGACGGCCTGGGGCATGGTGCGCTGGCTGAGGGACTCCCAGGTCATGATCTGCAAGTCCGTTTTGCCCATGGCCAGGTCATACAGCTGCCGCAGCCGCTTCTGCTCCCAGGCCCGGGAGACCACGGCGGCGTCGTACAGGGTCAGGTCCCGGCTGGGCAGGATGGGGGCAGCGTCCCCCAGGAAGCATTTCAGTTCCTCCTGAAGCCGTCGGGCGGCCATATCGTCCTGGCACAGCAGCACCATGGGACGGTTCAGCTCCCGCTGCAGGCCCGCGATCATATGGCTGCGGTTGATCTGGCCGATGCCCGTAATGGCGACGCTTTCGCCGCTGTTCAGGGATGCAGCCATGGCAGGATATTCGGGAATGGTTTTTAACAGGGAGAGGAGTTGTTCCATAAGAAAGTACCTCAAAAAAGAATTCGCAGGGGAGGGGCTTGCCCCTACAGGGAATCTGGGAACGTGGCAACGCGGAAAGGGGACGAATGTACCCCTTTCCGTGTTTTTCGACGATTTACTTAAGGATGGGAACCGTTGAACCGGTTTGCCGCTTCGGGCACGCCATGGTCGATGATGGCCAGGGCCGCGTCGGCGGCATTCTTCAAGGATACTGCCAGGGCCTTCTCGTCATTGGCGGAGAAGGAGGACAGCACCCAGTCTGCCAGGTCGTACTCGGGATTGGGCTTGGCGCCAACGCCGATCTTCACCCGGGGAAAATCCTGGCTGCCCACTTCCTGAATGATGGATTTGATGCCGTTGTGGCCTCCGGCGGAGCCGTTGGCGCGAATCCGCAGCCGCCCCGGTTCCAGAGAAATGTCGTCAAACAGAACGATGATCCGCTGAGGCGGGATGTTGAAGTAAGCGGAGAGCTGCAATACCGACCGCCCGGACAGGTTCATAAAGGTCTGAGGCTTCAGCAGAAAGACCTTTGTGCCGTTGTAATTCACCTGACCGTAGAGACCCTGGAATTTCAGCTTGTCCACCTTGCAGCTTAAGTTTTCAGCAAGGATATCCAGCGCCCGGAAACCGCAGTTGTGGCGGCTTTTTTCGTATTCCCGTCCGGGATTGCCCAGGCCCACGATGAGCCAACTGTCATTGGATGATTTGTTTATCATAATTTGATCTCCTAAGACCACATTTACGCATTATATATTCTTATTATATCATTGGTGGCCGGAGAAATGCAATATGAAGAAAAGACAAAAATCTGGAAAAAACCGGGTGGCTTTCCGTTACAAAAACGAAATTTTGTTTGAAATAGGTATTGTGTGATTTTAAAATATGTGGTATACTATTCCATAAAGAATTTTTCCTCCAGGAGGATCCTATGAACGATAAGATCATCATTCAGGGTGCGCGGGAAAACAACCTGAAAAATGTGAATTTGACCATCCCCAGAGATAAACTGGTGGTCTTTACCGGGCTTTCCGGTTCCGGAAAGTCCAGCCTTGCCTTTGACACCATCTACGCCGAGGGCCAGCGGCGGTATGTGGAGAGCCTTTCTTCCTACGCCCGGCAGTTCCTGGGCCAGATGGACAAGCCTGACGTGGATTCCATCGACGGACTGTCTCCCGCCATCTCCATTGACCAGAAAACCACCTCCAAGAACCCCCGTTCTACCGTGGGCACGGTGACGGAAATTTATGACTACCTCCGCCTGCTGTGGGCCAGAGTGGGCGTTCCCCACTGCCCCAAGTGCGGCCGGGAGATCCGCCGCCAGACCATCGACCAGATCGTGGACCGGGTGGAGGCCCTGGGCGAGGGAACGAAATTCATCGTCCTGTCTCCCATTGTCCGTGGCAAGAAGGGCGAGCATAAGAAAGTTTTCGAAGACGCCAAAAAGTCCGGCTTCGCCCGTGTCCGGGTGGACGGCATTCTCTATGACCTGACGGAAGAGATCAAGTGCGAAAAGAACAAGAAGCACAACATTGACCTGGTTGTGGACCGTCTGGTGCTGAAAGAAGGCCTGCGCCGCCGCCTGACGGACTCCATTGAGACTGCCTGCTCCCATTCCGACGGTCTGGTGACCATCGAACTGCCAGCCACCAAGGAGGAGCTGAGCTTCTCCCAGAACTACGCCTGTGAGGACTGCGGCATCAGCCTGACGGAGCTGGAACCGAGAATGTTCTCCTTCAATAACCCCAGCGGCGCCTGCCCCAGCTGTACCGGCCTGGGCTTCCGGCTGATCGCCGATGCCGACCTGGTGATTCCGGACAAAACCAAGTCCATTTTCGACGGCGCCATCCAGGCCTCCGGCTGGCAGAGCGCCCGGACGGATTCCATTTTCCGTATGTACTTCGAGGCTCTGGCCCAGAAGTACCATTTCTCCCTGACTACCCCCGTGCAGGAGCTGTCCGACGAGGTCATGGACGTGATCCTCTACGGCACCAAGGGGGAAAAACTGCGCATGTCTTACAACCGGGGCAACGGCATGGGCGTGCTGGAACAGCCTTTTGAGGGCATTCTGAACAACATTTCCCGCCGCTACCGGGAGACCCAGTCCGACGCTGCCCGGAAGGAATTGGAGGAATGCATGACCACGGCTCCCTGTCCCCAGTGCCACGGCGACCGCCTTTCCGACATTGCCCGGGCCGTCACCGTCGGCGGCATCGGCATCATGGATTTCTGCCGCATGAGCATCCGGGATGAGCTGGAATTTATGAACAACCTGCACCTGGACGGCAATATGGCGCTGGTGGCGGAGCAGATCGTCAAGGAGATCAAATCCCGCTTGCAGTTCCTGACGGATGTGGGCCTGAGCTACCTGACCCTGTCCCGGGCTTCCGGAACCTTGTCTGGCGGCGAAAGCCAGCGTATCCGCCTGGCTACGCAGATCGGTTCTTCCCTGATGGGCGTGCTGTATATTCTGGACGAGCCTTCCATCGGCCTGCATCAGCGGGACAACGACAAGCTGCTGGGCACCCTGAAGCATCTGCGGGACATCGGCAACACCCTGATCGTGGTGGAGCACGACGAGGATACCATGCGCGCCGCCGACTTCATTGTGGATGTTGGCCCCGGCGCGGGCAGTCACGGCGGCGAGATCGTGGCGGCGGGCACGCTGGATGAGATCACCGCCTGTCAGCGCTCTGTCACGGGACAGTATCTGTCCGGCGTGAAGAAAATTCCTGTCCCTTCTGCAAGACGGGCGGGAAACGGCAAATCCTTAAGCATCAAGGGAGCCAGCGAAAACAACCTGAAAGACGTGGATGTGGACATCCCCCTGGGCACCCTGACCTGCGTTACTGGCGTGTCCGGTTCCGGCAAGTCCAGTCTGGTGAACGAGGTCCTGAACAAGACCTTGCTGGGCAAGCTGAACCATGCCCGCACCCGCCCCGGCGCCTGCCGCTGTGTGGAAGGCATCGAGAATCTGGACAAGGTCATCGACATTGACCAAAGCCCCATCGGCAGAACTCCCCGCTCCAATCCTGCCACCTATACGGGCCTGTTCAACGACATCCGCGATCTGTTTGCTTCCACCAACGATGCCAAAATGCGCGGCTACGGCCCCGGACGGTTCTCCTTCAACGTCAAGGGCGGCCGCTGTGAAGCCTGTTCCGGCGACGGCCTGGTGAAGATCGAGATGCACTTCCTGGCAGACGTGTACGTGCCCTGCGAAGTCTGCAAGGGCGCAAGATACAACCGGGAGACCCTGGAAGTCCAGTACAAGGGCAAGAATATCGCCCAGGTGCTGGATATGACTGCGGAAGAAGCAGTGGATTTCTTCGAAAACCTGCCCAAGATCCGCAGAAAGGCCCAGACCCTGGTGGAAGTGGGCCTGGGCTATGTGAAGCTGGGCCAGTCCAGCACCACCCTTTCCGGCGGCGAGGCCCAGCGGGTCAAGCTGGCGACAGAGCTGGCGAGAGTGTCCACCGGCAAAACCATCTATATTCTGGACGAACCCACCACCGGCCTCCATGCTGCCGATGTGCACAAGCTCATTGAAGTATTGCAGCGGCTGGTTGACGCCGGCAACACGGTACTGGTCATCGAGCACAATCTGGACGTCATCAAAACGGCAGACCACATCATCGACCTTGGCCCCGAAGGCGGCGACGGCGGCGGTTATATCGTAGCCACCGGCACCCCGGAGGAAGTGGCCCAGGTGGAAGAAAGCTATACGGGACAGTATTTGAAGAGCTATCTGAAAGGATAAGCGGCTGTTTCCGCAATGTTTCCTGTGGGGGCGGATTTGCAAACCGCCCGAATCCCCACGGCAATTGCGTGATTCCGTTTATTTAAAAATGTGAATTTCGGAAAAAACAGAAGTTTCCTGGGCGTTATGTTGCGGGAGGATTGAAAATCCTCCCCTACAGGGATATATGGAAGCCCATGGGATGTAAAAAAATACCCGGCCTGGATTTCAGGCCGGGAAGGAAATTTTATTTTTCATACACATCCACAGGCAGGCAGTCCGCCAGCTCGATCAGTCCGTGATCCCGTTCTCCCGCGTAATCTACCCGCATCATGGGGGAACGCAGGATGCCCTCGGAATTCTGACGGATGGCAAGAGTCATGGTGACCCGGGTGCCCTTGCCTTCGGGCTGATCGATGAGCACTGTGCCGCCATGGTTGGCGGCGGCGGAACGGACCATCACCATGCCCAGACCAATGCCGTGGCGGCTGTCCTCGATGCCGGGCTGGCGCAGATAACGGCTGAACACGCTGCTGCGGACACTCTCCGCAATGCCGGAGCCGCTGTCCAGCATACTCAGCCGCAGCATCTGCCCGCGGCGGATAAGGCTGACGGCAATGGAGCCGCCTTTGGGCGTGAACTTCACCGCGTTGGACAGCATGTTCAGCACAGCCCGTTCCAGCTGTTCCGTATCCGCAAGGCACAGAACTTCCTCAGAAAGCCCCTCATAAGTCAGCGTGATGCCGGTATGTTCCACAAGCGCCTGGGCTTTCTCGAAGATCTCCGCAAAGACCTGACCGATGTTCCGGGTCTCCTGCCGGGAAGCGGCGGCGCACCGTCCGGCGTCGGACATGTTGCCGATGATCCGCAGCAGCTGATGCAGTCCCCGGTTCAGCCGCGCCGACTGTTCTTTGACCACGGGGTCCTCCTGGGAAGCCAGGGGGAGCAGACGGTCGGCGGTGATCATCACATTGGTCAGCGGCTCCCGCAGCTCCCGGGCGGCCAGGGCCATGGCCCGCAGTTCTCCATCGTCGGAAGCCTGATCCAGCACGAACACATCCCAGCCGTCCACCTTGGTGACGGATGCGCCGCAGCCCTTGGCGGACAGTGCCAGCTTCAGGTACAGACAGCCGCTTTCGAATGAGGCATATTCTTCCGCGCCGGTCAGAAGCAGAGTGCGGATATCGGTGCCCGGCACCAGCAGAAGCCCCTCCGCCGCGCTGTTGAGGCTTACGATTTTATTCTCTTTTACGCAAAAACCGGGGCGGATCACCAGATCCAGCATCCCGCATATTTCTTTATTTGATTCCATGATGCTCCTCCTCATGCCTAACTAGCATGTGCAGAATGGGAGAAAACTTTCCCGGCGGGTTTCGACGGATACCTCTATTCTACCGGGAATCGACAAAAATAGCAAGGACGAATTTCAAGAGGTGACGCTTATGGCAGACGCATCCATCCACAAAGGCCACCGGGAACGGCTGAAGGCCCGCTTCCTGGAGGAAGGCCTGGACAATTTTACGGATATCCAGGCGCTGGAGCTGCTGCTGTTCTACGCCATTCCCCAGAAGGACACCAATCCCATCGCCCACGCTCTGCTGGACCATTTCGGCAGCCTGTCCCGGGTGCTGGAAGCGGATGTGGAGGAACTGAAAAAAGTTCCCGGCATCAGCGACCATTCCGCGACCTTGCTGGCGCTGGTCACGGAGCTGGGACGTTATTACCAGGTGGACTGCGCCCAGCGCGTAGAAGTCCTTACCACATTAGATGCCTGCGGGGCTTATTTGGTGCCCCGATTCTTTGGCCGCAGCAACGAAACGGTGTTCCTGCTCTGCCTGGATGCCAAATGCAAAGTCCTCTGCTGCAAGGAGATCGGGGAGGGAAGCGTGAATTCCACCAGCATTTCCATTCGCAAGGTCGTGGAAACGGCCCTGAGCGCCAACGCCACCACGGTGGTTCTGGCCCACAACCATCCCAGCGGCGTGGCGCTGCCCTCTTCCGAGGATGTGCAGACCACCCGCCGCATTGCCGCCGCCCTCAGCGCTGTGGAAGTCCATCTGGCCGACCACATCGTGGTGGCGGAGGGGGATTATGTTTCCATGGTGCAGTCGGGCTATCGGTTCGACGAATACTTGCTGCCATAATCTGCGGTCATTGCGCACCAATCCGCAGACTGGTGTGGCAATCCCCCGAATGATTGGAGACGCTTTATGGATAAACGGCAGTACCAAATGGTGGAGAATTATATGCTTCAGTGCATGGAAGACAGTGCCCACGACCGGGAACATGTGTACCGCGTGCTGTATACGGCTCTGATGATCGCACAGAAGGAGACGGCGGTGGACCGGGATGTCCTTGCCGCTGCCTGTTTGCTCCATGATATTGGGCGGAAAGAACAGTTTGCGGACCCGAGCCTTTGCCATGCCAGGGTAGGAGGAGAAAAGGCCTTTCGTTTCCTGACGGACAACGGCTTTGATGAAGAATTTGCGGCGCGGGTCCGGGACTGTATCGCTGCCCACAGATACCGCGAAAACAACCAGCCTCAGAGCCTGGAAGCAAAAATCCTGTTCGATGCGGACAAGCTGGACGTGGCGGGGGCCATGGGCATTGCGCGGACACTTCTGTATCAGGGCAAGGTGGGAACGCCTCTTTATCACCGGATGGCGGATGGTGCGGTCTGTGATGGAACGATGGAAACGGAACCTTCCTTTTTTCAGGAGTACAAATTCAAATTGGAAAATCTATACGACCGTTTTTATACAGAACAGGGAAGGGCGATGGCACTTTCCCGACGGCAGGCAGCAGTGGATTATTATCATGCCCTGTATGGAGAAATCTTGGAAGCTAACCGCGCAGGGCGGGAAATTTTGGAAAACCTCTTTCCGAAATAGGAGGAACTGTTATGGACAAATTCAAACTGGTTTCCGAATACCGTCCCTCCGGTGACCAGCCGGAGGCCATTACCGGCCTGGTCAACGGCGTTAACTGGGGCCTGCGGGAGCAGACGCTGCTGGGCGTTACCGGTTCCGGCAAGACCTTCACCATGGCCTCGGTCATTGAAAAACTGAACCGCCCCACCCTGGTGCTGGCCCACAACAAGACATTGGCCGCCCAGCTGTGCAGCGAGTTCCGGGAATTTTTTCCGGACAATGCGGTGGAGTATTTTATCTCCTATTACGACTACTACCAGCCCGAGGCCTATATCGCCCACACGGATACCTATATCGAGAAGGACGCTTCTGTCAATGAGGAGATCGACCGCCTGCGCCACTCGGCGACCTCCGCCCTGTTTGAGCGCCGGGACGTGATCGTGGTCAGTTCCGTCAGCTGCCTGTACGGCCTGGGCGACCCCATCGACTATAAGAGCATGGTCATTTCCCTTCGGGTGGGGCAGGAGTATCCTCTGGACGATGTGCTGAAAAAGCTGACGGAGATCCGCTATGAACGCAACGATCTGGATTTCTCCCGAAACAAATTCCGTCTCCGGGGGGATACTCTGGAAATCTATCCCGCCTATTGGTCCGGGAAGGCCATTCGGGTGGAATTCTTCGGTGACGAAGTGGACCGCATCAGTGAGATCAACGCCGTTTCCGGCATGGCGGAACGGTTTTTGGATCATGTGGCCATTTATCCCGCCAGCCATTACGTAGCGTCGAAGGAAAAACTCCACCGAGCCATGCTGGAAATTCAGAAGGAATGCGACGAGCAAGTGGCCTGGTTCCGGGCTCACGACAAGCTCATTGAAGCCCAGCGCATCGCCCAGCGGACGGCCTATGATCTGGAAATGCTGACGGAGATCGGCTTCTGCAACGGCATCGAGAACTATTCCCGGGTCATCCAGGGCCGGGCTCCCGGCACGCCGCCCACCACGCTGCTGGACTATTTTCCTGACGACTTCCTCATGTTCATCGACGAAAGCCACGTGACCCTGCCCCAGTGCCGGGCTATGTACGCAGGCGACCGCAGCCGGAAGGACGCGCTGGTGAACTACGGCTTCCGCCTGCCCTCGGCTTATGATAACCGCCCCCTGAACTTTACGGAATTCGACCAGAAGATCAACCAGGTCATCTACGTTTCCGCCACCCCTGCCGAATACGAGCGCACCCGCTCCGGCCAGACCGTGGAACAGGTCATCCGTCCCACGGGCCTGCTGGATCCGGAGGTGGAAGTAAGGCCCATTGACGGCCAGATCGACGACCTCATCGGCGAGATCAACGCCCGCACCGCCAAAAACGAGCGGGTCCTTGTCACCACATTGACCAAGAAAATGGCAGAGGATCTGACGGTGTACCTGCAAAAAGCGGGCATTAAGGTTCGCTACATGCACTCTGACATCGGCGCCATGGAGCGAATGGAAATCATCCGGGACCTGCGGATGGCAAAATTCGACGTCCTGGTGGGCATCAACCTCCTGCGTGAGGGTCTGGACCTGCCGGAAGTCAGTCTGGTGGCCATTCTGGACGCGGACAAGGAGGGCTTCCTGCGCAGTGAGACCAGCCTGATCCAGACCATCGGCCGTGCCGCCCGAAACGCCGAGGGCAAGGTCATCATGTACGCTGACAATGTGACGCCCTCCATGCGTGCCGCCATCGACGAGACGGCCCGCCGCCGGGAAATTCAGGATGACTACAACAAGGCCCACGGCATTGTTCCCAAGACCGTCATCAAGTCTGTCCGGGACCTGATCGAAATTTCCTCCCCCACCGCCGAGCGCAAGGGCCGCACCGGCGTGAAGATGACGAAGGTGGAAAAGGAGAAAGAGATCGCCCGTCTGGAAAAGCAGATGAAGGAAGCAGCCAAGATGATGGAATACGAATACGCCGCCGTGCTTCGTGACCAGATCATCGAGCTGCGGGGCAACGGACTTAAATAAATTGAAAATTGACAATTGAAAGTTGAAAATTTATGAAAACGGTTACGATCTGCGGCAGTATGCGGTTTGAAAAGGAAATGCGGGAAATTGCCTGGGAGCTGGAAACCCGGCAGGGCATGAATGTGCTGCAATGTGTGTTTGCCCCGGCTTCTACAGAAATTTCCGCCCAGCAGAAGGAAGCGCTTGCCAAAGCCCATTACCGCAAAATCCAACTTTCCGATGCCATTTATGTGGCGGATATTGGCGGCTATATCGGAGAATCTGTGAAGCGGGAGATCCGGTTTGCACGGGAGCAGGGGAAAGAAGTGATTTTTCACAGCCAATACCGGAATCCATAAGGGGGCACAATATGTACAAGCAGTGCAGAAGCGAACAGTCGGCCAACCGCCAACGGGAACTGGAGCAGGGACTGCTGGCGGCTATGCAGAAGCGGCATTATGATGAGATTTCCGTCAGCGACCTGTGCGATGCGCTGGGGGTACCCCGGAAATCCTTCTACCGGTATTTTTCCGGTAAGGACGGTGCGCTGCACGCCCTGATCGACCATGCGCTGATGGACTACGATCTGGATATGGCGGCGGAATTCGATGAAACGCTGACGCCTCTGCGGTATATGGAGCGGGTTTTTGCCTATTGGCTGGAATGCAAGCCTTTGCTGGACGCGCTGGAGCGGAGCGGCCTCAGCGGCATCCTGATCCAACGGGCCATGGAATACACCAAGGAGCTGGACAGTCTTCCTTATTTTTTACAGATATCGGAAAAGCAGTTGCGGGACTATGGCACCGCGTTTGTGGTCTGCGGCCTGATGACCATGATCGTGCAGTGGCACCACGACGGGTTTTCCAGAAGCGTGGAGGAAATGGCCCAGCTTGCCATGCAGCTGTTCAGCCAACCCCTATTTTCAGGAAAAATGGAATAGAAACACTCCTTCTTTGGTGAAACTGTGCAAAGAAGGAGATTTCTTTTTGGGACCGGGATGTCACAGTTGTGGCATTTTGGGACTCCCGCAGCAAGGGAGAAAAGGATTATAATAACATTACCAGGGTAAATGCGGCCCAATACAAACATAAGGAGAGTTGATTCCAATGGCTCAAATTGTAAAGCTCCAGGTTGACGGCCTGACCGCACTGCGGGATATGAACGAGCGTCTGGTTTCCTACAACGTGGAAATGACCGAGGTCACCGGCGGTACCTTCTGGACGGCCTATACCGAAGCCCAGATCGACGGCACCGAACAGGTTCCCCCTCCCGATTTCAGTAAGGGCATGGCCTCCATGCACCAGTGGTACGATCCCATCGACACCACCAATCCCCGCCTGATCATGCTGGCCAAGGAACTGGGCAGCTGCTGGGTTCGGGTATCCGGCACCTGGGCGACCCGCACCTACTATGATTTTGAAGACCAGTACCCCGCCGGCACAGCCCCGGAAGGCTATCAGAATGTACTGAAGAAGCAGCAGTGGATCAACCTGCTGAACTTTGTCAAGGCGGTGAACGGCAGGCTGAAGATCTCCGTTGCCAACTGTGACGGTCTGCATTCTGCCGAGGAACCCTGGAATCCCAGCCAGGCGGAGAAAATCTTCGCCCTGAGCAAGGAGCACGGAGTTCCAGTGGAAGCGGTGGAGTTCGTCAATGAGCCTAATATGATGCAGAACACCGGTTTCCCCAAGGGATACACCCCGGCGCATTTCCGCCGGGACCAGGACATCTTCCACAAGTGGGTCCGGGAGAACTACCCGGAATGCCTGATCGTTGGCCCCAGTGATACTGACCCCAAGGCGATGACCCAGGACCCCGACGGCAATCCCTACAACGCCGAGGCAGGCGGCGCGGGCATTGCGGACGCCCTGCCTTACTGCACCACCGCCGAGCTGCTGGACGGCTGCACCGAGAAGCTGGATGTGTTCAGCTACCACTATTACAACGGTGTTTCCGAGCGTATGGCGGCACTGGCTCCCGGCTCCTTCACCCCTGCCGAGGGTGCGCTGTCTGAGAAGTATCTGGGCATGGCAGGCCTGTGCGCCCGCTGCTTCGGACCCTACCGGGACAAGTACTGCCCTGGCGGTGAAATGTGGGTCACGGAATCCGGCGACGCCGGTGCCGGCGGCCACACCTGGGCCTCCACCTATCTGGAAGTGCCCCGGGAACTGAATGAGTTCGGCGATTTTGCCACGGTTACCAACGGTGTAATTTTCCACAACACTCTGGCATCCTCTGACTATGGTTATCTGAAGCATGGCACTTATGAACCCCGTCCCAGCTATTTTGCTGCCCTGCTGTGGAAGCGCTTGATGGGCAATACCGTTTATGCATCCGGAGAGCCTGTCCGGGAGGGCGCCCGCGTTTATGCCCATTCCCGCAAGGACGGCAAGCCCGGCTATGTCTATCTGGTCATCAACAACTCCTGGACGGAAACCACCACGGTGGAGCTGCCCAAGGAGGCTCAGGTTTACGCCCTCACCGGCAACGGCAAGCTGCGTTCCCGTACCATGCTCCTGAACGGCAAGGAACTGGCGCTGGGAGAAAATGACGAACTGCCCGAGCTGGTCCCCGTTACCGCGGAAGGCACTCTGGAAGTGATTCCCGGCGGCTGCACCTTTATCGTGGTGTAATTTTTGCTGCAAATGCAAAAGGCGTACCGTGAATGCGGTACGCCTTTCGTTTGTACTTTTGTGCCAGCGGAGAGAGAAACCGCGGTTTCGTAACACTCTGCTTTGCAGGGGAGGGTCTTGACCATCCCTCAATATTACAATTCCTGCATGTGTTGTTTTGACTCCAAATACAGCGCTTTGGAATTCAGGATTCTGCAACGAATGCTGAGGCTGCAAGGGAGGGTCAAGACCCTCCCCTACAGAGGCTGCGATCATAAACGGTAAATTTTCCCTTAGTCTCCAATATATTGAAACCTTGGCCCACAGTAACCGTCTTTCTCGACAATCTCGTCCCACATGGCGGCAGGCCGAACCCAAAGGCCATATTCGCCGTACAGGGCGCGGTAGACAACCATCGGTTCCAGCGTTTCCGAATGGGAGGCAATGCCGATGACCTGGTACAGCTTTCCCTTAAAATGACGGTATTTTCCGGGCTTGATATCCATAATATCCTCCAAAAGAAAGTGCGCCGGGAAATCCCGGCGCACAAATTATTTAGCCGTTGGGCACGCTGACACGGGTCGTCATATCCAGTACCGCGTTGGGATCGAACAGGTTGCGGTCGGTAAACTGGCTGGGATACCATGCCATGGAGTTGCCGGTGACCATCAGACGGTTCTGACGGACATAGGTAGTGTTAACTTCGGTAAGGGGAGAAGTGGAATTGGAGATGAAGTAGCGGAAACCGCTGGTGTACATCACGTTGAAAGCGTTGCCGCTGTAATCGGTGATGTTGCTGGTCTTTGCGAATACGAAGGTATCCACCTCACCGATCACGGATACGATCTGCTGGGTCCAGGACTGCAGATCCGCCTGGATCTGAGACACGCTCATATCCTTATACGCCTTGTTTGCGTAGGTGTAGCAGGCGATGGTGTAGCCCTTGTCCCGCAGGGCCTGGGTGATGGTCTTGGCACCGGCTGCCTCGTTGTCGTAGTATGCCTGACCCTTGGTAGCGATGTAAGAGGTGTTGCAGCGGTAACCGAAGACGCCTTCGTCACCGGTAACAGCCAGGGTTGCGCGGGCGCCGCGGTAGGAGAAGTCGGGATGCTCCTTGATGAAGTCCTCCAGAATGGGGACCAGATCGTAGTTGCCGGTCAGAGTCTGGCCGGAGGCATCCACATACTCTGCCTTGATATCGCCGTTGCCGTCCACCACCAGTCTGCTGGCGAAGCCGTCGCCGTTGGCATCTGCCAGGCCGTCGCCGTTGCCGTCGATCATGTAAGTGAAGTAGTTGACCATGGTCTCGGTGATCATAACGGGCTTCTTGTCAGCAGGCAGCCACAGGGACTTGCTGATAAACTGGGCGTTGCCGCTGACATCGGTGGTGGCCTCGACGAAGCTGTCAAAGTCAACCAGGATATAACCGTTGCTGTACAGCTGGTTCAGAATTTTGGTAAATTCACCGGTGGTGACGAAATTGCGGTTATACATGCCGCCGTAGGTCTCGTCCTTCGTGGCCCGGGCCATATCCTCGATCAGAACATGGAAGCTCAGGTTGGGGATCTGGGAGTAGTCCTTGTATTCCACCAGCTGATTCTGGGCATTTACGTATTCGGTCTTTTTGGCGACAAGGTCGGGGTACTGAGACAGGTCGCCGATGGAATCCAGCTTGTCGGTGGCACCCTTATAGTCGTAGCCAGCAGCCAGTTCTTCGGCTTCTGCCAAAATCCGCTGGGCTTCCTGCTCAGCAAGCTCGGCTGCGCTGACGGAAGCGGCCAGCTGGCTTTCTTCCTTGGACTTCTCAATCTGCCGCAGTGTAATAGCGTTGGAAAGGGAGCCGATCAGGAAGGACAGCACCAGGATCAGGCACACGCAGGCAATGATGGGGGGCAGATAGACCTCCTTGAAGATCTGGGCCTTGCTCTTTCTGCGGCGGCGCCGGGGATTGTTGGGATCCTGCGGCTCCTCCCGCATGTCCTTGTACAGGACGGGGGCAAAGTACAGGTCAAAGAATTTCGTGAAAATATTGGGGGTCTTCAGCTTCGGAAGCGTGATCTTAGGCAGCTTGGGTGCCTTGGGCTGACGCTTTCTGATGGGCTTTTCCTGCTCGGAATCCTCCTGCAGGGTATCCTCGTCGTTGGCGGTCTCGTCCATCTGCTCCGTGTCTTCGGTGTAATCCATAGTCTCGTCCATGTCAATCTCCTCAGGTTCGCTATCCTCAGGCAGATCCGGCTCGTCCTCAAATTCCGTTTCTTCGGCGTATTCCTCCGATTCCTCGAATTCGGGCTCGTCCTCATCGGAGAAGTCAGGCTCTTCGGCCCAGTCTTCTTCCTCTTCCTCCGGATCCTCATCCTCATTTGTTTCTTCTTCGCTGCCCATGTTCAGGAATTCATCCAGGTCCAGGTCATCATCCACGCTGAAGCCGCTTCCCAGATCCAGATCACGGAAAGCGGTATCATCCGCAGGCGCAGCGGTATCTTCATCGTTCTCAGGCTCGTCCTGGGAGGTCAGCCCCAGTTCCTCGTCGGAGAACGCGTTCAGATCGATATTATTGTCATACTCTTCGCTGCCAAGGAAAGCCTTGGGGTCGAAGCCGTATTCTTCTTCAAAGTCAAAATCGATATCGAAATCGTTCTTACCCATTTATGCATCCCTACCTTTATGGTATAGTCAATGATATTCTATCATCGGCATCTGAAAAAAGCAAGAACATTTGGTGCAAATGCAAAAAAAAGCAGACACAGAAGAAAAAGGAAGCGGACAGACTGCATAGAACACAACGGGGAGGGCCAAGCCCTCCCCGGATACCTTATTATATATGCCGGATGGTGATTTCACCAAAACTGACATTGCATTTCAGAAAAATCGTGGAAATGGCATCGGGGTCCGGATAACCCTTGGTCTCCACCGTGCCAAAGGCGGTGCTGGTGGCGGCCTCCACCCGGTACTGCCGGGGAATCAGAATTTCCAGGGAGCCGAAAGCGCATTCCAGCGCGATGTCACAGCTGTCGGCGATCTCCCCGCAGGCGGTCAGATCGATATGCAGCTCGCCGAAGGTAAGCTGGCCTCTGCCGCCGGACAGCCGGGACAGATGGATCAGGCGGTCGCCTTCGCCAAAACAGGTGGCGCATTCAAAACGTTCGCCGTCGTAAGTACAGTGGTTTTTAGAGGAACCATTTGTCAGGTGGCCGCTGGGCATGAATTTCCAATCTCCTTTCGGGCGGCGGATAATGCCGATCAGCAGATCAAGACCGAACAGGGCAATGCCGGCCGCCAGAGGAACTGTCCAGTCAAAGTCTCCAAGCTCTGCGATGGTGAGCAGGTTCAGAATGAAAACGCCGCCGGCCACAGCACAGCCCAGCCGCAGGACCGAGAACCGGCGGAAGAAGCCGAACAGGCCGAAGGTAAAGATACCGCAGGCGATGGCGATGTCCCACAAGCCGCAGTGCACCGGACGGAAGGCTTCCACCACAGCCACCAGGCCCGTCAGGAACATCCAGAAGGCAAAGGAGGCGCTGGGGGATGTCAAAGCGTCCCATTTTCCTTTCTTTACCGTGCCGTCTTCGGACCGCAGATCGGTATCCGGCCGTTCCTCCGCAGCGACCTCAGCCAAGTGTACTTCCGCCTGCCGGATGCCCAGCAGTTCGTCTGCGGTAATATCAAAAATTTCCGTTAATTTGGGAAGCATGGTAATATCGGGGCAGGACTGGTCATTTTCCCATTTGCTGACGGCCTGGGCGGTAATGCCCAGCAGCTCTGCCAATGCGTCCTGCGTCAATCCCAGCCGTTTGCGGTGGAACGCGATGCGTTTTCCTAAGGTTTCTTCCATTAGAGATTTCCTCCCGTTGTTGTAATTGTGCATCCAGATATCTGATGGCTCTATCATGCCATAAAATGGCGAAAAAAGCTATCAAATGTTCGTTAAGATGGCCGGAAAATTTTATCAACGGGCAGTTGAATCCCACTCAACCAGCGGTTGGGGCGCATAATTCTTGCAAAAAGGGGCGCTGTATGCCGTGATTTATCCCAAAGGAGGCGAGGCTGTGCAGCTATATATCAAGCAGCGGATCTTTTCCTCCGGGAACAGAAATTCCAGATAGTAGTCCATCATCACATGCTCACGGCCAAAGCGGGAAAGGTCTTTGGTAATGATACAGTTGATCTTTCCGGCTTCCATATCTGTCATCATCCGTTGGAAATCCGGTCTGTCAAAGTTCGTTCCGGACCAGCCATCGTCGATGTATTCGTCCACCACACGAAATCCGTTATCACGGGCGTACTGCTGTAAAATGGTGCGCTGGGTTTCAATGCTGACACTATCGCCATATTTTTCATCATCACGGCTCAGTCTGTAATATAATGCGGTATTGTACGGTTGTTTCACTTAAAAATCCTCCTTGTAAGAAACAACCCACGCTTACAATACTTTCTGTCTGTATTATACCATAAGCGTGGGCTGGATTCAATTTTTATTTTGTTAAGATGCAGAGGGGATGTCCCTCTGCTTTTCCTTTCCGGCATACCGGATCACTTCCTCCACCAGTGCTTCCATAGGCTTGCCGCTTTCCGGAAAATGCTCGACTACCTTTATCCGGGTGTTGCCGCAGTAAAAGTAAGTAGTACCGTCCAGCTCTGTGCCGTAATGGGAAGTGTTTTCAAGCGTAGGTTCAAACAGATCCTCCTTGAGTGCTTCCCGGCGCTTGCGCCATTGCTCCACCAGTTCCAGCGGCGGGTAAAAAAGCGGTTCGTAGCATTCGCAGAGATCAATAGGCTCATAATCGGTTTGCAGTTTCAAAATGTTGCTCATTCCTATCCTCCTGATTAAATAGATTTTTCGTGGGTATGTTCTCTCTTGTACTCTGTGTCTTTCCGGGCGGCATCGATGTGGGATTTGATTTTCCACAAGGTCTGGGAATCTGCCCGGATTTTCTGGAACTCGGCATAGGCAACATCATGCTGCTGTTCCAGTTGGACATACTCCGCTTCCAATGCCTTACGGTCGAATTTGCCATCCGGGAATTTCTGAGAAATGATCCGGCGGGCTTCATAGAACCGCTTCAGGTCGGCTGCATGGTCGGCCTTGTATTTCTCCCTGGCCTTGGTGAATTTAATTTTCTGCAAGCCATCGAATACAGGTTTCAGACGCTTGTAATCCTCCAAGTATTCCGGGATCTTTCGCAGCAGTTTCATGTCTGCGGTCTGTGCGTCCAGTTTCTTTTTCATGCTGTCCGTAGTGGTACGAAGATCGCTGACATGAGTTTCCAGGGTTTCCACATCGGTGATACCATGGTCGAGCAGATACTGGCAAAGCTGACTGTATTCTTTCAGGTTGTTGACCTTTGCCCGCTGGGAAAAGGCACCGGCATTGCGCTGGTCGAAATAAGCTTGAAGCAGAGCGAACAAATCCGGGGCCTTGGGCTTGCTCAGTTCTTCCTTGGTTTCTTTCAGCCAGTCCAGCAGAGCGGCAATCTTTTTTCGGACACTTTGGATCAGCGAATTTGTGGCCTTGATCCAGCGGTTGAACTCGCCCTTGTCGGTGCGGATGCCTTTGGCTTCCATTTGACGGACAGAAGGACCTTCATGGATGGTGGGAAGAATATCCACTCCTTGTCTTTCATAACTGCGGTGATCGATCCGGCAAGGAAGATCCTTTTCTTCAAACTTCGCATTGCACATAGCGGCCCACTGCTCCCGCCAATATTCCAGCGTTTCCGGACTGCCCCAGTCGGTGGTGGGAACCGCATTGAAAATGTAGTTGCCGTCTGCATCCAGCAAGCGATTTCCGTCCTCGTCCAGTTCATAGACACGGCGCTGCTTCATGCCCCACTTTCCGTTAGGTTCAACGGGGCGGATGGGAGCCATTACATGAAAATGGGGATTCTGGATGCCGCCGGGTTCTGTGTCCGGAACATGGATGGCAAAGTCTACCACCATGCCCCGGCTGACAAAGTGCTCCAATAAAAACTGCCTTGCAAGAGCGATATTCTCATCCAGGGAGAACTCGTTTTGTAAGGCAATGTCAAAGCTATAAGCAAGCTGAGCGTTCTTCCCACGCTCGGCTTTTTCTACGGCATTCCAGAGTGTCTGGCGGTCAGCATATTCTCTGGGAGCATGGTCGGGAAGAAGAACCTCTGAGCAGATCACACCATGCTTGTTGGTGTAGTCGGAGGTTTCGCCGTAATACTCACTGTACAGTTTTTCTCCGGCACGATAGGCAGCGGCGGCAATAGCGGACTGTCCTTTGCTGCGCTTAATTTGTGTCACATTCAGATGAAACAGGGCCAATAGGCACATCCTCCTTTTCCCGGTGCAGCAGCACCGCATTGTAAATTACCCGCCGCACATCAGGCGAATCAAGAATACTTTCCAACAATTCGGTGACCTCCGGCAGCGTCAGTTCTTTGATCTCCGGTGCGATACTCTCCATCGTTCCGGCAATGGTGCAGAGTCGATGGGTTCGCTTCTTCCGGTCAGCTTTTTCGTAATAGGACTTCCGATTTTCCAATCGCTGCTGATTGTGCTGAAGCTGTTGCAGCTTTTGCTCCACGCTGGATTTTTCTTCTTGGAGCTTCGCAAGCTCTGGATTTGATCGATACATAAATAATCCTCCTTTGACTGTTATTTGGATAAAAATGTAGGGAACAAATGTGGTTCGTCAGAACCATGTTTGTTCCCTACATGGGCAAGGATAGCCGCAAAGCGGCGCAAGGGGGTGCAGCCCCTTGGACGGAACGAAGTGACGCATCCCGGTTCCATGTGACCGGGAAAGCCTCGCAGAGCGCACTACATGGCGGCAGGCCATGTATAGAAGTGCGCCCTTAGTTCCTAAGGGTTTCTCCCGTATTCTCCACGGTTTCCGCTTCTTTTCGCTTCTTCCCATCGTATTTGCCCCGCAGGCCGTTTTCTTTTGCCCATCTCCGGGCATTGCTTTTTCGTTTCTCGCTGTACGGGGCTGTAATACGGATACTGATTCTTTCCTTGGCAATCTCAAACCGCAAGCCGCCCTGTTCGTCATCTTCCGTAAGCTGGCACAGCTCCGGAAATGTGGCTGTGTATTCCAACAGCCGCCGTTTCAGCTTTGTATCATGGGTGTAAACCTCTGCTATTGCGTCTTTTGCGTTGAAATAAACTTCCGTGGTCTTTTGCTTTTTCGTAAGACCTGTTTTCATGGAATTTCCTCCT
Organism: Oscillospiraceae bacterium; assembly: GCA_036300205.1. GTDB lineage: Bacteria > Bacillota > Clostridia > Oscillospirales > Oscillospiraceae > Faecousia. Next base: position 30,578 of record JAXJGV010000048.1, read on the forward strand.
TTTTTCGTAGATTTTTCCCGGCTCTTGAATTGAGAAAGAGGGGTGATTTTCTGACAGAAATGGTTCGGACGATGCCCAGTTCATTTGAACTTACGCTGTCTGTTAATTCCGGCATTTTCTCAATTCAGGACCGTATTTTCATTGGGGTCTGTTGGTGCGGCTGTTCAGCCACTCCAGCAGATCCTTTTTCATCACCATTTTCCGTCCCCCGATCCGCAAAGTCGGGAAGTCGGAGCGGCTTAAAAGTGCATAAGCACCGGACTTGGAAATCTGCAAAGCGGATGCAAGCTGCTCTGCGGTCATTACATCCGGCAGGCTGGAAAACATTTCGTTTGCCATGATTGTTACATCCTTTCTGCATGAAAAAACAGCAGCCACAAAATGTGACTGCTGTTCAATCTGCGTGTTTACTTTTTGCCTTTTTCCAGATATTGCTGATACTCGCTCATGACAAAATCCTCGTATGCGTTGGCAATGAAGGCGATCCGCTTATGAACGGCGCTGGCGGTTTTGTAACCAACCTTGTCCGCAATCTCTTTCTCCGTATGCCCTTGCATCCGAAGCTGCAAGATCTCCCGATCCTTGTCCGTCAGGTTGTCTGCGGCGAAGGATGCGATCTGCATTTCCGAAAGGATGGTCTGCTCGAAATCGCCTGCGGGATCTGCAACACCAAAGATGTCACCGTCCTCGTCCTCCATCATTTCTTCCAGAGAAATTGGTTTTGCGGATCTGCTATGATGCCATGTCCGCAGAAAGTCATTTTTGACGGTGCTGGACTTGTCATCGTAATCTTCCGGGGAGCGCATCTCCCAGGCTGCATCGATGACGGGCTGCCAGTTTTCTTCTTCAATAATGATGTCCGTCAGGTTGCCAACAAGGTTGCCGAACTGCTGATAGGTCAGCCACGGGATTTCCGCACCCTTAGGCATATTGTAAAGATTCTGGAAACCCATGCCGATCTTCTCGAATTTCATTCGTATGTACGGGACGATGGCATAGGACAGCCGCCAGAGCGAGAACATCCCTGCATAGTGTGATCTGCTTCCGGGAATTTCACGGTAATTTCCGTGGCGATCCTTTACCTTGAAAAACTGCCATGCCGCCCAGGAGTAGCAGTCCCAGACCAGCATTTTCAGCATATCGCTTTTCACCACAGCACCGTAGCTTCCCTCGTATAAAACCTCGTAAGGAGAGCGTGGAATCTTCAGTGCATCCGGATATTTCTCTGCAAGCTCTTTAGGCAGCGCATAGAAAAGGGTCAGCCAGGAAATATCATCATCCTGAGCGATTTCAATGATCTCACCGGGCAGCACCACGATGAATCCTTTGGGACCTTTAGGGGATTTTGTCATGTGTTCACCTCCTGTTGTCGATAGTAGAGTTACCCCTCTACTATATATGGCTTGAGAAAGGCCAAATTGTTCCAATGCTTGCGAAAATTTTTCAATAATTTTTCGACAGGACGATGTTTACAATCATTATAGCAAAACTCGGAAATCATTTCCAATCGAAAACTGTGGATAAAGAATGAATTGTCTGCGTTTGCCATACACAAAAGAGAGTATAGAACAAGCCCTACTAATAGTTGGCACCGCTTCATTATTCACAATTCGATTTCTGGATAATCCGGTAAGCTGGCTTGTATAATGCCCGGTATTCCATGCTATGAGATACTGCAGGATAGCCTGCTGCCTCGTATTCGGATAGATATCTACTCAGTGCATTACCATCAAACGTAAACAAACCTTCTTCTGTGAGCTTTCTCAGTACATCAAGTTTATGTATAAAACTGTCCATTGCACCTTTGTGCCTTGCTGCTGAATCAACAAAGTCCCTGCCAAGCTGTTCTAAATCCTCCGGCTTAACTGCCGCCAGATGAATGCGGACAATACCGTTGCCGATTTCTTCGTAAAGAGGCATATTGGGATCTTTGGTTATGCTGTCATATTCCCGGCGCAGAAAGGCAAGGCAAGCCTGCTCGTCCCGAATCAGATGACCGCCGCCGAATTCGTTTTGATAGATCAGTTTCACTGCATCGGATGGTTGCATTAGCGGATACCTTTTTGCGTGAGCAATCAAGATTTGTTTCAGTTCTTCCATTACAGATTACTCTCCTTCCGGTTAGCGGCTTTGCGCAGGTAGTTGCCGATGTTCGTCAGGCACATGAGAAGGGTTACCAGAAAAGCACCGGGAATCAGGATGATCCACCAGCTGTTGGTCAGCAATGCTTTCTCTGCAAGGGACAGCATACTGCCCCAGGAAATGATCTCCAGCGGCAGACCCATACCCATAAAGCTGAGGGTGGACTCCGAGCCAATGGCACCACGGACATTCATAACCACCATGAACATGATGGAAGCGATAAAGTTGGGGGCAAGGTGCTTGCTCAGAATGTGGAAGAACTTACCTCCCATGCACCGGGAGGCCACCACATATTCGCTGTTTCGGATCTGCCGCACCTCTGTGCGGATGACTTTCGCAATGCTGGCCCAACTGGTCACACCGATCACAATGGACAGGGTCAGCACATTGGCTTCGCCCAGAATAGCCTGAAGGAAAAGCACCAGCAGCAAGCCCGGCACACTGAGGAAAATCTCTGTAAAGCGCATCATCAGCGTATCCAACCATGCTGGGGCAATACCGCTGATAGAGCCATAGACCACCGCAATAAAGGTAGAAATCAATGTTGCCAGAAAACCGATGGTAATGGAGATCCGTCCACCGTACCAAATGCCGGAGAAAATGTCACGGCCAAGGGTGTCCGTACCAAACAGAAATTCAGAATTGGGAGCTACATTAAAGTTCTTCAAATCCAGATAGCTGGGATCTTTCGTCATCAGCACTTCCGCAAACAAGCAGCACAACACGATGGCTGTCATCAGGATCACAGAGATCCAGGGAAATCCCTTTAACCGTCTGACTTTCTTTTTGGGGGCGGCAGGTTCAGGGCGGATGCCGACCATTGTAAACAGTTCATTCTCTGTCATACTTTGGTCACCTCCGATGTTTCCACCACTTCATTGGCCTTGATTCTGGGATCGATCTTCTCGTTGATGATCTGCCCGATCAGATTGCAGAAGATCACCAGGATTCCGGTCATCATACAAAGCACCATCAGCAGATTGTAGTCGTGATACCGGGCGCTTTCATAGGACAATGCGCCGATACCGGGATAGCTGAACACCGTTTCCACGATGTATGTACCACCCAGCACATGGGGAACGGAAATCGCCATGATGCTAATATAGGAGGGCAGGATATTCCGCAGGCAGTGCTTGAACATGATTTCTTTCTTAGACAGACCCTTGGATTTGCCCAGCAGCACGTAGTCCGCCCGGGTTTCTTCCAGCAGCTTGTTGCGGATCATGTAGGCATAGTACCACAGGTGCTGCAGCACCACAATAATCATGGGCAGAATCAAATGCTCGATTCGATTCAGTACATCGTTCTTGTAGCCGATATCATAAGCACCGCTGCTGGGGAGCCAGTGCAGCGTTACCGCAAAGACCAGGATCAGCACCAGTGACATCCAAAACTCCGGAATGCAGCTGAGCAAGGTGCCGCCTTTGCAGAGAACTCTATCCACCCACTTATCTTCATACCAGGCGCAAAGCACGCCAAGGAGCAGTGCGCCCACAAAGGTGAGGATAAAGCCGATACCACCCAGAATTAGGGTAAAGCCGATCCGCTGCCCGATGACTTCCATCACATCCTGCTTATACTTAAAGGAAATACCGAAATCACCCTTGGCTGCGTTTTCCACCCAACGGATGTACTGGATATGAATAGGGTCATTCAGGCCCAGCTTGTCCCGGGCAGCTTCCTTTTCCTGAACGCTCATTTTCTCCACCCGTTCGCCGTAGTAGCTCATCAGCGGATCACCGGGCGCAAGGCGGGAGATATAGAAAACAGCCACAGAAAGAATGAATACACTCAGCAAGAATACCAAGGCTTTCTTGGCGTAGTAAACGAAAGGATTTTTTCTCATTAGGCATTCTCCTTTCGCAGCACGAAGTGACCGGGAGCGACCTCTGTCAGCACTCCATCAAGGTCAAAGGTTACTTCGTCAAAGTCTATACGCTTCTTGTTACGCTCCGCAATGGGGTCAGGAACAGGGATAGCAGACAGCAAGGCTTTCGTATAAGGGTGCTGGGGATTGGCGTAAAGCTCTGCGGTAGGAGCCAATTCCACCAGCCGTCCTCTGTACATGACACCAACCCGGTCACAGAGGTATTCTACCATGGAAAGGTCATGGGCAATGAACAGCATGGAACAGCCGTGTTCCTGGTTACAATGACGCAGCAGATTGATGATCTGTGCCTGGATGGACACATCCAGAGATGCAATCGGCTCGTCAGCCACCAGCAGTTCCGGCTCCATGGAAAGGGCACGGGCAATGGCTACCCGCTGCCGCTGACCGCCGGAAAGCTCCGTGGGATACTTGTCAAGGTAACTGCTGTCCATACCCACATAGCTCAGTTGGAACTCCGCTTCTGCCCGGAGGCTTCCCCTGGGCGGCTTGATACGGTGGATGTGCATCGGTTCTGCGATAATATCGGCCACCGTCATGCGCTGATTCAGGCTGGAAGTGGAATCCTGGAAGATGATCTGACGGTTTGCTTCCAGCATTTTGTGGTGTTTACGGAACTCTTTTCTCTCGCAGATATTGATCCCATTGTAGAGAATCTTGCCTGCGGTGGGCTTATAAATGTTCATAATACACCGGGCAACGGTGGATTTACCAGAACCGGATTCACCCACAAGGCCGAAGATCTCGCCCTTCTTCATCTGGAAGGACACATCATCCACCGCTTTAATAACGGCGTGTTTGCCCAATTTGAACACATGGGAAAGATGCTGCACATCGAGTAAAATCTCAGACATTTGCTTTCCCTCCTATCGGGGATTCTACTTTGGGCGCTCTGGGATCGAGAAGCCAAGTTGCCGCATAGTGGGTGTCCGTGATCTGAAACATGGGCGGCTGCTCGTGATAGTCGATTTCCAGCGCATATTCATTCCGGCAGGCAAAGGCATCGCCCTTCGGCGGATCGATCAGTGTGGGCGGCATACCGGGAATGGTTTTCAATTCCTTTGCGCCTTTGTTCAAGGCAGGCAGGGATTGCATCAGGCCCCAGGTGTAGGGATGGCGGGGATCGTAGTACACTTCCTCGGCAGTACCAATTTCCACAATTTTTCCTGCGTACATGATTGCCACCCGGTCGGCGCATCTTGCTACCACACCCAAATCATGGGATACAAGAATGGTTGCAGTCCCCAGCTTCACCTGGATCTCTTTCAGCAGGTCCAGAATCTGCGCCTGGATGGTCACATCCAACGCGGTGGTCGGTTCGTCTGCCAGCAGAATTTTGGGGTTGGCGGCCAGTGCAATCGCCATAACGCTTCTCTGCCGCATACCGCCGGAGAAGTTATAGGGATACAGCTTGTACCTCTCATGGGGCTGCTGAATGCCCACCAGCTCCATAAGGGAAATCACCCGGTTATAGACTTCCTCTTTTGACAGTTTGGGTTCGTGGATCAAAATGGCTTCGGCAATCTGTTTGCCGATGGGGATGGTGGGGTTCAGGGCCGTCATGGGGTCCTGGAAAATCATAGAGAACAGCTTGCCCCGGAGCTTCCGCATATCCTTGTCGGAATAGTCGGTAATGTCCACACCATTGGCATAGATCTTGCCGCCCTCGATTTTTGCGGACTTGGGCAGCAGCTTCATAATGGCCTTGCAGAGCATGCTCTTTCCGCAGCCGGATTCACCTACGATTGCCAGTACTTCACCAGGGTGAAGTTCAAGGCTTACCTCCCGGACAGCCTGCACTTTACCCGCCGGGGAGTTGATTCCAACGGACAGATTTTCTATTTTCAGTAATTCTTCCATAAGGATCGTTCCTATCTCTATTGTCTTTGCAATTACTTTACACACAGATAATAAGGGAATCCCTTTTCATCTGTCTGCACAGCAAATGTGCAATAAGGGGCTGGAAACCAGCCCCTTATATGGTGCGTCTGATCTATTACTCGATGGTCCACTCGGTAACATTCCAGAAGATACCCACGCCGTGGTGACCCAGAACGGTGCTGGCATCAATGCCCTTGATGCTGCTGTCAGCAATGAACATAGCATCGATGTAGGCAAAGAAGGTATAGGCAGGGGCCTCGGCCATGGCAATCTGGAACTGCTTGTAGCACTCAGCACGCTCAGCAGGATCGTCAGTCTGACGGGCCTTCTTCAGCCATTCGTCAACTTCCGCATTGGAGTAGCCGGAGTAGTTGGCGCCTGCATCGGTGGAGAATACCTTGTAGGTGTGGTCGTCCGCATCGTAGGGAGAACCCCAGCCGATGATGCAGCACTCCTGTCCGCCCCAGTCAATGCCGTCGGCAGGAACATTGGCCTTTACATCCAGACCGGCTTCCTGGAGCTGCTGGGCTGCGATCTGTGCCATATCGATACGAACCTGATCGCCGGGAGTTGCGTTGATGGTGAAGGAAATCCGCTCACCGTTCCGGCACCAGTAGCCTTCTGCGTCCTTTTCACAGCCTGCTGCCAGGAATGCGGCCTCGGCCTTGGCAAGGTCATAGTCGTACTTCTCCACGCCGTCGTAGTTGTACTCGTTCAGCTGAATGGGGCTGTAAGCCACGAAGCCTTCGCCCAGCAGGACAGCGTCCACGATGGCCTGACGGTCGATGCAGTAGCTGATGGCGGGGATCAGATCGCCATTGGTCTGCCAGTATTCATTCCAGAAGTTGTAGAGAATGCCGCGGTAGTCAGCGGTAGCCATATCATAGATGGTCAAACCCTCTGCATCCTGGAAGCTCTGGGAGTCCTTGGGCGTGACCTGTGCCAGATCCAGAGTGCCTTCCTTCAGCTGCAGAGCCTTGGCAGAATCGTCGGTGACGATCTTGAAGATGATGGTATCAATGTTTGCTGCGCCTGCAAAGTAATCTTCATTCTTCACCATGGTGATGGCCTGACCAACATCCCAGCTTTCCAGCTTGTAGGGGCCGGTGCCAATGGGATTCTTGAAGTAGTCAGATTCCCACATATCCTCACCCTCCAGCAGATGCTGGGGCAGAATGGACATGGTCATGTAGTCCAGGAATGCGTAGTTGGGTTCGGACAGGATGAAAGAAACTTCCGTGTCGGAGATGACCTTGATTTCCTTGATCTCGATGTAGTTGGGGTAGTTTTCGGATCCGTTATCGGGATTCATAATGGCTTCGATGGTGAACTTGACATCATCGGCGGTGAACTTCTCGCCATCGTGCCACTTGACATCGGAGCGCAGCTTGAAGGTATAGGTCAGGGTTGCATCATCATAAGTCCAGCTCTCGGCAAGGCTGGGGGTGGGATCGCCGCTGCCATCCAGCTTCACCAGGGAGTCGAACAGCAGGTGCTTGATCTCACAATGCTCGTTCATGATGGGGTTGATAGAATCGTAGTCACCGGAGCCGTAAACCAGGGTAGAACCCTTGTCCGCACCGCCGCTGCAGGCAGCCAGACTCAGAACCATGATGGCAGCCAGCAGCAGTGCAAATATCTTTTTCATTCTCGTTTTCGTCCTTTCTTTTTTCGGCAGGACATTATATAATATTTATGCCTGCCTTGATTGTTTGGGATCGGGGTTTGGCAATGCCCCGGTGTCGTGCCAGCGATGCCGGGGCAGCTTTCTTGTTAATTTTATCAAAAAAAACTAATGGAACTCCTCCGGGGGATGTATTTATTGCTGCTGCTCCTTCAAAACTTCTGCCAGCATTTCATTTCCCTTCTCGAAGCAGGCAACTGCATCCATGACCTTATGATAGGAAGCGTGGCTTCCGGCTTCGTCCAACTTCACAGCCAGATCCGCCAGTTCCTTGGCATGGGCAGCATTGTGACCCACCATATACTTCATCAGAGCCACCAGTTCGTCCATGGGCGTATGGGTATGGTCGTGAGCCTGACCGTGTTCGTGGAGGTGATCGTGGTCATGGGGATGCTCATGGGAGTGGGTGTGTTCGTGATGGTGTTCGTGGGTGTGGGTATGGCCGTCGTGGGTATGCTCATGGGTATGTGCGTGGGTGTGCTGGTGGTTATGCTCTCCACCGGCGATGTGGTCGTGATCGATGTGCATAATGGTTTCTCCTTTATTCTGTTACATCTTCTGCTTCTACGAACAGATTGGTTACTTGGATGGGAATAGGCAGGTGGCTCAGCTTTGCGGCGCGGAACACACAGTCCAGCATATCCTGGCAGCAGGCTTTTTCCAGCTTGACTACGGTGAAGCTGGCGATCTCATTGAGGGAGAATATCTTTTCCAACTTCGTGGAAATATCAAAATCCGTAGCGGGACAGCAAAGCAAAGGCACCTTGCCTTTGGATAATTTGTCACGGAAGGTGGGGCAGGCAAATGCACTGCAATCCGCAGCGATCAGCAAGTGCGCATGGTGAAAGTAAGGCGATACCTCCGGCACCTGCCACAGTTTGATGGGCCACTGGAGAAGGTCGCTGGACTTGTCCTCAAACATCTGCTCGCTGTAATTGTCATAGTGTTTCCAAGGGTTGAAGCTGCCAATCATGGCGATCCCTCCTGAATCAATGTACATTCAGTATAACATCCAGTCTGTCCTTCCACAAGCCGGGTGGGGGGATACAATTTTTAGCTATCATATCCCCGGCGATCTTTCAATCTTCTGAGCTCCTCTGTACCATTATGCTTTAATTGCTGCCGGGTTATATTTTTCCAATGCCATGACCAGAATGGGGATCAGTACGAGCTGGACAATGATGCCAGGGATCGCCGTCGTGATCGCACCGGCCCAGAATGCGGACAGGCCAAACGCGGTCACATCCAGACCGGCGCACAGGAAGCGGGCAACGCCCCAGACCAGTCTGCCTGCCACCATAGCGGTCAGCAGGGAGATGTAAGACCTCTGGTGTATAACACATCAGAGGTCTTATTACTTATGCCTGCTGACTGCACGCTGACAGGGAAACGACCAGCATCATGCAAATGATAAGGACAGTTATGCGTTTCATTTATGTTCCTCCATTTGTGATTCCCAAAAGGCAACGGCATCTTCGATCCACCCTTCCGCAACGGTTCCGGTGCCCAAACCGAAACCGTGGGGCAGACCGTCGTAGGCATGGAACTCTGTGGGGATTCCCAGAGCGGACATGGCGTCCAGTCTGTTCCTCATCGTCTGCCAACTGGCAATGCCGTCACTTTTTCCCACGCAGGAATAGGTGGGCGGATCAAATTCGCTGTACTGGTTATGCCCGGTGTACTGGATGATATTGGCACCGGGCCGGGGAAGATCACCACCGCCAAAGGCTGCTGGGCCATAGGTGCCAAGATACGCAACCATTCTTCCACCTGCACTGCCGCCCCAGAGAGAATAACAATCCGTGTCTACTTCCAGTTCTTCCGCATGTTCAAAAATGAAGCTGATAGACTGGGCCAGATCCTCGCAGGCAGACTGGGCATCAGGACGGTAAATCAATGCAAAGGCATTGTAGCCCATTTTGCTTAATTCCAGGGCATGGGGAAAGCTGTCGTGCATGGCACCTACATAGGCAAATCCACCGCCTGCATTGCAGATGGCAAACTTTGAGCCCGGTTTGCCTTTGAAGAAGAATAACCCGGTGTCTTCCTTTTCCGGGGCAGAGTGCTTTTCTGCTTCCGTATAAATGTCATAGAAGATCACATCGCCAGCTTCTGCATGGGTCTTGAAATAGTTGCAGATTTCCACAGTCTTATCTGGGTCGATATGGCTGTACCAGATCAGACTCAAATCCCCAAGGGTTTCACCACTGTAGTACCATTCATCCACAGGGAAGATCAATCTGCCGTAGCCGCCGAAAGCAGAATCATTGGCAACATCAGCAATTTTGGTTTTTGCAGTGTAATACATAGGGATCTCCTCCGTAACCGGTCCGGTAGCTGCTTCCTGAGTACCATCCGCAGCGGACGTCATTGGTTGTATATCCGTTTGTGGTTTTTCTACACAGCCGCAGAGCAAGAAAACCACTGAAGCACATAGGATAATCAATCTTTTCATAGGCATTCCTCCATTTGGGAATAGTGTACATTCCGGTAGCAGCTACCGGTCAAGAACTATTTTGCTTTTTCTAATAGAGAAAACCACATCTCACATAGATTCCTTTTGTTGCTTGTGAGTTTTAATATTTCAGAAACAAAACATAAGCATTTCAGAATTACTCCTACCGTAGAATGATGCCATCAAATGAATCTATAAAGGAGAATGTAAAACCGCTATGAAAAAGTCTACGTTTCTTAATCTGGTCGTCGGCACAATCGGAGGTCTTCTGTTTGCTTTGGGAATGTGCATGTGCCTGCTGCCGGAGTGGAATGCGTTTCAAATCGGTGTGGTCTGTACTGCTGTCGGCGCTGTGAGCCTGCTGGCGCAGGGAGCCGTTGCCTGGATCCGTTCCGGAAGAAAAATCAAGATCAACTGGAAGGCTGCCGGTAAGGTGCTGTTTGGTATCTTTGGTGCGCTGGTTCTGGGTGTAGGCATGTGCATGATTATGGTGTGGAACCTGATGATCCCCGGTATTCTCGTGGGCATTGTGGGCATCGTCCTGCTGCTGATGCTCATCCCCATGTTCCTGGGTCTGAAATAAACGGGAGTTGAGCAATTTGGCTGACAAAGAAACCTTTCAATATACTTACTCAGCTCCCGAACAGAGCGAAGTGAAGAAAATTCGGGAGAAATACCTGCCAAAAGAGATGACGAAGCTGGATCAGCTCCGTGCGCTGGATGCAAGCGTGACCAAGCGGGGCAATGTGGTTTCCATTGTGCATGGTATTCTTTTTACCCTGCTTCTGGGATTGGGCATGAGCTGCTGTATGGTATGGGCGGGCAGCTGGTTTTTGCCTGGAATCGTCATTGGCTGCGTCGGCCTTGCCGGTGTGGCGGCGACCTATCCCATTTATTCCCACATTGTAAAGCAGGATAAGGCGAAGCTGGCACCGGAGATCCTGCGGCTGACCGAAGAACTGATTGTTGGAGAAAACTGATTTTTATAATAGGATGCTGTTTTATGAATAACGAACGCTATTATCTGCTGACCGGTGCCGCAGGTTTCCTGGGCACCAACATCTGCATGCAGCTGCTGGAAAAGGACTGCAAGGTCCGGGCTTTGGTGCTGCCCAATGACAAGTCCGTGAAGTTCATTCCGGAGCAGGTGGAGGTGGTCCTGGGCGACCTGACCGATGCCGCTTCTCTGGACCCCTTCTTCACCGTTCCCGAGGGCTGTACTTCCGTTGTGATCCACTGTGCTTCCATGGTTACCGTGAACCCCAACTATTCCGAAAAGCTGATGGCTGTCAATGTGGGCGGCACCCGCAACATCATCACCAAGGTTCTGAACCATCCCGAGTGCGAGAAGATGGTCTACGTTTCCTCCACCGGCGCCATCCCCGAACAGCCCCACGGCATTAAGATCAAGGAAGTCAGCAAGTTCACGCCCTGCGATCCCAAGCTGGTGGTGGGCGCTTACTCCCAAAGTAAGGCCACCGCTACCCAGATGGTTCTGGATGCCGTCAGCGTCATGGGCCTGAAAGCCTGTGTGGTGCATCCCTCCGGCATTCTGGGACCCAATGACCACGCCATCGGTGAGACCACCGGCACATTGCTTCAGATCATCAAGGGCGAGATGCCCATGGGTATGCAGGGTAGTTTCAACCTGTGCGACGTTCGTGACCTGGCTGCGGGCACCATTGCCGCTGTGGACAAGGGCCGCATCGGCGAATGCTATATTCTGGCCAACAAGACCGTCACCCTGAAGGAAATGTGCGACATGCTCCATAAGGAATGCAACGCCAAGCAGATCAAGTTCTACCTGCCCCTGGATCTTGCGGACAAGATCGCCGCAGGCCTGGAAAAACAGGCGCAAAAGACCGGCAAGATGCCCCTGATGACGACCTTCTCTGTGTATAATCTGGCCCGGAACAATGAGTTCGACTACTCCAAGGCAGAGCAGGAACTAGGCTACACCACCCGCTCCTACGAGGAGACCATCCATGACGAAGTCCAGTGGATGATCGCCGAGGGCCTCATCGACGGCGATGGCGTCAACGAGAATCATGCCCTGATGACCAACGAGCAAGTCCGCGAGGGCGGATTCGATGTAAAGGAAGCCTACCAGGCCGTGGAAGAGAGTGTCGTTGGTACTTATCAGAAAATTGAAGATGGTGTTGTTGGCGGCTACAAAAAGGTCGAAGACGGTGCCGTGAATGGATTCCGGAAGATCTCTGATTTCTTCATCCGGAAGTTCTTCTCCCGTAAGGGCGAAACCGTGGAAGAAACCCGTGCTCGCCTGAGCAGAAAATAATCGTCCATTCTCTTCCGCTCTTTCGCAAGGGTACCGGCTGTTTACGGATACGCTGGAAACGTGCATCCGCATTGACGAAAATAAGATAAAGTGGAGCATTACCCAGAGGTTTGTCCGCAGTATCGTCAAGGTCTTTGCGCCTATGATGTAAAGGAGAATATGACAGAACGAAAAGAAAACCGCAGTTCCCGGCGCTCCCGGCGGCTGATCCGGCAGGCGTTTCTGGAATTGCTGGAAGAACGGGAGTTCAGCAAAATTACGATCATCGATATTGTGGAACGGGCCGATTTGAACCGATCCACCTTTTATGCCCACTATCCCGATATTTTTGGCATCGTGGATGAAATGCAAAACGAGATCCTGCAACGGAACATGCAGATCTTCTCCAATATCGAGTACCGCAATATTCTGAAAGATCCTATGCCATATCTGCAATGCATCACAAACACCATGCAGGAAAGAATGACGCTGCTGAAAAGGATCGGTCAGAGCGGAAACATCCAGCAGAAAACGACACGCTTCCTGCTGCTGATGGAAAATGATATTATGAATAACTCGGATATTCCGGAAGCTGTCCGTAATTCCCCACAGTTTGGTATCCGTGTTCATTTCTTCCTGGGCGGTATCCTGAATACCTATCAGCACTGGGCGGAAGGCCAGCTGGACTGCACGCTGGAGGGGGTTTCTCAGCAAATTGCCGATATGGTTCGGCAGACGGCAAGTGGTTTTCTGGAAACCGACTGGATGCAGAGTTTATAAAAAAGTCCGACAATCCAATGCGGTTGTCGGACTTTCGTCATTGTGCGTTGATTGTTTGTTGAATACAGCAATCTGCACAGGTATAATGGATTTGCAAATACAAAAATGGTTATTATCACCATTTGAAAGGAGTTTTCTGAAATGGCATTGCCCAAGATCATCAAGGCAGGCGGCGGCGAGCGGGGCCAGTATATCCTCCGGGAATTCAATGACAACACCGTGCGTTTCGTACTGAATTACCCTGGCATCGTGGATGTGGACATTCTCCGCAAAGCCATCAAGGCGGTGGTGGAGAGCGTGGATGTACTGCATGGCACCTTCTTCACCGAAGGTATCAGTGCTCATTGGAAGCTGAACGAAAACATGGACGAGAGTAACTTCTTCCTCTATGTGGAAACGGAGGGCGATCCTGCGGTGACGGCCAACTCCCTGTCTTTGCTGCCTGTTTACTCTGAGGACAAAGTGCAGATCCACTGCACCCTGGTTCAGAACTCTGAAAAGAGCTGCGTGGTGGTCCGCATGAGCCATCTGGTGGTGGACGGCGGAGACGGTAAGTATCTACTGGCGAAGCTGATGGAGGCCTACAACCTGGTAGCGGAAACTGGCAGCGCTGATGCCCTGGAAATCAAAAACGGCAGCCGCGCCCCCGAGAAGGTCTATGATACCGTGAGTAAGGAGGATATGAAGAAGCTCCAGAAGTCCTCTCCGTCCTCTACGAATATCCGCAGTTTCTATCCCTATCCCAGCGCAGATCCCGGCCGGAATCGGCTGGTGCTGGCAAAGCTCCCTGCCGATGTGATGAACGCCGCCCGGAAGAAGGCAAAGAGTGTGGGTGCCTCCGTCAATGATATGATGATCGCCGCTGCTTACCATGCCTATGCTAAGATGGATGGTATCGACGCTGCCCAGCCCATGTGCATCAACTCCACCATGGATCTGCGCCGCCATTGCAAGGATGGCGAAAGCGAAGGCCTGTGCAATATGTCCGGCTCTTTCATGACGGTTCTGGAAAATGGCTGCACCGGCAGTTTTGCAGACACGCTGGCAGCCGTTGCAGAGCAGACCACCAAGGTCAAGGAGAATCCTCTGGCGGGTCTGGAAGGTATGCCCATCGTCCATGCTCTGGCCCGGAATATGCCCATGGGTATTCTGCTGGAGCTTATGGGTAAGATTTACGGTTCCGCCCCCGTCGGCGTCACCAATCTGGGCAATCTGAAATGCGTTGACTTCGCATTGGGCGGCATCGTACCCAATGGCGGTATTTTCGGCGGCCCCCTGAAGAAAAAGCCCGGTATGCAGATCTCCGTTATCAGCTTTGACGGGGAATGTGTGCTGGCTGTGGCTGTCCAGTGCAGCGACGAGGATGTGGCGGTGCTGCAGAAGACGCTGGATGACATGGTAGCGGAAATTATATCTTACGCCGCAGAATGACGGGAGGGCATAGAGAAAAATGATGTACATCGTTTATATTCTGGCTGGTCTGGCTGGCGGTGTTCTTACGGGCATGGCTGGTCTGACCGCCGCCATGGTGCTGACGCCCATTCTCTGCGGTGTCTGTGGGTGGAGCGGTTATGACGCTGTTACCTTGTCCCTGATTGCCAATGTTCCCTCCGCCATGGTGACCTGCTGGACCTTCTACAAGAACGGCAACATTGAAAGGAAGCGTGGTATGCCCATGGCAGTGGTGGCCTTCGCAGGTGCTGTTGTGGGCAGTTACTTGGGCTATCTGTTCAGTATGGTTTCTGAGAATGGAATCAGCTATTTCGTCATCATCAGCAATCTGTTCATGGCGATGAAGTTCTTTATGCCCAGTAAACCCAAGAAGGAGAACCTGACCGCCGCCGAGGAACGGAAGGCAAAGACCAAGACGGTCGTTGCCCTGCTTCTGGGCTTCCTCATCGGCATTGAGTGTGGCTTTATGGGCAGTGCCGGCGGCGCGCTGATGCTGATGGTTCTGACCATGGTGATGGGTATGGACACCAAACTGGCCGTTGGCACCAGTTCTATGGTCATGACGCTGGTAGCCCTTACCGGTGCCGTCAGCCATGTTGCCATGGGCGCGGCAGTTGACCTGATGCCCAGCATTGTTGTGACTGTTATGTGTACCATTGGTGCTGTTGGCTCTGCAAAGTTTGCCAATCAGGTGGAGGAGAAGATCCTCAACCGCACCGCAGGCATTGTGCTGGTTCTTGTCAGTGTGGTATCCTGGATGCTGAGCGCGTAAGAAAAGAGAAACGGCAGCAGAATACGGTTCTATCGGCAGGTGTTCCTTACAGTCAAAGCCATTGGTTACTTCCTCTCTTTCAAATCCTGCCTGAATAGAATACGGCCACCGATCCCTTGGGAAACAGATCGGTGGCCGCTTTTTATTTTGATTTGTCAATCTTTCAATCTATGGATAACGTATCTTCCATGTAATACACTTCCATTGCTTTTTTGATACCAGATATCTGATGGCTCTATCATGCCATAAAATGGCGAAAAAAGCTATCAAATGTTCGTTAAGATGGCCGGAAAATTGTATCAACGGGCAGTTGAATCCCACGCAGCCAGCGGTTGGGGCGCATAATTCTTGCAAAAAGGGGCGCTGTATGCTATGATTTATCCCAAAGGAGGCGAGGCTGTGCAGTTATATATCAAACAGCGGATCTTTTCCTGGGCAGACAGCTATGATGTCTATGACGAGACCGGGGAAGCCCGCTATGAAGTAAAGGCGGAACTATTCACCTTTGGCCACCAGATCCACGTATACGACAAGCGCACCGGCAGGGAAGTGGGCTCCATCCACGAAAAGCTCTTCACTTTACTGCCCCAATTTGAGATCGTCATCGGCGGCCGGGTTCAGGGAACCATCCGCAAGGAATTCACCTTTTTCCAGCCCCGCTATCAGGTGGATTACCGGGGCTGGAACGTAGAAGGCGACTTCATGGGCTGGGACTACCGGGTGAAGCAGGGCGGCATGGAAGTGATGTCGATTTCCAAGGAGCTTTTTAATTGGAGCGACACCTATGTTCTGCGCTATTCCAACCCCGCCAACGAGATGCCGGGTCTGCTGCTGGTGATCGCCATTGACGCGGCAAATTGCAGCAAGAATAAGAATTGAGGATCAACTATGGAGAAAATCACAAGTTTTACCATCGACCACATAAAACTTCAGCCGGGCCTGTACGTTTCCCGGAAAGATAAGGTGGGCAGCGAGACCGTCACCACCTTCGATCTGCGGCTGACAAAGCCCAACGACGAGCCGGTAATGAATACCGCGGAAGTCCACACCATAGAGCATCTGGCGGCGACGTATCTGCGCAACGACCCGGAATGGAAGGACAAAGTGCTTTATTTCGGCCCCATGGGCTGCCGGACGGGGTTTTATCTGCTGCTGGCGGGAGATTATACGTCCAAAGAGATCGTGCCTTTGGTGCGAAACTGCTTCCGTTTTATCCGTGATTTCCGGGGCGCAGTTCCCGGCGCCAGCGCCAGGGACTGTGGCAACTATCTGGATATGAATCTGCCCATGGCGAATTACTGGGGCGCAAAGTATGCCGCATTGCTGGAAATCATAGACGAGTCCCGGCTCGTTTACCCGGAATAAGGAGAAAGAATATGACAAAACTCGGAATTATCGGCGCAATGACCGTTGAGGTTGAAACCTTGAAGGAACGTATGGAGGATATGTCCGTTTCCATCCACACGGGTATGGAATTCTACCAGGGCACGTTGGAAGGCCTTAACGTCGTGGTCGTTCAGTGCGGCGTGGGCAAGGTCAATGCCGCCATGTGCACCCAGATCCTGTGCGACTGCTTTGGGGTCACCCATCTGGTGAACACCGGCATTGCAGGCTCTTTGTGCGCGGAGCTGGACATCGGCGATCTGGTGGTGAGCAAGGATGCCATGTACCACGACTTTGACTGCGTGAACTTTGGCTACCCTTATGGAAAGGTGCCCGGCATGGATACGATCTCCTTCCCTGCGGACGAAACCATGATGGCCTACGCCTTTGCCGCCGCGGAAAGCGTCAATCCCGGCCATACCAAGATCGGCCGGGTGGCCAGCGGCGACCAGTTCGTGGCGGACAAAGCGCTGAAGGAGAAGATCATCGCCAACACCCAGGGCCTGTGCACCGAAATGGAAGGAACCGCCATTGCCCAGACCGCTTACCGCAACAACCTTCCCTTTGTGATTCTCCGGGCCATCTCCGACAAGGCCGACGACAGCGCTGAAATGGACTATCCCACCTTCGAACGCATCGCCGCCCACCGCTGCGCCCAGGTCGCCTGCAATCTGGCAAAGCAGCTGAGAGAAGCGGAGGAAGCATAAATATAAGATACAGAAGCCGCCCTTTTTGAGCGGCTCAGCGTGTCAAAAAAGTCCATAAAATTAGATGTCATCGCGAACCAGCCCGCAATAAATTATGGAATGATTGCCACCGGCAATCATTCTCATTTCTGATTCGCTGCGCGGAGCGCCACTAGTGCGGCGATCCCCCAAAAGAAGTAAAATCCCTCAATCTTGGTAGAGAAATGTCCGAAAATTCAGGAGATTGCCACGCCACACGGCCCGCAGGCCGCGTACATAGCGCAACCGCCGAAGGCGGCTCTTAGCGCGGAGTAGTGTGCGCACTGGCTCGCAA
>JAXJGV010000049.1:0-16392 GCA_036300205.1 Oscillospiraceae bacterium
AATTAGATGTCATCGCGAACCAGCCCGCAATGAATTATGGTATGATTGCCACCGGCAATCATTCTCATTTCTGATTCGCTGCGCGGAGCACCACTAGTGTGGCGATCCCCCCAAAAGAAGTAAAATCCCTCGATTTTAGTAAAGAAATGTCCAAAAATTCGGGAGATTGCCACGCCACACGGCCCGCAGGCCGCGTACATAGCGCAACCGCCGAAGGCGGCTCTTAGCGCGGAGTAGTGTGCGCACTGGCTCGCAATGACATGGTTTTTCGACAGTCTGCAGCCCCCTCGCAAGAGGGGGCTGTTTTTATAGAACCTGGAAATTTGACATGTATTTTACACATGGCTGATTTCGAACTTTACATTTTAAAATTATGATAAATACTGTAGAACACAAGTTCCGAACATTACCTTCCCGAAAGGTTGATTAGATGAAGAAAAACAGTAATTTGCTCGAAACCATCATCCATGGAATTTTCCTGATCCTGGGCCTGGTAACGGTGGGCTGCGTCCTGCTGATCACCGTTTACCTGGTCATCTCCGGCATCCCGGCCATCCGGGAGATCGGCATTGTGGAGTTCCTCTTCGGCGACACCTGGGCCTCCACCGCCGCGGAGCCGAAATACGGCATCCTGCCCTTCATTCTTACCAGCGTCTACGGCACGGCCGGCGCCATTCTCATCGGCGTGCCCATCGGCTTTCTGACGGCTGTGTATCTGGCAAAAATGGCCCCCAAGAAGGTCAAGGCAGTCATGGAGCAGGCGGTTTCCATGCTGGCGGGCATTCCTTCCGTTGTTTATGGCCTGGTGGGCATGATGGTACTGGTCCCCGGCATCCGGAAGCTGTTCCGTATTCCCGACGGCGCAAGCCTTCTGGCCGCCATCATCGTCCTGGCGGTTATGATCCTGCCCTCCATTATTAAAATGTCCGTGACAGCCCTGGAGGCCGTCCCGAAGGAATACGAGGACGCGTCTCTTGCCCTGGGCGCCACGCCGGAAGAGACCTGGTTCCGGGTGTCTGTTCCCGCGGCCAAGAGCGGCATTGCCGCGGCGGTGGTCCTGGGCGTGGGCCGCGCCATTGGTGAAGCCATGGCGGTCATGATGGTGGCCGGCAACGCCCCCAATATGCCCGACTCCATTTTCCAGTCCGTCCGGTTCCTGACCACAGCTGTGGCCAGCGAAATGTCCTACTCCAGCGGCCTGCAGCGGCAGGCGCTGTTCTCCATCGCGCTGGTGCTGTTCCTGTTCATCATGCTCATCAACGCCGTGCTGAATTTCTTCCTGAAAGGAGAGAAATCGAAATGAACCGCAACTTCCATTTTACCAAACGAGACCTGTTCAAGTGGACGGTCCGGGGCGGCATGTGGCTTGCCACGGCCCTCACCGGTGCTCTGACTCTTTTTATTGTGGCTTATGTGCTGATTCAGGGTATTCCCAATATCACTTGGAAATTCTTAAGCACAAAGCCCAGTTACTTAAGCGATACGATCGGTATTCTGCCTGACATCCTGAACACGGTGTATATCGTCATCGCCACGCTGCTCATCGTCATTCCCCTGGGCGTGGGCGCCGCGGTTTACCTGACGGAATACGCCACCAACAAAAAGCTGGTGGGCATCATTGAGTATGCCGCAGAGGCTCTCAGCGGCATCCCTTCCATCATCTATGGCCTGGTGGGTATGCTGATGTTCTCCAACAATTTCGGAACCTGCCTGATGTCCGGCGCGCTGACGCTGGTCATTATGAATCTGCCCACCATCATGCGCAATACCCAGGAAAGCCTGAAGACCGTCCCCCAGTCCTACCGGGAAGGCGCCTTCGGTCTGGGCGCGGGAAAGTGGCGTGTGGTCAGAACCGTTGTTCTGCCCGGCTGTGTGGACGGCGTTATCACCGGCTGCATTTTGTCTGTGGGCCGGATCTTGGGTGAATCCGCCGCGCTGCTGTTCACCGCGGGCTTTGCCCATTCCCTCAACGGCTTCGTTGACGGCCTTTCCAGCGCGGGCGCGACTTTGACCGTTGCCCTGTACGTCTACGCCAAGGAGCAGGGCGAATTCGGCGTGGCCTTTGCCATCGCCGCCATCCTCATGGTGCTGGCGTTCCTCATTAACCTGTCCGCCACCGCCGTTACCAAGTACTTCCAGAAGAAGAACGCAGTTTAAAGAAACAATGCAGTCCTGCATTGGAATGGGAAAACAGAAAAGGAGAAATGCCCTTTGAATAAACCGATCATCACTGTCAATGACCTGAACCTGTGGTACGGTCAGACTCAGGCCCTGAAAAATATCAACATCGAAATCCCGGAGAAGTCCATCACCGCCCTCATCGGCCCTTCCGGATGCGGCAAGTCCACGTTCCTGAAGACCCTGAACCGGATGAACGACCTGATCCCCGGCGTAAAGATCACGGGAGAGGTCAAATATAACGGCACCGACATTTTTGAAACCAATGTCAATGACCTGCGCAAGGAAGTGGGCATGGTCTTCCAGAAGCCCAATCCCTTCCCCATGAGCATCTACGACAACATTGCCTACGGCCCCCGGACCCACGGCATCACCAATAAGGCCCAGCTGGACGACATCGTGGAAAAGGCCCTGAAGGGCGCCGCCATCTGGGATGAGGTCAAAGACCGCCTGAAGAAGAATGCCCTGGGTATGTCCGGCGGCCAGCAGCAGAGACTGTGCATCGCCCGTGCCCTGGCGGTGGAGCCAACGGTCCTGCTGATGGACGAGCCTACTTCCGCACTGGACCCCATCTCCACCAGCCGCATCGAGGATCTGGCCATGGAGCTGAAGGAAAAATACACCATCGTCATCGTTACCCACAATATGCAGCAGGCGGTCCGTATTTCCGACCAGACCGCGTTCTTCCTTCTGGGCGATCTGGTGGAGTACGGCAACACGGAAGAGATGTTCTCCCAGCCTAAGGATAAGCGCACCGAAGATTACATTACCGGTAGATTTGGTTAAGCGGAGGTTTTATGAGTATGAGAGATTACTTTGAGGAACAGCTGAACAAGCTGAACCAGGAGCTGACCCACATGGGCGCGGCCTGTGAAGAGATCATCGCCATGGCATCCCAGTCCCTGAACGGCTGGGACGAGGAACTGGCAAAGAAGGTGGCCGCCGTGGGCGCCCGGATCGACGAGAGCGAGCGCACCATTGAGACCATCTGCATGAAGCTGCTGCTGCGCCAGCAGCCTGTGGCAGGAGACCTGCGCCAGATTTCCGCGGCCATGAAGATGATCACCGATATGGAGCGGATCGGCGACCAGGCGGAGGATATCGTGGACCTGATCCCCAAAATGGATCTGCGGCCTGACGAAAAATATCCCAAGATCCGGGAAATGGCCAAGGAAACCATGCGCATGGTCACGGAAGCCGTGGACGCCTATGTCAAGCAGGACCTGGAGATGGCCCGGAAGGTGATGAAGCACGATGACATCGTGGACGATTACTTCAACCGCGTGAAGAAGGCCATCATTGACATCATCGCGGCAAATCCCGAGGAAGGGGAATACGCCCTGGACCTGCTGATGATCGCCAAATACTTCGAGCGTATCGGCGACCACTGCACCAACATCGCGGAGTGGGTGGTGTTCTCCGTCACCGGCGTGCATAAGTCATGTCAATGATCTGGTGTGTAGAGGATGATCCCAGCATCCGGGAGATCGAAGTGTATGCCCTGCGCAGCACCGGACTGGAAGCCCATGGCTTCGAGGATGGTACGGTGTTCTGGGATGCTTTGCAGGAAAAACAGCCTGACCTGATCCTGCTGGACGTTATGCTCCCCGGCATTGACGGCGTGGAGCTGCTGACCCGCATGAAGGCTCTGGAACAGTTCCGGGACATTCCGGTGATTATGGCAACCGCCAAGGGCACGGAGTACGACAAAGTCCAGAGCCTGGATCTGGGTGCGGACGATTATCTGGTGAAGCCCTTCGGCATGATGGAGATGGTATCCCGGGTGAAGGCGGTGCTGCGCCGCTGCGCGCCCAAGCAGTGCTCCAGAATGCTGCAGCTGGACGAGCTGGTGCTGAATATGGAGGAGCACACCGTTTCCATCGCGGGAGAACGGGTGACCCTGACCTATAAGGAATACGAATTGCTGAAACTGTTCCTGTCCCAGCCGGGCGTGGCCTTTACCCGGGAACAGCTGTTGATGAAGGTATGGAACACGGATTATGTCGCGGAAAGCCGAACGGTGGATATGCACATCCGTACCTTGCGCCAGAAGCTGGGCAGCTATGGCAACATCATCGAAACAGTCCGAAACGTCGGTTACCGCCTGGAGGGCAAGCATGACAAGTAAGATCTTTCGATCTACGGTCTTTGTGGCAGCCATCGTGCTGCTGTGCAGTCTGGGCTGCATTATGGGCTGCCTGTACGACTATTTTGACGCGGCGCAGGTGAGCCGGCTGAAAGAGGAGTTAAATCTGGCGGTCATCGGCACAGAGCAGGGCGGCACGGAATTTTTGAAGCGCCTGAATTCCGATAAATCCCGGCTTACCTGGGTGGCCTCAGACGGCACGGTCCTTTATGATACCCACGCGGATGCTTCCCAGATGGCAAACCACGCCGGGCGGGAAGAGATCCGGGAGGCTCTGGACACCGGAACCGGCAGCGCGGTTCGCCATTCTGACACCCTGCTGGAACGGACGGTCTATGAAGCAAGGCGGCTGTCCGACGGCACGGTGCTCCGGATCTCCGTCAGCCAGCAGACCCTGATGATCCTGATGGTGGGGATGCTGCATCCCGTATGCGTGGTGGCGCTGATCGCCATTATCCTGTCCGCGGTTCTGGCAAAGCGGATGTCCAAGAAGATCATGGAGCCGCTGAACGGCCTGGATTTGGAGCATCCCCTGGAAAATGATACGTATGAGGAGCTTTCGCCTCTGCTGAACCGCATTCACCAGCAGCATGACCAGATCAATTCCCAGCTGCGCAAATTGCAGCGCAAGACCGACGAGTTTGAACAGATCACCGCGAATATGCGGGAGGGTCTGGTGCTTATGGACAAGAACCAGACCGTTCTCAGCATCAACCCGGCGGCAAAGCAGCTGTTCGGCGCGGATGATGGGTGCATCGGAAAAAATTTCTGCATTGTGGACCGAAAGCAGGATATATCCACGGCGGTATGCGCGGCGTTTCGGGATGGCCACCATGAGACCAAGGCGCACAGAAACGGCAGGGAATACCAATTTGCCCTGAGCCGCATCGAATCCGGCGCAAAGGTCATCGGCCTGGTGATCCTGGCCTTTGATATCACGGAGGTCCAGAACGCGGAACGGAACCGCAGAGAATTTTCAGCCAATGTTTCCCACGAGCTGAAAACGCCTCTGCAATCCATCATCGGCAGTGCGGAACTGCTGGAAAGCGGCCTGGTGAAGCCGGAGGACGCTCCACGGTTCGTGGGCAATATCCGCAGGGAGGCCTCCCGGCTGGTGCTGCTGATCGAGGACATCATTCGCCTGTCCCATCTGGACGAGGGCGTGGAGATTCCCAAGGAAGAAGTGGATATGCTTCCCCTCTTACAGGACGCTGTGGATTCTCTGCAAATCCCCGCGGAACGAAAACAGGTGCGCATGTACATTTCCGGAGAGCCCTGCACCATTCGGGGCGTTCGGGGCTTGGTGTATGAGATCGTCCGCAACCTCTGCGACAATGCCATAAAATACAACGTCGAGGGCGGCGAGGTTCGGGTCAGCGTCATGCCCGGGGACGGCCATGTGGTGCTGAAGGTGTCGGATACCGGCATCGGCATTCCGCCCGAGCACCAGAGCCGGGTGTTCGAACGGTTCTACCGGGTGGATAAAAGCCACTCCAAGCAGTCCGGCGGCACGGGCCTGGGCCTGTCCATCGTCAAGCACGCGGTGCAATACCATAACGCGCGGCTGAATCTGCAAAGCACTCCCGGCGTCGGCACCACGATCACCGTGACCTTCTGACGGCGGGGAAAATAAAAGGAAAAACCCAGGGCGAAGCTTTTAGCTCCGCCCTGGGTTTCTGTTTGCCGCAAATGGGAATTTACCGTTTCTAAACCATTGCTTTACATAGATTTTACCTAAGTTTTGCATATATTCCATGGTTTTTACAAAACCCAGGCGATATAATATGCTTTGTCGAAAACAAGTAAAATATTTCCGCAAAGGAGAATTTCATCCAATATGACAACGTATATTATCAACATCATTTCCCTGCTGGGCGGTCTGGCGCTGTTCCTGTTCGGCATGGACATCATGGGCAAATCCCTGGAACGTCAGGCCGGCGGTAAATTGCAGACCATCCTGGCGAAAATGAGTTCCACCGTATTCAAAGGCTTCCTGCTGGGTCTGGCGGTCACCGCCGTCATCCAGTCTTCCTCTGCAACCACCGTCATGGTGGTGGGCTTCGTCAACTCCGGCATCATGACGCTGAAACAGGCGGTGGGCGTTATCATGGGTTCCAACATCGGCACCACCGTCACCGCGTGGATCTTGTCCCTGTCCGGACTGGAGGGCGACAGCTTCCTCATCAAGCTGTTCAAGCCCACTACCCTGGCGCCCCTGATCGGTATTTTCGGCATCGTGCTGTACATGACGAATTCCGAGAAAAAGAAGGGCGTCGGCACCATCATGCTGGGCTTTATGGCGCTGATGACCGGTATGGACATTATGGGCGATTCCATGGGCTTCCTGGAAAATGAGCCCTGGTTTGCGAAGCTGATGATCTCCTTCAGCAATCCCCTGGTGGGCATCCTGTTCGGCGCTGGACTGACTGCCATTATCCAGTCCTCCTCCGCATCCGTGGGTATTTTGCAGGGACTGTGCGGCACCGGCGTCGTTACCTACGGCGCGGCCATTCCTATCATTCTGGGCCAGAATATCGGCACCTGCGTCACCGCCCTGATGGGCTCCATCGGCGCCAACCGAAACGCCCGCCGGGCCGCGATGGTGCACCTGCTGTTCAATGTGGTGGGTGTGACGATCTTTGTTGTGGTATTCTACGGCCTGGGCCTGTTCATTGACTGGAAGTTCCTGAGCGACACGGTCAGCGCCTGGAACATTGCCGTGATCCATACCTGCTTCAATGTGGCGGCGACCATTGTGCTGATGCCCATGAACGGCCTGCTGGTGAAGCTGGCATACCTGATCGTTCCTGAGGTGCAGGAGCCGGAAAAGACCGAGCTGCTGGACGAGCGTCTGCTGGCCACGCCTGCGGTTGCCATCCAGCGTTCCCATGAGATCGCCGGAAAGATGACGGCGGACGCAGCCGAGGCCATGAAGCTGGCCATGGGACTGACCAAGAAATTTGATGCCAAGACCATGGAGCGGGTAATCGCTCTGGAGGACGAAACAGACCGCTATGAGGACGCGCTGGGTACTTATCTGGTGAAGCTCTCCGGCATGAATCTTTCCGTCCCGGATAACCGCACCCTGAATACCCTGCTGTATACCGTTTCCGATGTGGAGCGGATCGCGGACCATGCGGTGGCGGTGGCAAAAGCCGCTCTGGAAATGGAAGAGAAGCAGATCAATTTCTCCGCCCAGGCCAAGGCCGAGCTGGAAGTCCTGGAACGGGCTGTCACCGACGTGATCAACCGGACGACTGCCGCTTACGAGAACTTTGACCGGGACCTGGCTATGAAGGTGGAACCTCAGGAGCAGGTGGTGGATACCCTGGTCCGGGAAGTCAAGTCCCGCCATGTGCGCCGCCTGCGCGACGGCGTGTGCAGTGTGGAATACGGCTTTGTGCTGGATGATCTGCTGACGGCCTATGAGCGCACCGCGGACCATTGCTCCAACATTGCCGTTGAAATGCTTCAGGTCTCCGAGGGTAAGCTGGAAGCCCACGAATATCTGAACGCCCTGAAAGCAGGCGAGCTTCACGAAAGTGCCGCCTTCTCCGAGCGCTTCGCAAGATACAAGGCCCACTACGCATTCCCTGAAGAAGAGTAAGACAAAACCGCCGGTGACAGCACCGGCGGTTTTCTCTGTAAGGAAATTATTTCAGCAGCCGGGAGTATCCTTTCCCGTACTGCACACACCGGGAGACGCGGCTCAGTGTGGCGGAGGAGATGTTGGATTGGGCCATGACCTGATTGTAGGTGTTGCCCTCTATCAGCAGCTTTGCCGCAAAGATCCGTTCCGCCATGTTCTCGACTTCTTTTCGGGTGCACAGGTCGTCGAACAGTGCGCGGATCTCCTCTGGGTCGTCGATACCGGCAATCAGGCTGTAAAGGGCGTCGATTTTCTGTTGACTGCCGTTTTGTTCCATAGGGGTCCCTCCGTTAAAACAGCTGCTGGGTGCCGCGGATAAAGCTGCGGGTCTTTTCACTCTTGGGGTGTTCGAATACCGCTTCCGGGGTGCCGATTTCTTCGATCACACCATCTGCCATATAGATTACCACATCCGCCACCGATTTTGCAAACTCCATTTCGTGGGTGACCACGATCATGGTGTTGTCTTTGTCCTTCAGCCCCCGGATGACCCGCAGGACTTCGCCGGTCAGCTCCGGATCCAGCGCGCTGGTAGGCTCGTCAAAACACAGCACCTGGGGGCTGAGGGCCAGGGCCCGGGCGATGGCCACACGCTGCTGCTGGCCGCCGGAGAGCTGATAGGGGTAGGCGTCCTTTTTGTGGGACAGACCCACCTGCTCCAAAAGCCGAAGCGCCTTGTCAGTGATTTCCTGGGCGGCGCCTTGCTTTAAGAGGGTGGGGGCCAGGGTGATGTTTTCCAGAACGGTGTACTGGGGGAACAGGTTAAAGTTCTGGAATACCAAGCCGAAATGCAGCCGGTTCTGCCGGATCTGGTCGTCGGTCAGATGGGCGGCGGTGAGGACCTTTCCGTTTACGATGATATCGCCTTCATCCGGGGTCTCCAGGAAATTCAGGCACCGCAGCAGCGTGGTCTTGCCGCTGCCGGAGGAACCGATGATGGCCAGTACCTGGCCCTGCTCCAGAGAGAAGCTGACGCCTTTCAGAACGTCGGTGCCGTCGAAGCCTTTTTTGATATTGTTTACTTCCAAAATTGCCATGGCTTAACCTCTGAAATAGTCGAGTTTCTTTTCCAAATAGCCGAACAGAATGCTGAGCAGGCCAATGAATATCAGGTAGAAAGCGCCCGTATAGAACAGGGGCCAGATCAGACCCTTCTTGATGAAGGATTCGCCTGCCCAGATGATCTCGTAGATGCCGATGATCCGGGCCAGGGAGGTGTCCTTCACCAGGGTGATGATCTCGTTGCTCATGGGGGCCATGATGCGCTTGATGACCTGCAGCAGCACCACCTTGAAGAAGATCTGCTGCTTGGTCATGCCCAGCACCTGACCGGCCTCATACTGTCCCAGGGGGATGGCCTCAATGCCGCCCCGGTAGATTTCGGAGAAGTAGCAGGCATAGTTGATGGTGAAAGCCACAATGGTGGCGTTGAACCGGGACATGGAGGGCAGGCCGAAAATCAGGCCCGGACCGTAGAAGATGACCATCAGCTGAAGCATCAACGGTGTGCCGCGGATGATCCAGACAAAGCCCCGCACCAGCGTCCGCAGGAGGCTGAATTTGCTCATGGAGCCGAAGCAGATGACAAGGCCCAGGGGAAGGGAGAACAGAAGCGTCAGCAAAAAGACCTTCATGGTTTCCCAGAAGCCGGCCAGCAGCTGCAATGTTACCGGGAGAAGCATAGGAAAATAACCTCCGATAGAGTTCGTAGTGGCGGACCGTGTGCCCGCCCGGGGGTATCGTGAAAAACCTGAAAACAGACTGCATGGGCGGACACAAGGTCCGCCCCTACAATCTGCAATCATGTAATATGTTACTGTGCCAGGGTCAGGCTGTACTTGTCAGCCAGAGCCTGCAGGGTGCCGTCGGCGGCCAGCTTGTCCATAAATTCGTTGAACTTGGCGGTGACATCGGACTCCTTGCGGAAGCCCACGCCGTACTCTTCGGAGGTCAGGCTGATGCCGGAGGCCAGGTCGGCGTAGCTGGTGCCTTCACCGGTCATGGCGTTGGCCATGGTGATGTCGATGACGCAGGCATCAGAGGTGCCGGCGGCAACTTCCATCAGAGCGGCGGCCTGATCCTGGACCAGGACCACATTCTGCGCGCCGATGCCCTCAACAGCGTCCTGACCGGCGGAGCCGTTCTCCACGGCGAAGGTCAGATCCAGCATGCTTTCCGCGTCGGTGTAGTCACCCACCACATCGGACTTCATGACCACGACCTGAGCGTTGATGACGTAGGGATCAGAGCAGTTGGTGTTCAGGGTAACTTCCTCGGTAATGGTCATGCCGTTCCAGACCACGTCGATCTGCTTGGTTTCCAGCTCCAGGAACTTCTTGCCCCAGTCGGAGATGACGTAGAATTCGCAGTCAACGCCCAGCTCTTCCGCGAACAATTCCGCGAACTCAGCGTCGAAACCGGTCCATTCGCCGTTCTCGTCTTTGTAATCCATGGGAGCGTAGTCGGTGATGCCGACCACCAGAGTGCCCTTGTCCTGAATGTACTTCAGGTCAGAGTCGGAGGAACCGCCGCAGGCGGTGAAGCAGGACAGCGCCAGTACGATGACCAGCATCAGTGCAAACATCTTTTTCATTTTTATCGATCCTTTCTTGTTGTAGGAGATGTTCATTGATGAGTGCATTATACTTTAGTACGATAAAGAAGTAAAGCCTAAATTTTGCCTTGGAATCAATTTCGGCACAATGTACAGAATGGAGCGGGAAAAATGTACTTTAGTTTAGTAAAGTGACGCCAGTGAAAAGAGGGCCTGCCGCGGCAGGCCCCGGAATGGGCTTCAGAAACCCCATGCATTTTTCGGGACCGGCAGCAGCAATGACCTTGCTCAGCCTGGTGGTCAGGCGCTTCCTTGACACCCAGGCTGACACCATTGGCGAACCGCTCCACTCTGCTGTTCGGATGCTTTCCTGATCGCGTAAGAACCGAAAGGCAATAGGAAAAACTGTGCTTTTCATAAAATAAAACAGCAGCCGGAGCTTCGGCTGCTGTTTATAGGTATTAAATTCGGGCTACACCGGTCTTCCGGGCGGCTTCGGCCACGGCCTTAGCAACGGCGGGACCGACTCTGGGGTCGAAAGCCTTGGGGATGATGTACTCTTCGTTCAGCTCGTCGTCAGAGATCAGGCCTGCCAGCGCCTGGGCGGCGGCCATCTTCATTTCCTCGTTGATATCGGAAGCGCGGACATCGAAGGCACCGCGGAAAATGCCGGGGAAGGCCAGCACGTTGTTGATCTGGTTGGGGAAGTCGCTGCGGCCGGTGGAGATGACCTTTGCGCCGCCGGCCTTGGCTTCGTCAGGGAAGATCTCGGGGGTGGGGTTGGCGCAGGCGAAGATGATGGCGTCCTTGTTCATGGTGGCGACCATCTCCTTGGTCACCTGACCGGGGGCGGAAACACCGATGAACACGTCGGCGCCCACCAGCATGTCGGCCAGAGAACCGGCCTTCTTTTCCAGGTTGGTCTGCAGGGCCATTTCTTCCTTGATCCAGTTCAGACCCTCACGGCCCTCGTAGATGGCGCCCTTGCGGTCGCACATGGTGATGTTTTTGAAGCCCGCGCTCAGCAGCAGCTTGACAATGGCGATGGCGGCGGCGCCGGCGCCGGAGGTGACGATCTTCACGTCTTCCTTCTTCTTGCCCACCACCTTCAGGGCGTTCTGCAAACCGGCCAGGGTGATGACGGCGGTGCCGTGCTGGTCGTCGTGGAAGATGGGAATGTCGCACTTTTCCTTCAGCTTCCGCTCGATCTCAAAGCACCGGGGAGCGGAGATGTCCTCCAGGTTGATGCCGCCGAAGGAACCGGAGATCAGATAGACGGCGTTGACGAATTCGTCCACATCCTTGCTCTTGACGCACAGGGGGAAGGCGTCCACATCGCCGAAAGCCTTGAACAGGGCGCACTTGCCCTCCATAACAGGCATACCGGCCTCAGGGCCGATATCGCCCAGGCCCAGCACGGCGGTGCCGTCGGTGATGACAGCGCAGAGGTTGTGACGGCGGGTCAGCTCATAGGACTTGCTCAAGTCCTTCTGGATCTCCAGACAGGGCTGGGCAACGCCGGGGGTGTAAGCCAGGGACAGGTCGTCCTTGGTCTTGCAGGGCACGGTAGCCACAACTTCGATCTTGCCCTTCCACTCGCCATGGAGCCGAAGGGATTCCTTAGCATAATCCATAATAGGGACCTCCTGAAATTGTATAAAATTACTTTATACACAATGTACTACATTTTTCGCGATTTGAAAAGTACCCTGAAAAGAAAAATTTCCGGGAAAGGTCTGGTGGAGGTGAATTATCGTTGATCCGAGGGAAAAGGCTCCCCTCGAGGGGAGCTGGCACGGCGAACGCCGTGACTGAGGGGTGGGGGTAACGGGTCAGAAACTGGAACATTTTTGGTGATATCGTACTGCGGTAACCACCCTTCCGTCCCGCCTTACGGCGGGCCACCTCCCCTCAAGGGGAGGCTTTGCCTGTTGCACTAAACTACAATTTGCCACCCCATCCGGGAATTGGAAATACTTTGCTTGCATTCCACCGGAACTTGTGTTATTCTAATAAATATCAGCAAAAAACGAGGAGGAACCGCCATGAGTGTCCATGAATCCGGCGAAATGTATCTGGAGGCCATTTTGGTCCTGACAAAGAAGAACGGTTTTGTCCGGTCCATCGATGTCAGCGAATACCTGGGATATTCCAAGCCCAGCGTGTCCCGCGCCATGGGCATTCTGCGCGGCGGCGAATATATCAGCATGGACAAGGACGGCGCCATCACCCTGACGGAAAAGGGCAGGGAGATCGCGGAGAAAATCTTTGAGCGCCACACCGTGCTTTCCCGGCTGCTGATGAAGCTGGGCGTTTCCGAAGAGACGGCTACCGCTGATGCCTGCAAGCTGGAACACGCCATTTCCGACGAGTCCTTCCAGGCCATCAAGCGCTATACGGCGGAATTGATCGGAGAATAAACCGGCTGCATAGTTGAGCCCACCTTTTGAAAGGTGGGCTTTTTGGCATGGAAAAACAGGAAATTCCCATAAAAAACGGCAGTCCCAGCGGCGGACTGCCGTTTTTGCCTGCCGGAATGGTTTGCGTCATGTAAAATTTTGCACATTTGATTTTACTTAAGTTTTGAAAGGGTTTTACCAATTGCTGGTTTCAGATTTTACAGGCCGCTGGTATACTTGGGGTCGTGCAAGATAAAAACAAAAACAAACGGAGGAATCCCGAAATGAAGAAAATCATTGCCTGCCTGCTGGCTGCTGCCATGATGCTGACCACATTCGTTGGCTGCGGCGCGCAGACGGAAACCAAGACGACCAACGCCGCTGCTGAGACTGCCGCAGAGACTGTGGCTGCCGTGGCGGAAAGCAACGCCGAGACCGCCGCTCCCAAGTATGTCTTCCTGTTCATCGGCGACGGCATGAGCTATCCCCAGATCCAGTCCACCGCCGACTACCTGGGCGCGCTGAACGACGACGATTACTTCCAGGCACAGCCCAGCCTGGACGACAACCAGGGCGCAACTCTGGACGGCCCCCAGTACCTGAACTTCATGAACTTCGAGACCGCAGGCTCCGCTGTCACCTATGACTCCAACTCCTTCGCTCCCGACTCCGCTTCCACCGCGACTTCCATTTCCACCGGACACAAGACCTACTCCGGCACCATCAACATGGACGAGACCGGCACCATCGCTTATGAGACCATTGCGGAAAAGGTCCACTCCCAGCTGGGCATGAAGGTAGGCGTCATCTCTTCTGTCAACCTGAACCATGCTACCCCCGCCGCTTTCTATGCCCATCAGGCAAGCCGTTCCAGCTACTACAACATCGGCCTGGAACTGATCGATTCCGGCTTTGAGTACTTTGCCGGCGGCGGTCTGCTGAAGCCCGACGGCCACGACAAGGAGAATCCCTCTGAGAACCTGTACGACCTGGCTGAGGCTGCCGGCTACAAGGTCACCATGACCAACGCCGATGCCGAGGCTGTCACCGCTGCTGACGGCAAGGTCATTCTGATCGACGAGAACCTGGCAGACGCCAGCGCCATGGCTTACGAGCTGGACCGCACCGACGACATGTGGTCTCTGGCTGACTACGTGGCGAAGGGCATTGAAGTTCTGGACAATGACAACGGCTTCTTCATGATGTGCGAGGGCGGCAAAATCGACTGGGCCTGCCACGCCAATGATGCCGCTTCCACCATTCACGATACCGCGGCTCTGGCTGACGCTGTCCAGGTGGCCATCGATTTTGCCAAGGATCACGCTGACGAGACCCTGATCCTGGTCACCGGCGACCACGAGACCGGCGGCCTGACCATCGGCTTTGCCGGCACCGACTACGACACCTACCTGACCCTGCTGGAGAACCAGAAGATCTCCTTCGCCAAGTTTGACTCTGACTATGTCGCCGCCTACAAGGAGAACAAGACTTCCTTCGCCGACGTTCTGAAGGACATTGAGGCGCTGTTCGGCCTGAAGACCCAGGGCGCGGAGGACGACAAGCTGGTGCTGACCGCTTACGAGCAGGAGCAGATGAAGATGGCTTATGAGAAGAGCATCAACGAGAAGGCTACCGGCGAGGACGCACAGGCAGAATACGTGATGTACGGTACTTACGAACCTCTGACCGTTACCATCACCCACATTCTGAACAACAAGTCCGGCGTTTCCTTCACCTCTTATTCCCACACCGGCCTGCCTGTTGCTGTGCTGGCAGAGGGTGTCAACGCCGAAGTCTTTGACGGCTACTACGATAACACCGAAATCTACAGCAAGCTGGTTCAGATGCTGAGTATTCAGTAATTTGTTTTCTCTCCTTAGAACGGCCACCCCTGCGAAAACGCGGGGGTGGTCAGACTATTCTCAATCACCGTCCCCACGCGGTGGTATAAAAAAATGATCGTTTAACGAATCAGCCGCTGTAGGGCGGAGGCATGCCTCCGCCCTACAATGTCATTCGAATAGAAACTACAATTTATCTTATCAATTTTAGGAGTTCCCTCATATGAAACAACTTTTTACCCGGGAAAAACTGCAATATATTGCCCCGGTGGTGGTCTGCGTGCTGCTGATCGCGGTGCTTCTGCTGCTGCCCACGGGCTACGAGGATGCGGTGCAGTACCAGACTGCGGAACGCTGCATGGCCCAGGTCACCGCCGTGGACAATTCCTCCATCATCGATACCGGACTGGTGCGCTCCGGGGAGCAGCGCTGCTCCCTTACCTTTACCAGCGGAAAATTCAAAGGCCAAACAGCCACCGGCGTGAATATGCTCCAGGGCTCGCTGGAACAGGACAAGCTGTTCTCTGCTGGGGACAAGGCCCTGGTGGTCATCAGCTGCAGCGGGGAAACCATCACCAATGTGACCATGATCGACCATTACCGGATCTCCTGGGAGCTGGTGATGGCCGTGGGCTTTGTGCTGTTTTTGGTCCTGTTTGCAGGACGCACCGGACTGCGGGCTATCTATTCTTTCATCCTGACGGTGCTGGCCATCTGGAAACTGCTGGTGCCCTTGTATCTGAAGGGCTATAACCCCATCTGGGTGGGCCTGGCGGTGACGCTGCTGCTGACCATTCTGATCATTGCGCTGGTCTATGGCTTTGACCGGCGCTGCGCGGCGGCGGTGTCCGGCTCCTTCCTGGGCATTCTGGTGACCTGCGTGCTGGGTATGCTGTTCACGGATCTGTTCAAGATCCACGGCGCGGTCATGGCCTATTCTGAAAGCCTGCTTTATGCAGGATACCAGGATCTGAGCCTGACGCAGATTTTCATGGCGTCTATCTTCCTTGGCTCCTCCGGCGCGGTGATGGATCTGTCTGTGGATATCACCTCCGCTGTGAACGAGGTGGTAGAGAAGCGGCCGGACATCAGCCGCTGGGAGGCGGTGAAGTCCGGCATGAATGTGGGCCGTGCCGCCATGGGCACCATGACTACCACGCTGCTGCTGGCTTACTCCGGCGGATATATCGCCCTGCTGATGGTGTTTATGGCCCAGGGTACCCCACTGGCTCACATTTTCAATTATAAATACGTAGCGGCAGAGATCATCCACACGGTCATTGGTTCTTTTGGCCTGGTGACGGTGGCTCCCTTTACTGCGCTTTGCGCAGGCGTTATGCTGGCAGAGAAAAAGTGACGCGCGGCTATACAAAACAGAAAAGCGTCCCCTTGCTTTGGGCAAGGGGACGTTTCAGACTGTCGAAAAACCATGTCATTGCGAGCCAGTGCGCACACTGGCGTGGCAATCTCCTGAATTTTCGGATATTTCTCTACTAAAATTGAGGGATTTTACTTCTTTTTGGGGGATTGCCGCACTAGTGGTGCTCCGCGCAGCGAATCAGAAATGAGAATGATTGCCGGTGGCAATCATACCATAATTCATTGCGGGCTGGTTCGCGATGACA
>JAXJGV010000050.1:0-11668 GCA_036300205.1 Oscillospiraceae bacterium
GACGTACTGGGTGCTGGCCGGGCTGATATGAATGACCTGGCCGTTAAAGCGCTGCACCAGCGCCGTGTACTCTGCCTCAGGATCACAGATGATCACATCGTCATCCGTCACCAGGAAGGCATTGGCGATCTCACGCTTGGCGCTGAAAGACTTACCGGAACCGGGGGTACCGAGGATCAGTCCGTTCGGGTTCTTCAGGGCCTTTCGGTCCACCATGATCAGGTTGTTACTAAGAGCGTTCAGACCGTAGTACAGGGATTCCTTACCGTTCTGGAACAGCTCCTGGGTGGTAAAGGGTACAAAAATCGCCGTGGAGCTGGTAGTCAGCGCACGGCGGATGTCGATGAGGCAGTTGGCCAGCGGCAGGCAGCTCATGAGAGCGTTCTCCTGCTGGAAGTCCAGCCTTCTTAAGTTGCAGTTGTGCTTCTGGGCGATGGAGCTTGCCTGGAACACGTTGGTATCCAGCTCCTGCTGCGTCTTTCCGGTATTCATGATCAGCATCGTCAGCATGAACATGCGCTCGTTCTGACTCTGCAGCTCCTTGAGAAGTGACTTTGCGTCCTTGCCATAAGTCGCCAGGTCCGAAGGGATGATGTCCATGTCGTAGCCGGAACGGACTGCTTTCTTCTGCTCTTCGATCTTCGACCGGTCAAGCTCCGTGATCGTATGCTTGATGGTCTTGATCGCCTCCGTCTGATCCACGGACTGGATGTGCATCGTGATGATCTGGCTGGAGTCCATGTCCAGGAAATCCTTCAGAAGCTGGTCCGAAAGATCCGATGCAGTGATCTGCAGATAACTCATCGCCCCGTATAAGCTTCCCATCTGGAAAGTACGACTGCCGGGGAAGGCAAAGGCTGTAGGAGCAATAAAGTCCTTTACGGAAAGGCCTGACTCCGCAAGCCACTTCCAGTCAAAGCGGAACTTATCCTCCGGATCTCCCATGTGGAACATATCGTGCATGAGCTTCAGTCTCTGGTATCCGTTCAGGACCTCAGCCCTGACACCCAACTGCTTGAAGTTGTTCAGAAGGTCGTTCTGGACATGCTCCAGCCTCGGCTTGGCCTGCTTCATGGAGTCAGCCTCGATCCCGAAGGTCAGAAACTTGGTCTTGGTAAGACCGTTGTTGCCTTAGGCCAGCTGGTTTTTCAGCATTTCGGAATATTCGTCACGGACACTGTTGAACTCGTCCCTCTGATAGGGGATCCGGATCCCGGCCTCGAAGCTCTCTGCGTCAGTCGTCATGTTCATGAAGCTGAGCTCAAAGTGGATGGAGCTATCGAAGAAGTTCAGGAAGCCGCACCACTCTTCGAAGATGGCCGTTTTGTCCTCCTGCTGGGCCAGCTGGTAGTTGATATCCTGGAACTGGATGGTCTTGGTGTAAAAACTGCCAACGCGGCAGATGCCGTCAGGAAACATCCGGTCAAAGGGAATCGACTGCTGGGCGGTCCTGGGGATCCCGTCGTTTTTCTTTGCGCGGTCAATGACTTCCTGGACCCGTTTCTGATCCGTTCTGGACAGCCCCGGGGGAAGCTTCAGTGAACGCTTCTCATTTCTTTTTCCTTTGAACAGCTGAAACAATTCTGTCTACCTCCTTTTCCGCCTGTGCCGCCCTCTTCAGAACGTCGTAGTAGTTTTCCGTCTGATAAGGCCGGATCTTTGGCCGGATGAATTTTGATTCGATAAAGTGCTTTGCAATGACCTCCAGAGGCTGCCCGTCGCGCTCGTACATTGCCAGCAGGAACATGGGGATCATGATGATGATCATGCTCATGGCCGCAAGGCTTGTGCTACCTACGCTCTTGATCAAAAAGAAAGACGGCACACCGATGAGTGCCGCCAGTCCGAAGCAGATGAGCTGCCTCTTTGTGAGGTTTAAAAATACTTTGGTTTTGACCCGAGTCAGATCCCTCGGGACAGGGATATATGCTGCCATTCTGAACCTCCTTCTTTAATGGGCACTCATAACCGATTTCGCCAGGCTTCCGGTCTTGAAGAGCGAGAAGCACAAAAGGACCGTGTATCCCATGACACCCCAGATGCTTCCGATGATGTCATCCGTAAAGGCGACTGTCTGGACCAGCACCGCGTAGATGGCGATACAGATCATGATCAGGAATCCCTGGAAGCCAAGGGCCATCAGGGCTCTCAAATAGTTCTGCCCGATATGGCTCTGCTCCCTGTTTCCAAAGGTGGAAAACGGGATCGGTGCCAGGCTCGTCATCAGGTAGATCTCCATCATACGGCCATAGACGATCACAAAGATTGCAACAGACAGGATCGTGGAACAGATCTGGACGATGAAGGACTGCAGGAACAACCCGAGCAGGGCGCCAAGTTCCATTGCCTCCAGACTTTCCCGTATGGTCTCCAGCGTTGCCGCATCGACCGCTGTGGAGCCTGAGATCAGACCTGCACTGGAATTCACCACGTACTGGGCCACGTCGAAGACCGCCATGACGATGTTGAAGGTGTTGGTGATCAGCATGACTGCCACGAAGGTCTTGAAGATCCATTTGAAGAAGATCCAGGTTTCAAAGTTTGCCAGGTTGTTGTGTTCGATGATCAGCTGAATCAGCTCATAACAGGCGATGAACGTTAAAAACATGCCTGCAATGGGAATAATGACAGATTCGGAGATGTTCCTCACCAGGGCGAAAACCCCCGGCGAAAAGCTCGCCGGGGTGCTCCCGACCTGTATGGCTACATCTGCCACCTGCCTGTTGACGGCATCAAACATACCTGACAAGTTGTTCATAATGCCGTCTACCAGCATACCCTTGAGCCATTCAGCGATTTGCTCTAATAGCGCTCCCAAGGGCTGGTACCTCCTTTATCCGATTAGCCGAAGAGGCCGGAAAGCAGAGGCACCAGAGTAATACCGATGAGAGCGACACCGCCGCCAGCCATGAGCTGCTTGATTCCCTGCGACTTTGCTTATGTGTGATAAAGAAGCAATAGAAGTGCAAAAAATTTTGCCGTTCCTATCCGACACTTGGCCATTGTGTCGGATAGGTCGGGCGGTTATTCGGGCAAGTCAATCTTGCCGACAAAGCTGTAATAAATCTCAATGTCCTGCCTGCGGGTGCCGTTCTCATCATAGCTGCACTCATGCACCACAATTTTCTCGATCATTTCCCGCAAGAGAGTGGGGGTCAGTTCTTCAAAGGCAAGGTGCTTGCGGACAATGCCCATAAATTTCTCGGCGTTGACGGTAGCTGCCTGTGACTTGTCCAGTTCGGCTTGCAGGGCGGCGGCTCTCTTTTTCAGCTCCGCTTGCTCGGCTTCGTAGTCAGCCGACAGTTCCATGAAACGCTCATCGCTGATTTTGCCGTTTACATTGTCCTCATACAGCCGCTTGATAATGCGGCTGATTTCAGAAATGCGTTCCTGCGCCTGTTCAAGCTGCTTGATGGCTGCGGCGGTCTTTCGCTTGCCGCCGATCTCGTTCTGCTGGACAAGTAGTTTCACAAACCGGCTCTCATGCTTGGCTGCGTATTCGGTCACTTGCCGGAGATTTGCCAGGACACCAGCGGTCAACAGATCGGTGCGGATAAAGTGCGCCGTACAGTTGCGGGTGCGCTTCTTGTAGCTGCCGCAGATGTAGCAGTCCTGTTTGCGGTCTTTGTTCTGATACCGCTGCTGATACAGCACATGGCCGCAGTCGGCGCAGAACAAAATCCCGGAGAACAGCCCCACTTCATCGTAGCGGTTCGGGCGTTTGCGCTGTTTGCGTAACTCCTGCACCCGTTCCCATGTTTCCTTGTCGATGATCGGCTCATGGTGGTTCTCGAAAATGGCCTGCTTCTCGACGGGGTTCTCTATGCTGTGCTTGACCTTATAAGAAGGCTTTTCCGTTTTGAAGTTCACCAGACATCCGGTGTACTCTCGGTTTTCGAGGATATGAACGACGGTGTTGGTCGCCCATTTGCACTCATAGCCTGGGTGATAACGGCGGGTGCTGCCTGTCCGCTGATATTCCAGCGTCCCCGGCGTGGGGATTTGCTGCTCCGTCAGCATACGGGCAATCTTGGTCGGGCCGTTCCCGGCAAGGCAAAGCTGGTAAATCTGCTGCACCACCGGGGCGGCTTCCTCGTCTATAATAAAATTCTCGTCCTCGTCCATCACATAGCCGTAAACCGGCTTGCTGGTAACAGGCTTGCCGCTCATGCCTTTTGACTTTTTCACTGCCTTGATTTTCTTGCTCGTATCTCTCACCAGCCATTCATTGAACAGATTTCGCAGCGGGGTAAAATCGTTGTCCATGCCCTCGCTGGCACTGTCCACATTATCGTTGACAGCGATAAAACGCACACCCTTTTGAGGGAACAGCATTTCCGTGTAAAACCCTACCTGCAAGTAGTTTCGCCCTAACCGGCTCATGTCCTTGACGATGACCGTACCCACTTTCCCGGCTTCAATGTCCGCAAGCATGGCTTGAAATCCGGGCCGCTGGAAGTTCGCGCCGGAAAAACCGTCGTCGGTGTACCAGCGCAGATTGGTAAAGCCGTTCTGTTTTGCGTAGGTTTCGAGTATCCTTTTTTGGTTCGATATGGAATTACTCTCGCCTTGCAATTCATCCTCGTGGGACAATCTCGGATAAAGGGCGGTAATGAGGTTTTGGGTGGCTTGTCTTAACATAAAATCCTCCGTTTCCGACAGCCAGCCCCACTATTCCGTGGTTTCATTGTACCACGGAACGGCGGGGGCTGTACAGCGGCAAAAGCGTTAAATTTGCTTCTTTACAGCTTTTCAATTTTCCGATTTTTATGGTATGGGTTGTCGTCCCATATTTGCAGTAGAAAAGTTCATAACTCCGTGGTATACTCTGATTTAACAAAAAAATCAGAAGTTAAAGGAGAAAACATGAAGTATACAATAGATGAATTAACCGCGGCCAAAAGGCAAATTGATTCAACTCTGCACAAGCTAAGAGAAACAGTAAAAACATTTGAATCAAAGGATAATTCCGAGCGTTATAAATCACAAATCACATTGGCAAAGAGAAGAATAAAAGCCTTTGAAATTGCAAATTATTTTATAGAGAATGAGATTAAGAATTGCTAAAGCACTTCCGATTTTCGTTCCAGCGGTCATGCTCCCTGGCATGGCCGCTTTTCCATGCCCCGGTTCACGCCGGATAAGTCGGCTCCTGTGTAGCAGCGGCTTCCGCTTCCAGTACCCGCGCCATTTTGTCGGCGGCTGTGGTTGTGGTGTCTTTCTTGAAATAGCCGGACACGACAAGGACGGAATTGCCCATGCGGATTTCCGTCACACAGTCAGGGCGGCGGGTGGTGCGGGTGTCGTGCTGCTTGTTATCTGCCATAGGCAATACTCCTTTCAGTCGGTAATCAGTTTCTTCATGCTCTCCATTTTCCGCTTGGCGGTTTCCTGCCGGAAGTTGTCGCCGGTAAAGCGTACCGGGACGCACATGGAAAGCAGGCGGTCATAAATCCGGGAATGGGCGGTGTCCTCCGGGTTGTGCAGGTCGTCCAGCGTAAGGTTGGTCGTGACGATCAGCGGCTTGCCGCTGCGGTAACGGCTGTCAATCACATTGAACACCTGTTCCAGCCCGTATTCCGTCCCGCGTTCCATGCCGAAGTCGTCAAGGATCAGCAGCGGATAACGACAAAGGCGGGAAATGTACTCGTTGCGCCCCTCAAAGCTGGCGGCAAGGTCATTGAGGATAAGAGCAAAGTTCGTCATGCGGACGGGGATTTCTTTCTCCATGAGGGCGTTTGCGATACAGCCTGCAAGGTAGCTTTTGCCGGTGCCTACGCCGCCCCAGAACAGGCAGCCGATATTGTCTGTCCGCATATCTTCCCAATGCTCCACATACCGGCGGGCAAGCCCGGTCTGCGGGTTCCTGCCGTTGTCGTTCTCGAAAGTCCAGTCCCGCATGGTGGGGTCGGTAAAGCCCCGGCGTTTCAGTTCTTCCACGGTGTCAAGGTGTCTGCGCCGCTTTTCGGCGGCTTCCCGTTCCTCGCGGGCGGTTCTCTGGCAGTCGCACTCTGCCGGGTGGCGGTCGCGCCCGAAGATAGCGGCCTTATCCGGCGCAAAATAGGCTTCTTTCGGCTTGCGGCACTTGCCGCAGTACAGTAAACCGTCCTCGCCGGTGTAGTCCTCCGGCTCCGGGATGGTGGTCGTCATATTCTCCAAAACCGCGTTGATTTCATTCTTCATAAACTCTCGCCCTCCTTGCATGAGTAGTCTGGTATGCCCTTTTTAGGGGCTTCCTTTTTGTCGTTCCCCGCCCATATCCGCAGGGCGGCGGCATAGTTCTGGTAGCTTTTCCCGTTGGCGGCAAGGTAGCGGCTCATTTCCTCGATGAACCGTTCCAGCCTGTCAGGGTACTCTGCCTGCAACTCGTCGTATTCGGTCTGTGACAGAAAAATATTTCCATATCGGCCATAGGGCGCGGACGGCCCCCCACTCACTCCCTTTGTTTGGCTCTCTGTAAGGTTGTTTATAGTAGTTTGGTTAGGGGACGGTTTTCCGACCATCATAAGGTCGGTTTTCTGACCATCAGTAGGACGGTTTTCCGGCTCTATGAGGGGCGGACTTCCGGCCATCAGTTGGTCTGAAAACTGTACCTGTGGCACTGGCGGTACTTTGACATAAAGCCGGTTCGGTGCGGAGAAGCCGCCCCGTTCCCGTTCCAACAGCCCCGCCGTGTCCAGTTCATTAAGCGCCCCCTTGATGGTGGTGCTGCCTTTATCCAGTATTTCTGCTATCTCCGCGATGGGATAGATAATATAAATCCTGCCCTCGTCGTCCAGCCACTTGTTTTTCTGGGAGAGGGTGGAAC
Source organism: Oscillospiraceae bacterium (assembly GCA_036300205.1). GTDB lineage: Bacteria > Bacillota > Clostridia > Oscillospirales > Oscillospiraceae > Faecousia. Next base: position 6,809 of record JAXJGV010000050.1, read on the forward strand.
GGTCTAACAGCAGCGAATACAGCAGCTTGGCGGTCTGTGAAATCTCCATTTTCAGCAGGAAACGGGGATACGGCAGATAGGCGGGCAGCCGCGTGTCTGCCCTGATATAATCAGCGATAGGATCACCTCCCTGTGTTCGGGTTGATTTTGGCGTATTGTCACGCATTAAAACGCCGTTTCCGGGGGAAAAGGATAAATGTATCGCGTACCCTTTGACACCCACGAAAAAAGCCTTGATTTATGCGGGTTTGAAAGGCTCTAAAGCGTGACATCTCTGCCTTTGTTTCCGCTTTCTCTCGGCGGCTTTGATTTTCTTCATGCGCCCGGCGCAGTCGGGGCAGTATTTTCCCCGGTTGGATTTGGGGACAAAGGCCGCCCCGCAGACGGCACACCGTTTCCGGCTTCCCCGGCACAAGAGGGCTGCGGCCAGCTCCCCGTCAAGGGGCAGGACAGCCACACGGAACCAGTGGCACATGAGGGAAAAGGAAATGCTCTGGACGCACACGCAAGGCTCCCCGTCGTCCAATAGCAGGCAGTTCCCCTCATCGTAGTTACAGCACTCATGTACCAGCCGCCGCGCCCGCCGGTGCTGGCGGTAGTCCATGTGGGGCAGGTTATCGCTCATGGCTCTGCTCCTTTCTGCGGTGCGGCTCGTCCCGGCGCAAAATCTGGTCGATGTTCCGCTTGACGGTCTGCAACTCCTTGAACCGCTGTTTCTGTTCGTGATAGGTGTTATACAGGCCGTCTTTCTCGGAGATAAGCTGCTCGATCTCGGCCTGCAACGCTTTCCGGGCGGGCAGCTTGGTAATGCCATGCGCCTTGAAATACCGGGCTGCTGCGTCGGCTATGATAAAATCGCTCTCATGGGCCTGCCGGTATGCGGCGCGGGCTTTCTCGGATTTCTGTGCCCGCAGCCCGTCGCGGGCGGCCTTGGTCTGGGCGTAGGCCAACACCTGCCGCTGCAACTTCTTTTTCCCTTGCAGCTTCGTTTCCAGTGCTTTCAGTTCGCCGCTGGTCTGGCGCATTTTCTGATAGGCGGTGTCAACGGCGGCTTCTAACTGCTCCGGGGAAGTAAAGCCGTATTGCTGGTAGACGGACAGCGTTTTGGCGGCCTGCTTCAGATTGTGTATCTTCGCCCAGCGTTCATAGCCCCGGCCTTTGCCCTCGGCCATTTTCTGCTCAATGTCCACAAGCCGCTGCACTCCGTCCTGTTTCGGGGCGGCTATCTCGGCTCTGGCAACCTGCAAGCGGTCTTTTATGGTGCGTGGGGGATCGGGGGATCTGGCTGGCGCTTCGGCTGCTCTGGCGGCGTTTTGCTCTAAAACGGCAAAGACAGCGGCGCGGTCAAAATCGTCGCCCAGCTTCCGGGCGGTAATTGGCTTTGTCCTGTCCGGCGTGAGGTAGGAAAGCCGCCCCCGGCTCTCCTTGACGGTCACACCCTCCTGCAGCAACAGAGAGGAAAACTCGTCAAAGCTGGCGGCGGTGGCAAGGGCTTTCCGTAGGGTCTGCCGCAGCTTCTCCTTGTTCGTTTCAAACTTGGTCTGCCGGGGCGTGATACTATCGGCAATCATGGGGGCGTTCTGCTTGTCCAGCGCGGCCTGTCCCTTTTTCTGCGCCCAATACTCCCGGTCGGTGACGCGGTTCTTGCTGCCGTTCAAGAGGTCGATTTGATAAAGCCCCTCCCGGTGGCACATCTCCATGACTTCGGATTTGAAGTAGCGCAGGGCAGCGTCGGTACATCGGTGCTTGCAGCCGACTTTCGTATCGGCCGGCCTGTCCATGTAGGGCAGGAACGGCACTTCCTCAATCCGCAGGCTGTTTATGACGATATGCACATGAATGTTGCCGCTGTGGTTATGCCCGTCCGGGTGGGTGCAGACAAGGGCCTGGTGGCCGGGAAAATGCTCTTTACAGAATTGTTCCCCCAACGCCTGCGCCCGGTCTACGGTCAGGCCGTTGTCCGGCCCGTCCCGCGGGTCAAAGCTGATGATGTAGTGGTGGCTTTTCACATCTTCCCGCCGCTGGTTTTTCTGATAGCGGAGATTGGCCCGCATACACGCAACGGCAAAATCCTCCCCGTCGCAGTTCAGCGTGGACAGCCGGTAGTCCTCGCGGGGGATAAGCCTGCCGGTTTCATCAAGGACGGGCTTCATGGTAAACTCGTCATGCTCAAAGAGAAGATATTGCTCGGCGGCTCCGTAGTCGGCGTTTTTAGAGTTGATATGCTTGAGTGTTGCCAACCGCGTCACCTACTTTCTTGAGGACTTCATACTTGAGGACGGCAAGGTCGGATATGGCGGCGCGTACCTCGCCGGAAAGGGTGTTGTAGGGTACGCCGTATTCGTTCAGATACCGGGCAATCTGATTGAGGTTGCCGCCGATCCTGCCGTACTCGGCTGTCAGCTTCCCGACAGCGGAAAGCAACTCGTCATTGACCGACGACACATGGACAACCGGGCGTATGGTCGCCCGCCGTATCGCCTGCCGGAGAAATTCGGACTGGCTGATACCATAGGGCGCAAGCCGCGCTGTGAAGTCGGCATACTCATCTTCGGACAGCCGGGTTTTCACAACGCGGCTGCGGTGGGGCGTGTTGTATTTCTTTCGCATGGTGTGACCTCCTTTCTCGCCCGTAAGGGCGCATGAGCAGGGTTTGGGGAAGGCACTCCCCAACAAGTTTCCCGCGAGGGGCAAAACTGCAGAATTGCGGATTTTGGCACCGTGGTAGAAACTTGCTCTCCGTGACTGCAAACTTTCTCTCACTTCCGTCCGCCACTTTTTTGGAAAACTGCAACCACAAAAGTTTGTTTCTCTTTTTCTGCTACTACTAATCCTGTAAAGGGCATTCCTGCCCGCTTTCGCTAAAATGACACCGGACGCAGTGGTTTCTACCCGGTGTTGGAGAAATCCTTTCTCTTTGCCCTCTACTACGGGTAAATGCTCCAAATGCCAAACACCAGGGCAGAAAAATTCCCTCCTCGCTTACTACTACAACCGGCAGGGGGCAAAATGGCCGGGAGCGGAGCCGGACAACAAAAAAAGCAGTAAATCTTTTTCAAGACTTACTGCTTTCGCTGGCCGCGTCGGTGGCGGCTGGTATTCAGTTTTTATGACTTGTCCGGTGGTTCGTCAAGCCGGAACTTGAATTGACAGTCAATTAACCGCTGCTTTACATAGTCCTCCACCTCGGCGTTGACCTGCCCGTTCACTTTTGAGAAATAGCGGATATATCCGGCGTAGTGGAGCAGGACAGCGTTCACGGCTTCTGGGTCGCCCTCACGGGCTTTGAGGATTGTTTCATAGGGGAGAAGTCTACTCATACCGGCTCACCCCCATTTCTTCGCGTAGCCGCTGCAAGGCAAGCTGGATATGCCGCCCCGCTGTGCTGCGTGACCGGCCAATACACGCGCCGATCACGCGCTGCGGCTGGCGCAGAAAGTAATAGCGCAGGATTTCTTCCCGCGTCTGCTCCGGCAAAACAGAGATCGCGTCGGCAAGGGCGGCGTTGCAGAGCAGGACGGTCTGACCGCAGACGGTAAATGGGTATTCCTCGTCCGGCTCCGACGCGGCAAACTGGACAAACTTCTCGTTCATCAGATAGTCAAGGGAAACTTGCCGTTCCCATTGCCGTTTAAGCTTCAAAATCTTGTCCAAGGCGGCACAGCGGATAACAGTCTTGCAAAAGGCGTTGTACCTGCGCTGGATATATTCTTGATAGGCTATCTGGTCGGTCATGGAAATTCCCCTTTCTGAATAATAGTGCGGGGCGGTGGCACTTCTTGCTGTCGCCCCTTGATTGCCTACCAGCAAAGGCGGGCGGGGCTGTCAACGGCTGCGCATATGCGCCGTTCATCTTGACCGTTGACTGGCTCGGCTGGGTTTGCTATTTACCCGACAAACTTGAATTTATTTTAAGCTATCACGTTTTACCTTCTTAAGCCTTACTATCATTACCATAGGAATTTCTTTGTTGGTTTTAAAACATTCTTCATAAAATCCATCAATGACAAATCCAGCTCTAAAACAAAGGTTAAAAATATCTTGTATGGAACGATGATAATAAATCTGCTCTTTCGGTTGCCCTTCAATCGCTATATCATAGTAACTGTGCGGTGTCATATATTTTTCAGTCAACGTGACAAAACAAGGGTGTTGCGTTGCAAAGACAAAAATTCCGCTTTCCTGCAACAGTTCATAAACAGCCATAAGAAGTGGTTCAATATCCGTAATATCCATAATTGCCATATTAGAAACTGCTTTCGTAAAGGCTCGATTTCTTTTTAATTCTAATATACTTTTTCTATCGGTCGCATCCGCCACACAAAATTCAATTTGTTTTGCATATTGTGATTGCCGTCTTTTAGCCAATTCTATCATTTTTTTGCTGTAATCAAAAGCGACAACCGAAGCGCCTCTTTGTGCAAGATACGAAGAATAATTTCCATTGCCACACGCAATATCCAAAATGTAATCCGCAGGATTAGGAGATAGAAGTTCCGTTACTTTGGGACGCACTACCTCTCTGTGAAATTCATTAGATTCGTCACCCATTGCATTATCCCAAAATTGTGCGTTCTCCTCCCAGATTTTTTTACTTTCCTCTGTTCCCATGTTCTCTCCCACTCCCCAAATTTGCTTTTTTGCTTCCATTAAATCTTCCTTACTATATTCCATTGTTACCCTCCATAACTTCTGATTGTTGCCGTCTTGACGATTATGTATCTTTACATTACCTTCTGAAACATATGGCGCACCTTGTCCAGGCGGCTGTTTGGACGGCGGGGCTGGATGACCGGCTGACCGACAGCGGCCTGATATCCTTTCAGCTCTGTAAGGCATACGCTCCGCCCGTTGGTGTAA
>JAXJGV010000051.1:0-45198 GCA_036300205.1 Oscillospiraceae bacterium
CGAGCCAGTGCGCACACTACTCCGCGCTAAGAGCCGCCTTCGGCGGTTGCGCTATGTACGCGGCCTGCGGGCCGTGTGGCGTGGCAATCTCCTGAATTTTCGGACATTTCTCTACCAAAATTGAGGGATTTTACTTCTTTTTGGGGGATCGCCACACTAGTGGTGCTCCGCGCAGCGAATCAGAAATGAGAATGATTGCCGGTGGCAATCATACCATAATTCATTGCGGGCTGGTTCGCGATGACATCTAATTTTATGGACTTTTTTGACAGTGTGAAAAAATTCCGCTCACTTTGGTGAGCGGAATTTTTGTTTGATCAACTGCCCTTCCGTGCTTCCACTTCCTCGGCCACGTTCAGCGAACGCAGAACGCTGTAGGAATCGTACCGGGTATCGCCGGTTTCGCACAGGAAGACCAGCCGGATGTCCGCGTCCTCAAAGGTGACCTGGGCAGCCTTTTGGGCGATGCTGCCGGCATCTATATTGCTTAAGTACATCCGGCACCGGCCCTCGGGCAGGGCGAAGGTGGGATCGTCCACGCAGAAGGACAGCACGAAGTCGGACGCGCCGCAGGTGGACATCAGGGTCTGGGCGGCGGTCTGCAGGGCGGCGGTCTTATCGCCGGAGAAAATGTACTGCTCTCCGCTGGGGAAGCGGAAGTTGTCCAGCAGCACCTCGTCGAAGCCCATTTCCTTCAGTTCCAGCACCACGGAGGTGATCCAGTTGGTGGTGGTGGAGTTGGTGGGGTCCAGCCAATACATGCCGCCTTCGTCCATCCACAGGCCTGCCCGGCTCAGCATGTACAGGCCGCTGCTGACGTGGTTTTCACCGAAGTTCCGGTCACGGAAGGCGCTGATCCGGGCAATGGTGTAAAAGCCCTTGGTTTGCAGCTTCTTCACCAGGGTGGCTACGGAGTCAATGTTGGTGCTGGCGGACTGGATGGCGTCGGGCAGGTTGGAGGCGTAGAAGAAGGAGCCGTAGGCGCCCTTCATGTCGATCATAACGGGGGTGCCGGCGGAAAGACGCTCCACCTGCAGCATCACGTTGTCGATGTCCGTCTGGAACATGTCGCTGGTGATGTAGTAGCCGTTGAGCTGGGTCAGCTCGTTGGAGGTGTCAATGGCGTCCGCACCTTCGTTGTAGAAAATGGAGATGTTGGCTTCTGCCACAGGCTCCACGGCCTCCTTGCCGGTAACGTCATAAGAAGAGGAATTGAAATCCAGAGTGGCGCCTTTGTCGGTATAGACCACATAGCGCTGCAGCCAAATGACCCAGCACAGCCAGGTCACGATAAACACCAGCAGCAGGATCAGCAGAACGATGCCGATCCGGTTTAAAACCCGCTGGTGGCGGTAGGGAATGCTCATAGTTGCTCCTTTCTATTGAGGAAAGCTGCCGTTTTGGCGGCTGAGTGGTGGGTGCCGCGGGGAGGATCAAAGCCGGGCCGTAACGCAGCGCCAGTCTTCCTTTTCCTTCACGGCGGTGACCGTCAGCCCGGCTGCCTCCAGGGCAGCGGTAACTTCGTCCAGCCGCACGTCCAGAATGCCGGAACAGATCAGGGTGCTGGTTTGCGTCAGGAAGTTGGGCAGCACCGGGGCCAGGCCGATGATCACGTCGGCCACAATGTTCACCAGTACCAGGTCGTATTCTTTGGCAGCCAGGGAGGCCATCAGGGCCTTGTCCTCGGTGACGTTTCCGGTCAGGGCGGTGAACCGGGGGGCGGCAAAGCCGTTGTAGGCGGCGTTTTCCCGGGCGATATCCTCGGCCTTGGGGTCGATGTCGATGCCCACAGCCGTTTCCGCGCCCAGCCGCAGGGCGGCGATGGACAGAATGCCGCTGCCGCTGCCCAGGTCCAGACAGCGGGATCCGGGTCTGACCACTTCCTCCATCTTCTCCATGACCATCTGGGTGGAGGGGTGGGCGCCGGTGCCGAAGGTCAGGCCGGGATCCAGAATGACCTTCAACCGGTCCGTTTCCTCCTGCGCCAGCCAGTAGGGCAGGACCACAAGGGACTTGCCCACTTCCTGAGGGGGATAGTTGTCCTTCCAGCTTTCTTCCCAGTTCACTTCTGCCAGCGCAGCCACGGACATGGGCAGGTCCAGTTCGCCAACCACGCGTTTCAGACGCTCCATACCGGCATCGTCGGTGTCTTCCAGATACAGCTTGATGTGGGAGAGACCCTGGAGCTTCTCCTGCAATTCTTCGTCGATGTAGTCCCAATAGGCCCGGTTTTCTTCCAGAAAGGTCTCAAATTCCTCCTGATCCTCGATGACCAGATCGGAAAAGCCCTTCGCCGTCAGGACGGTGGCCACGGATTCGATCTTTTCCGCGGCGGTATCAATGGTGATTTCCAGCCATGCCATGGCTCGCTTCCCCCTAGTTTCCATAATGTTTTCTCTATTCTACCGCAGAAAGGGAAAAATGACAACAGAAAAAGTCTTAAATTTTTGTGTACCACTTCCTATTTTGGGGAAAGTGGTATATAATATCTGTTACATGACTTTATTCTGAAGAGAAATTGCGGTTTGTATCAAAACGCTACTGTAGGGCGGAGGCATGCCTCCGCCGGGCAGTTACGGTCATTGCGCGTTTTCAACAGAGGCATTGGGAAACCTTTCCGAAAAAAACGAAGGTTCTCAATTGGCGGGGTCAAGACCCCGCCCTACAGTGGCTGGTGCGATAAACCACAATTTCCCTTTTTCCCTCAAGGAGCCGATTATGATCGAAACCATCCCCCTTCTCCCCGGCGTCACCCTGCGCTGCTGCCGGGATACCCGCTTCAAGCAGGGCTGTCTGAGTTTCCAGCTGGTGCGGCAGATGGACAGCAGCGAAGCGGCCATGAACGCCCTGTTCCCCTCGGTGCTGCTCCGGGGCACCAACCGCTGCCCGGATCTGCGGTCCATTACCGAATACCTGGACGAGCTTTACGGCGCGTCTGTCAGCCCTCTGGTGCGCCGGGTGGGCGACTGCCAGACCACGGGCCTTTACTGCGGCTTCATGGACGACCGCTTCGCCCTGCCCGGCGACCAGGTGATGCGGCCTATGCTGAGCTTTCTGGAAGAGATCCTCCTGGATTCCCCTCTGGAAAACGGCGCGTTCCTCACTTCCTTCGTGGAAAGCGAAAAACGCAACCTCATCGCCACCATCGAATCCGAGCTGAACGACAAGCGGGCCTATGCCATGGGCAAGCTGCTGAAGCTCATGTGCCGGGAGGATACCTTTGGCCTGCCCCGGCTGGGCGAGTCGGTGGATGTGGCGATCCCCACCTCCGAGGAGCTGTACCGCCATTACCGCAAGGTCCTGCGCACCAGCCCCATTGAGATCTTCTACGTGGGCAGCGCGGAAAGCGCCCAGGTGGCGGAGCTGCTTCTGCCCCTGCTGAACAAGCTGGATCGGGACTGCGGCGCCCTGGCGCCCCAGACGCCCTTTCATTCCTGCGAAGGCTCTGACCAGGTGGAGCTCATGGATGTGGCCCAGGGCAAGCTGTGCATGGGCTTCGTGACCCCCATCACCAACCGCGCCCCGGAATTCCCCGCCATGCAGGTCATGAACACCATCTTCGGCTCCGGCATGACCAGCAAGCTGTTTATGAACGTCCGGGAAAAGCTGTCCCTGTGCTATTCCATCGGCTCCAGCTACTACGGCACCAAGGGCATCGTCACCGTCTCCGCGGGCATCGACTTTGACAAGGAACAGCTGACCCGGGAGGAAGTTCTGCGCCAGCTGGATGCCTGCCGCCGGGGCGATATCACCGAAAGCGAGCTGAAAGCCGCCAAGGAAGCCCTGCTCAGCAGCTTGCGGGCCACCAACGATTCCCCCGGCGCCATCGAGGGCTTTTACGCCACCGCCGCCCTCAGCGGCCTGGCCTTCAACCACGAGGAATATATGACCGCCGTGGAGGCTGTAACGCTGGAAGAGGTGGTGGCGGCGGCCAAACAGCTGACTCTGCACACCACCTATTTCCTGAAAGGAGGGAGCCAATGAAGAAGGTCTGCTACCCCGAACTGGACGAGACCCTGTATACAGGCGTGCTGGAAAACGGCCTGACCGTGGCGGTGGTGCCCCGGAAGGGCTTCACCAAGAAGCTGGCCTACTTCGTCACCGACTACGGCTCCATCCATACGGATTTCGAGCTGGAAGGAAAGACCCACCACGCGCCTGCCGGCGTGGCCCACTATCTGGAACATAAAATGTTCGACCTTCCCGGCCACCGGGATGTGAGCGCGGAATTTGCCGCCCTGGGAGCCATGACCAACGCCTTTACCAGCTACGACATGACCGCCTACTATTTTTCCTGCACCGAGAATTTTGACGACTGCCTGCGCCTGCTGCTGGAATTCGTCTCCACCCCCTATTTTACGGAGGAAAGCGTGGAAAAGGAGCGGGGCATCATCGACCAGGAGATCGGCATGAACGAAGATGCCCCGGACAGTGTGGTTTTCGACAGGCTCATGGCGGCCATGTACCGCCGGCATCCCATCCGCGTGCCCATTTTGGGTACGTCCCAGACCATCCGGGAGATCACCCCGGAGGTGCTGTACAGCTGCCACCGGGCCTTCTACACCCCCGGCAACATGCTGCTGTGCGTGGTGGGCGACGTGGAAGCGGACCATGTGGCGGACATTGCCCGGCAGGTGCTGGGAATGGAACCGAAGGAAGTGGGCGTCAAACTGCGCGACTGGCGGGAGGACATGACCTGTCCCACAGCGGAGGTCACAGCCTCTATGGAGGTTGCCATGCCCATGTTCAACCTGGCCTTCAAGTGCGAGAGCGTGGGTACGGGAGACGCCGCCATCCGTACGGAAATGGTGGCGGATCTGGCGGCGGAAGCCCTGTTCGGCGAATCCTCCGAGCTGTATCTGCGGCTGTATGAGGAAGGGCTTATCGATTCCTCCTTCGGCGGCGGCTTCGAGACCATCGACGGCTGCGCCATGCTGATGTGCTCCGGCGATTCCGACAACGCTTACGCCGTCCGGGACGCCATCCTGGCCCAGGCGGAGAAGCTCGCCAAAGAGGGCCTGCCGGAAAAGAACTTCCTGCGGATGAAGCGCAGCGCCCTGGGCCGCCGCATCCGGGGGCTGGACAGCTTTGACGCCACCTGCTTCCGGGTCTGTGCCTATCATTTTTCGGATTTCGACTATTTCCGCTTCCCGGAGGTCTACCGCAGCATCCAGGCAGATGAGATCTGCCGGTTCCTGGAAAGGGTGGTCAAGGCCGAACGGTGCAGCCTGTCGATCATCAATCCCATTGAATCATAGAATACAGAATATTGCAGGGCGGGGGCTTGCCCCTGCCGGCTGTTCCAAACGGCGGGGGCAGGCCCCCGCCCTACCATCGTATATCAGGAGCTTTTTATGAATCCAAGCAATTATACTTCCATATCCTTCCCCTCCTTCGGCATCGAAGTGAATCCTCCCCGCACCCTGTCCATCGGCCCCTTCACCGCCCATTATTACGGTTTGGTCATTGCCGTGGGACTGATCCTGGCGGTGCTGTACGCCTGTAAGCGCAGCAAGGAGTTCGGCCTGAAAGAGGACGACATCATGGACGGCGTTCTCTGGGTCACGCCCTTCGCCATTATCTGCGCCCGCGTTTATTACGTAGCCTTCTCCTGGGCGGATTACGCGGAGAATCCCATTTCCGTGCTTTACATCTGGGAGGGCGGCATCGCCATCTACGGCGGTGTCATCGGTGCCATTATCGGCGTGGCGGTACTGTGCAGGGTCAAAAAAATCCGGATGTCCACGGTGCTGGATCTTGTGCTGCTGGGCTTCCTCATCGGCCAGTCCATGGGCCGCTGGGGCAACTTCTTCAACCGGGAGGCCTTCGGCGCGGCTACGGATTCCTTCTTCCGCATGGGCCTGTTCAATCAGGTCACGGGGGAGTGGGAATATTACCATCCCACCTTCCTGTACGAATCCCTCTGGAACCTGCTGGGGCTGATCCTGCTGCATTTCCTGTCCAAAAAGCGGCAGTATGACGGCCAGGTGGCCCTGGGCTACGCCGCCTGGTACGGCCTGGGCCGGACCATGATCGAGGGCCTGCGGGTGGACAGCCTGTACTGGGGCCCCTTCCGGGTCAGCCAGGTGCTGGCGGCAGTGACCTGCATCGCGGCGGTCAGCGTGCTCATCTGGCAGTATTTCAAGCCCCACGATCCCGCGAAACTTTATGTAAACCAGGCCGCCGCCCTGGCAGAGTCGGAAAAAGCCAAGGAATCAGAAAAGACAGAAGAATAAACAAACGCCCCCGGATTTTCGCAGGAAAACCCGGGGGCGTCAGTTTGTATATGGCTTATTCCGCGCTGAACTCGATTCGGTCATTGCTGATGCCCTGCTCGTGGAAGGCTTTCAGCAGCTTTTCCGTGGTCATGCTGGCCCGTTCCTCACCGGCCAGCTCCATGACGATGGAACCGTTGTTCATCATGATGGTGCGGTTGCCCAGAGACAGGGCGGAGGGGATGTTGTGGGTGATCATCAGGCAGGTGATGTTGTTTTCTGCCACAATGGACTTGGTCAGTTCCAGCACCTTTTCCGCGGTAGCCGGGTCCAGGGCGGCGGTGTGCTCGTCCAGAAGCAGCAGCTTGGGGGTCACCAGGGTGGCCATCAGCAGGGTCAGCGCCTGACGCTGGCCGCCGGACAGCAGGCCCACGGGATGGTCCATCCGGTCTTCCAGACCCAACTCCAGCTGAGCCAGCCGCTCCCGGAATTCCTTCCGGTCGGCCTTGGAGATCATGGAGAAGGGGGAAGTGCCGGAGGAAGCCCGCATATAGGCCAGGGCCAGGTTTTCCTCAATGGTCATGTTGGGGGCGGTGCCCTTCAGAGGGTCCTGGAACATCCGGCCGATATACTTGCTGCGCTTGTAGTCGGGCAGGTTGGTGATGTTCACGCCGTCCAGCCAGATGGCGCCGGAATCCACCACGAAGGTGCCGGCGATGGCGTTGAACAGGGTGGACTTGCCCGCGCCGTTGGAGCCGAGGATGGTGACGAAATCGCCTTTGTCCAGATGCAGGTTCAGGCCGGTCAGAGCCGTCTTTTCGTTGACCGTGCCGGGATTGAAGGTTTTGGAAATGTTGTTGATTTTCAGCATCAGTCTTTCCCTCCTTTTGCGGTGGCGGGCTTCAGAGAACCCTTGATGGCGGGCAGGCCGATGGCCAGGGCCACGATGGTGGCGGAGATCAGCTTCAGGCATTCGCTGGGCAGATCCAGCCGCAGGGCCACAGCGATGATGAAGCGGTACAGGATGGAGCCCAGGATCGCGCCCAGGGCTTTTCTCCACAGCTTGCCCCTGGGCATCAGGGTCTCGCCGATGATGAGGGAGGCCAGACCGATGATGACCATGCCGGTGCCCAGATTGATGTCGGCGGTCTTCTGATACTGGGCCAGCACCGCGCCGGAAAGGGCGGTCAGGGCGTTGGACATGCACAGGCCCACGGTGATGGTGAAGCCGGTATTGATGGAGGAAGCCCGGACCATGTCGGGATTATCGCCGGTGGCCCGGATGGAAAGACCTAAGCGGGTCTTCAGGAACAGCACCAGCAGAGCGCCCATGCACACCGCCAGCACGGCAGCGGGGATCAGCTTATAGAAGCTGCCCAGGTACGGCTGCAGCAGGGTGAAGATGGTGGCGGAGCGCATCATGTTCACATTGGAGGAGAAGCCCATCACCGCCAGGTTGACGGTGTACAGGCCCGTGTTGGTGATGATGCCCGCCAGAATGGAGGGGATCTTCCATTTCGTTTGCAGGAAGGAAGTCACGGCGCCTGCGCAGGCGCCGGCCAGCATGGCGGCAGGCAGGGCCAGAAGGGGATGCCCGGCCACGGCCACGGTGGCGGAGACGGCACAGCCCAAAGTAAAGGTGCCGTCGGTGGTCATATCGGCGATGTTCAGAATGCGGAAGCTCATAAACAGCGCCAATGCCACCAGGGCATAAATGCAGCCCAATTCCAGGGCGCTCATGATGACTGCGGTTGAGATCATAAAAGGTCTGCTCCTTATGGATAAGGTAATGTGGGAAAACGCAATGATACACTAATCATAACAGGTTACGCCGATTTTGCAAGCGTAAAAAACGAAACTGCAAGGGAGGGCCAAGACCCTCCCCTACAAAGTTACCTGTGTTTATTCGACGGTGGTGACTTCCACAATGGTGTTGGCCATGGTGGAGAAGACGCTGTAGTCGATGCCGCAGGCGGCTGCGGTGTCGGTGTTGACGGTGATGATGCCGCCGTCCATGACGTGGAATTCGGGAACGCCGCCGCCCAGCAGGAGGTCGAAGGCCATGTCGGCCACCTTGGTGCCCAGCTCGGTGTAGTTGACGCCGCAGGTGGTGAAGGCGCCGGAGGTGACGAAGGAGTCAGCGCCGGTGTAGTGGGGGATACCGGCCTTGTTCAGGATCTCGGCCACGGAAGCCTCGGCGGCCATGACGGTGTTGTCGGTGGGGGTGAAGACGGCGTCCACGCGGCCCACCAGGGAAGCGGTGGCTTCGGTGATCTCACCGGAGGTGGTGCCGGTCTTTTCCAGGTATGCGATGCCCTTTTCGTCCAGATATGCCTTGGCTTCGGCGATGGGGGTCAGGGAGTTGATTTCGGAGGTGGAGTACAGCAGGCCGACGCATTCGATGTCAGGCTGGGCGGCCAGCATCATATCCAGGATGAAGGAGGTGTTCAGGGCGTCGGAAACGCCGGTGACATTGCTCAGACCGGTGAGGCCGGCGGATTCAGGATCGGAAATGGCGGCGTAGACAATGGGAATGTCAGTGCCCTCAGCAGCCAGGACGGCGTACTGGGCAGCCAGGGTGGCGATGGGGACGATCATATCCACGTCGTCGGAGACCACCTGGGTGGAGATCTGGGTCAGCACGGAGGTGTCGTTCTGGCCGTTGTATTCCTCGATCTCAATGGTAATGCCGTTCTCGGCGGCCAGGGCTTCCAGCTGGGCCTTGATGGCGGTGCGGATCTCATCCAGGGAGGAGTGGTCCAGCTGCTGGATAATGGCGACGGTGTAGGTATCATCGGAGGAGGGGACAGCTTGCGCGACGGTGGTTTCGGTGGTTTCGGAAGCGCCGCAGCCGGTGAACAGGGCGGCAACCAGGATAACGGACAGGATCAGAGAGATAACCTTTTTCATAATACATACTCCTTTATTTTTCAGAAATGTTGGTGTGGGGATGGCTCCCCTTGAGGGGAGCTGCCGCCAAAGGCGGTTGAGGGGTGGGGACCACCTTTCCGTCACGGCTTGCGCCGTGCCACCTCCCCTCAAGGGGAGGCTGTTTCCAGCGTCACCATCGTTTCCCCGGTAATTTCTTTAACATATGCATTCTCCTTTCGGAAGATAACAAAAAAGTCCTTGTTCCCCTAAGGGAACAAGGACAGAAAATACAATTTCTGCGGTACCACCTTGTTTGCCGTAAGATACGGCCGCCTCAGCACGGTGCCAACACACCGTCTGCCCAATAACGCTGGCAATGCGTCAGAAGATACTTTGGCTCATGCCCTTTCCCTCTGCCCTCAGCGGCCCATTTGCTGCCCCGCTTTTCGCTCCGCTCTCAGCTATGCGAAACTCTCTGTGGATGCGCTTGCAGTTTTACTTCCGCCTCAATGGTTTCATAATTAAGTTATGCTCTTTATACACTATTTGCGCGGGTTTGTCAAGTGTTATTTTTTCACCGGATGAAGACAAATGTTCCTGGCATAAAAACGCTCTTTGTATGGGAGGGCTTTAACCCTCCCTTGCACTGCCGTGTCAAGCCAATGGAACCGGCAAACAGCGATGTCATCCTGAGCGGAATGAAATGGAGCCGAAGGATCTTCGCGCCTTCGATGCCGCAAAGCAGCCATATGGTGCGTAGATCCTTCGACTCGTTTCACTCGCTCAGGATGACATTGCTGCCAGTGGTACCGGGTTTAACAGCATAATGTAGGGCGGGGTCATGACCCCGCCGGGCAGTGGCGCGAATGAGCGGTAACAGGAAAACGCTCACTCTCACAAGTGCCCGGCGGAGGCATGCCTCCGCCCTACTGGTGTTTTTCATTTATAACACTGCGGCAATTTGTTTTGTTACCGCCCGAAGGAGAACACGCTGCCGCTGCTCTTTACTGCCGTAGACAGCTCCAGAGTATCATAGTAGCTGTAGTAGAAGGTATCGCCGCTTTGCAGGCCGGAAGTCACTTCCGCGGTCTCGCCGTCGGAAACGCCGATCTCCACCGTTACGGGGGAAGCAGGCTGGCCGGTCTTCTTGTCCAGAGCGGTGTAGACCACCGTCTGCGCGCCGTCTTCCACCAGGGCCGCTACGGGGATGGTCAGAACGTCCATCTTCGTGTACAGGGGGATGGAGACAGTGGCGCTCATGCCGTCCAGCATATCTCCGGCCTTGTCCATGGTCAGCTCCACCTCAAACTTGCTGCTGCCGCCGTTGTTGGTGCCGCTGACGGCTACCTTGGAAACTTCCGCTTCAAAGACTTCGTTTTTCAGCGCCGTGACCTTCACTTCCGCCGTCTGGCCCACGGAGACCTTGGAGATGTCCTGCTCATCCAGGGTGATGGTCAGGGTCATGGTATCCTGGGGGGTGACGGTCATCAGCACGTCGCCGTCCAGGTCGAACAGGGTAAAGGCGTCCAAGGCGCTGCCGGTGCCGGAGCCGCCGGACATGCCGCTCATGCCGGACATTCCCGACATGCCACCCATGGCGCCCAGGATGCCGCTGATGTCACCCGCGCTTCCCCCACCGGTTCCGCTCTGCTGGCCCTTCCGGTATACCACAACTTTGTTCTCAATAAGGATATTACCTCCGCTGTCCTTGCCGGTCAGGATCAGAATAACGTCACCCGTCTCGCAGGAGACCTTGTTGGAAGGCTCGATGACGGCTTCGTTGATCATAAGATCGGTTCTCAGCGTGGAAGGCTCCACCAGCGTCCAGCCGGAATCGGAGGTGGTCACCGTGTACACCGTATCGGCGTCCAGCAGAACCACCAGGGCGTCGCCTGCCGCGGTGACTTTCGCCGCGTATGCGGTATAGGTAACGCCGTACAGAAGACAGCTTTCCTTGTGGTTAAGGGCGTCGCAGTCCAGGCTCCCATCACAATGGGTGACACAGGCATCATAGTGGTGCTTGGTAGCCGGACAGCTCTCGGTCTTGTCGCAGCTTTCGATACAGTCCAAGTGGTGCTTGCCCGATGCGGGGCAGTCTGTGGTTCCATCGCTGGATGTACAGGCTTCGATGCAGTCGGAATAATGCTTGGAAGCGGTGCATTTCCCCTCTTCCGCCGCATGGGTACAGCTCTTGATGCAGTCGGCGTAGTGCACGGTGGCGTCGCATCCGTCGGCGGTATCGGCATGGTCACAGGCCTTGATGCAGCTTGCGTAGTGCACCGTGGCATCGCAGCTGGCGGACTTGTCGCAGGCACCGATGCAGCCCGCCAGGTGGGCGTCGGAATCCGCAGGCAGGGGGCAGTTTTCGTCGCAGGTGCATCCCTCATAGACCACACTGCTCAGCAAAACGATGCTCCAGCCCTTTTCTTCGGCTGCGTCCGTTTCTGCGTCCAGCAATTCCACTTGGTAACCGCCCTCTTCCGCCGCCAGCAGATGGGCGCTGTCCTGATCCACGCCGGAGATCAGGCCGTCACAGGGGGCGGTGATGACGCCGCTGTCGTACATCTGGAACAGCTCCTGCATCAGCTCCTCGTATTCCCGGTGCTGGTTGGACAGGTATTCCATCTGGGCGGTGAAATCGGTGTCCGTCAGGGTAAACAGGGTGGAACCGGAGGAAACGGTCTTTTCCTCCTGGGCGGAGACGGTGGAGATGGTGCCGGTGAAGGCGGTGGCCCTCCAGGCGTTGTGGACGTACAATTCGCCGCTGCCCACCCGGTCGCCGTCATCGGTGGTGACGATGACCTTTTCGCCGATGGCATAGCCCTCGTCCTCCACCGTCACGACGATCTCGCCGTTCAGGTTGGATTCCACACGGCCCGTCACCTCCGTGTCATCGGACAAGGTGACGCAGACGCTTTCACCGGTGGTGATGTCCATGTTCCGCTGGATCTTCACAGCCATCAGGCTGTCCAGGCTCAGCACTGCCAGCGCGCCGTGTTCCAGCATCACATCCTGCACGCTGTCGCCCGCTTCCGCGTAGACTACCTTCACCCGGCCGCCGGCATTGGCGGTGATGTAGCTGCTGACGGTCTCGTCCCGCATGGACTCGATCTCATCGCGCAGGTACTCCAGCGTTTCGGAAACTTCGGTGATGGCGGTCATGACGGTGACCTTATCCACCACTGCCAGAGGAGTTCCCTCTGTGACGGTGTCGCCGTTTTTCACCAGAAACTCCGTGATCTTCACACCGCTGGGAATGGTCACGTTCTCCGCAGTTCCGGCTTCCAGGGTGCCGCCGCCCCGGAGGGTGCTGCTGACGGAGCCGGTCTCCACGGTGCCGGAGAGGATGCTGGCAACCGGGCCGTCCTCCTCCGTGTCGTTCTTTGCCATCAGGGGCATGACGGCCAGAAGCAGCACCAGCACCGCCAGGCAGCCCCAGATAATGTATTTTTTTAGGTGCTTTTTTCTGGCGTTATCAAATTTTTTCTTATTTTCATTGTCCATAGGATCAACCTCCGTAGTGCAGGGCGTCGATGGGCTTCATCTTCGCGGCCTTATTGGCGGGGTACAGGCCGAAGACCACGCCGATGAGGAAGCAGAACACCACCGCGATCACCACCACGCCGCCGTTCAGGCTGAAGACGATGCCGGTGCTGGACACCACAGTGGAGACCACCTGCAAAATCGCCCAGCTCAGGAAAATGCCCAGGCCGCAGCCCATCATGCACAGCACCACGGCCTCCATCAGGAACTGGGTCAGGATGGTGCCGCGGCTGGCGCCGATGGCCTTGCGGATGCCGATCTCCCGGGTACGCTCGGTGACGGTGACCATCATGATATTCATGATGCCGATGCCGCCGACCACCAGAGAAATGGCCGCGATGCCGCCCAGCAGAATGGACAGGGTGGAGGTGATGGAGCTCATGGCATCCTCCAGCACGCTGGAAGTGGAGATGGAGTAGGCGTCGTCATCTTCCTCAAAGCGCTCCAGCAGGATGCGCTCGATGTTCTCCTCCGCCGCGTCCACGGTGCCGCCCTCGGCGGCGCTGATGTAGAAGGTGGTCACGTCGCTGACCAGAGAGTCAGACAGACGGATCAGGGTCGTGTAGGGAATGTAGGCGATCATGCTGCCGGAGGTCAGCATGGAGGTCAGAGTATCATCATCGTCCTGCAGCACGCCTACTACCATAAATTCCACGCCGTCCAGCGTCAGGCTCTGGCCCACGCAGTCCTCGTAGCCGATCAGCTCGGTGGCCGCTGTGGAATTGATAACGCAGACATAGCTGTTGTTCTCCACGTCGGTGGTCCTCAGCCAGCGGCCCATGGAAAGCTGCATGGCCTGGATGTCATAATAGGCGGGAGTGGTGCCGTAAAGGGTGACGCTGCCGTAATTGGCGCTGAATTTTCCCACCGCGGTGGTGGTCTGGTAAGGCGCCATCAGGCCCAGGTCCTTTTCTTCCTCCATCCAGGTGTTCAGGTCGTCCAGGCCGATGGGATCGCCCTTGTCGTCGGAGATGGTGACGCTGACCATGGAGCTGCCCAGACCGGACACCGCGTCGGTGACGGTGGTGGTGGCGCCGTTGACCAGGCTCACCAGCACCACCAGGGCCATAACGCCGATGATAATGCCCAGCATGGTCAGCATGGCCCGCATCTTATTGGAGCTGATGGAGCGCAATGCCATAACAAAAGACTGCATTACAGGGTCACCTCCGAAATCTGGCCGTCCAGAATGTGGATGGAACGCTCCGCCTGTTTGGCGATGTTGTTGTCATGGGTGATCAGGACGATGGTATTGCCCTGACTGTGGAGGTCATGGAAAATGTCGATGATCTCCTTGCTGGTCTTGGAGTCCAGGGCGCCGGTAGGCTCGTCCGCCAGGATCAGCTTGGGATTGGTGACGATGGCCCGGGCAATGGATACCCGCTGCTGCTGTCCGCCGGACAGCTCCGTGGGCAGATGCTTGGCCCGCTGGTACATGTTCACCTTTTCCAGGGCCCGCTTGACCCGGGCCTGGCGTTCCGCCTTGGGGACCTTCTGGTAGATCAGAGGCAGCTCCACGTTTTCCTCGGCAGACAGCTTGGGGATCAGGTTGTACTGCTGGAACACAAAGCCGATCTTCTCGTTGCGGATCTTGGCCAGCTGGTTCTCCGAATAGCTTTCGATGGGCAGGCCGTCCAGCAGGTATTCGCCTGCGTCGGCCACGTCCAGGCAGCCGATGATGTTCATCATGGTGGACTTGCCGGAACCGGAGGGGCCGATGATGCTGACGAATTCCCGGGGCTTGATGTGCAGGTTGGCGTGGTCCAGAGCACGGACCCGGTCTTCGCCCACCTGGTAATATTTACAGATATTTTTCAGCTGGATCATGGCTTAGCCTCCCGGTCTCTGACCGCCGCGGTCACCGCCGCCCATGTTGGGCATTCCGCCGCCGCTGGGCATACCGCCGCTGCCGCCGCTGCCGCCGCTGCTGAAGGATCCGGAGCCGCTGCCCATGCCGCCCATACCGCCGCCGAACATGCCCATAAAGTCAAAGGTCTCGGTTTCGGTGTAGTAGACGGTATCGCCCTCGTTCAGTCCGGAGAGGATCTCCACATAGTTGTCGTTCTGCATACCGATGGTGACTTCCACCATGCCGCCGTACTGCTGGGTCTCCTCGTCATAGGAGGTGTAAACGTAGTAGGTGGTGCTGGTCTGGTGCAGGGCGTCCACGGGGATGATCAGGGCATCCTCCACGCCCTCGATCTTCACGTCCACGCTGGCGGTCATGCCGGGCAGCATGCCCTGTTCCCGGTTCAGGGTCACTTCGGCGGAATACTGGGTCACGCCGGAGGAGGTATCCGCCACCTTGCTGATCTCCGTGACGGTGCCGCTGAACAGGTCTTCACTGGCAGAGCTGACTTCCACTTCCGCGGTCTGGCCCTCTTCCAGCGCCAGGATGTCGGTCTCGTCAATGCTGATGGTGATGCTCATGCTGATGTTGGGGTACAGGGTCAGCAGGCTGGTCTCCACACCGGCGGTGGTGCCCACATCCTCGTCATAGGCCACGCTGGTGATCATGCCGTCCATGGGAGCCAGCACAGCGCCGTCCCGGTAGATGGTCAGCAGCTCCATCAGCGTCTCCTCCAGCTCCTCCCGCTCCCGGAGCAGGGTGTCGTAGTTGGCGCTGAAGCTGGTATCCTTCAGAGTGAACAGGTAAGACCAGGCGCTGACGTAGCCGTTCTCCTTGGCAGAGATGGCGCTGATAGTGCCTGCATAGCCGGTAACGGCCAGGGGGTTATGGATGTACAGCTTGGCGGTGCCGATCTCGGTGCCGTCCTCCGCGGAAACGGTGACTTCCTCGTCATACTGGGGGCCGTTGTCGGTGACCAGAATGGTGGCCGTACCGCCGGGGTTGGATTCCACGGTACCCTCAATGACGGTGCCGTCGGCCCGGGTCACGGAGACGGTGTCGCCCTTGCTGAGCTTATCGGTCTCGATGTCCGCCGCCATGTAGCCGTCCAGAGACAGCACGGCCAGGGCGCCGTTTTCCGCCATGCAGACGGAGACATCCATGTTCTTCTCGGCATAGATGATCTTCACCCGGCCGCTGACGCCTGCGCTGATGTAAGCGCTGACCTCTTCGCCCTTGGCGTCGTTGATGTCGTCGTCCAGATCGTCCAGCTGATCCTGCAAATCGGACAAGGCGGTCATAACGGTAGCCATATCCACGGTGGCCAGCAGGTCACCCTGCTTCACCGTGTCACCGGCTTCCGCCAGCAGTTCGGTGATCTCCACACCGGCGGGGACAGTCAGGTCTTCCTGGTCCACCTGGGCCAGCACGCCGCTGCCGGAGACCACGGTATTGATGGTGCCGGTGGTTACTTCATAAGACAGCACCTCTGCCGCTTCGGAGGCAAACCGCTCCTGAACGGAATGGCGCAGGTACAGCACGCCCGCCACCAGAATAATGGCGATGACCGCAACCACGATCAGCACGGTGCGGATGATCTTGCGCTTGCGCTTCTTCTTTTCTTCACTGAGCTTGCCGAATAATTCGTCAGCCCGCTGGTTTTGTTCACTCATAGCAACTACTCCTTAAAGTATTGTGTTACGCATACCATTTTAATGGATAACACTGAAATCCGCCTGAAATATTTGTAAATATTTTATGTTTTGTTTGTAACGCAAAAAACAGGAGGGCAAAAACTGCCCTCCTGCGCGGTTATACCTGATAGACCTTGACCACTTCCGTGGGGCCTTCCAGCAGAATGCTGCTGATCTGTCCGTTTTCGCCGCCAATGGTGACCCGCAGCGTGCCGCCCCGGTTGTGGGCAGTCAGGAACTTGCCGGGCAGCTGGCCCTTCTTCCACAGCGTGGAAGCAACAGAGCCGGTGCCGGTGCCGCAGGCCAGCGTGAAATCCTCCACGCCCCGCTCGAAGGTCAGCACCTTCACCTCGGCTTCGCCTACCCACTGGTAGAAGTTCACGTTGGCGCCCTTGGGGAAGGCGGGATCGAAGCGCAGCTGGCGCATGTGCTCCCGGAGGCCGTCGGCGTCGGCCCACAGATCGCCGTCATATTCCGCCACGGCGTGGGGCACGCCGGGATTGCCCAGCTCCACGTAAGCGATGCCGTCCTTGCGGTTCAAATCCAGCACGCCGGGGTTGTTCAGCTTGACCTTGTACTGGTTCTCATCCAGCCGCCAGCCGGGAACCAGGCCCGCGTCGGTCTCCACCACCATTGCTTCTCCGGCAATGCCCATGTCATAGGCAAACCGGCAGATGCACCGGGCGCCGTTGCCGCACATTTCGCCCCGGGTACCGTCGGAATTGTAAAAATGGAGCTTGAAATCGGCCTTGTCGGAGGAATCCACCGCCATAAAGCCGTCGGCCTTTTCCAGTTTACATAACTCAACAGCCATTTTTTCGAAATCCAGATTTTCCATACCGCGGGCGTCCATGACCATAAAGTCATTGCCCGCGCCGTTCATATAATAAACACGCATGATAATTGCTGCCTTTCTTCGGAATTGAAAATGGTATCGCTTTGCAATGATCTTAAAAACATGTCCGAAGGACATTCCTTAATTTTCAACTTTCCATTATCAATTTTCAATTGGTGTCAGCCCAGCATGGACTCCATATTGTACAGCCCCACGGTCTTGCCTTCCATGAATCTTGCGGCGTCCACCGCGCCGTCGGCCAGCATGGCACGGGTGACGGCTTCGTGCTTCAGTGTCAGGTGCTGGGTGCCGGTGTGGATGTGCACTTCATGCACGCCCACCACGCTGCCCATGCGCAGGGCGGAAATGCCGATCTCGTCCTTGGTGCGCTTGCCCTCGCCGGAACGGCCGCAGTTGGCGGTGGCGTTGGGGCGGACCTCCTTGAGGGAGTTGAACAGCATCAGGGCCGTACCGCTGGGGGCGTCCACCTTCCGGTTGTGGTGGACTTCCACGATCTCAATGTCCGCGTCGGGGAAATACCGGGCGGCTTCCTTTGCCAGGCGGCACAGGACGGCGATGCCCAAGCTCATGTTGCCGGAGAAAAACACGGGGATCTCCTTGGCGGCGGCATAGATCATTTCCTTTTCTTCGGGGGTATGGCCGGTGGTGCCGATGACGGCAGCCGCGCCGATCTTCTTTGCGTAATCCAGAACACCGGCGATGGCGGTGTGGTGGGAGAAATCGATGACCACGTCGGCCTGGACCGCGCCCAGCTCGGCAAAGGTCTTGGGTACGCCGTTTTCGCCGTCGATGCTGACCTTGCCCACCACTTCTTCGCCCAGGGAGGCGCAGATCAGCTTGCCCATGGCGCCGTTGGCGCCGCAGATAACCGCTCTCATACGTTGATCCCCAGCTTTCTCATCTCTTCGTACAGCTTGGCCCGGGTGGCGTCCTCCATGGGGGTCAGGGGCAGGCGCATGTTCTCTTCGCCGAAGCCCATGGCGGAGGCGGCAGCCTTCACGGGGATGGGGTTGACCTCGCTAAACAGGGCGTTGGTCAGAGGCAGCAGCCTGCACTGCCAGTCGGCGGCGGTCTTGTAGTCACCGGCCTTGCAGGCGTCGGTCATGGCAACGGCTTCCTTGGGAACCACGTTGGACAGAACGCTGATGGTGCCCGCGGCGCCCATAGCCATCATGGGAACGGTCAGGGCATCCTCGCCGGAGTAAACGTCGATCTTGTCGCCGCACAGGGACATGATCTCCACCATCTGGGCCATGTTGCCGGTGGCTTCCTTGACGGCGGCGATGCGGGGATGCTCCGCCAGCTTGGCCACGGTCTTGGGCAGCAGGTTGCAGCCGGTACGGCTGGGAACATTGTACAGGATCACGGGGACGGTGGAAACGTCAGCCACGGTGGTGAAATGCTTGATAAGGCCGTTCTGGGTGGCCTTGTTGTAATAGGGGGTGACCACCAGCACGGCATCCGCGCCCACTTCGCAGGCGTTGCGGGTATTGTTCAGGACGTGCTCGGTGTTGTTGGTGCCGGTGCCCGCGATGACGGGGATCCGCTTAGCCACCTTCTCTACGGTGTAGCGGATGACTTCCTTCTGGTCTTCGGGCTCGATGGTGGCGTTCTCGCCGGTGGTGCCCATGACCACGATGGCGTTGATGCCGTTTTCGATCTGGAACTCGATCAGGCGGCCCAGTGCTTCGTAGTCAATGCCGTCCTTGGTCATAGGGGTGATGATGGCAGTCGCCATGCCGGTGAAAATGGTCTGCTTCATGGTGTGTTCTCTCTCCTTAAAAAGTTAGGCATCAAAGGCAGCGTAGGGCGGGGACTCGCCCCCGCCGGCAGCATGATGTTTTTTGTAAGTCCGCGGCGGTTTTCTGCCCCCGCCCCGCAGTGTACACTGTCAGACTTTAAACTGGTTGAAATATTCGTATAGCGGCGTGAGTTTCCCGAAGAAATCCGCCACTTCGTCTTTCAGCCCAGGGCCGAAAATGGCGTCGCCGGGGGCAATCTCCCGAACGCAGCCGATCTGGCCCTTCCAGGCAAAATACGGCTCCAGGGCAGGGTTGTCCGTAACCTTCGGCCGTTTATAGCATTCCGCCGTGATCGGCATACCCACAGCTTCCACTGTGGTCCGGATGAGGTTCAGAAATTCATCCGGATAGGCGGTAATATGCCGGCGGAAATCCTCCATTGTCGCGGTGCGGGGTCTCCAAATAAAGAAACCGTAGGAAACGCCCTCAGGGTTGATCTCGAAATATAAGCAGGGGTTCTCCGCCCACCAGTCCACGTCCTGGCGGATGCAGATCCACAGGCTTTCCTTATAGGGTTCCGGGGGATGCATCCGGGCATCCCGGTAGATGCGGCTGACCTTCAGAACATTGCCGCTCTTTTCCAGAAAGGGCTGAAACAGCTCCTGGCCCAGGGCCTTCATCGGCTCGTACAGGGTATCCACATATTGCTTTTTATGGGCCTGAAACCAGTCCCGGTTGTTGTTCATGCGGATACCCCAGAGAAAGTCGATGGTCTCCGGGGTGAAGCCGGTAAACATAAAATCACCTCAGTGCGGGTTGAAAACGGAAGCTCTTATCTTTTTTTCAACCGTCAATTCTTATCGCAGGATCAGGGAATGGTCCTCATGGTGCCTGACCCGGGTCTTGTAGATCACCTGGCCCAGGTCCCGGATCCTGACTTCCCTGTCCGGCACCTCGATGGTGTAGCGCTCATAGGCGTTGATGATCTTGGTGCCGTTGTAATCCAGCTCCCGGGGAATGTTGTGGCCGTAGGACATGTGGACATGCCCATGGACCAGGTACTGGGGATGGTACTTGTCCAGCAGCTCCCGCAGGGATTCAAAGCCCCAGTGGGCAATGTCGTCGGCGTCTCCCAGTCCCTCCGGTGGGGCGTGGGTCACCACGATGTCGATGCCGCCCAGCCGCTGGATCTTCCGGCGCAGCTTCAGGATCCGCAGGCGCATCTCGTTGTCCGTGTACTGGTGGGGCCCCCGGTGATACCGGCGGCAGCCCCCCAGGCCCAGGATCCGCAGGCCGTTGTAGGTCACGATGTGGTCGTCGATGCAGTCGCAGCCCTCCGGGGGCACGATGTCATAGTTTACGTCGTGATTCCCGTGGACATACAGCACCGGGCACCGGGCCATGGTCACAAGAAAGCTCAGATATTTGGCGTTCAGGTCGCCGCAGGACAGGATCAGGTCATAGCCGCTCAGCCGCCCGGGGGTGTAGAAATCCCACAGGGCGGGGCACTCTTCATCGGATAGGGTCAAAATCTTCACGGGGCCTGGTCTCCTTTTCCGCGGAGAAGTTCTCTCTGTATATGCCAAGCTCCCGCACCATGTTCTGGGATACGGGAAGGATATCTTCAAAGGGAGGGATTCCGCCAATGATATTTTCGCAGAGCCAATCCATATGCAGCAGCTCTTCGGGAGTAAAACGGTGGGTTCCGTCGTTTTTGACGGTGCCGTCCTGGGCAATGATCCTGCGCAGGAACGGATCGATGGTGCAGTCGGCCAGGCCCTTCTGGAGCATGTTGGCCATCTGCCGCAGGCCCTCGGGCAGCTTGTCGGACAGGCTCACGCCGATGACGCCGCTGTCCATGCCCAGCCAGTAGTTCAGGGCCGTGGAGACGCCTTTTTCCCGCTTCCAGCCGCCGGCAAAAATGCTGCGGATGACAAATTCGTAGAACTTTCCCCAGACCCAGGTGGGGCTGCCCAGGGGAACCAGGTCGCCCCGGTCATCCATCAGGTAGGTGCCGTAGCTGCAGAAATCCAGGTACATTTTCGACTGGGTGGGGGTATCCCGGTTGGAGATGACCCGGATGCCATCGGCGAAGAAATCCGCCTGGTGCATACCCGCCACACAGGACCACCGCAGCTCGATCTGCGCCCGGGGGTTGGTCAGCTGGGCGCCCAGCGCAAAGGCATTGATGGACGCGGGCACGCCGAAAATGGGATAGGAAGCGATATAGCCGATGCGGTCGTCGTTGGCCATGGCGCCGGCAATGGCACCGGTGATGAACTTGGCCTCATAGATCCGTCCGTAATAGGTGCGGATGCTGGAATAGGGCTGGTCAACGGAGCAGTTCAGGAACCGGACCTTGGGGTATTTCACCGCGGCTTTCAGGGTGGCGCGGCTGAGGGGAGGGGCGGTGGTGAAGACCACCTGGGCACCGTCGGTCACAGCCTGTTCGATCATCTGCTCCGCCAGCTCGGAGGTATTGGCGTCGTAGTAGCTGCGCACCGTGATCCGGTCGCCGAAGACCTGTTCCAGATGCTCCCGGCCCGCCTCGTGACCCAGTACCCAGGCGCTCTTGGCCGGGGTCAGCTGGTGGACAAAGGCCACGTTCAGCGTGTCCAGGCTGGAAACTAACCGGCTGACCAGGTTGACCTTGGTCTCGTCCTCGGCCTTGGTCTGGACCTTGACGGAGTCCTCCTTCTTGCTGGTGGAGACGATGTCCTCCCACAGCAGGGAAATGGTCTTTTTCAGTTCCGCGTCCGTCATTCTGCCCAGGTCCTGGAAGGAGTAAAATTCCAGCCACAGCAGCAGAGCTTCTTCCGGCAGAACGTCTTCAAATTTGGTATTCAGAGAGCGGAAAGCGTCCTGGAAATAGTGGAAATAGGCGTTGAAGGTGCGCTGCTCCGCATCCGTCCAGGCTTCGCCGCTTTTCTTTCCCAAATGGGCCAGCAGCCGGGCGTAATCGCCGGGAC
This sequence comes from Oscillospiraceae bacterium, assembly GCA_036300205.1. Lineage (GTDB taxonomy): Bacteria > Bacillota > Clostridia > Oscillospirales > Oscillospiraceae > Faecousia. The sequence goes on from JAXJGV010000051.1 coordinate 21,740, forward strand.
GGCGGAACTGAACGGCATAGAGCTTGGAGCCCTTGTAAAAATCCACGAATTCATAATAGGCCTTGATCCGGGGATCCTCAGACTGGGCGGGCATGATGCGCTTGACATTGCCGGGGATCCGGGGCGCGTCAAAATACCGCAGCACGCTGACCCGCTTGTTGCCCTCCTGGACGTAGAAATTGCCCAGGTACTCATAGCACAGGATGGGGTCGGTGATGCCGGTCTCTCCCAAATGGGCCTTGCAGAGGTTGATCCATTTGGCGCCGAATTCCGACTTCTGCTCCAACAAGGGGCGGAAGGAAGCGGTAAAGGCGGTGATCCGGCCCGCGGATTTCACGCCGATGATCCGCTCGGAGGGGATCTCCACCAGGCCCACATCCACCACGGCTTCGGCGGAGTTTTCCGGCAGAAGTTCATCCAGCACCTCCGGATGGGGGCGGCGTCCGGCCATAATCAGTTCCCGATATTCCTTCTGTCCCAGGCGCAGCGCCTGGGCATATTCTTCAGTTGCTGTTTGTGCAATCATAGTCAGCCTCCTGGAGAAAGGTAAATTCACACATATATCATAGCATAAAATTGTGGATTTGCAACAAAATTATGTATTTTCTCAATTTCATGCAATTCTGCGGCGGACAACCGTTTTTAATTGGCGAACATGCTAAGTCAGTGCGGAGCGCGGAGGGATGGGAATATTTTCTGTGCTTGTGTTTTTGGAGGAAAACGAGTACAATAACAAAAAACGCAAGGGAGAACCGATATGGAACAGAAATTTATCGAAGCCTGGGCCGCCGCCCGGGCAAAAGCGGAGACTCTGGGCGTCAGGATGCGTCCCGTGGCTCCGGAGGACGCCCTGAAGACCGCCCACCGGGCTCTGTCCGGCAGCCGTCTCAGTGACGGCTTCAACAACCTGCTGGCCCAGGGGCATTTGGAGCTGAGTCTGGAAGCCCTGGTGGTGGACAAACGGTACACCGGCCTGTTCACCGACGAGGAAGCCAACGAGGCGCTGATGCGGCTGCTGGAAGCAGGATATCTGTTTCCGTGAAGTTTGGCTTCGCCAAAGAGAGAAAAAAAGAATTCCGTTCCAGTGGAACGGAATTCTTTTTATTTCATTCCCGCGAAGCCGCTTCACGCTTCCAGCGCCATCAGCTTGTTGATCCGTCTCTGGTGCCGCTCGTCGCCGCTGAACTCGGTGCCCAGCCAGGTGTCCACGATCTCCAGCGCCAGGTTCTCGCCCACAACGCCTGCGCCCAGGGCCATCATGTTGGTGTCATTGTGCAGGCGGGTCATCTTGGCAGACCATACGTCGCTGAGCAGGGCGCAGCGGATGCCCTTGACCTTGTTGGCGGAAATGGACACGCCGATGCCGGTGGTGCACAGCACGATGCCCTTCTCGCACTCGCCGGAAGCCACCGCCTTGGCCGCCGCGCCGGCAAACTCAGGATAGTCGCAGCTGTCCAGAGAGTAGGTGCCGCAGTCCTTGACTTCATAGCCCTTCTTTTCCAGGTGGGCAACGATCTTGTTCTTCAGCGCGAACGCGCCGTGGTCACAGCCAATGGAAATCTTCATAGTTCTGTATCTCCTTAAAATTTAGAATATGCGTTATTGCGGGGCGGCTTGCCTGCCGCCAGTTTACGCGATGACGTAGCCGCCATTGACAGGCAATACCTGTCCGGTGACGAATTCGGCGTCTGCCAGGTATTCCATGGCCTTCGCCACGTCCATCGGGACGCCGTTGCGGCCCACGGGAGCTTCTTCCGCCATTTCCGCCAAAATCTCCGGATCCACGCTGGCGCACATATCCGTCAGGATCACGCCGGGGGCCACACAGTTGACCCGGATGCCGCTGGGGCCAAGCTCCTTGGCCAGAGCCTTGGTCAGGGCGATCACCGCGCCCTTGGTAGCGGAATAGGCTGCTTCGCAGGACGCGCCCACCTGGCCCCACATGGAGGAAACCGTGACGATGCAGCCTCTATGCTTCTTCAGAAAGGACGGCATGGCGGCGTTGACGCAGTGGTAGATGCCCTTGACGTTCACGGCAAAGAGCCTGTCCCAGGCGCTTTCGTCCATCACGGACATCAGTCCGAACCACATGGTGCCCGCGTTGCAGACCAGAACGTCCACGTCCCCGATCTGTTCAAAGGCCCCTTTCACCGCTTCCCCATCCGCCACATCACAGCAGATGGCCGTCGCTCCGGTCTTCTCCGCCACGGCTTTTGCGGCATCGTGATTCTTTTCATACAGGAAAAACACCCGGTCCCCCCGGGCGGCGAACCGCTCCACCGCCGCGGCCCCGATGCCCCGGGAACCGCCGGTAATGACTACCGTTTTCATACTCTATACCTCCGGTGGTGAAGTTGACAGTTAAGGAGTCGGCTTCGCCGGCAGGTATAAAAACATTGCCGAAAGCAATACCGCAATTGTCAACTGTACACTGTCAACTGTCAACTGAAAAACGGGCTGTGACCAGCCCGTTTTTGTTAGCCTCTTCTTCTGCGCTTGTTGCCGTGGTCGGCGTACTGCTTCATACCGGAGAGCTTGCTGTCGGACTCGGTCATAAAGGCCTTCAGCTTTTCCTCAAATAGCTGGTCCGCCGTCTTGGGAGCCGCGGGCTGGACCGGGGCGCGCTGGGCACGGTTCTGGTTCTGGCCCTGTTCCCGGGGCTGGTAGCTGCCGCCTTCCCGGCGCTGGCCGCCGTTGTTTCCGCGGAAATTATTGGGACGGCTGCCCTCTCTCTGGGGCTTGGGCTCCAGACGCTTGATGGACAGGTTGATCTTGCCGTTATCCGTGCCGATGACCATGACCTTCACGTCCTGGCCCTCCGTCAGGTGCTGGCGGATGTCGCTGACATAGGCGTTGGCTACTTCGGAAATATGTACCATGCCGGTCTTATTCTCCGGCAGAGAAACGAATGCGCCGAAATTGGTGATGGATTTGACTTTGCCCTCTAAGACTGCTCCTACGGTTAACTCCATATATGCTTTGTTTCCTCCATATGTTATGGCAATCGGGTTGCCGGGATTATGATTCGGGGTGGATGAGAATGGTATTGGGATCCACCAGTCCCAGTTCCTCCTGGGCGATGTCCTGGACGCTCTGCACAGAGCCCAGGGCGCCGATCTTATCCTCCAGGTCGGTGTTGGCGTTTTCCACGGCGGCGGCTTCGTCTTTCAGCGCTTCGGTCTGGGCCTGGATGCCGTTGTGGACCCACCGCAGGGCGATCAGCGCCGCCATAGAGAATACAATAAGCGCGATCAGCACGATCTTCAGTACGTTCGATGTGGAACGCATCTCTACTTTCACGTTCTTCCGCGGAATCTGTTTTTCTGCCATGGGATACACCTCTGCGCCGTTGCCAATACTGCCGATAATACTTACACTTTATTGTAACCCATTTTTCCACAGATGCAAACAAAATTTTTGCAAAATACAAAATTTTTTTCCCGGGCAGCAGCACCGCCGCTCCAACTTTCCCCAGGCCCTGCCAAAAAAGGGCAAAAACGGGCCGCAGCCACCGTCCCGCCGTCAGTTCCCATACACAGCCCCCCGCCAGCAGGCCCAGGCTGTAGCCCATCCGGATATCTCCGCCGCAGATGCCGAAGCTCAGGTACACCCAGGTCCAGACCCCTCCCAGCAGGAACAGCCCGTCCGCCAGGAAGGTCCTCCGGGGCCGCAGGGGGCGCAGGAAGCCGTAATACAGCCCCAGCGCCGCCCCCAGGACGCAGCTGCACAGCAAACGGCGGGCCGCCGTGGACGGCGTCATCGGAACAGTCTCCGCCAGCCCCCGCCCTGCCGGGGCTCCTCATAGATCAGGGCCGCGATGCTGCCGTCCACCGCCACCTGTCCCCCGTCCAGGGAGAGGGTCTTGAGCTTCAGCTCCTGCCCCTGAACGATCAGCGTCCCCAGGGATGTCTGCAGCACCACCGCCGTATCTTCAAAGCTGACCACCTCGGTGACCCCGGTCATGGTCAGCTGCCGCCGCTCATTGAGCTGCAATTTGTGAGGCAAATGCTCTTCCGCCATCGGCGCTCCCTCCTTGTCTGTGAAACTGTATGCGGTAGGAGGCGGGGATATGACAAGGAAGCACAGGCCGGCGGGGACAAGCCCCCGCCCCGCATCACAGCAAAAAGGACGCGCCTTTCAGCGCGTCCTTTCCTTATTTACCGCATTTACTTCTTCGCAGTCAGCTTATTCAGCAGGGTCACCACACCGATGATGATACCGGTGACGAGGAAAATGCCCAGCATACCGTAGCCCATGATGGGCAGCACAGCTATCAACAGATCAACACGCATACATTACCCTCCAATCATACCCCGGACCAGTGCCAGGATCAGGCCGCCGGCAATGACGGAGGCGATCTGGCCGGAAACGTTGACGCCGATGGAATGCATCAGCAGGAAGTTCTGGTTGTCCTCCTCCTGGCCCAGCTTGTGGACCACCCGGGCGGACATGGGGAAGGCGGAGATGCCCGCCGCGCCGATCATGGGGTTGATCTTCTCCTTGGCGAACAGGTTCATCAGCTTGGCGATCATAATGCCGCCGAAGGTATCCACCACGAACGCCACCAGGCCCAGGCCCATGATCAGCAGGGTCTCCACCTGCAAAAATTCGTCGGCAGTCATGCGGGAGGCGATGGAGATGCCCAGCAGAATGGTGATCAGGTTTGCCAGCACGTTCTGGGCGGTCTCAGACAGGGAGTTCAGCACGCCGCACTCCCGGATCAGGTTGCCGAACATCAGGAAGCCGATCAGCGCCACCGCGTCGGGAGCCACCAGGCCCACGATGACCGTGACCACAATAGGGAACAGAATCTTGGTGGTCTTGGAAACGGGCTTGCCCTTATACTGCATCTTGATCTTCCGCTCAGCCTTGGTGGTGCAGGCTTTGATGACCGGCGGCTGGATGATGGGCACCAGGGCCATGTAGGAATAGGCCGCCACCATGATGGCGGACATGTAATTGCTGCCCAGCTGGGTAGCGACGAAAATCGAGGTGGGGCCGTCCGCCGCGCCGATGATGGCGATGGAGGCCGCGTCCTTCAGCTCGAAGCCGCACAGGGAGGCAAGGCACAGGGTAAAGAAAATGCCGAACTGGGCCGCCGCGCCGAAGATCATCAGCTTGGGGTTGGTCAGCAGGGGCTGGAAATCGATCATGGCACCGATGCCGATGAACAGCAGCAGCGGGAACAGCTCATGACCGGCGATGCCGATGTCGAACAGGTGCTGGATCACTGCCGCCGCGCCGGAATTGGGCAGGTTCACCAGGATGGCGCCGAAGCCCATGGGCAGCAGCAGGGTGGGCTCCATCTCTTTGGCAATGGCCAGATAGATCAGCACACCGCCGATGACCCACATAATGACCTGATTCAGCTGGATGGTCAGCAGGTTTTGATATAATGCTTCCATTTTTCTCCTCCAATATTTTTTCAGGAATAACCTTGCCCATTATAATGGCAAAGCGGTAAAAATGGAGTAAAATTCAGGCGGACCCGACTAAGATACGGTTCAGCTTCCCATAAAAAACAGGCAGTGGAAAGCCGAAGCGCAAAACCTTCGGCTTTCCACCGCCAACTGTTATTCGTCCAGCATCCGGTAGCCCACGCCCAGCTCGTTGGTGACGTAGCGGTTGTCGCCGGGACGGCAGCCCAGCTTTTTGCGGATGTTGGCCATGTTCACCTGGAGCTTCTTGATGCTGCCGTCGTCCATGCTGCCCCAGATGGAGCGGATGATGGCGGCGTAGGTCATGACCTTGCCCGTGTGCTGGCTCAGCAGGGCCAGAATGTTGTATTCCGTCTGGGTCAGGTGGATCAGGCTGCCCGCCACGCTGACCTGGCGGCGGTCATAGTCGATGATCAGATCGTCCACGGTAAAGGTGCTGCTGGGCGCCGCCACCTGGACGTTGTGCCGGGTCATGCGCAGCGCCGCCCGGACCCGGGCCAGCAGCTCCGCCGTGCCGAAGGGCTTGGTGATGTAGTCGTTTGCTCCCAGGTCCAGGGCGGAGACCTTGTCCCGCTCATCGGCTCTGGCGGACAGAACGATAATGGGCACCGTGCTGCCCACACGCACCTGGCGGATAAATTCCTCGCCGTCCATATCCGGCAGGCCCAGGTCCAGCATCACCAGGTCGGGGATGTGGGACGCGAACACCATCAGGCCCTGCTGGCAGCGTTCGGCGGTGAGCACCTGGTAGCCGTTGGCTTCCAGAATGGTCTGGATAAAGCTGGCGATATTGCGGTCATCTTCAATGATGAGTACCTTATATTTATTATTCGACATTTTTGTTTTCCTCCATATCCAGGGTAAAGCTGAACGCAGCGCCGCCCGAACGGCGGTTTTCCGCCCGGATGTCGCTGCCGTGGGCCTTGATGATGGTCCGGCACACCGACAGGCCGATGCCCATGCTGCTGCGGCTGGTATCCGTGGGCGCTTCGCTGTCCAGCAGGCCGGTAAACAGCCGCTCCAGCCGCTCCTCCGGGATGCCGCAGCCGTCGTCTTCCACAGAAAATACGGCCTTGCTGCCTTTGATCTTCACCCGCAGCCACAGGTTCTGCATCCCCTTGGCGTGGAACACCGCGTTTTCCAGCAGGTTCATCAGCACCTGCTCGATGAGCATGGCGTCCATGGGAATGCTGACAAAATCGTCGGGAAGCTCCACATGGACCTTCTGGTCGGGATAATGCTTATGGAATTTCACCAGAAGCGCGTCGATCAGTTCGTCCGGCACCGTATCCTGCTTGGCCAGGCGCACCGTGTCCGCGTCGATGCGGGTGACGGACAGCAGATTTTCCACCATGCGGGTCAGCCACTGGGCGTCGCTGCGGACATCCGTCAGCATTTTCAGCTGCTTTTCCCGGGAGATGTGGTCATAATTTTCGATCATGGCGGAGCAGGCGCCGTAAATGGAGGTCAGGGGCGTGCGCAGATCGTGGGACACCGCCCGCAGCAGGTTGCCCCGCATCCGCTCCTTTTCCGCCTCGGCTTTCAGCTTTTCCTGCTTTTTCAGCCGGGTGGTCAGGGTGCCGGTCATGGTAGCCACGATGAGCATGACCACCGCCGCGGAGATGCACTCCGGAGAGATCAGGTCAAAGGCCCAGTAAGGATAGGTAAACGCCCAGTTCACCGCCAGCACGCTGATCAGCGACGCGGCGATGCCCCAGAAATAGCCCTGGGTGCGCCAGGAAACCAGAAACACACCCAGAACGAACACCATGGGCGTCATGGTCATGGTATCAAACTGCTCCACCAGGAACAGGTTCACGCAGAAGACCACCAGCAGCGTCAGCAGGGTAAACAGGCAGTCGGAGCGCATATGCTTGCGGAATTTCATTTGTTTCACCTCATAGGGCTATTATAACAGGTTTCCGCAAATTCCGCACCCCGCCCGGAGGCTTTTTCCTGTATTTTCAGGTTAAGATGCAGTAAAGATTCCGGTTCTCCGGGCCTCCGCCGGGTGAGGGACGGGATACGGATTTCTTTCTGATAAATTCATAAAACGCCGAAAATATTGCACAATTTCCAGTGCATCTCCTGCCGCAAAGTTACATAAACTCCAAATTGACGGGAGCAATTTTCTATTTCGCCCGCATTCTCTTTCGTGGTTATATGACCACAAAACGCAATTTCGTAGCCACGTTTTTGTGCCAATCAATAAAAAAGTACCGACTTTGTTCTCATCTTGAAAATCCAGCCTTGTTTCATAAATTCTCTTGCAGTTTTTTGTAGAAAACATCTAAAAATTTACCGTTTTTGATTGTTTCGTCAATTGACGTTGCCCGGCATATCTGCTATCATATATCCAACCCAATCAAAGAAGCGAACATTCGTGAAAGGAGGCAACAAAATGAATTGGGCTGCAATCACCTGGCTTGTGCTGATGGTGGTGTTCCTGTTGGCCGAAGCTGCCACTGTGACAATCGTGTCGCTGTGGTTCGCGGCAGGCGCGCTGGCGGCTATGATTACCGCGCTGCTGAACGGAGCGGTCTGGCTTCAGACAGCCGTTTTCCTGGCGGTATCCGTGATCCTGCTCATCGCACTGCGGCCCCTGGTCCGCAGGTATGTAACCCCCAAGCTCACAGCCACCAATGTAGATTCTGTCATCGGTTCCACCGGACTGGTCAGTGTTGCCATTGATAATGTGGCAGCTTCCGGTCAGGTCAAGCTGGGCGGCATGGTCTGGACCGCCCGAAGCACTTCCGGCACCGTCATCCCGGAAGGCACTTACGTCAAAGTGGATAAGATTGAAGGCGTTAAAGCCTTCGTCACCCCCATCAAGGAAACAGTGGAGTGCTGAGCGGAGTTTAAACTCCCACTCCACACTAAAAAATAGGAGGAAACTTTTATGTGGATCTTTATTGTCGCCGTTGCTGTCATTGCGCTGATCGTGGCGGTTTCCAACATCGCCGTGGTTCAGCAGTCCCGGGCATACGTCATTGAGCGTCTGGGCGCGTTCCATACCGTCTGGGGTGTGGGCCTGCACTTTAAGGTGCCCTTCCTGGACCGTGTCGCCCGCCGTGTCTCCCTGAAGGAGCAGGTCCTGGACTATCCCCCCCAGCCCGTTATCACCAAGGATAACGTCACCATGCAGATCGATACCGTCGTCTATTTCCAGATCACCGACCCCAAGCTGTACTGCTACGGCGTGGAGCAGCCCATGATGGCTATGGAGACCCTGACCGCCACCACCCTGCGTAACATCATCGGCGACCTGGAGCTGGACCAGACCCTGACCTCCCGCGACGTGGTCAACACCAAGATGCGCGCCATCCTGGACGAAGCCACCGACCCCTGGGGCATCAAGGTCAACCGCGTGGAGCTGAAGAACATCCTGCCTCCCGCCGACATCCAGTCCTCCATGGAGAAGCAGATGAAGGCCGAGCGTGACCGCCGTCAGTCCATCCTGCAGGCCGAGGGCCAGAAGAAGTCCGCCATCCTGATCGCCGAAGGCGAGCGCGAGTCCGCCATCCTCCGTGCCGACGCGGAAAAGCAGGCTGCCATCCTGAAGGCCGAGGCCGAGAAGCAGGCCGCCATCCTGAAGGCCGACGGTGAAGCCCAGGCCATCCGTGCCGTGCAGCAGGCACTGGCCGATTCTCTGGAAATGCTCAACGAGAAGGCCCCCAACGATTCCGTCCTGAAGCTGAAGTCCATCGAGGCCATGCAGAAGATCGCCGACGGCAAGGCCACCAAGATCATCATTCCCTCCGAGATGCAGGGCCTGGTGGGCATGGCAAACGGCATCGTCGAGAGCGTGAAGGAGTAACCCTTTGGGCAAGCTGCAGAAGACTCTGTTGTTCATCCTGCTGTTTGTGATCGTGGCCGTGATCCTTCTGACCTGGGGCAGCATCGGCAGCGCCGTCCTGACCCTGGCATTGCTGATCGGCATCGGCGCGCTGCTGCTGCAGCGGTTCACCGACACCCACGACGCGGATGATTTCCGCTGGGAGGAGTAACTATGGAAAAAACAGAAGAGCGTTTCATCAAAACCTACACCCAGGGCGCCCTGAATATTTCCGAGATCTGGGTAGATAAGCAGACCGGCGTGAACTATCTGTTTCACACCAGCGGCTACGCGGGCGGCCTGACCCCGCTGCTGAAAGCCGACGGCACTCCCGTCGTCACCCCTGTAAGCAAATATCGCGAATAAGCACAGCGTCCCCGGCATACGCCGGGGACGTTTTGCGCAGACTATCGAAAAACCATGTCATTGCGAGCCAGTGCGCACACTGGCGTGGCAATCTCCTGAATTTTCGGACATTTCTCTACTAAAATTGAGGGATTTTACTTTTTGGGGGGATCGCCGCACTAGTGGCGCTCCGCGCAGCGAAATCAGAAATGAGAATGATTGCCGGTGGCAATCATACCATAATTTATTGCGGGCTGGTTCGCGATGACATCTAATTTTAGGGATTTTTTGACACGCTGTGCGCAGGACACATGGATCTTCCTCACGGCTTCGCTGTGCCGCCTTCCCCGGGCGGCAAGGCTTTGCGGGAGCGCAGCGCCGCAGTCCCCAGGAGCCTGTCCAGCCCTCTGTCTACCCAGCCATACAGTCCCAGGGCCATCATGCTCACCGGCACCCAGATGGCCATGAACATAGGGCAAATCTGCCCCAGAAAATTCCCCGGCTGGCCCCGGTAATCCCACACCTGGAAATCCCGGTTCACCAGCAGTCCCGTCGCCAGCTCCACCGCCGTGATGATCCCCGTACCGGCGCCCACTTTCGCGGTTTTGGAAAGATGCAGGTTTCTCAGCTGGCCGATGAGCACGAAGCAAAGCCCCCCGGCCCCGAACATGCTGATATGGCTGCGTCCCCGGTAGAGCAGCTCCAGCCCCACATAGGCGCTGCCCCCCACCCCGAACAGGGCCAGCTTTTTTGCGATTTTCATTTGCATTCACCTCAGGGAAAGTATTCCCAAAAAATCCGTGAAAAAATCTCAAAAAAATGCTTGACAAAAATCGCATCCCGAGGTATACTAATGAAGCTGATTTCGGCGGTGCCCGAAATCCTTTGACCACATGGCGGCATAACTCAGTTGGTAGAGTAGCCGGTTCATACCCGGTATGTCATCTGTTCGAATCAGATTGCCGCTACCAGGCCCGTTGGTCAAGCGGTTAAGACACCGCCCTTTCACGGCGGTAACATGGGTTCGATTCCCGTACGGGTCACCATGATAAAAGCCTTCTGCTTTTGCAGAAGGCTTTTGTCATATTATCCGGGCGGAATCGAACCGTTTTCATGCACCATGCCGGTGGCATGGTGCTGACTGGGCAGTGCACACGGCACTATAATGTCCCCAGCAGTTCCGCAATCAGAGCGCAGTGCTCGCCTTCCCGCTGGGCCATCTTTTGGAATACCGCGCCGAATTCCCCGTCCACGGTCCGGGCGGTATATTCCGTCAGGCCGCGGCGGCAGCGGTGGTAGCATTTTTCCAGCAGCTTTTTCGCCGGTTCCCGGGGCAGATTCATGGACTTGGCCCTTTCCCCTGGAATGCCGGACAGCATCCGCATTCCCTTCAGGCACGCAAGATTCGCCTGCTCCCCCTCATAAAGCTGCCTGGCCCGTTCTCTGGCTCTGCCCGTCAGCATATTCGCAAGCTGCCGGTATGCCGCCGCCTGCTCCATGGACAGGAGCATCAGCGCCCGCAGGTCGTCCCGCGGCGGCTCCTGGGGCCGGGCAAACACCCGCTCCCACACCTGCCGCTCCATATTGGGATCCATTTTTTCCATACACACGCCCCCTTCTATTCCAGTATAGTCGGGGGCGCGGAATTTTTGCGAAAGTTTTTTCGAAAAAGCACTTTCCTTTCTCGAATATTTGTGCTATAATGTTTGGGAATATAAATTGCAATTTCTGTCAGAACGCTGCTGCAGGGCGGAGGCAGAAACGAACCTTTCCCATCCCAAAGGAGGAATGAACATGCCAAGAACCAGCAACAAGGCTGAGTTGATTATGGATTATGTCAACCAATTCATTCAGGAGAACGGCTATTCTCCCTCCGTGCGGGAGATCGGCGCCGCTGTGGGCCTGCGTTCCACCGCTTCCGTCAGCTACCATTTGCAGGCGCTTCAGGACAAGGGTCTGCTCCAATCCCCCGGCGCCAAGGGCCGCAAGCGCGCCCTGGTCACCGGCGTGCGGCCCGGTCAGATCCCCATTGTGGGCGTGGTCACCGCGGGCCTGCCCATTCTGGCTGTGGAAAATCAGGAGGGCACCATGCCCTGGCCGGACCCCGGCTGTTTTGCCCTGCGGGTCCGGGGCGACAGTATGATCAACGCGGGCATTCTGGACGGCGACAAGGTCGTGGTGCGCCCCCAGCAGAGCGCGGACAGCGGTCAGATCGTGGTAGCCCGGATCGAGGACGAGGCCACCGTCAAGCGGCTGCTGCGGAAAAACGGCCAGGTCTGGCTCATGCCGGAAAATGAAAACTACGACCCCATCGACGGCACTTATGCCGAGATCATCGGCATCGTCAAGGGCGTCGTGCGGGAATATTGACGTTTTGCCTGCAAGGGAGGGCCATCGGCCCTCCCTTGATTGCCCCAGACCTGTAGGGGAGGGTCTTGACCCTCCCGTTTTCTTTCCTAAAGGGAACAGGAGAAATCTATGTACAATCTCTCAAGCCTATCATCCTGAGCGAGTGAAACGAGTCGAAGGATCTACGCACTGACTTGGCCAATAAGGGCATCAATAAGTGCGCAGATCCTTCGACTTCGTGTTCCGCTCCGCACAGGATGACAAGTTTGTAAGTCAGACCCGCCGTTTCCTGCCGGTCAATGGATGTCATACGAATTCTTCATAAAAACCTTTGGTTTCCGAAATCAATGAAAAACACCCCGAAACCTTCGTTTCGGGGTGTTGGGATCGCAATTAGTCAGCGACGTAGGGCAGCAGGGCGATCTGACGGGCGCGCTTGATAGCGGTGGTCAGGTCACGCTGGTGAGCGGCGCAGGTACCGGTGGTACGGCGGGGCAGGATCTTGCCGCGCTCGGACAGGTAACGGCGGAGCTTAGCAGTGTCCTTGTAGTCGATAGCGGTCACCTTATCCACGCAGAATGCGCAAACCTTCTTGCGCTTGCGGGGACGCATACGCTGTTCGTTAGCCATGGGATTTCCCTCCTTGTAAGTCTAGTAGAAAAGTTCAGAAATTAGAAGGGCAGCTGTGCGTCATCGTCCTCCAGCATCGCGAAATCGGATGCGGGAGCGCTGGCGGGGGCAGTGTAGCCGCCGTAGCTGGGAGCGGGAGCGTTGTAGGCGTTGTTGCTGCCACCGTAAGCGTTTCCGCCGTTGTCATTGTCCCGTCTGCTGTCGCCGAAGTAGACATTGTCTGCCACGACCTCGGCAGTGCGACGCTTGTTGCCGTCCTTGTCGGTCCAGCTTCTGATCTGGAGCCGGCCGGAAACCACCACCATACGACCCTTGGTGGCATACTTGGAGACAAACTCCGCAGTATTGCGCCATGCAACGCAGTCGATGAAATCGGTTTCCTTTTCGCCGTTTTCGTTTCTGCCGAAATCACGATCGACAGCTACGCTGAAGCTGGCAACGGCGACGCCGCTGCCGGTACGGCGAAGTTCGGGGTCACGGGTCAGACGACCCATGATTACGATGTGGTTGAGCATTTGATTACTCCTCCACTGCAGTGGTCAGGCAGCGCATAACGCCTTCGGTGATCTTCATCACACGCTCCAGCTCTGCGGGGAACTCGGGCTTGGATTCGAAGTTCATCAGAACGTAGTAGCCCTCAGCCATATCATTGATGGGGTATGCCAGACGACGCTTGCCCCACTCGTCGATAGAAGCCAGAGTACCCTCCGCCTCCACCATTGCCTTGAACTTTTCCACAAGTGCTGCAGTGCTCTCCTCGCCCAGAGTGGGATCGATGATGTAGAGCACCTCATACTTACCGGTGATCTTAGCCATGTTGATTGCACCTCCTTTTGGACTTTTGGCCCCCGGCCGCGCCGGGAGCAAGGATTGTCCGCATTCGCAGACCAGTTTATTTTATAGCTCTTTGACAAAAATGTCAAGTATTTTTTAGTAAAAAGTTTGAACTTTTTGGGATTTACTCCCGCTGTGCCCTGTAGTAATACTTCCATCCGTCGGGGGTGTGCATCCGCTTGACCTGGATGCCGAAGACCTGGGCCAGCTTCCCGGAGGCGAACATGGTCTCCGCGTCTCCCCGGCACACCACCCGGCCGTCCTCCATGACCACCAGGGAATCGGCGTATTCCATTGCCATGGTCAGATCGTGGAGTACCAGCACCACGGTCTTCCCGGCTTTCGCCAGGGCCATGGCCTGGGTCATCAGCTGCATCTGGTGGGAGATGTCCAGAAAGGTGGTGGGCTCGTCCAGCAGCACCACCGGGGTGTCCTGGGCCAGGGCCATGGCGATGTAGACCTTCTGCCGCTGTCCCCCGGAAAGGGTGGGCAGGCTGCGCTGGGCCAGGTCTCCAATGCCCATCCGTTCCATGGCCGCCCGGGCTATGGCGTAGTCTTCCTTGCGGTAGCGCCGGGGGTAGTTCAGGTAGGGGAACCGTCCGTGGAGCACCAGCCGCTCCGCCGTAATGTCGGGGATCTGCCGGTTTTGGGGAAGATAAGCAATCTTTTGCGCCAGCTCCTGGGAAGAAAGGGAAGTCAGGGACTGCCCGTCCAGCCGGATCTCCCCCTCCGGCTTCAGGATCCCCGCCAGGGATTTTAAAAGGGTGGATTTGCCGCAGCCGTTGGGGCCGACGATAACGGTGATCTTTCCTTGGGGCAGGGTCAGGCTGACCCGGTCCAGGACCGGATGCCCCGGATAACCGGCGGTGAGGTTTTGGATCTCAAGCATCGCTTCGGCCTCCTTTCCGTTTCAGCAGGAGCAGCAGGAAGAAAGGGCCGCCCAGTACCGACAGCAGAATGCCCACCGGCAGCTCATAGGGGATGAACAGCATCCTGGACGCCAGATCGCAGGCCGTCACAAAGCCCGCGCCGCCGATGGCGCACAGGGGAAGCAGATACCGGCTCTCACTCCCAACCAGCTTCCGCACCGCGTGGGGAACGATCAGGCCCACAAAGCCCAGCAGTCCCGCAAAGCTGACGGACGCACCTGCCAGCATGGCTGCCAGGATCAGAAACAGGGCGCGCATTTTCTTCACCGGCATTCCCAGGCTCTGGGCCGCGTCTTCCCCCAGGGTCAGTACATCCAGATCGTTGCACAGGGTCATCACCACCGCCAGGGCGGCGGCGATCAGGATCCCCGCGGGAACCAATCGGGCGGGCACCACGGAGGAAAACCCGCCCACCCGGAAATCGCCGCTGAGGACGCCCGCGTCGGGGACCAGGGTGGTGATGGCTTCGGACAGGGCGTTGAGAAAGCTGTTCACAGCCACGCCGCCCAGGATCACCGTGGTGCGGGAAGCGCCGGTTTTCTGGGCGGTGAACACCACCAGCAGCACGGAAACCATAGCGCCGCCGAAAGCGGACAGGGCGATGGCCCAGCCGGACAGCACCCCCAGGGCGCAGCACACCGTCACCGCCAGACCCGCGCCGGCGTTGACGCCGATGATGCTGGGGGAGGCCAGCTTGTTGGACAGCACCCCCTGAATGATGGCGCCGGACACCGCCAGGGCCGCCCCGGAGAGCAGGCAGGCGGCAGTCCGAGGCAGCCGGGCGTACCAGAAAATATACCCGGCGGTGCTGTTGGGGCCGCTGAGTAGGGCGCCCCACAGTTCTTTGGGGGAAAGCCGCACCGCGCCCAGCAGCAGGCTCAGCAACGCCGCCGTCAGGCACAGCGCCCCGGCTCCCAGAAAGCAGGTCATCCGTTTTTTATCCATTGCGCAGAATTTCCTCCACCATGGCGTAGGCCTCGCCCCAGCGGTGGTTGGGTTTCAGGCCGAACAGGGATTTTTCCATAAAGAACACGTTGTCGTTTTTCACCGCCGTCAGCTGAGCCCAGGCGGGATGCTCCTGCAAAAACTGTTGGACATAGGCCTTGGTGCCTTCCGCGTTGTCGCCCTGCTGGACGATGAAGATAAAGTCCGGGTCCGCTTCCAGGATCCGCTCGATGCTCAGATTTTCCAGCAGGGTTGTGTCGGAATCGGCGATGTTGACGCAGCCCAGATTTTTCAGAATGTCGCCCAGAACCACGCCTTCACTGTTCTTCACATGCACCGCGGAAGCGGAGGCCCGGAGGAACAGCACGGAGGGGGCTTCCTGGGTTTTCAGGCGCTGTTTGCTCTGGGCGATGACGGCGTCGATCTCCGTCTGAACGGCGGTGCCGTAGGTTTCATAGCGGTCTTCGCAGCCGGTGATCTGGGTGCAGATCTTCAGCAGCCGCAGATAATCGTCAAAGTCGAAGACGTCAAAATAGGCCACGGGGATCCCGGTGCTTTCCAGGGTCTCCTGCATCTCCATATTCTGGCGGGTGTTGGTGCTGGCCAGAATGAAATCCGGCTGGGCGGACAGCAGCAGTTCCAGGCTCAGGTGCTTGGTGCCTCCCAGATTCACGGCGTCTTCCGGCAGGTCCAGGTGAAAATCGTCCCAGGCATCGTCCGCCGTGGCGATGACCTCGCCGCCTGCCAGCATCCACACCTGGGCGAAGCTGCCCAGCAGCGCGGCTACCCGCTGGGGCTTGTCC
This sequence comes from Oscillospiraceae bacterium, assembly GCA_036300205.1. Taxonomy (GTDB): domain Bacteria; phylum Bacillota; class Clostridia; order Oscillospirales; family Oscillospiraceae; genus Faecousia. The sequence continues at coordinate 37,848 of JAXJGV010000051.1, forward strand.
ACGGTAACGGTGCGGCCCAGGTCGTCGGTGAAGATCACGGCGGTGTCGGCAGCGGCGGCGGTGGTCTCCGCCGGAGCCGGGGCGCAGCCGGTGAGCAGGCAGAGGGCAAGAAGCAGGGATAACAGTTTGCTTTTCATAGAAAGTACCTCAAAAGAATAAATGGTTTCCTGTAGGGGAGGGTCTTGACCCTCCCTTGATAATCACCCGGAATCAGGAAATACAGCCAGGTTCCGCCCTCCCCTGTCATTCTGAGCGAGCGGAGCGAGCCGAAGAATCTTGGCACTGCCGTTGCTGCACAGGTCAAATTTGTGCGCAGATCCTTCGGCGCGCTGATTTCTTTTGCTCAGTTCCGGCGGGTTTTCGGGAGGGTCAAGACCCTCCCCTGCGATGCGGGGAAGCGAACCTGTGTTATTTTGTGTCAAAAAAGGCCGCACCCGGGAAAAGGGCGCACTTCCCCCGCTGTCAAAAGGGGGATCGTTTTAAAGCCCTTTTCCCGCCGGTGCGGTCTGGCAGATCGTAAATGAAATTACTTGTTCAGCAGCTTGTCTTCCACGTAGTCAAAGCCCAGACGGGCGATGGTGTCGGCAAAGCGCTCCCCGGCAATGCCCTCGTCCCGGAACAGGCAGATGGCCTTCTCCACGACTTCCAGCACTTCCTCTTCGCTGGTGAAGAGCTTGTTCAGAGGAATGGAAGTGGCGGTCTTCTTGCCCCAGCGGCCGCCGATGGAGATCCGGTAGCCGTCGGTGTAGGTGATGGCGTCAAACAGGCACTTGCCCTTGCAGCGGCCGCAGTGGTTGCACACTTCGGGATCAATGCGGCACTTGCCGTCCACCACCTTGGCGTGCTTGATGGGGCAGTTGGCTTCCACATGGCACTTCTTGCAGCCCTTGCACTTGTCCAGGTCCACGGTGGGGACCCGCTGGCCGATGATACCCAGGTCGTTCAGGTCGGGCTTGACGCAGTTGTTGGGACAGCCGCCCACCGCGATCTTGAACTTGTGGGGCAGAGCCACGCCGTGGTAGCCCACGTAGAACTTCTCGTGGATCTTCTCGCTGAGACCGTAGGTGTCGATGAGGCCGTATTGGCATGTGGTGCCCTTGCAGGAGACCACGGGACGGACCTTGGCGCCGGTGCCGCCGGTCTCCAGACCGTGTGCGCCCAGGAATTCCCGCAGGGCGGGGATGTCGTCGTACTTGACGCCCTGAATTTCCAGGGTCAGGCGGGAGGTCATGGCCACAGCGCCGGAACCGAACTTGTCGGCGGCGTCGGCAATGGCCCGGTGCTCGTCGGTGGTGATTTTGCCGTTGCGGGTGATGACGCGGACGTTGAAAACATCGCCGTAACGCTTGTCCTGCAGGCAGCCCAGGCCCTTGACGCGCTTGATCTCCTCGGCGGTGAGCTTACGGGGTTCGCTCATGGTAATCGCGCTCCTTTTTTGTCTGTGTTTTTACAGTTTCTGGCTTGATTATAGCATGGGTATTTGATAAAATCAAATTGTCATTTTTTATTGTTTAATAAAATTTGCTTATCGAGGTGCGTGCCATGATTGACTACCGGATGGATACCTTTCTGACCCTGTGCGAATGTCTGAATTACCGGAAAACCGCGGAAAAACTGCACATCACCCAGCCCGCGGTGACCCAGCAAATCCAGTTTCTGGAACGGGAATACGGCTGCAAGCTGTTCACCTATGAAAACCGCCGCCTGAAAAAAACCGATGCGGCCCTGGTGCTGGAGGAATACGGCCGGGCTATGCGCCATCAGGACCAAGCCCTGCGCCAGCGGCTGCGCAGAAGCGATGTCCGGGAGTTGAAGGTGGGCGCCACCAAGACCATCGGCGACTACGTCATCCCCGGCCAGGTCCGCCGCTACCTCTCCGACAGCGCCAACGCCCTGACCCTTATCGTGGACAACACGGAGCATCTTCTGAACCTGCTGGAACAGGATCAGCTGGATTTTGTCATCATCGAGGGCTATTTTGACAAGGACCGCTTCGACAGCCGCCTCTACCGCCGGGAGCCCTTTGTGGGCATCTGCAAGAAAGACCACCCCTTCGCGGGCCGGGAGGTCAGCGTCCCGGAGCTGCTGGGGGAGACCATTATCCACCGGGAGGAAGGTTCCGGCACCCGGGCCATTCTGGAACAGAAACTGAAAGGCTACAACGAATCCCTGAACCGTTTCCGGCGGCACATCTGCATTTCCAGCTTTAAAATGATCCTGGATCTGGTGAAGGAGGGCTTCGGCGTGTCCTTTGTTTACAAAGTCCTGGCAGAAAGCGACCCGGAGCTGAGCACCTTCCGCATCCGGGGGGAACCCATCGTCCGGGAGTTCAACATCGTGTATTTGAAGCATACGGACCAGCAGGAAAAGATCGGCTGGTTTTTGGGATAAAGAAGAAGCAAGCAGGCCAACGGCCTGCTTGCTTTTTACACATCGGAATAAAAAACCATATCGCAGTTTTCAGCCACGGAAAACCCGGAAAAATACCGGTTTTCCATGGGGATCCATTCTTCGAAGAACCGCTGGTGCACAAAGGCGGGCCGTTCCAAGATCCGCTGGCGCTGAAGGGCGGGGGATGCGGACAGGAAAATCCTGAGATCATAGGGGTCTGCAAAATAAGGATGCAGACTGTAGCTGCCTTCGATGATGTTCAGCGCCTTCGGCACCACGGAAACAGGCTGGGCCAGGGTGAAGGTCTTGCATTCAAAGGGCCGGTAGGAAAAGGCTTCCCATGCTTTCAGCGGCAGGAGCACCTCCGCCTGAAACCGCTCGTAGTCCACATTGCCGCCGATTTCCGCAAACCGTTCCGGGGTCCGCTGTTCGGGGCGGAGGAAAAAGTCGTCCATGTGGAACACATTGCAATCATAGCAGTTTTCCAGCATGGCGGCAAGGGTGGTTTTGCCCGCGGCGCAGTTACCGTCAATGGCAACCAGAACCTGCGCTTTTTCCGAAAGAAGACCGTCGATGCGGGCTTTGATTTGGTGAAGCATCACTTGCGGACACCTGCCACCTGATACATCCGGTCATCGGAGATGATCACGTCCACATCAAACCAGGGAGCGAACAGGGCCGCCAGCTCGTGCTCTTCCAGCAGGTCGATGGAAACGGCGGTGGCCCGCTCATGGTGGTGGGTCAGGGCGGTGCGGCTCATGCCGTGGGCAACGGACAGCCGTCCGCCGGGCTTCACCAGCCCGGACAGCACTTCGATCAGATGGGCGGGGTCAGGGAAGTGGGGGAAGGCGTTGTAGACCATGACGGCGTCGAACTTTTTGCCAAATTCCACGCTCTCCACGTCGCCGCAGATCACGCTGACTTCAGGAAATTTGCTCTGGGCGATCTTCGCCATTTCCAGGGAGATGTCGATGCCGGTGACGGAGGCTGCGCCCCGCTTCAAATAGTCGGGAAACAGCACACCGGTGCCGCAGGCCACATCCAGTACGTCGATGCCCTCCCGGATGCCGCCGTTGTCCAGAATCATGGCGATGATGTCCTCGTTGCGAACCATATCCGCGTCCCACCAGGGGGCGCAGTTGTCAAAAAACGTAATGACGTCTTTCTTTTCCATAAAACGGCTCCAATCAATAGCGGCAGGGGATCACTCTGGCTTTCATCAGGGTGGCAACCAGAATGGGGATCAGGATCAGCTGGACCACGATGCCGGGGAGGGTGCCCAGGAAATAGCTGGATGCCCAGATCGCCAGGCTGAAGGCCTGGCCCCTGCCCATGTAGAACACGGCGCTGGCCATGCCGCCGGCGATCCGGCCCAGCACCATGGCGGTGATGAGGGAGGTATACAGGTCAGTGCAGAGCTTACCGGAGCGCAGAAACTGCATCATCATGCCGGAGACCAGACCGTAGACCATCAGTTCCGGCAGCATGAACGACAGGGCGGCAGCGCTGGGCATACCGGTCAGAAGGGAGGACAGCACCGGGCCGGCGATGCCGCAGATGAGACCGTACCCGCCGCCGCAGACCAGGCCGCACAGCAGCACGGGGATGTGCATGGGGGAAAACACGCTGCCCAGAGCCAGGGCATGGAACGCCTGGGGAAGGATGCAGCACAGAGCGATGCAGACTGCGGTAATACACAGCTGTTTTGCGGAAGTTGTTTTCGTCATAGACACAGGCTCCTTTCTTTTTCTGCTATTCTATCCGATCCCGCTCCCCCGCGCAAGCCCCCCCGGGGGTTCTGATCGGTATAAAATTATCGGTATGGCCTGTGGAAGAGGAAAAACCGGCCCAGGCAGGGGATTCCAAATGTTTCTTCTAAGAAATATCGACGCATTTCCATACATTGAAGTGGAAAACGAAGCCCTGATATGCTATAATCAAACAATCCTGCCAGGGCTTCTTCGGAAGAAAGGCCGCATGTAACGAAACGAAGAAACGCGTATGGATATGCAGCCTGCCCCGGAAAGCGGGACTCTGAGCCAAGGAGTTTTTAAACTATGATAAAAGTGTTATTCGTCTGCCACGGCAGTATTAAAACACAAATCCGATTCTCTTAGAGCCGCAACGACTTTTCGGTTTTGCATCCTTCGATTTACACCACTTTTACACCATTTGCTTTTTTGGGGTCTGAATTGACAGTTCATTTCACAGTGAAATATTGAATCTGCGCCTGCATTTTGAAAGAAGTGCAGGCGCAGTTTTTTGCGTTGTGACAAGTTCGACAAATAAAATGCGGAGCGGTAAAATCATGGTACAACACAAGTAAAGGAGGCTTGACCATGAACATTCCACACATCCGCTCCGGGGACTACTTCATCCCGGATCTGAAGCTGAAAGAGGAAACCCGTCCAATCGGCAAATGGGGCCGTATGCACCGGGTCTATCTCGAGGAACACCACCCCATCCAGTTTAATAGCTTGGCCCTGTCCGGCAATCTCTGGACATACCTTGCTGATCTAAACGAACAAGCCCAGCAGCGCTTGGAAACCCTGACTGCCCAACTGAAAACCGCCGAGGGCATCACGGAAACTTTGAAAGCAGCCGATCCCATGGGATGGACTCAGCGCATGAACAACATCACCGCCAGAGCGGAAGAAATCATTCGAGAGGAGTTGATCTACAATGGATAACATCGCCCAGCGGCTGAAAGCATACATCGAAGCACACCCCTTTGACCCCGGCGACAGCGACTGCGAAACCGTCCTGGACCAGCTGTACCAAGTCTATCAGGAATCCCACGAATCCGACCCACCGGATATCCGGGATGGCTTCAGAGAACTGGATGACCTGCTGCGACATTTGCCATTGGAAGACAATAATACCGTCTTCAACCTCTGCTGCAGCCTTTGTACCGACTATGAGCATAAAGCATTCCTGGACGGTCTCCAATACGGTGCGCACTTGATGAAGGATTTATTCGGAATGCACCGGGATGATTATGTGTAGCGTCTGTTCCCCAAGGGGCAGTATCTGCTTCGTTGTATAATTTAAGCGCAAGCTGTGACAAAGAACAGCTTGCGCTTGTTAATTATTCTTCTTCAATTCCCTCTGTAAAATCCGCTGCTTCTACCGGCGCATCAATTGCATTTCGATTCATAATCCATTCTACAAGTGAAATAATGCCGTTGACGACCAGTACGCCAAGCCACCACATGCCTAAGACAGTATATTTAACCATCCACCACATGAGAATGCAGCACCAATAGATAGGATACCAGATGCAAGCGAATAAGCACCCACCAGCATCCTTTGCAGATACGGTTGTCTTTTTGTATATTTTATTGGACAGTGCTTTCTTGGGATTCTTTACCCATCCCATTCCTTTTTTACCGTAAAACGGGTTAGCGACCCTTTTCAGTTTGCGTTTAACCTTTCCTGTGGTACGAGCAGAAATAGATTTCTTGATAGACGGTTTTCTTATTCCAACTTTCATTATGTCTCTTCTTTCTTTTTTATTTCCGCATCAGTTCAGATTGACGATACTGCTCTGCGAGAGGGACATCAACAAAGTCAACGGTCTGATCAAAGTTTTGTTTCACAACAGCCTTTATCTCATCAAGAGAAACTCTAAAGAACTCCCGGCGAGTGTTGACCATATTCAGCTTTCTGTCCTCAAACGCTTTATGTAGAGCGGCTTCCAGACCTGGAGCATTATCAGAGAAGATTAATGCGTGGACATCAAAATCAAAGGGTACAGAGGCATCACCCAACTCGTCGATCCGATCCATAGGCTCCAAGCGCCTGGTCATGCCGATTTTGTACACACCTTCGCCAAAAGCACCCACATTGGAAATAATGTACACATAGCCAGCTTTTTGATTTGCTTCGCGGTAATCGATCTGTTGCATGGAATCGTCCAAGGTAGAAAGCTGTCCTTCCAGTTCCTTCTTTTTCTCTTCCAGTGCGGCAATTTCGTCAGCAGAAGCTGTAGCAAGCTGCTGGATCACCTTTTGCAGGGCATTGGCATAGTGCTTTTGCTCTTTTTCAATTTTCTTTCTTGCCTCGGCAATTTCTTTTTCCAACTTAGCACGCTCACGCTCTTCCGCACGCAGTTGCTTCAATGCTTCTTTTTCTTTTTGTTTTTCAACTTGATATTCGTATGCAAGATGTAATTCTTTGATTTTCAAATCACGGTAAATACCCGTAATTGCAACACCGCAAATTGTTCCGAGTTTAGAAATGGCAGTAAAGGACGATTCGATGCGTTTCTCAGCAGCTTCGATATTGTTGAATTTGACATGATCGATTACATCATCGCATTCGCAGTTGAACGCACGAAGAAGCAGCTTCTGCATATCGTGGATCATCTTTGCGCCTTTGCGCTTATCTCCGTTAACCGCCCAATCATCACGACCAGTTGCGGCGCGGCCTGCCTTAATGCATTCCTTTTGCTGCGTGCGAACTTTAGTCAGTTCATCTTTATACTCAGTGGAGTTAGCGAAAGCGAAATGGGGCTTATACAAGCCAAAGGATTGCATAAGCACTTCCTCGTTGGTCTCAACCAACTCAGTTTTGGCCTGTGTAATCTGATTGTTTAGTGCGTTGAGATCTTGCTGCGCTTTTGCAGTCTGCTGTGCAGTCTTTGCCTGTGTATCGGCAAACTGCTGCTGCAATTTAGCAAGATCCGCTTGTTGTGCTACGATTAACTCCTGCAGGCGAAGACTATCCTGCATTTCAGGGGTAAGCATACCCTCCAACTGTGCTACACGTGCTTTTAATTGCGTATTTTCTCCAAGCTTTGAAGTGCGGTGTCAACATAGCGAATGCCATAAGTAAACCACCAAAAGCCGGGGTATCCGTTTTTGGGTTTAGGGTAACTTCCCTTAGAGCAGTACTCTAACAACAAGATTTCTGCCGGATATAGACCACCGTTAGAAGGAATCGCTGTTTTCTTCCTATC
>JAXJGV010000052.1:0-7615 GCA_036300205.1 Oscillospiraceae bacterium
ACTCCGCGCTAAGAGCCGCCTTCGGCGGTTGCGCTATGTACGCGGCCTGCGGGCCGTGTGGCGTGGCAATCTCCTGAATTTTCGGACATTTCTCTACTAAAATTGAGGGATTTTACTTCTTTTTGGGGGATCGCCACACTAGTAGCGCTCCGCGCAGCGAATCAGAAATGAGAATGATTGCCGGTGGCAATCATTCCATAATTTATTGCGGGCTGGTTCGCGATGACATCTAATTTTAGGGACTTTTTTGACACGCTGCAAAACCTCCGAAGGTGACTTCGGAGGTTTTTGCTTGTCAAAAAGTCTCCAAATCCATAGGACGGGTCTTGCCCCTGCCGGATATCCGCCCGGAGTCGAGGGAAGGCTTTTTGTGTTCACACTTTCTTCCCTTTACTTTCCCACCGATATCATGTAAAATAACCCCAAAAGGAGGGGTGCACCATGTTTGACGATCCCCGAAAAAATTTACACTGGATGGAACAGGAACTGCTGGCTGAGGAAGAACCTGAGCAGCCCAATGAGATATACGACACCTTCGGCGGTGAATTTCAGGAGCCTTATGGGCAGTACGACGACGACGCGCTGATGGACCTGGTGGATGAGCTGATCGAAGAGGAAGCGCCGGAACCCCCTGTCCGCAACTTCGCCAACGGCTACGGACGGCGCAGAAATCCCGCCGTGGACTTTTCCCGGACGGTATACGCCGACGAGGAATTTGACGAGAGCGCGGCGGTGCTGGTGGGGGAGCCTCCGAAAAAGAAAGCAAAGAAGAAAAAAGGGATCAAAGGCCTGGTCTTCCTGGCGTTTCTGGAAATTCTGGGCATTTTGGCGATCATAGGATGGTGGCTGCAATGGCTGATCTGACACCTGTGGGGCGGTTCGCCCCCACGCCCTCCGGGCGGATGCATCTGGGCAACGTCTTCGCCGCCCTGATCGCCTGGCTGTCGGTCCGCAGCCGGGGCGGCGAGATGGTGCTGCGGATGGAGGATCTGGACACCCAGCGCACCAGCGGGGAATTCGCGGAAGTTCTCCGGGATGACCTTGCCTGGCTGGGCCTGGACTATGACCAGGAGACGCCCCCCCAAAGCCGGCGAAGCGGCGTTTACGACGCTTATTTTGAAACATTGCGGCAGAGGGGTCTGCTGTATCCCTGCTACTGCACCCGCAGCCAGCTCCACAGCGTCAACGCCCCCCATCTGTCCGACGGCACCTATGTGTATCCCGGCACCTGCCGGAACCTGACGGATGCGGAACGCGCCCGTTTTGACCGGAAGCCCGCCTGGCGGGTGATGGTCCCGGACAAGGTGTGGGCCGTGGAAGACAAGGTGCAGGGACACTACGAATTAAACCTTGCCACGGACTGCGGCGACATGGTGGTGCGCCGGGCGGACGGAGTGTACGTTTACCAGCTGGCGGTGACCGTGGACGACGGGGAAGCCGGGGTCACGGAAGTGGTGCGGGGCATGGATTTATTGAGTTCCGCGCCCCGGCAGATGTACTTACAGGACTTGTTCGGATTTCCCCACCCGGAATACGGCCACGTGCCCATGCTCCTGGCCCCGGACGGGCGGCGGCTGAGCAAGCGGGACAGGGATCTGGATCTGGGAGAGCTTCGCAAGCGGGTGACCCCGGAACAGCTCATTGGGACCCTGGCCTATGCCGGAGGGCTGATGGACCGGAAGTGCGCCATTTCCGCCAGGGAGCTGGCAGGGGAGTTCTCCTGGGAGAAGCTGAAGGGGGACAGCATTTATCTGGACGGAGCACAATTGGATTGAACATTTGCAGGGGGGCAATGCCCTCCTGCATTCTTTTATAAAAATTCTGCACAAATTTTTGCCGCTTCCCTTGCATTCTTTTGTAGGGCAGTCTATAATGATTCTGCAATTTATCAAAACACAAAGGAGATACACAACATGGCAAAAAAACCTGTTCTTGTCGTGATGGCAGCCGGCATGGGCAGCCGGTATGGCGGTCTGAAGCAGATCGATCCCGTTGGCTCTCAGGGCGAGGCCATTCTGGATTATTCTGTCTATGACGCGCATCAGGCCGGTTTTGACACCGTTGTCATTATTATTAAGGAAGCCATCAAAAAGGATTTCATGGACACCGTGGGCCAGCGCCTGGAAAAGGCTCCCGTGGAGATCCGCTATGCTTACCAGGAGCTGGACAAGCTGCCTGAGGGCTACTCCGTTCCCGAAGGCCGCACCAAGCCCTTCGGCACTGCCCACGCGGTGCTGTGCGCTGCCGAGGCCATTGACGGCGCCCCCTTTGCGGTCATCAACGCCGATGACTACTACGGCAAGACCGCCTTCAAGCTGATCTACGACCGCCTGTCCTCCACCCAGGATCCCTGCGGCCACTGCATGGTGGGCTATGAGCTGTGCAAGACCGTCACCGAAAACGGCAGCGTGGCCCGGGGCGTGTGCATCACCGACGAAAACGGGATGCTCACCGAAGTCACCGAGCGCACCAGCATTGAGCAGTACCAGGGCGGCATCCGCTATGCCGACGGCGGCAAGTTCGTGGACCTGGCTCCCGACACTATTGTGTCCATGAACATGTGGGGCTTCATGCCCAGCTTCCTGGACGAGGTCAAGGCCCGGTTCATCCCCTTCCTGGAGAAGACCCTGGCAGAAAATCCCATGAAGGGCGAGTATTTCCTGCCCAGCCCCATCTCCCAGCTGATCCAGGAGGGCAAGGCAAGCGTGAAGGTGCTGTCCACCTCCGACCGCTGGTACGGCGTGACCTACGCGGCGGACAAGCCTGTGGTGGTGGCCGCTCTGAAGAACATGACGGATCAGGGTCTGTACCCCGACGGATTGTGGAAGTAAGCAAATTCCAGGATAGATAGGGGAGGGGCGCCGCCGCTCCCGTTTTTCCACAGTAAAATCTGGTATTCGCCCTGTTTCTCTTGCTTTCTCCTGTGAAATTCTGTATAATAAGAAAAAACATCCGCAATGAAGGAGATATCCCTATGAAAAAGAAACCTGTTCTTGTCGTCATGGCAGCCGGCATGGGCAGCCGGTATGGCGGCCTGAAGCAGATCGACCCCGTAGGCTCTCAGGGAGAAGCCATTCTGGACTATTCCCTGTACGACGCCTACCAGGCGGGCTTTGAAACCGCCGTTATCATTATCAAAGAAGCTATCCGTCAGGATTTTATGGATACCGTGGGAAAGCGTCTGGAAAAGTGCCCCATGGAGATCCGCTATGCCTATCAGGAGCTGACCATGCTGCCCCAGGGATATTCCGTCCCCGAGGGCCGGGTAAAGCCCTGGGGCACCTGCCACGCGGTGCTCTCCGCCCGGGAGGCCATCGGCGGCGCCCCCTTCGCGGTGCTGAACGCCGACGATTTCTACGGAAAATCCGCGTTCCAGACCATTTTTAACCAGCTTTCCAATACGGAAGACCCCTACAGCTACTGCATGGTGGGCTATGAAGTGAGCAAGACCGTCACCGAGCACGGCGGCGTCACCCGGGGTATCTGCAAGGCCGATGACAAGGGCTACCTGACCAAGATCGTGGAGACCACCGGCATTGAAAAGTACCCCGGCGGCATCCGGATGCCCAACGGCGGCGGCTGGGTGGATCTGGACCCCAAGACCCTGGTGTCCATGAACCTGCTGGGCTTCATGCCCTCCTTCCTGGAAGAGATCGAAACCCATTTCCCGGCGTTTCTGAACTTCGCCCTGAAGGAAAATCCCATGAAGGGGGAATTCCTGCTGCCCACCTTTGTGGGTCAGCTCATCAGCGAAGGCCGCATCTCCATGAAGGTTCTGTCTTCCCCGGACAAGTGGTTCGGCGTGACCTACGCGGCGGACAAGCCCATGGTGGTGGCCGCCCTGAAGGCCATGACCCAGGAAGGGAAATACCCGGACGGACTGTGGAAATAATACGGAAAGAATCAAAAAACCGCACCCTGTTCATTGGAATGGGGTGCGGTTTTCGTATCGTAAAAAAACAAATGTGACTTGCAGTTTGTATAAGAGCACCCCTGTAGGGCGGAGGCATGCCTCCGCCGGGCAATTGCATTAAGTGAGCGTTTTCAATAGAAGCATCGGGATACCCTTCTGCGAAAAGCGAAAGCGCCCAGTTTCGCAGGTGCCCGGCGGGGGCGTGCCCCCGCCCTACAGGGGCTGGTATGCGAAACGATCCTTTCTCTTGCTGAGAATACGCATCCAAGACTGAGTTGGCGGCAGCTGACAAAGGAAACGCACCTTCCATAACATCGCAAAAGCAAACGCCACGTCATCCTGAGTGAGCGCAGCGAGTCGAAGGATCTACGCACCATCGTTTTATTTCAGGGTATCACAAGTGCGCAGATCCTTCGGCTCCGCGTTCCGCTCCGCTCAGGATGACATATTTGTTACTGCGCTGCAATTTATGCTTTCTGCGCAAAACAGGCAGCGTTTTCTCCTTCTACTATACAAAAACAACACTCCATTCCTGGGAACGGAGTGCGGTTTTTTATTCCGGGTTCTGGATTTAATTCGCTCCCATGAGGATCTGGGCCAGTTCGGAGCTGCCGTCCAGGATGACGGTCTTTTCGTCGCCGTCCAGGCTGGCTTTCAGAGCGTCCAGGGCCAGGGTGAATTCGTAGAATTCCTTCTTGTCGGCGGTGTTGTAGGCTTCCGCCAGCAGGCGCATGTATTCGGCTTCGCCTTCGGCCTCCAGCTTGGCGGCTTCCACCTTGGCGTCGGAGACCATGATGTCCACCTGCTTGTCCACATCGTTGCGGATGATGGAGGCATCGTAGTTGCCGTCGGCGGTGTACTTCTCCGCCATCTGGTTCCGCTCGGAGATCATGCGGTTATACACCGCGTTCAGGTTGGATTCCGGCAGGTCGAACTGCTTGATCTTCACGTCCTCCACCCGGATGCCGTAGGCCGCGGCGGCGGCATCCACTTCCGTGGCGATCTTTTCATAGATGGCGTTGCGCTCCGCGCCGTCGTTCATGTTGATGATGTCCGCCTGGGCCAGGGTGCCCATGTCGGTCTTCAGGGCGCTGTAGGTGATGGCGTCCAGCCGCTCCTCCGCACGGGCGGTGGTGGAGATGGTCTGGTAGAACAGCTTGGGGTCGGAAATGCTCCACAGGATGTAGCAGTCCACCGTCATGTTCTGCTTATCGGAGGTCAGGACCTCGGAAGGGGGGATGTCGTACAGCTGGGTGGCCTTGCTGAAATACTTCACGCTGTCCACAAAGGGGACCTTGAAGTGCAGGCCCGCTTCGTCGGTGGTGTCGATGATCTTGGAGAACCGGACGGTACAGGCGTATTCATTTTCCTGCACGGTGAACACGGAGTTCACGCCCACCAGGGCAATGAGCACCAGAAGGATGATAATGATTCCGCTTTTTTTCATATTTGTTACCTCAATATTCGATTGATACGTTGCGTTTCCCGCAGGCGGGGACTTTAGTTTGCGGCAGAACCGGCACTGACCAGAGACTCCAGGGGCAGGAGGGTCTGAAGGTTGGAGGAACTGCCGGAGTTGATGTACAGCTTCACATCGGGCAGGATTTCGGAAATGGCTTCATAGTACATCCGGGACCGGGTGATGCCGGGGTTCTGCTGGTACTCGGTGTACATGGCCTCGAACATGGCCACCTGCTCGATGGCTTCGTTGATGCGCTTCTGCTTCAGGTATTCAGCGTTCTGGATCAGCTTGTCCGCCTGGGCCTGGGCTTCCGGGAGCTTGGCGTTCTGGTAGGCCTTGGCGTCGTTGATGACGGTCTCGGCCTGCTGTTTGGCGGTCTCCACGGCCTTAAAGGCTTCCACCACCTCCGTCGTGGGCGGCTCCGCGTCCTGGATCTTTACATCCACCAGGGTCAAGCCGATGTCGTATTCCTTCAGGATCTCCGTTACCAGCTCCTTCACCTGCATCTGGATGTTCTCCTTGCCGTCGGTGAGGACGGCGTCCACGGTGGAGGAACCCACCACGTTGCGCACCTGGCTCTGGATCAGGTTCCGCAGGATCAGCTCCGGATCATTGGAGGAATACAGGTACTGCACCGGGTCGGAAATTTTGTATTCCACAAAGAAATCCACGTTGACGATGTTGTAGTCGCCGGTGATCATGGTGCTTTCGTCGGAATTGGTGGAGTAGCCGCTGCTGTTGCTGTCATAGCCCAGCTCGATCTTCTGGTAGACGTTCACGTCCACCTTTTCCACCTTCTGGATGCCGAAGGGCAGTTTAAAATGCACGCCGGCGTCGGTGATGTCCGTGACCTTGCCGAAGGTGGTGACCACGGCCTGCTGTTTGTCGTCCACGGTGTAGAAGCAGGTGCCTGCCAGGATCATCAGGATCAGGGCCAGGGATACCACCAGGACGGTTTTGCCTGCCCGCTTAAAGTCGGGCTTTTTCTTTTGCGGTTTGGTGGGCTGGTTGGGGGTCCAGCTGTAGGTTCCGTTTTCTTCCATTGGTTTGTTCTCCTTTTATCGAAAGTTTTTGCCGTGTGTGGTTTGTTTGCGGTGCGTTACAGCTCCGCGATCATGTTTTCCGCTTCCGCTTTCAGTCGGTTCGCCATCCAGATGGTTAACATAACTTTCAGCACCTTGATGAGCTTCTGCCGCGCCCCGGGGATAGGCTCTTCGTAGTCCTGGGTAACGTGTTCCAGGGCATCGTCCCAGGTCTCCGTGCCGCCGATGTACCGGGCGCGGGCCGCCAGCTTCACGAACAGGAAAAACAGCATGGTGTCATCCACCAAATCGTCGCTTTCGTCCGCCAGGTCGCCGTTCAGGTAGGCCATCAGCTTGATGATCTGCTCCAAGGGCATGGTGCCTTTCAAGATATTAATATTGATGAGCCGGCAGACCTGTTCCATGTCATAGCGCTTATTGACAGGGGAGGGGAGAAACCCCCGCTTGACCCAGTTCTGAATGGTGTAAGGCTCCAGGCCCGTAATGCTGGCCACCTGGCTCAGCGTCAGCCCGCCTGCCAGGAACATGGCCTGAAACCGTTCCGGAGTCCGGTCCGCTTCGCCGCGTTCGCCTGTTAACGTCGTTCCGGGAATTGTCCACTGCATGGGAATGCCTCCTTTTTTTAGTGTGAATCGTGTAGAGTGGAGAGTAAAGTTTGGGGTTATGTTTGGAGAATGTCGGTTTCGAAGATCATCTTTTTGCACTTGGGGCAGAAGTCGGCAGGAATCCAGGGTCGCCAGGCCGTTTGAGGCACCTTCAGAAGGTTTCCTTCCGTGCGCAGGGAGAAAATTTTCCGGACTTTGCTTTTGGGCTGGTCCCCTTCGATCCAGCGGAGGATGGTATTGTCGGCAGTTATCTCACCGTGGCGCATTTCACTGCCGCAGAAGGGACATGTCATGTTCCATTTCTCCTTTCCTTCTGTTGTGACACGATAATATCACATGGTCATATGACTGTCAATAGGGTTTATAAGATTATTTTTGAATAAATTGTAAATTTGTATCGCAATTCTTTTGCCAGAGCAGCTTTCTCCCATAACTCCATGCTCCACGCGCAAACTAAGGAACCTCTGATTTAATCCGCACTACCAAATAGGTTCCAGATATGGTATAATAACTCCATCAAAACAATGGTGGTGCAATGCAATGAAGCAGGAAACATTCACAGATATCGAGTACAGCTTCCGCAAGAAGAAAA
>JAXJGV010000053.1:0-20718 GCA_036300205.1 Oscillospiraceae bacterium
AGATGCACCAAGCTGCAATCATATCTGGATGAGTTCTGCTTCCGTTTCAACCGCCGCATGACGGGAGATCAGGTATTCCTGCGACTTGTCAGAGCGGTTGCTACATCTTGTGGTGTGCTGAGTTAAGTCGATAAGCATTAATGAAAATAAAGTAAATTTGGAGGTATATGATGAACATCGAAAAAATGAAAGAAGTACTCTCAGACGAGGCGTTTTTCAAGAGCTTGTTTGAACTGGAGACCGTAGCAGAAGTGCAGGCGGCGCTGCAGGAAAAGGGCGTCGAGCTGTCAGAGAATGAGATCCTTGGCGTTCGTGAGCTGTTCCTCAAGGTGGAAGGCGGCGAGATCTCCGCCGAGCAGCTGGAGAAGTGGGTCGAACAGGCGGAGAGCGGCGAGCTTTCCGAAGAATTACTGGAACAGGTGAGCGGAGGATGCGCTTCGCTTGTTGCCGCAGCAGTAGTCACTTTCTTGATTAAGGCAGGAACCGCCGCCGCTGTCGCTGGCCTGATATACGGCGCAGCGCATGCAATTAAAAATCGTTGGTGATCTCAGAAATCGTTAAAAGGAGAATGCATATGAATCTGGAAAAAATGAAGGCAGTATTTGCCGATGAAGCATTTATGAAGCAGTTGTTTGAGCTGGAAACCGCCGCGCAGGTGCAGGCGGCGCTGAAGGAAAGGGGAGTTGAACTGACTGAGGAAGAGATTCTGGGTATCCGTGATTTTATTATCAAGGTGGAACGCGGCGAGATCTCTGCCGAGCAGCTGGAGAAGTGGGCCGCGCAGGGAGAGAATGGTGAGCTTTCCGAAGAGGCGCTGGAACAGGTGGCAGGAGGTAGTATTATAGGGGCGATTATTGCTATTATAGGGACGAAAGCTGCTATAACGGGATTAGTCACTATGGTCGGTGCAGCGATTGGCGCTGGCGTCGCAGCGGCTGTCGACAGGCACGGCTGGTGATTCTACAGAATGATGAAAGGAGAATGCATATGGATCTGGAAAAAATGAAGGCAGTATTTGCCGATGAAGCATTTATAAAGCAGTTGTTTGAGCTGGAAACCGCAGCACAGGTACAGGCTGCGCTGAAGGAAAAGGGCGTTGAGCTGACCGAGCAGGAGATCCTCAGCATCCGTGAGGCGCTTGTGAAGATGGACAATGCCGAAATCTCCGCTGAACAGTTGGAACAGTGGTCGAAACAGGCGGACCGCGGCGAGCTTCCCGAGGAGATGCTGGAGTATGTGGCCGGAGGAGTAGTGGTAGCCTCGGTAATCGGTGCTATCATCTCAGTGGTATGCTACGCTGGAGCTGCTGCCGGCGGTGCTGCCGTCGGTGTTGCGTCATACAATTTAATCACCGGCAGGCGTGGCTGGTGAGAGCCGCGGCAGGGAACAAAGCAAGCATAACATAGTAGTTAGCAGCGTGACTCGTGGCGCATCCGTTGTCACGGGTCACGCTGCTGCCAAATGGAAAGGAGGAGCGATATGGCATCGCATAAGCTTGGCGACTATATAGACTGGTTTTTCCGACAAAGCTACCCGGCCCTCTTTGATTCAGAAGTGCAGCGGCGGCTGGAAAATGTCCGTGCGGCCTTTGGAGAACGGGAGACCGAGGAGGTCATTTTAGAAGTTCATCTTTCGGATGATTCCAGGCGATGTGACTACTCCTTCCGAGGGGATACCGATCGTGAGCTGGTGAAGAACTACTGGCTGGAGCTGGATTATGAGGCCTGCGCCGCACAGGATATCGCTCCCTGCTATTTTATCGACGCTTCGGCTTTGAAGCCCGGCGTCGATGCATCCGCTTTTTATGAAACGGCTTTACCAGCTCTGGCGGGAAAAGAACGGGCAAACGCACTGCGTCACCGGGTGGCCGAGTGTGTGGAGAGCTTGAACGGACGATGCAGGGAGCTTTTCCAACTGGGCGCCATGTCCGGACGGGGGCAGGATGACAGCCTGCGGGTGTTCCCGGAGGATATGAAACGCGAGGATGCGCTGGGATATCTGACTGACCTGAACTGGCCGGGAGATCTGGCGGCGCTGGATACATTCCTCCGCAAATGCCAGACAGAGGGCGGCTGCGGTCTGCTCCATACGGATTTTGACCTTTTTGCTGACCGGATTTCCCATAAGATCGGTATCAACATCATGCTGTCCAATAAGCCGGAGGTCATCCGGCACTGGCTGGACTTTCTGGAGGGCGAGGGTCTGTGTCTTCCGGAAAAGAAAGCGGATGTGCTGCGTTTTCTGACAACAGATCCCAATTACCAGCCCTTTATCCAAAACGACATTGCCCACTTCAAGATTCCCTTTGAAAACGGGAAACCCTTGGGGGCAAAGGTGTACCTGCGGCATAACGGCGTGATGGCCAAGGATTACCGCGCTTTCTACGCGCCGGTGCAGATGAATCTGGAACTGACCTCCCGCTGCCCGCTGCGCTGTCCCCAGTGCTACTGCGATTTGAACAAGGGCAAGGATCTGCCCCTGGACAAGGCCCTCTACTGGCTGAAAAACGCGGCTGAGCACGGCGTGCACCATATCAACCTCAGCGGTGGAGAAACCATGTGCTACCCCCATCTGCACCAGCTGATCTCGTTCTGCCGGGAACACGGCTTACAGTCCAATGTAGCCCTCTCCGGCTGGGGAATCCATGAAGAAAGCCTGCAGAAACTGATCGATTGCGGCGTAAACCACATCTACATCTCCCTCAATGGCTCCACCGAGGCAATCAACCGGAAGAGCCGTGACGGTTACGACCTTGCCATCCGCGCATTGGAATTGCTGCAGAAGAAAGCGTTTGCGAATACATATATCAACTGGGTGATGCACTCCTTCAACGCCGATGATTTCCCTGCCATGCTGGAGCTGGCAGAGCGATACGGCGTATCCGAACTGGTGGTGCTTGTCTTTAAGCCCAACGCCGACCATGAACTTCCCAGCCTCCCCACGGGAGAGCAGGTGCGGGAAATTGCCAAAACCATCCGCGCCTATCAGGGTCCGGTGAAGGTGACGGTGGAGGGCTGCTTCTCCCAGCTGCGGGCGCTTACAGGGCAGCGGTTTTTCACCAATATCAACCGCGGCATCAGCCGGGGCTGCGGCGCAGGACGGGACGGAATCTCCGTCAGTGCCGATGGAAAGCTGACCCCCTGCCGCCATCTGGAGATTGAGGAGGGCTGGGATGATATTCTGGCCTACTGGCAGGGCTCTGAAGTCCTGAAAAAACTCCGCGCCATGGAAGATGCGCCGCAGGAACCTTGCAGCGGCTGCAAATATCAGCGGTACTGCCTGCCCTGTGCGGCAGTCAATTACAAACAAAAAGGGGAGCTGTTTATGGGCTGCACCTGCTGTCCCATCTGCCCCGAGCCGCAGGAGGAACTGTAATGGAGGATCGGCTGATTTTGGTTGACCTGCTGGATGCGCCGGTGGGCGAAGCCGGTAAGCTGGAGGCGCATCAGAAGTCCCTGCTGCACCGGGCGTTTTCTGTGTTTCTCTATCGCGGGGATGAGATGCTGATCCAGAAACGGGCAGCCGGGAAATATCACTCAGCAGGCCTGTGGGCCAATACCTGCTGCTCCCATCCAAGGGTGGGCGAGCATTTGGAAGAAGCAGTTTCCCGCCGGCTGTGGGAAGAGGTTCGTATTCGGTATGAGATGGAAAATTTGCACCACCTGACCTCTTTTGTCTACCGTGAGGACTTCGGAGAACTTGCGGAATATGAGCTTGACCATGTTTTTGTGGGGCGGTATGACGGTCCCTTCACCCCTGATCCCGAAGAGATCGGGGAGATGAAATGGGTGAAGCTGGAGGACCTGGCTGAGGAACTGCGGTGCCATCCGCAGCGGTTTTCCGCCTGGTTCATTACCGCCTTCCCTATGGTTTACCGCTACATCCGGGAGGTGGAGGCATGAAATTAAAAATGCCTTTTCTGACCATGGAGGAGCATCACGAGGCGTTCTATTACTGGGGACTTGCGGTGGAAAAGGGTTGGATCGCCCCGCGTGGAAACGTGCTGTTCCATGTAGATCACCACGATGACCTGACCTGCGGCGGGTACTTTCATGATTTTTCAAAGCCCTTTTCCAGCCTGGAAGAGCGCAGGGCGTTTACCTACTCGCACCTCGGCATTGCCGACTTCATTGTTCCGGCGCTGTATGAGGGGTTGTTTTCCCAAATGTTCAACATGAAGGGGTTGGTGAAGCAGCCCTTTTCCACGGAGGAACAGCTGATTCGGCTTCGGGGGAACCATGTTCTGGAGCCGGGGAAGTATATCCCCTTTCTGCATGCGGATAAACGAAGAGATGGGGCGGATGGCTACGGCTTTTATACCTATCATGAAGGGGCGCTCAGCGATACCGGGGTGCTTGAAAATGTAGTCCTTGATATCGACCTGGACTATTTTTGCTGGGATAATTCCCTGTCAACCACTGCCTCAAAGCGTATCGAAATCACCAAGGAAGCATATGAGGAATTCAACGAGAATCCCTATCATCCCTTTCGCATCCTGCCACGTGCGTTGATCCGGGCGGAGGCGGAAAACGGGCGGTACTATCTGCGCTACACGGAACCGCCGACAGAGGAAGCGCCGGCGGAGGAGAAGCAGATCCGTACACGCATCGACCATTTTTTCAACTGGCTGGGCAGTCAGCCGTGGGAACCTTCCCTTGTGACCCTCTGCCGCTCCGTCCATTCCGGATATTTGCCCCGGGATAGAGCCGAGCTGGTGGAAGAACTGGTCTGCGAGGGATTGAAACGGCTGTGGGCCTAGTACCTCACCAACTTTCCCGCTTAAAAAAGGAACACAAAGTTTTATTTAGGGGGATATATTATGAACATAGAAAAGATAAAGGAAGTCTTTTCGGACGAGGCGTTCGTCAAAGTTCTGTTTGAGCTGGAGTCCGCTGCCGAAGTGCAGGCCGCGCTGAAGGAAAAGGGCGTGGAGATGTGCGAGGAGGAAATCCTCGGCATTCGCGAGCTGCTTGTCAAGCTGGAAAACGGCGAGATCTCTGCCGAGCAGGCAGAGCTGTGGGCCAAGCAGGCCGAGAACGGCGAGCTGCCCGACGAAGCTCTGGAGCAGGTGAGCGGCGGCTCAGTTCTGGGCACGATTGCCTTGGTAGCCCTTGGCGTGATCTGTGTTGCGGGAATTGCTGTGGCAGTGGACAATGCCATTCAGTCTGCCACCGGCCGCCATTGGTAAGGATACCAACCGAACTGTTGGCTCCATAAAATTTATTCATAAAAGCAGGAGAAATCATCATGAACATGGAAAAGATAAAGGAAATCTTTGCGGACGAGGCCTTTATCAAGGGTCTGTTTGAGCTGGAGACTGCTGCCGAGGTGCAGGCCGCGCTGCAGGCAAAGGGTTTGGAACTAACCGAGGAGGATATCCTGGGCATTCGCGAAATGCTTCTCAAGGTTGCAGACGGTGAAATCTCTGTCAAGCAGTTGGAACAGTGGGCTACACAGGCTGAGAGAGGCGAACTGTCCGAAGAACTGTTGGAGCAGGTGAGCGGCGGAAGTGTACTGGGTACGATCGGCCTTGCCCTTATTGGCGCTGCTTGCGTTGCTGCATTTGCTATTGCGACTGATGATCTGATTTACGAGTGTACCGGTCGCCATTGGTAAAAAGAATGATCGATCCATAAAGCGATAAAAACACAGTAAGAAGTCATATTCTTCACCAGCGTGACCTGTGCCCACCGGGTGTCATAGGTCACGCTGTTGATCCATAGAAGCAATCAGATGGGAAAGGAGACAGGATATGACAGTCGTAGAGATGTTGGCCAAACGCTTTCCCCAGTTATACGTAAAGCCGGAAAAGGGTGCGTCGCAAAGCGAGCTTTACCGCTCTATTGTGCGGAAAGGATATCACTATGAGGGAAGCCTCTCCCATTTTACAGGTTCTGCCGATGATCGCCTGACCCTGGAGCAAACTCCGGCAGGTGAGGTTACGGTGGTATTTCTTGCTGACAGAGCCGACTTTGAATGCTTCTACCGCATCATGGCCTGCCGCTGTGAGCCGGTGGAAGTGCCGGCCACTATGGGCGGCAGCTGCATCAGCGGAATCAATGACTGGAGCAAAATCCACGCCCATATGGAGGCATACCGGGAAGGCGGCGGAGAAGATCCCTCCGGGGAGTTTGCCCGCTTTACAGTGGTCCCCTCCAACTACAGGGAGACAATCCTGCTGCTGTCAGAAGGGCCGTACAGCGCCGTTCCGGCGGAGCGCACCCCCTATGACAGCGAAACATGGCTGCGTTTATCCCGGGAGATCCGCAGATACCATGAGTTGACGCACTTTGTCTGCCGCAGTCTTTTCCCGGAAAAGAAGAACCCGATCTGGGATGAACTGCTGGCTGACTGCATGGGTTTGCTCTTTGCCACAGGGGAATACATCGTTCCCATGGCCCAGACCTTTCTGGGCATTGAAAACGGCGCTTATACCGGCGGACGGCTGGAAAACTACACAGATGGTCTGCCGGATGCCGAAACCGTGCGCCGGGTGACAGCGGTGATGGACAGACTTTCCCTCTGCTGCGGCCTGGAGCGCGCCGGGGGAAAAGAGGGGTATGCCCTTCTGGAAGCGCTGGAGCGTCGGGCAGAGGAGATCTGCCCGGAGTTGGCGGACCTGTTTGCCTGAATCGGAATGATTCCCGAAGACTGTGTTGGAACACTTGTGTTTCGACACAGTCTTTTTATTACCCGACGATTTGTCGGCCTTTTGATGGCCTTGCTGTGATACAATTTTTTTATTATGGAAATGGTATGCCTTTTGGAAAGCGGTGCATCCCCTGTGAGAATTCACGGGCGCAATGCTTATTCGCTGACAGTGTAAAAAGGAATGAACCATTCTCGGAAAGGTCGTGAGCCTGTTGGCAAAACAAATCTACCGTAAATCTCTGCTGGAGCGGATGTCCTCCCCTGACCAGCTGGATAAAATGATCGTGATTACACCGCCTTCCTTCTGGGTGGCGCTGCTGGGCGGCGCTGTGATTGTGGCTGTGACACTGGTGTGGTCCATAGTGGGCCGCCTCCCCATCAACCTGGAGGCCAACGGCATTTTTGTGTCAGACCAGAGGGCGTTCACCCTGGCTTCGGAAACGGGAGGCATTGTGGCTACGCTGGAGGTGGAAATCGGGGACCCTGTGGAGGAGGGAGACGTTCTGCTTACCCTGGCAGACGAGTCCATGCAGCAGGAACTGGACGCATTGCTGGACCGCCGGGCCAGAGTGGAGGCGGTGACCCTCACCAGCGTGGATGATGTGGTCACCACGGATAACCGGGATCTGATCAATCTGAAGACGCAGATCAGCAGCGTGAGCGTTGAAGGGGACCAGAACCAGGCGATGCTGGCGGTTTACCAGTCAGAGCTGGCATCCCTGCGCCCGAAGGTTACTGCGGCGAAAAACAGAATGGAATCTGCCAGAGAAGAGTACTACAGCTATATCGCATCTACTGCCGACAGCGAGATTGAGATTGCCTTCAGCGAAGCACAGGCGGCTTACAGCCAGAATATGCCCATCCTCAGCTCTAACCTGTCTTCGGCAGAGCTTGCATTGAGTAACGCCCGATCCGCTTATCAGCAACAGGCGCAAGCCATCAAGGCGTCTGCCATAAGCCAGATTGATGCGCAGCTGGGACCTGCACAGACAGAATACACCAGCGCAGCTGCAGAATGGCAGTCTTTGGAGGAAGACAGAAAAGCAAGTGAACAGGAACTTGCTTACCTGGAAGAACAGCTGCAAACACTTCAGGACGAATTAGATGCAGAGTCCCTTGAACCGGAGCAGGACGATGCTATCAGAGAACTGGAAAACGATATCAGCACCGCGGAAACAGATCTGCAAGGCAAGACCGATGCTGCCAACGGGAAAAAGGGCGATGTGGATGCGGCAAAGGAAGTTGTGGATGGACTGAATGCACTGAAGGCGCAGGTCAACGGAATCGCCGCCGATGCTGCCCCCGAAGCCTTTGCTTTCCTGCAGAGCACGGTCATTGGTCCTTTGGTGGACAGTGCGACCCTTTCCGGTCTGCAGGATGCGTATTCATCTGTTCAGCAGGCACAAGCCAGCCGTGACGAAGCAAAAAGCGCAGTAGACCAGCAGGAGCAGGCTTATCAGGACGCAAGAAAAGCTTACACCGATTATAACAACGACCGTGCCGAGGAGAATGCGGAAAAGGAACAGCTGGCTGCGCTCTATAATCAGTATAACAATGACTACAGCACCCTTTACTCCCAGCAGTCAAATCTGGAAGCCAATATCACCTCCATCAGAGGACAGGTACAGGCGGCCATCGTAGGCTCTGCAATTCAGGGCGACAGCTATGAGGAACAGTTTGAGGCCACCCGCGCCGCCGTGCTCAGCAGTCTGGATGCGGAAATCGAAAGATACCGGTACAATCTGGAAAAGACCAGCATCCGGGCAACCGTCTCCGGAACGGTAACCGATATGAAGGTAGGCGTCGGCGCAGCGGTTGGCCAGGGTGCGGAGGTTGTTACCATCCGTCAGTTCTCCGACGAGGATTGCATCATCTGCTACATTCCCATCAGCTCTGGCAAAAAGGTAGTACCCGGAATGGAAGTCATTGTATGCCCCACCACCATCAACCGGCAGGAATATGGACATATGAAGGCCGATGTGGTTGCGGTGGATGACTATGTGACACCTGCAAGCAGCATCCGCAGTACCCTGGGCGATGATATGCTGGCCCAGGCATTCACCCAGAACGGCCCTGTGGTGGCGGTCACCTGCCGCCTGCGCACCGATGAATACACTGCCAGCGGTTACTGGTGGTCCAGCAAAAAAGGCGCTGACCTGATCGTGGCAGATGGAACCCTGGTGACAGTGGACATCGTTACCGAAGAAAAGGCACCCATTACCATGCTGATTCCCTTCCTGAAAGAAAAGCTCTCCTCGGCAGTGAAACCTGTCGATAAGGAGGGGCGGTAATGGCAAAAGTAAAGGGACAATATGAGCGCAAAGCCGCCAAATCAGTGCCTCCGGTCAAAGAAAGCAAGCCCGGTCTTTTCACCAAGGCCCCCAAGGACCACAAAAAAAAGCTGGGTTTCAAGCGAACCTGGGTCAAAACTCCCACCATCTACCAGATGGAAGCCACAGAATGCGGCGCGGCATCGCTGGCGATGGTGCTGGGGTATTACGGCTGCTTTATTCCCCTGGAGCAGATGCGCATTGAGACCGGTGTTTCCCGGGATGGCTGCAACGCCCGCAATATTCTGAAGGCCGCCCGGAAGTTCGGCATGACCTGTAAGGGCTACACCAAGAGTGTGGAGGCTTTGGCCAAGATCCGGACACCCGCCATCATCCACTGGAACTTTAACCATTTTGTGGTTTTTGAGGGGTTTAAAGGCGGCTGCCCGTATATCAACGATCCGGCTGTTGGACGCCGCAAGCTGACATTGGAGGAACTGGACGACGCGTTCACCGGGATTGTACTGTCGTTTAAGCCGGGGGATGGTTTTCAGAAGCGGAAGCGCACTTCATCGCTTTACGGCTTTATCCGGGAACGGCTCAGGGGACAGGGGGTTGCCGTAGCGGCGCTCGTTGCTGCGGGACTTCTGCTGGTGGCACCGGGACTGATCACGCCGGTTTTTTCCCAGATATTTATTGACAATATTCTGCTGGGCGGCAGCTCCGACTGGCTGGGTGCGCTGCTGATTGCAATGGCTGCCACGATCCTTTTCCAGTGCTTGTTTACCTGGTACCGCGGAATCGTGCTGATCAAGCTTCAGTCCAAAATGGCGCTGGTGTCGGCCTATAAATTCCTCTATCGGCTGTTCCGGCTGCCGGTTTCGTTTTTCGATCAGCGCTATGCCGGCGATCTCTCGCAACGGGTCGTGAATAACAACAACGTATCCGATTTTTTGGCGGGCGAGTTGGCAGAAACGGCTCTGAATACCTTTGTTGCCTGCTTTTACCTGATACTGATGCTTATTTACAGCCCGGCGTTAACTGTCATCGGCGTGGCGGGCGTGGGCATTAACCTGCTGGCCAGCCACATCATTTCCAAAAGAGTCTCTACACTTTCCGTGAAAGCGCAGCAGGATTCCGGAAAGATGGTGGGCGCTTTTTATTCCGGACTCTTCATCACCAGCACCCTGAAGGCATCCGGAGCGGAAAATGAGTATGTATCCCGCATTCTGGGCCACTATGCCCGCAATGCAAGAACGGAACAGAAACTGGGCAAGGCCCAGGAGATTCTTTCCGCCACACCCCAGGCAATCTCTTCCACTGCCGGCATCCTGGTGCTGATGGCAGGCGGCACATTGGTGATCAATGGCGCGCTTACTGCCGGTATGCTGGTTGCGTTTAACCAGCTGCTCAGCTCATTTACAGCGCCGATCAACGAGCTGGTTGGTTTCTTCAACAAAATCCAGACTCTGAAGGCGGATATGAGCCGCGTGGAAGACATTCAGAAATATGAAATGGCGCCGCAGTTCTTACAGGAAACATTTCATCCCATGGATGAAAAACTCTCCGGAGATGTGCAGCTCAAAGATATCTCGTTTGGCTACAGCCTTTTGGCGGGACCGCTGATCAAAGACTTCTCCTTCCATGTACGGCCTGGCCGGTCGGTGGCGCTGGTGGGCGCCTCCGGCTGCGGAAAATCCACCGTGGCAAAAATCATCAGCAGCCTGTACGATCCATGGGAAGGTGAAATCCTTGTGGACGGAATCCCCCTGCGGCAGGTGCCGCCGGAGATCATTTCGGCCAGCATCGCCACGGTCAGCCAGAGCATCACGATTTTCACCGGAACCATCCGGGATAACCTGACCCTCTGGAACAAAAGCATTATGGAGCAGGATATTGTGAATGCAGCCAAGGATGCCTGTATTCACGATACCATTACCAGACTGCCGGGTGCTTACGACTTCAAACTGACGGAAGAGGGTCAGAATCTGTCGGGCGGCCAGCGGCAGCGGCTGGAAATCGCCCGTGCCCTGGTTCTGAACCCCAGTATCCTCGTAATGGACGAGGCAACCAGCGCACTGGATCCCATCGTGGAAAAGAAAATTATGGACAACATAAAGCGCCGCGGCTGCACCTGCATCATTGTTGCCCATCGCCTGTCAACCATCCGGGACTGTGATGAGATCCTGGTCATGCAAAAAGGACAAATTGTACAACGAGGGACCCACGAGGAACTCAGAGATCAGGAGGGACTCTATCGTCTTCTGATCAGCAACGAATAAGAGAGGAGGGATGTATGTGGACACAACAGCAATCAAGCTGAGGGGCAATCATCTGCTGCTGACGGAAAAAACAGGAGAAGCATACCGCGTTCTGTCCGGCCGTGTGCTGGTATTCATCCTTCCTCTGGAAAAAGACGGTTCACCGGGGCGGCGCTGGCTGCTGTGCGAGTTGACATCCGGTGATACTGTCCCTGCATTGTTTTACGATTCCACCGACATCAAGGGCAATCCCTGCAGGTGGGCGTTCGGACTTTCCGCGCTGGATCCCAGCGAACTGGAGGTCGTAAATGACAGCAAAGAGATCCGGGACCGGTTTTCGGAAAAAGCCGGTCTGCGGGATTATGACCAGATTGGCTTTGAAGAGAGCGCGGTGGAAAGCTGCCGGTTGGAGCATATGCGCGACCAGCGGAACCTCTTTGCTTCCGGTGAGGAGCGGAAGATGGCCTACAGCCGCAGCCTTGAAATCATTTACCGGCTTTTCCGCAACAGCAAAGCGGAGCGCCGTCAGATCCACGAGAACACAGGCCATGCCCTTTACGATGCCTGCGTTCGCCTCTGCGATTGGCAGGGCATCGAACCGGTGAGCCTGGATGTGCTCCGGGCAAACTGCGGCCGCCGTTTTACTGCAAAGGATATGGCGCGGGTTTCCGGATTTATCTGCCGGGACATCCTGCTGGAGGAAAACTGGTTCAGAAGTGATGCTGGCCCTTTTCTGGGTTTTGTTGACAAGGGAAAACCGGTGGTTTGCCTGCCCCAGAAGGCCGGAAGATATCTCCTTTGGGATCCCGCAAATGACAGCATTACTCCGGTAACACAGAAGGTTGCCGCACAGCTGGACCCAAAGGCGCTGGTTTTTTATCGTCCGTTTCCCCGGGAAGAGATTACCCTGAAGAAGCTGATGCTCTTTGCCCTGCAGGACATGAACTGGCGGGACGTGGCCAACATTCTGCTGTTTACTCTGTTGGGAACGCTGGTGGGTCTTTTGACGCCCTACCTCAACGAGCAGCTGTTTGACCTGTTTGTTCCGCTGGGGGATGCACCGGGACTCCAGGGCGTCTGCGCGGTAATTCTTGCCTGTTCTCTTGGCAATATCAGTTTCACCATTGTTAAGAACCTGGCCAACTTCCGTGCTCTGAACCGGATGAAGTATTCGGTACAGGCAGCGGTGCTGGACCGCCTGTTCAATCTGCCGGAGAGCTTTTTCCGCAGCTACGACAGTGCGGACCTGGGGCAGCGGGCAATGGGAATCTCTCAGGTCTTTTCTATGCTGGCCTCTACTGTGGTCAGTGTGGGTCTTACTGCAGTATTTTCCCTGATGTATCTCTGGAGGATGTTCCGCTACACCCGCAAGCTGAGCTGGATGTCTATCTGGATGCTGCTTACGGCTATGGTAGTCATCCTTTTGCTGGGACGCAAGGAGATGAAGCACGAGCGGGAGCAGATGGAACTGGATGGGCAGGCTGCCTCTATGATGTTCCAGTTTTTAAATGGTATTTCCAAACTGCGCATAGCAGGGGCGGAGAACCAGGCACTGTATGAGTATCTGCGCGGCTATACGGAATCCCGCAAGCTGGATATCCGGAAAGAAAAGTATAATCTTATGGTTACGATTCTCTCCGGCACCGTCAGCACTTTGTTTTCTATGGTCTTTTACTATATCATGGTTCATCAGAGCATAGAAATGAGCGTAGGTGCGTTCATGGGCTTTACTACGGCCTTCAGTTCTTTCTCCGCAGCCATGATGAACCTTGTTTCCGCTTACTTGCAGGTGAATGCCATTGGACCGGCCTTTGACCGTATGAAACCGATTCTGAATACATTGCCCGAACAGCAGGAGAATGCGGGAATGCCTGGCGACCTTACAGGAGAAATCGAGATCAGCAACGTCACCTTTGCCTATGACGAGGACTCCCCACCGGTGATCAGGGATCTCTCCTTCCATATCAAGGCAGGAGAGTATATTGGAATTGTCGGTTCTTCCGGCTGCGGAAAATCCACACTGCTCAAGCTGCTTTTGGGTTTTGAGAAGCCGCAGACGGGCCGGATTTACTATGACAGACGGGACATCGACGGCATTGATAAGCGCGAGCTGCGCAAACGGCTTGGCGTGGTGCTGCAAAATGGCGGACTGATTACCGGAAGCATTTACGACAACATTACCATCACGTCGTCTTCCGCGACAATGGAGCAGGTCAAGCAGGCAGTGCGGGACGCTGGACTGGAAAAGGACATTGCGGATATGCCCATGGGACTGCACACGGTCCTCTCGGAAGGAGACGGATCCATCTCAGGCGGCCAGAAGCAGCGTATCCTCATTGCCAGAGCCATCGTAAACAAACCGAAACTGTTGTTTTTCGATGAAGCAACCAGCGCTCTGGACAACGCCACACAGGCAATGGTCTGCGAAAGCCTGGACCAGCTCAAGGCAACACGGATTGTCATAGCGCATCGGCTTTCTACCATCATTCACTGTGACCGCATCTTTGTAATGGATGGGGGACAGATTGTGGAGGAAGGTAATTTTGAACAATTGATGGAAAGAAAAGGCTTGTTCTATGAACTGGCCAGCCGGCAGATATTCTGAACACCTCAAACAGAAGCTCCCGCCGTCCCTCCGGGAAGGCGGGGCTTTTTCTATTAAGTATAAAAGATTAAGAAACAGAAAGTTTACATAATTCTTAAGCTTTGCGGCATTGCCTTTCACAATCCGGCAATGTATAATATCTCCAGAAGAGGGAAGCGGAGGAAGAATATGAAGCGGAAAGTTATCTTCGGTGCAGTCGTTACTGCGCTGATTTGTGTTTGTATTGCATTAAATGCGAAGATTCTGGAACCAAAAGACTTTACTGGCGCTTGGTATCGAGCAGAAGATGGTATGCTCTACATATTTGAAGATGGAATCATCGAGTGCGCAGATAAAGAAATCATCGTAATGGACATCATTGAATTAAGTTAGTATATAGTTACATTGTTGATAATTATGATTTATTGCATCTTCGGATTTTGTTACCTCCATATTTAACAACCGATCCACATTGGCTTTTGCAGCCTGCAATTCCCGCATCGTTTTCTGTGCTATTTTATAATCGAAATACATGGATTTCTTTTGGTCCATCAGCTCTGAATACTCAGATTGCAGACTTTTGAACGTCGGAAGTTTTTCCAGTCCCTGATCGTCAAAATACTTCTTGGCTGCTTTGTGCAGAAGAATATCCGCTTCATGCTCTGCAAGATATTTCTTGGAATAGCCAGCCTTCCGGTAGCCGATGTAAACGTTCCGTGTTTTGGAATAGTTGACAATGCAGGTTGTTAACGAAGCTGACAGAAGCAGTGCTGCCTGCGGTGATGGTAACCTTCTGCGGGTTGGTACTGGAGCAATAGTACAGCGCATTGATGCTGCTGTCCGTATGGCCCAGCTCCTTGACGTAGTAGGTTCCTGCAGACAGGCCGGTTACAGAAATCTTACCGCTGGAATTGGTGGTATAGGGACCGGCAACAAGAGATGTACAGGCGCTGTTGCTGTAGATACCAAAGCGCCAGTTGGCAAGATTCTGACCATCCTCCGTTGTTTTGGTCAGGCTGAGTGCGCCAAGAGAAGGAGCCTTCAGCTTGAAATAGGCATTGAGATTGCCGTAAGAGGGGCTTGCCAGGGAGATGGTGGTCTGGTAGGAAGAACCGGACATATACCAGATGTTATAGGTGGAGCTGGCGGCAGAAGGAACATACTTGGTTGCCATAAAGACCGTGGACTCAGAAATGGTTCCGGTCTGGTAGATGTACAGGTAGTTGCCGCTCTTGTAGAATTCCGCTCCGCTTCCATCGCTGAAACTCCAGTCGGAGAGTACGCCGTTGCTGTCATAGACAGAGGTTTCATCTCCGGTCAGGGTGATGGTGGGAGCATTGGAACTGGAGCTGCCGGTGAAACTGGGACGCTGCAGTGCGCTCTCAACATAAGAAACCAGAGTGGTATAATTGGGAGAAAAATTGGGAATTGCTGCAACACCGGCATTGTAGAAGATATCGCCTGCAGTTCCGCACTCATTGGTGGAGTTCAGCGCAAAGGTTGTGGGATTGCGCAGACCACAGACGATTTCATAGATCAGGAACTGGGTTGCCACCCGGAGAGGAACGTTGGGGTTAGAATCACGCTTCACATTGAAGACGCTGACAGAATCGTCCCACATCATGTCACTGTACAGCAGGATCAGGCCGATGGCTTCCCGTCGGGCAGCAGGCATGGCGTACCAGACGTTACTGCCAGATGAACTGTAGCTGCCGTTCAGGGTAATATCCCGGTCGACAGAGTTACCGGATGTACTGGCACCATAGTTGCGCCAGGGTTCGATACAGTAAAGGGGATCGTCCGCATAGGGGACATTACCGTACCGGGCAAAGTGCCAGCCCAGGTTTTTGATATAGGCTGTTCTGGTGGTGCCAGATCCGTTGGGTTTGTAGGATACCGAAAGCTGACTGTTCAGGCGGCTGGTGTAGTCGCCGTTATCCGAAAAGTCGAACAGCATGATGCTGCCCTGTGTGGATGCAGCACTGGCCTCTGTTACAAAGAAACTCGGTATCATTCCCAAACACAGAACAAACACCATCAGAAGGGAAATGAATTCCCGTAAGTGTTTCGTCATATAATCATCCTTTCGGTTTGGAATGAGAAAGGCACCTGCGGAAATTGCAGGTGCCTTGGGTTAATTAGCCGAACAGGCCGGACAGCAGAGGAACCAGGGTGATGCCGATCAGCGCCACACCGCCGCCCGCCATGAGCTGCTTCATGCCCTGGGACTTTGCACCAGGGTTGTCGTTGCCGTAGCCTTCCAGAAGATTGATCGCGCCCCAGATACCCAGACCGGCACCCAGTGCCACGACCAGAGTCTGCAGAACGCCTACAGCTGCGTTGAAAAATGCCATATAAATGTACCTCCAAAAAATTTAGTGTTTTTTGAAGGGACATTTCAGTTTACTTCTCTGAACCTTTCTTAAGATTCCGCCTGTTTAGGCGGTTGTGCCGGACGTAGTAACTTCATACACCTCAAAAGCATCGTCCAGCTTGAGCTTGAGGCGGTGGGACAGGAAACGCTCTATGTCCAATTCGTTTCTCTTGTCATAGTCGGATGTGTACTTGTAATTGGGATGCTTGGTGATGTCATATTTATTCGAGAGGAACGGTCTGACACCGCGAAGCTGCAGGATGCACTTGCCGCCATCCATGACTGCCAGTTCATCCTGGCTCATAAGATCCTTACCCAGCTTCTGGTAGTTGAGGCTGTGGGAAACCTCCCGGCCCCGGCTTTCACCGGTGTTGTAGGTGTCGATGGTCTCCTTGCCCAGTGCCGTGGACAGCTCCTTCAAGGTAGTTGGCTCTTTGCCGCCCAGGAAGATGGAAGTGTCCATGTTGCCGATGATGGTATCTGCATTGTCCTTGTAGATGGCTTTCAGCTGGGACTGGGCCTGCAGAACTAAGCAGGCAGAGATTTCTCTGGAGCGGATCGTGGCGATCAGCTTCTCCAGACGGGGAATCTGTCCGATGTTCGCTGCCTCGTCAATGAGGCACCGGACATGAACCGGAAGCCTGCCCCCGTAAACATCGTCAGCCTTTTCGCACAGCAGATTGAACAGCTGGGTGTAGCACATGGAGATCAGGAAGTTGAAGGTGTCATCCGTATCGGACATGATAAGAAAAAGAGCTGTCTTCCGGTCACCCAGGGTGTCCAGTTCCAGCTCGTCATAAGCAGTCAGATCCCGCAGCTCCTGAATATCGAAGGGTGCCAATCTTGCACCGCAGGAGATCAGGATGGATTTTGCGGTTTTGCCTGCTGCCAGTTTGTATTTCTTATACTGCCGCACAGCGAAGTGCTGTGGATTCTCCTTTTCCAGTTCTGCAAACATGAGATCCACAGGATTCTGGAACTCTTCATCGTCTTCCCGGACTTCCATGGCATTGATGAACTCAATGAGGGTTGAGAAGTTCTGCTCCTCCACAGGGGCTTCATAGTGGATGTACCCAATCAGGGCGGTGTACAGAAGGGTTTCTGCTTTTACCCAGAAATCATCACCGGCTTTGCCTTCACCTTTGGTGTTGGCAATGAGAACCGTCACCAGCTTCAGAATATCCTTTTCGCTATGGATATAGGCGAAGGGATTGTAGTGCATGGACTTTTTGAAGTTGATGGTGTTCATGATTTTTAGCCGGTAGCCGAAGCGCAAAAGCATCTTTCCGCACTCAGTCACGATGCTGCCCTTGGGGTCCGTTACTACGAAGCTGACTGGATACTTCTTGGATGTGCATTGCATCAGATTTGGTTTCAGCCAGAACCGGGTCTTACCGGAACCGGAACCACCGATGATAAGCACATTCTTATTTCTGG
Organism: Oscillospiraceae bacterium; assembly: GCA_036300205.1. GTDB lineage: Bacteria > Bacillota > Clostridia > Oscillospirales > Oscillospiraceae > Faecousia. The sequence goes on from JAXJGV010000053.1 coordinate 17,578, forward strand.
CAGTTTTGGGATCTGCTGGCCGGTTGTTCATGGTCAGGCTTTCCGTCTGGGTGAGAATGATGTTGTTGGCAAACACTGGGTCAATGTAGGGCTTGATGTCCTCAGATGTACCCCACCGGGCGGAGCCGTATTCCATGTCCTTGCGGAACTTCTTTGCGTTCTTGCCTTTTATATACACAGCAAGCCGTATGCCCAGAGCTACGGCAATGCCGACACAGAGATCTGCCGGGTGGAAACTGGGCATAGAGGATTCAAAGGCTAAAACCATTCCTTCTACGAAATGCATGATTTTTCCAGAAAGATCTGAACCGGGAGCCAGTCGAATCGCCTGACCCAGCTTGGTGGCAAACAGGGCGATGAAGAAATACGGAATGTTGGGAAGAATGAGCTTCTTCCAGTTGACCTGCATTAACGCTCCAGCTCCTTTTTCTTCGTCCGGTCAACGACAGCGGACTTGATAAGGGTCTTGAAATGCGCCAGCTTGGCAAGAATGGAGGGTTTACGCTCCTTCGTGATGGTTTTCTCCGTATATTCTTTGAACGCAGCGGTCATGGCATCGGTATCTTGTGCTTTGAAAAACACAAAGTAGCGATCCTGACCTTTGGCTTTGAAGGGAGCAAAGTCGATGCCGTATTTCCGGGCGATTTTTGAGAAGGAACCGATATTTTTATCGGTGACTTCAATGCTCTGCATCCCCTTATTCTGGGCAGCAAGCTGTTTGACAGTCATTCTGCCGTGAAGCTGCTTGCTCTGCTTCTGGGATTTCATCTGTTCCAGGAGCTTTGCAAGTGCTTTTCGGAGCTCCTGTTCCGTCAGCTTGGTGCAGTTAACAATGAGGGTGACAACCCTCTGTTCCACTTCTTCCTGCATGATCGATCAACTCCTTTCTGTGAATTTGCAGGGAGAAGGTAAAGGAAACTAGGGCGGGACCACCAAACGATGCAGCTGATCTTTATTTGTCACGGCGGCCCTGTCCTTTCACGGTCAGAATCCCGTCCAGGGTTGTTGCGGTAATCCGCAGCCGTTCCGCCATTGCGATATCATTTTTTACTGCCTCATCTACGGAGCTGCCGCAGACCACCAGCACATTGGACCGGCGAAGGTAATCTCTGGCCATGTCCAGCCCGTCTTTGTGTTCCTGGGGAACCTCATCCCGGAGAAACAGGGAGTGGATCAGCAGAGGGCAGATGGGTGAAAAACCGGCATCGTAAACGGCTCTGCAAAATTTCGCGGCCCGTTCCGTGTTTTCATATTCGTTATCACTCCAGTGGGCAGTGATATAGGCAAGAGGTCTTTTCTTCATTTTGTTTCCTTTCTCCCGGAATCCGGGCATAAAAAAAGCAGCTCACCAGGAGCTGCCAAAATCGTGGTTATATTGCATTGTGCTGTAATTATCCAGAGTGGACACGGAGTTAAACAGAGTTGCCAGTAAGTAAGCACGGATGTTGTACACCTGTGTCCGGTTATCCGCAATGCCGTCCATGACCCTTTCTATGTGCAGGGCATTGATTCTGGAAAATCGTTCCTGTACATAGGAGGTGGGATATTCCGCATCTCTGCCAATCTTAATGGTAGGACTGCGATTCATCATTACCTCCAGCATGATCTCTACCAGCTCGTCCAGCTGCTCAGAGCGATACCGCTGCTGCAGGCAATCATATTCAATTTGCTTTCTGACTCTCTCTCGATCCATCATTCCGTCCGTCTGTCCTATCTCTTTGGGTGTAGAAGGAAAGAAGGAGTCAGTATTGATAAAATCAGGATTATTTTGATTATTATTGATTCCGTATGATTCTGGAACTTCTGGATTTTCGATTTCCATACTTCCAGAGGTATGATTTTCATTCTTCTGGAATTTTGATTTTCGACCCTTACGGACGAAGTTTTTGACATAAAGCAGATTTGGCTTGCCCAGACCTTGCCGTTTCTTCTCGATCAGACCAATGGTCTCCAGTTCCTGCATCAGCTTGGTAGCTTTCTGCTTGGCGCAGCGCATGGTATTCTGGACTTCCTCAACGGTGAAGATGATATAAACACGGTTTTTATCATCGATCCACCCGTTTTTTCGGGATAGTTTTACCCGGTCCAGAATGATACTGTACAGTAACTTGCTCCCATCGCTCAGTTCACAAAAAGGTTTATCTTCTACAATTTCCTTTGGAATCATGTAAAAGGCAAACTGTTCCGCTTCATGCTCATAGAAGTAATCAAAGAACATTTTTACGCAACCTCTCTGATTGCTACACCACCTTTATTTGAACGATCATTAAGTTAATCAGGACTCGTAAACGATGACTGCATCCGGATCAAATTCATCCGGGTACATATCCTGAATGCCGCAGAACAGTTCTTCGATATCCAGAACAGGGTCGGTCACAGGCCAGCCGTCCGCCTTAATCTCCCGGTACTCGGTGATGTATTCCTCGTCATCGAATACAGTTCGGAAGCAGGAAACCACAGCCAGGGTCATATCGTCCTTAACCCAGAGTTCCAGGTAGCGGGTAGCAGACAGAATATCGTCATTGGCATGATAGGTCTGCTCCGTCCAGAGGAGTGTTGCATTGCCGGGAAACAGCGGAGTGCTGCGGTAGTTCAGTTTACCGGGAATGTCACTGATGGCAGCGAAGGAATAGACCGGGCTGGTATTTTCACAGATAGCATGGTACAGGGCTGTAAAATGAATTTCCCGCAGCAGCGAAAGGATGTGATCGCTGCGGTGGCCGTCCCGCTTGCCCATGGTGATAAAGAAGCCGGTAATGGATTCGATCAGCTTTTCGTTCTTGTTCATTTTCATTTCCTCCTTTATTTACGGCGATTGTTTTTCTTTTTGCGCTTCCGATCCACAACGATATATCCGTTGATAACGGAAGCGTGGTGGATGATTCTGATATAGCCTTTTTCCTCCATCCGAAGGGTGAAAGCGTAGGCATCTTCCGTAAGATACAGCCGGGTGCGGTTGTGGCTGTTGCCATTATCGGTGTAAAGATCATACTGGAAAGACTCAAAGGCATCGGTTTTGACCAGCGTTTCAAAGATGACCATGTGCTTGGTATCCTCCCGGAAGCGGTGGGTGGAATACAGGGAATGACCAGAGGTAACTCCAAATTCAGCAGACATTTGTAACAGGCTCCTTTCTCAGCT
>JAXJGV010000054.1:0-81628 GCA_036300205.1 Oscillospiraceae bacterium
AGTCTGCCCTTTGGAGTGGAAAGAAGCGAAAAACCTGAGGTATATTGGCTGTTTTTCACTTAAATTTCCTTAACTAAACCAAAAATCGGTCATTTTTACCATTTGGAACAGAATGAAGCTTATTTATTCAGAGGTTCCCTAGTTCAATCACCGCTTCACCACCGCTTCAACCTGTTCCCCACCTGTTCCCGTTTTCGACTGTTCTTCGACAGTTTCTCGGGGTTCGCTCGTGGTTCGTCCGTGGTTCAACTCCCTTTTGCGACTCCGAAAGCACTTATCTGTGCCGGTACAGAATGGGAGCGGACAAGTCAGGCAGATTTGAGCATCTGCCATTGACTCGCTATCACGCTTTAACTGTTTACCGACTGACATATCAGAAACTATCCACAACAGGGGAAGTCAGTTCGTCCCATTTCGTTGTCAGCGCAAAATTACGCTCACAGCGATTAAAAGTATCAGTCAGGAAGTCGAACGCCTGAAGATATTCTCTGCCGTCCATGCCCTTGCCCTTTTGGGAAGCAAGTCGATAACTCCGGGAAACATCTGCATCACCCGTTGTCTTTTCTGCCATATCAGCGGCACTCTTGGCAAGCAACCGGGTCATGGTGTAATTGCCGGAAGCAATAGCGGAATCAATCAGGCGGCTATATTCATCGGCTGTCATAATGCCGCTATTCATCAATGCCAGGGTGTTACCGTCCACCGCCTTGGGGTCTGCGGCATACTCTTTTCCCAAAGCCTCCACCAACTCAGCACGGATAACGGCAATATCTTTCCGCTGTTCCTCAAACAGGTGGCGGCGGCAATGTTCAAACTGCGCCTTTGCTTCTACAAGGTCTGCCCTCGCTCTTGCGCTCTTTGCTAAATAGGTATGGTCTGCGCCATCCCTCCACGGATAGGCGTTGTACTTGCTTTCTGCGGACTTGACAGCCGCTTCCGTTTTCCGATATTCGGCAAAGGTGGCGTTTGCAATTTCATTCACTTTTCGTGCATAACTATTAAACTTACTCATTTTTATAACCTCATTTCAAAATTATTTGTTATTGGTGGCGGCGGCAAGGCGTACAACAGCGCAACCGCCATTATTCAGGGCGCAACCATCACAATGGGCATACACACTAAAGGGGCATTTTGCGCCCTTTACAATCGGATGATCTGTGCCGTGCGCATCTGCAAGAATAGCAATACTGCATCTGCCATCAAGGAACAGGGCGCATTTCTCACGCTTGCATTGAGTATTTGTCCCGGAAACAAAGGGGCAATATCTTGTAGGTGGACGGCTATTGAATTCTTCCTGAGCCGCCGCCCGGCGTTTTTCTTCCACCTCTTTTTGGTGGCGGTGGTATTCGTCCAGCTGGGACACAGGGATTTCAATACCGCCGGACAATGTGATTGTAGGTTCATATTCACGGTGACCCGGTGCAGTTTCCCGGTATCGATGTCCATATTTATCAACTTTCCATCCGTTATCATTCATCGTTATCACTCCAATTCCATATATGGAAAAATGTCAAGTTTTATCAGGTTTTCACGGCTTTCCCACGGGTTCAGGCATGACCAACACGGCGCACTATGTATACCTTTCCGGCGGTTTTGTCGGTGATTTTCAGACCGCCGTGGGGAATTGTGTCAATGCTGATCGTGGCGGTGTCAATCGCCCTGTGGGACTCTGTAACGCCCTCAGACCGCCGTACACGAACAATCTTGAATGTATGCACTTCATCGGCTACAAGGTCATGGACGGTTATTGTTGAGCCATCACGAACGACTGACAGCGTATCGGTATCAATCAGCACTTGCGGCTGGAGGATGTACCATACAAGGGCAACAGCCGCCACAATAAGCACTAACAGCAGAACGATGACAGCCGCTTTTGTTGAGTGTGTCATAAATACCCCCCTTTACTCAAAAATCGGCACATAGCCCCGTGTTTTTTCGCCGTTCGTTTCTTCCGTGGGTAAATCTTCGGCTTTTGGTCTATGTCCTAAACGATAGGGAAACAAGGGGCATTTTTCGCAAGTACAAAGCCGGACTTCTTTGGGCTGTCCTCCACAACAGTCAAGGCACTTTGCACGGATTGCCCGAATTGGGGTCAGTTTCATTTCTGTTCCCTCCCATCAAAAGGGGCAAGCCTTCATAGCCTTATAGCGCACTTCCAAAACCCCTTCCCTGATCTTCTTACGCATGACCTTTTCTGTCACTTCTGCGGCATCTTCATAACCCCTGAGATAATGCTCAGAAACCAGCTTATCAACAAAGAAGGCAAGTTCGCCTTCAATAGCAGACTGGTTATTGGGGTTCGCCATAATGAAGTCGACCAGTTCAACAAAATCATTCTTCCGGGGAGTCGCTTCATTTTCCATCAACTTTTCAAAATCATCCATTTTTATTTTCCTTCCATTATGTAATAATCGGCAACTAAGCAACCATCAACCAACAATCAATCGAAGTTAAGACTTTTATTTTTCGTATATCCTGAAATAAAAATCTTTTCTTTGTAGTTGGTTGGTTGATTGGTTGACATAGTGCAAAAGTCATTGTGTCGCAACACTTTTTCGTATCTACCAGCCACCGCAACCAACGGACAACCGTGGCGAACGGTTGCCGTTAGAAGGGTTCAAAATCAATTTTCGGCGGTTCTTTGTGATAGCTTTTCTGTTTTCCGTAGCCGTCGAAGTTCTCGGCATTACCACGCACCCAGCCCATTTTGTTACAAATGATCGCCGTCAGCGTATTGGCATCACGCCTTTTCAACTCCGGGAAATGTGGCGCACGGTCAGAAAACAGGGCTTCCTGCCAAACTTGAATCAGGCAAGTTCGTTTTTTGTCCTTCAGGTATTCTTCTATTATACCTTGCCGCCAATCGTCCTGCTGAGCCGCTTCCTGTTCCTCTTTGATTGTGGTCAGCAGTTCCACATTTTCGACAGTACGGGCAAAAGCTGAGCCATTGTCAAAGGCGTGTTTCATTTCTGCCCAGCATTGGCGAATTTCCTCTTTGCACTTCTGTTCGTTGTCAAAGAGCCATCGCCCGGTGATGTTCACCCGTACAGGAAACCACCTTCGATTTCCCGTTGGGTCTGAAAGAAATTCGTCCCGGTTGGTTGTACCGATGAAAATACAATGTCGTGGACTGTCCGTTGGTCTGTGATCGTAGGGCTTTCGGTAAAAATCGCTGGAAGTAGACAAAAATGCTTTTGCGTTTTCTTCCGATTTGGTGCCGCTATAATCATTCGCCAAAGTTGCAAGCAATTCTTCCAGTTCGCATACCCATTTCCCGGATATGGCTTCCAGTCCCTTTTGCCCGTTGATCGTTTTGGTGGAGGAATACAGTTCCGGGGCTAGGGCTAGCCATTGGGTGAAGGTGGACTTGCCGCCACCCTGTTTTCCTACAAAAACAATCACATTATCATTTTTACAGCCCGGACGAAAAGCCCGGTTGATACCTCCGGCAAACAGTAGCCGGGAGCATTCCCTGTTGTATGCGTTATCCTCTGCACCTAACCATCGAATCAGCATTGTTTCAACTCGTGGCGTTCCATCCCATTCAATCCCATTTATCAGGGTTTGCACCGGGTCATATTCTCGCTCGTGCTGAAATTCTGTGAACGCATCTTCGTATTTTTGCCGGTTCGATATGGCATAGCACGATTCTATGTAGGTTCGTGCCGCCGCATCGTCCGCATCCGTCCATTGTTGGGCTTTTCCGTTGACTATCTTTTCCGGCAATCCTCGCAAAGTGTTAAACTTGATATTTTGGAAGCGTTCATCATTTCGGAGAATCGTCAAGAAGTTCTGCGAAGTATTGGAAACGATAAGTTTTCGTTCTCCATTCGTCCGCTTTTCGGTTTTATCCAGCAACGCAAGAACAGCGTTCCGATTATTACTTACATCTTCGCTTATTGGTCTGCCCGTGCGCCAATCAAGATGCTGTTCTTCGCATCGTTTCAAATACTGGTATGCTTCATCTACTGTCAGCCCGTCACGCTCTCTGTACTCTAGGTATTCCTCTGAGCCCATGCGCTGAAGCACATAGTCCAATTTGTTCTCAGTTTCATTACTGTTCGTCAGAAGAATCACCGTCCCCCAACGCCTTCCGTGCCGCCGTCAATGCCTTTTGCGTATTGACCGCCCGGTTATTCAGCGTTGCAATAAACGAACGAATTTCAGCCACACCCAACGCACCATCAGAAGGGGCAAAGTAGCCGCCACCATTTCGACAGGTGGACAGAATCAGCTTACCTTCTGCCCGTTCCTTTGCAATAACCATCTGCAAATCCCGGTTGGTTTTGAGTCCTGTCCATTTCCGCAACTCACGGGAAGGGACGGCGTTCCGTTCGCCTTGCATCAATAATTCGTAAACTATAACTGTTCACCTCCTAAATTGTTTAACTGATCTATCAGCTTATCCAGATTGACCAGGCATTTCACACCCACGAACATACAGGGAAGTTTCCCTTGCTTTTGCATCTGCCGCAAGCAGTTTTCGCTAAGAATCCCCAGCTTCGCAACCTCTCGAATTGTCCGCATCCGGGGCAAGTTCGTCTTTTCTTCTGTCATTCGCCCTCCTGCATTTGCCGCCGTTCAACCATTCGGTCAATCGTTTTGAGAATGTGCTGTTTCTGATCGTTGGGCAACTCTTTTCTTGCTAGCTTCCGTGAAAAGGAAGTTTCAGACACACCCAACGCCGCCGCCAACTCATAGCCAAACAGACCAGCCTTTTTGATTGCATTTCTAATCTCTACATTATACATACTTATCTCCTTTCGGTAAATTATTGTTGACCTTTTGTCACAGATAGTATATAATAATTGTAGCCCCCAAACAAGACAACAATCGTACATTTTTCGTACAGTTTTTGGACAGGAGATAACTAAAGTATGCTAAATTCCACAGATTTTGATATTTACGAATGTTCCAGGCGTTTGAGAGATTTGCGCACCAAAACAAAAACCTCTTTTTCAACACTTGCCGATGCAATAGGCGTTAGTTCCCAAGTGCTCAAGAATTATGAGTTGGCTTGTCGTTATCAGGACTGCCCCGGAAACCTACAACCTGCTAAAACCGAAGCAATAGCAGGTATGAGCATCGACAAATTGTATAAGATTGCTCGTTACTACAATGTTTCAGCCGATTATATATTGGGATTCACTGACTATCCCACCATCGATATGACCGTTAGGTCAATATGCGAATATACCGGCTTATCTGAAAAAGCAATAGTAATGCTGAAATATCTTAATGACAGAAAGCATGTTCGCTCGTATATTGATTTACTATCTTGCATAATTGCTAGTTCTGATTTTGAGTATTTGCTTGGATTACTGGAAGGGTATATTTCTCCGAATCAAGAAAGTATTTCCGCTGAATTTTCAATGTCACGGGCAGATATAAACTATAAAGATCTGTGCATTTTCACAGCAAACAATGCGTTGCGGTCTATTTTGGATGAAGCCGGCGAAGAATTTTTGAAACAATACAAGACCACAGATATACGGCTAGAAGAATATTACGATGAGAAACTAAAATCAAAAGGAAGGTGTTAAATAATGGCATCCATCAGAGAGCGAAACGGAAGCTATCAAATAACAGTCAGTACAGGTCGGGACATTTACGGAAAGAAACTTCGTGAAACCGCAACATTTACCCCAGACCCTTCCCTCACTCCCAAAAAGAGAGAAAAAGCCGTAAAGGATTTTGCAGAAGAATTTGAGCGGAAGGTCAAAAATGGCAAGGTTTTGGACGGTCGAAAAACCACGCTGAAAGAATATAGCGACCGCTGGTTTGGTGAATATGCACCGCAAGAGTTACAGCCGGGAACGATCGAAAAGTATCAGGATGAGATGGAAAAGGTGCTTCCAGAATTGGGGCATCTGAAACTCGATGAACTGAAACCCTCAACGCTAAAGTCTTTCTTTATCGCCATGACAAAGGACGGCGCACGGAAAGACGGAAAACCCGGTGGATATAGCAAGCGCACTATTGCCAAAACAAGAAATGTTCTTTCCTCCATCCTGAGAACTGCGACAGAAGATGAACTGATCGACCACAATCCACTTGATAAAGTACGAGTCCGGGCAGAAGATACAGCAGAAACGCTGAAATTCTTCACGCCTGATCAAGCCGCAACCTTTTTGGAGTATATAGAAAAACCCTATACCGTCAAATCCAAAGGACACAAGCGGATTGACGATACAGGGAAAGAGTATACTGTTGGTGATTATGAGCGGACTTTGGAAATTCCCGAACAGCTTCGGGTATTGTTCAATCTAGCCATTTACGGCGGTTTGCGTAAAGGTGAACTTTTAGCCCTGGAATGGTCTGATATTGATTTCAATGCAGACACAATCAGCATCACAAAGGCTGTATCTGTGGTAAACGGTAAGCAAATCACAAAAGCACCAAAAACCAAAACCTCACGGCGAACGGTATCTATTCCCCATTTCCTCACTCAGCGGCTCCGGGAACTGCGGAGGGAAAGACTAAAATACCGTCTTAGCGTTGGTGATTATTGGCAAGGTGCAGAATGGGTATTCGTACAGGATAACGGCAAGCAAATGTCATACTCCACGCCATATTCCGCTTTCCATGATACAATCATTCGATACAATGAAACCAAGAAACCAGACGACCAGCTTCCTCTCATTCCGTTCCATGGACTGCGCCACACTTCCGCAACCTTGCTAATTGCAAGTAAACAGGATGTACGAACTGTTTCCAGCAGATTGGGACACGCTCAGGCATCTACAACCATGAATATTTACGCCCACGCTCTGAAAGAAACTGATCGTAAAGCATCCAACGCTCTGGAAAGTATGCTCGTAAAACACGCCTAAAAAGCAAAAAAATTCCGCTCCGGTCGCCAAATGGTCGCCATTTGGTCATTGGAGCGGATTTGTTATAAAATGGAAAAACCCCAAAACCATTGCGGCTCTAGGGTTTTTCGTGGAGCTAGTGACCTGACTCGAACAGGCGACCTTCTCATTACGAGTGAGATGCACTACCGACTGTGCTACACTAGCATTTATTTAGCCCGATTATTATATCTGGAATCGAGCTAAATGTCAACTACTTTTTATCAAACCTTTGCGCCGACTTCTCTGATTTTCTCCCGGATCGATAGCAGATCATCAAACGTCTCCGGCCGTTTGGTCACATCCCGCAGCAATGCGGAGGGATGATAGATGGCCGTCATCCAGACCCCGTTGCGCTGTACCCACTGTCCATGCTGGCGGGTGATGCGGTAGTCCGGATCGATAAGCCGCTTTGCAGCAATGCGTCCCAGGCAAACGATGATCTTCGGTTTTACCAGGGCCACCTGGTTGCGCAGATAGCCGATGCAGGCGTCCTGCTCCGTTTCCAGAGGGTCGCGGTTCCGGGGCGGGCGGCATTTGACGATGTTGCCAATGTAGCAGTTGTCCGCCCGGTCCAGATCGATAATGGACAGCATATCGTCCAGGAGTTTTCCCGCCGGGCCTACAAAGGGTTCCCCTTTCAGGTCCTCCTGCTCGCCGGGGCCTTCGCCTACGAATATGATGTCCGCATCTTCCCTGCCCACGCCGAATACCACATTATGCCGGGTCTCACAGAGGCCGCAGCGGGTGCAGTCCGCGCAAACGCTTTTCAGGCCTTCCCAATTCAGCATCAGCGTATCCTCCTGCGGTCTGCCCGTCTCTTGCGGCGGCGGGCACGCATACGGGAGCGCATATAGGAATTGAAGGCCAGGTACGCGGCGGCAAGGCCCAGGACGATCACACAGATCGTGCCGAGGACGGACAGGAAACCGGAATCATCCGAATCGCTTCGCACTGCCTTGGAGCGAATGGTCACGCCGGTATTGTTGGCCGCCTTCACCTCTCCCATGGAGTAAATTTCCACCTCTGCCATAACGCAGCTTCGGTATTCGATCTGCATCGTGGCGATGAGCTGGTCTTTTTTAACAGGTGCGGTCAGTCCGCCATCCACTACGGAAATGTTCATGATCAGATTGTCCATCTGCGCGTTGACAGGGACAACGGAATCGATATCTACAGTTGCCTGGCCTACCGCGTTGCATTCGCCGCCAGCGACTGTAAACTGGTTCAGAGACATGCCATCATAGATGATACGATTGACCTTGAAGCTGTCAAAGCCATATTTCAGCAGATCGGACATTTCGTTGAAGTTACCGTGATTGACAACCGACCAGCCATTTGTCGCAAAGGTACGGGTCGCGCCGAGAACCACGGCAATGTAATTCAGGTTCTTGTACTCCGCCGTGCAAACAATGGAAGCGGCTGTAGCCTCGTGATAGGTCTGCATACCGCCGGTTACACGGCTGTCATAGAAGTCCTGGATCGTGCTGTCATCGAGCATGTAGTTCTGAGTTTTGAGTTCACGTTCCGAATCCACCATATTGGTCGGAGGGATCGTGTAGGTTCTGGCTCCAAAAATTTCCTTGAATTCTTCGTTTTTAATGGCTTCCTGAACGATTTTCGCCATATCCCGGGCTGTACTGTAGGATTCTGCCGTATAAAGGCCGCTGATATTGCCGAATTCCGTATTGGTGCAGCCCATCTGCTTTACCCGGTTATTCATCAGGGTCAGGAAACCGCCCGTGGTTCCTGCAACGTGATGGGCCAGCGCCACAGCCGCGTCATTTGCGTTGATCAAAAGCATGGCGTACAGAAGATCCTCAACCGTGAGCTGCTCGTTACTCTTCAGTTTTTCGGGTTCCACCGTGTTGGCGCCTGCGGGAACATAAGCCTGAATACCTTCCGTAACCGTCACGATATCGTCCAGCTCGCAGTTTTCCAGCACCACAAGGGCCAAAACTACCTTTGCCAGACTGCCGGGGTGAATCTTTGCATCCGGATTATAGGAATAGACCACGGTGCCGGTATTCACCTCATACAGGAACACGCCCTGGGCGGTATCCAGGCGCTTGTCGCTGCCGCCGAGGGGGACCATGCCGTTGATGGTTCGGCAGCCTTTTTGAATGCAGACAGTACCGAATTCCAGCTCCGCCGCCTGGGCCACGGTTTCCGTTGGCTGTGCTTCTGTTTCGGAAGGGAGCGTCGTTTCCGTTGCGGAAACGGGCAGTGCGATGCTTTGCAGCAGAAGACTCAGGCAAAGCAAAAGAGAAAGGCGCTTAAATTTTTTCATATTTCTCCCTCAATATCCTGTCGCCGGACTTGTCCGGCTGTGAAAAATCGTGTATAATGTTTTTACATTATAACAGCTTTTCCCCCTCTAGTCAATGCGGGAGGACTATTCCCATGAAAAAACCAAGACTGCATATTCTTGTCATTGTCACCGCCGTCTTCGCGGCGTTTACGCTGGGCCTGTTTCTCGGTCGGAATCAAAGCCGCAGCGCCGTAACGGTCTCCATACCTGCCGCCATGCAGACTGCTCCTTCGGAAACGGCCCTTCCATCCGAGGAGCCTGCGGAAACCACGGAGGCCATCACCTTTCCCATCAATATCAATACAGCGTCAAAAGAGGAATTTATGGCGCTGCCCGGTATCGGCGAGGTGCTGGCTCAGCGGATTTTGGACTACCGGGAAGAGAACGGAAGTTTCACCGGGCCGGAAGGGCTTATGAACGTGGAGGGCATCGGTGAAAAGCGGATGGAACAGATATTGGATCTGATCACGATTGGAGGTTAACTATGAAAATACTGGTGGTTGACGACGAGGCCCTGTTGGTGAAGGGCATCCGTTTTAATTTGCAGAATGAAGGCTACGAAGTCATTACGGGAAGCGACGGTCTGGAAGCCGTCCGGGCTGTTCAGGAGCAATCCCCTGACCTGGTGGTGCTGGATGTGATGATGCCGAATATGGACGGCCTGACCGCCTGCGCCAAAATTCGGGAATTTTCCGACATTCCCATTATCATGCTGACAGCAAAAACCGACGACATGGACAAGCTCATCGGCTTTGACCACGGCGCGGACGATTACCTGACCAAGCCCTTCAATATACTGGAATTAAAGGCCCGGATCCGGGCGCTTCTGCGCCGGGCCAACAGCGGCGAAAAGAAAGCTCCCGGCAACAATCTGACCATTGGCAGCATCACCCTGGACCTGGATGCCAGAAATGCTTACCGCAGCGGACAGCTGGCGGATCTGACCGCCAAAGAATTCGACGTGATCGAATTTCTTATGCGCAACCCGAACCGGGTCTACTCCCGGGAGGCGCTGCTTGACACCATCTGGGCTTATGAATACCGCAGCGATATCCGCACCGTGGATGTCCACATCCGCCGCCTGCGGGAAAAGCTGGAGGAAAATCCGGCTGAGCCGAAATATATCCTGACGAAATGGGGCGTTGGCTATTACTTCCGAAAGTGAGAAGACCACTTACCGTGGCTATGGAAAAACACAGTTCCGTTACGCGATGACCTATGTTGTCATCACATTTGTGGTACTGCTTTTTTTGAATATTTACTGTTCCAATACCTGCCAGAAGCTGTTTTATCAGAGCAAAGAAACTTCCATGATCGAAAAATGCCTGCTGGCATCCGATGAGATCGCCACGCTGGATGTACTGAATCCCACCACGGTTTCCGCCATCATCAGCCAGATGGACAGTCTGAAAATCACCCGGCTGATCGTTACGGACCAAACCGGCAACGCGCTTTATGACAGCAGCGGAACCGCCGTGGGCACCTATGTCCTGCTGCCGGAAATCCTGCAGGCCATCGAATGCAATGACGTTTTTTCCTGGAGCTATCACGACGGCGCCATGGACTCCCGGGCGGCAACGCCCATCATCTACAATAATACCATCGTCGGCTGTGTATATATGACAGAGTACGACACCACCCAGGGCGCGCTGATGCAGTCCCTGCAAAACACGGTCCTGCGCATCACCCTGCTGCTGGAAATCATTGTCACCATTTTCTCCATTGCGTTCGCCAACACCTTCTCCCGCCGCCTGAACCGTATTATGACCTCCATGCGGATCATTCGGGAGGGCGACTATTCCCACAAGGTGAATATGGGCGGCAATGATGAGCTGACCATTCTGGGCAACGAATTCAACGATCTGACAGAGCGGCTTCAGACCTCCGAACAGAAGCGCAGCCGCTTCGTTTCGGACGCGTCCCATGAGCTGAAAACGCCGCTGGCTTCCATTAAACTGCTGTCGGATTCCATCTTGCAGTATGACATGGATCTGGAAACTGTCCGGGAATTTGTGGGCGATATCGGCGATGAGGCGGAACGGCTGAACCGTATGACCGCGAAGCTGCTGTCCCTGACCAAGGCGGAAGGTCTTGCCAGCAGCGAAAGTGAGATCATTTACATGGCGCCAACCGTCCAGCGGGTGGCCAGAATGCTGCGGCAGAATGCCATTCAGGCCGGGATCAGCTTCCATCTGGAATTGGAGGAAGACAGCCCGGTGCTGATCCTGGAGGATGACCTGTACCAGATCGTCTTCAATCTGATGGAGAACGGCATCAAATACAATATTTCCGGCGGTTCTCTGACGGTGCGCCTGTGCCGCCAGGAGGACAACGCCATTTTGGAAGTCTCCGATACCGGTATGGGTATCCCCGAAGAAGCCATCGGGCATATCTTTGAACGGTTCTACCGAGTGGACAAAGCCCGTTCCCGGGCTACCGGCGGCAGTGGTCTGGGCTTGTCCATTGTGCGGACCATCGTACAGCGCAACCGCGGCGAAATCGCCGTTTCCAGCGTGCTGGGTCAGGGTACCACGTTTACCGTTACCTTCCCCGCCTTTGATACGGAGGTGGACAAGACATGAAGCGCTGTTTCTGCCTTTTTCTGATCCTTTGCCTGCTTCTTTCCGGCTGCGGAATTTTGGGGGAACGGATCAAGGAGCCTGTCACCTTCTACTATCTTCGGTCGGAATACCAATACGGCACCCAGGACGCCGTCATTTCCTCGGAGGAACGGGAAGCCTCAGGGCACCTGGAAGACCTTTCCTATCTGCTGGCTCTGTATTTGATGGGCCCTGCGGATGAAGAGCTGAAGTCTCCCCTGCCCCATGGAACCAATATTTTCTCAGCGGAGCAATCGGCCAGCGTGATCACCCTGCGCCTGTCTGATACCGCGAAAACTATGACAGACACGGAATTTTCCCTTGCCTGCGCCTGCCTTTCCCTGACCTGCCTGGATCTGACAGACGCCAAAAGCGTCACCATCATCAGCGGTGACCGAATCGTGACCATGAGCCGTGATACCCTGACATTATATGACAGCAGCCCTGCTGCGGAGGAAACCAAATGAGATTCATTTCCTGGAATGTGAACGGTCTGAGAGCCTGCATCACCAAGGGCTTTCAGGAATATTTTGACTTGATGAACGCAGACTTTTTCTGCCTGCAGGAAACCAAACTTCAGGCGGGACAGGTAGCACTGGAGCTGCCCGGCTATGAGCAGTTCTGGAACTACGCCCAGAAAAAAGGCTATTCCGGTACCGCCGTTTTTACAAAGGAAAAGCCTATCGCCGTTACTTACGGTGTGGGTATTGAAGAGCTGGATACGGAAGGACGGCTCATTACCCTGGAATACCCGGAGTTTTACCTGGTCACCTGCTATACTCCCAATGCCCAGCAGGGGCTGGCGAGGATCGATCACCGTTTGAAATGGGACGATGCTTTCCGGGAATACTTGTGTGAACTGGACCGGAAAAAGCCTGTGATCGCCTGCGGCGACCTGAACGTGGCTCATCAGGAGATCGACCTGAAAAATCCTGCCTCCAACCGGGGCAACGCCGGTTTCTCGGATGAGGAACGGGAAAGTTTCGGAAAACTGTTGGATGCCGGTTTTACGGATACCTTCCGCTACCGCAATCCGGATGTGACCGGAGCCTACAGCTGGTGGAGCTACCGCTTCAACGCCCGGAAGAACAACGCGGGATGGCGCATCGACTATTTTATCGTCTCCAACCGCCTGGCGGAGAAGATCGCTGCCGCGCCCATCTATTCCGAGGTCATGGGCTCCGACCACTGCCCGGTAGGATTGGAATTGGACATTTAGGACATTAAAAAATGTAGGGATACGCCGTATCCCTACATTTCTTTTATCAGCACGCCGACTTGTCCGTCCTGTCTGGCAAGAAACCCTTCCTTCAGCCGCGCTATGTAAGCAAAGGGTTCTTCCGGATAGATGGGAACGAACTTTCCCGCCGCGACCTCGTGCTTAGGGATCAGGTAAAATTCCATCTTCCCCTGGCCCAGCCGCTTTATGGGCAGCCTGGTATCCAACCCGAAGCCGCCGTCCATCGGCACGACGACGCCAAGGCTCTCGTGGTTTTCTCCGCAGGTAACGCCAAGCCGGCAGACCACATCCCCGCTGAGCTTACAGCGGCAGATAAAGCGGTAGTACAGTCCCTGCTGCAATACCTGCACCTTTCCCGCCAGCTGATTCCCGAAATAGACTCCGTAATTCCCTTCCAAGTATAACGCCCCCTTACTGCATCCTATGCCGTAAGGGGGTGCGTTATTCATAATCACGTTGCCCTGTTTCCTCCGGGAAGGCCAAAGCTGACAGCAATGGCGTCATCCACCATGGCCATTTGTTTCTCGTCCAAATGGCCCATGTGCTCCCGCAGGCGGCGTTTGTCAATGGTGCGGATTTGCTCCAACAAAATGATGGAATCCTTGCTCAGTCCCACACTGCCTCCGGCAATGTTAATATGGGTAGGTAACCGGGCTTTTCCCGTCTGGCTGGTAATGGCCGCGGCGATCACTGTGGGAGAGTGCCGGTTTCCCGTATCGTTTTGTACAATGAGGACAGGCCGGGTTCCCCCCTGCTCACTGCCCACCACAGGCGACAGATCCGCGTAAAATATGTCGCCCCGTTTCACTGTTCCTTCCGTCATGTGCTTCACGCTCCGTGCAAATGCTTACGCGCTACCGTATGAGTCCATATGTAACGCGGTAACACTATTCTCCCACGTACACACGGGTTTTATACAGCGGCACATCCAAAATATCCTATGCACGGATTCCTGAAAATGCTACGTGATTCCAAAGTTTTTGACGGTAAGCGTCAGAATGCGCCTGCCGTCATAAAGGATTTCCGCCCGGGTGGGAATATCCCCGGCGTCCAGCCAGATATCCAGGTGCAGGGCATCGTCCTCGTAGCTGTCGTCGATGCTTAGGCGCAGCTGCTCCTCTTCGGTGCAGGCCGAAGTCAGGTAGCCGCTGCGCAGGGTCTTCAGGAAGATCCATGGTCCGCTGACCGGCGTCACCTGCTCGTCCGCCATCAGGTCAAATTGCAGGGCGGTATCATCAAAGGTGAGTCTGCCGCCTTCTGAGGAGATTTTTCCGGTAATGCCCGCAATGGTCTCCGGTGCGGTGACTGTGAAGGTAAGGTTCCCTTTGGGATCTCCCTGGCAGGACATTGCAAAGGTATACACCTTGTCCCCGTAATCCGCCGTGATCTCTGCGTCAAAGGTGCAGGAAGAGGCCTGCAGGAGCTTGGAACGAAGTGCCATTCCCCTTTCGATCTCTTTTGATGCATTGGAACATCCCGTAAGAAGCAACAGCAGAATTACAAGCACTCCGAACTTTTTCATAAACGTTCCGCCTTATTTCAGAAGTCGCGGAAGGGCTCTCAGCATGTCCGTAGGCAGCATCCCGTACTGACCGATCTCTTTGGCACACAGGTCCCCGGCAGCGCCGTGAAGCCATGCGCCGCAGGCCGCCGCCTCCAGCGGGGGGAGCCCCTGGCCAAGCAGGCTCACGATGATGCCCGCCAGCACATCGCCGCTGCCGCCTACCGCCATACCGGGATTGCCCGTGCGGTTTCGATAGCCTGTCTCCCCGTCCGTGATGCAGGTCTCGTGGCCTTTCAGCAGAACAATGCACTTCCACTCCCGGGCACAGCGGGCGGCGGAGGCCATGCGGTCTTCCCCGATGGTGCCGCCGAAACGTAAGAATTCGCCGTCATGGGGCGTCAGAATGGTGGGATACTGTCTTCCGCGCAGTATATCCTTATGCCGGACAAGGACATTTATGCCGTCCGCATCCAGAACCACCGGGCAGTTCGCGTTTTCCAGCACCGCTTTCACCACGGACAGCGTTCCCTCCGACTGCCCCAGGCCGCAGCCAACCAGAACAGCATCCATCTGGGGCAGGCGTTTCAGAAATTCCGGGACAGCCCGGGAAGCCAGCTTTCCATCCTGGTCGGGCAGCGGAAAAACCACGGCCTCATTTAATTTCACTGCTTCAATGGCATAGATGCTTTCGGGCACGCCAAGAAATGTCAGTCCCGCCCCGCTGCGCAAAGCGCCCATGGCGGCAAGATACGCCGCTCCCGTAAAGCCCCGGCTGCCGCACAAAAGCAGGATCTTTCCAAAGGTTCCCTTATGCCCCCAGGGGTCCCGATCCGGCAAAAGGGAGCGCACCGCCTCGTGATCCAGTTCTTTCCATTCCATAAAATCACCTTGCACTCTTATTTTCATAAGGTAACCATACCACGGCGAATATTTTTCGTCAAGTGGGTTCCCTTTTTGAAAAAATGCTTGCATATTTTTAACGAATATGCTAATATATCGGAGATATGTGAAAAGCAATGATTGGGCTGCCTTGTATTGGGTTTACCTCGTACAGCGAGAGCGGGATGGTGTGAGCCGCTTGGGTACAATGCCGGGCTTTCTCCCAGGAGCTGCCGCTTGAAACTAAGTAGAGTGCGCCGGGTGACTCCGTTAACCGTCTTGGATGTGTCTGCATCTGAAAAGCGCGCCGTTTTCGGCGAATTGCGGGTGGTACCGCGGAAGGAATGCCTTTCGTCCCGATTGTGGGATGATGGGCTTTTTTTTAATTGAAAATGGAAAATTGCACACTGAAAACTCTTTCATTCCGCCGGCAGAACCGACACCATCTTTGTTAATTTTCCATTGTCAGTTTTTACTTTATACATTGCCTTTTAGGAGGAAGATAAGAATGAAAGAACAATTAGAGCAGATCAAAGTCAATGCTCTGGCAGCACTGGATGCTGCCGCAACTCCCGCAAGCCTGGAAGAGCTTCGCGTTAAGCTGCTGGGCAAGAAGGGCGAACTGACCGCCGTTCTGAAGCAGATGGGCAAGCTGTCTCCCGAGGAACGTCCCGTCATGGGCCAGATGGCAAACGCTGTCCGCGCCCAGATCGAGGAAAAGCTGGAAGAGCGCAAGGCCGCCATCCACAGCGCCGTTTTGGAAGCCAAGCTGGCTGCGGAGGCCATCGATGTCACCATTCCCGGCGAGACCGTGGCTGTTGGCCATCAGCATCCCATGAATCAGGTGCTGCAGGAGATCAAGGACATCTTCGTCGGCATGGGCTATACCGTTGTGGACGGCCCCGAAGTGGAGTTTGCAAGCTACAACTTCACCCGTCTGAATATCGAAGAGGGCCATCCCTCCCGTGACCGTTCCGATACCTTCTACTTTGACGACAACGACGAGGTGCTGCTGCGTACCCAGACTAGCCCCATGCAGATCCGTTTTATGGAAAACCACAAGCCTCCCCTGTGTATGCTGGCTCCCGGCCGTGTGTTCCGTAAAGACGAGGCTGACGCAACCCACTCTCCCATGTTCCACCAGATCGAGGGTCTGGTCGTGGCTGAGGACATCACCATGGGCGACCTGAAGGGCGCGCTGATCAACATTATGAACAAGATCTATGGCCACGACGCACAGGTCCGCTTCCGTCCCCACCACTTCCCCTTCACCGAGCCCAGCTGCGAAATGGACATGCAGTGCCACAAGTGCCACGGCACCGGTGAGATCGACGGCCAGGTCTGCTCCACCTGCCATGGCGAAGGCTGGATCGAACTGCTGGGCGCCGGTATGGTCCACCCCAAGGTTCTGGAAAACTGCGGTATTGACCCTGAAAAGTACTCCGGTTTCGCTTTCGGCATTGGTCTGGAGCGTACGGCCATGAGCCGTCTGAAAATCAACGACCTGCGCCTGATCTTCGACAACGATATCCGGTTCCTGAACCAGTTCTAAGGAGGTAGTCAGAATGAAACTCAACAGAAAATGGCTGAACGAGGAATTCGTTGACCTGAGCAATGTTTCCGATAAGGAATTTGTGGAGACCCTGACCGTTTTCGGCCAGAAGGTGGAAACCTACGAGCGCATGGACGCTGAGATCAAGAATGTGGTCGTGGGCAAGGTTGTCTCCATTGTCCGTCACCCCAATTCTGACCACATGTTCATCTGCCAGGTGGACGTGGGCCAGGAAGAGCCTGTCCAGATCGTCACCGGCGCCCAGAACGTTAACGAGGGCGACCTGGTTCCCGCTGCCCTGCACAACTCCTGGCTTCCCGGTGGCGTGCACATCACCAAAGGCAAGCTCCGCGGTGAAAAGTCCAACGGTATGCTCTGCTCCTTCGCCGAGCTGGGCCTGACCCAGAATGACCTGCCCGGCGCTTATGCTGACGGTATCTGGATCCTGAACGACGAGAACTGCAAGCCCGGTGACGACATCAATCTGGTCATCGGCAACGACGATACCATTGTGGATTTCGAGATCACCAACAACCGTCCCGACTGCTACTCCATTATCGGTCTGGCCCGGGAAGCTGCCGCCGCTTTCGGCAAGGAAATGAAGCACCATGAGCCTGTCGTCAAGGGCAGTGATGCCGGCAGCATCTACGACCATCTGGATGTGGAGGTCCCCGCTGCCGAGCTGTGCAACCGCTACTCTTCCAGAATGGTAGCAAACGTGAAGATCGGCCCCTCTCCCAAGTGGCTGCGTCAGCGTCTGCGCGCCAACGGCGTCCGCCCCATCAACAACATCGTGGATATCACCAACTACGTCATGCTGGAGTACGGCCAGCCCATGCACGCTTTCGACTACCGCTATGTTGCTTCCGGCAAGATCGTGGTTCGGGAAGCCGAGGAAGGCGAAATCCTGACCACTCTGGACGGCAGTGTCCGCAATCTGAAGGCCGGCATGCTGGTCATCGCAGACGACACCAAGCCCATCGGCCTGGCCGGTATCATGGGCGGTGAGAACTCCGAGATCATGGATGACACCACCATGGTTGTTTTCGAATCCGCTAACTTCAACGGCACCTCCATCCGTCAGACCGCTCTGGCGCTGGGCATGCGTACCGAGGCTTCCGGCAAGTTTGAGAAGAACCTGGATCCCATGATGACCATTCCCGCTGTACAGCGTGCCTGCGAGCTGGTGGAACTGCTGGAGTGCGGTGATGTGCTGGACGGCACCATTGATGTGATCAACTATGTTCCCGAAGCAAAGTCCCTGCCTTTGGAATGCGACAAGATCAACCATCTGCTGGGCACCAACATCTCTAAGGAAGATATGGTCATGTACCTGAACCGTCTGGAGATCCCCGTGGAAGGCGACACCATCCTGGTCCCCTCCTTCCGCCCCGACCTGAACCTGATGGCCGATATCGCCGAGGAAGTGGGCCGCTCCTACGGTTACAATGAGATTCCCACTACCGCATTCAAGACTTCTACCCAGGGCGGCTACTCTCCCGAGATGAAGCTGGAAGCAAAGGCCGGTCAGCTGTGCCGCGGCATGGGATACAGCGAGATCATTACCTACTCTTTCGTCTCCCCTGCCGTGTTCGACCAGATCCGTCTACCCGGCGATTCTCCCCTGCGCAACGCTATGCGCATCCAGAACCCTCTGGGCGAGGATACTTCCATCATGCGTACCATTGCGCTGCCCTCCATGATGGAAATTCTGTCCCGGAACAATGCTTACCACAACAAGTCCGTCAAGCTCTACGAGGTCGCCAAGATCTATCTGCCTGCAGAAGGCCGGGCACTGCCCGAAGAGCCCAAGATGCTGGTTCTGGGCACCTACGGTGCCAACGAGACCTTCTTCACTCTGAAGGGCGAGCTGGAGGGCATCTTCGCCGGCCTGCGTCTGAAGAAGGCCAGCTACACCGCTGTGAAGGACAACCCCAGCTACCATCCCGGCCGCTGCGCAAAGGTCACCATTGACGGCGTAGATGTGGGCGTGATGGGCCAGGTGCATCCTTTGGTTGCAAAGAATTATGGCATCGATGCGGATGTTTACTGTGCCGAAATCAACTTCACCAAGCTGCTGCCCTGCCAGCTGCCTGACGCAACCTACACCCCCCTGCCCAAGTACCCCACGGTCTCCCGCGACCTGTCTTTGATCTGCGCCGACGAAGTCACCGTTGCGGAAGCCGAAGATGTGATCACCGCAGCCGCCGGTAAGCTGCTGCGCGGCGTGAAGCTGTTCGACATCTACCGCGGCGTGGGCGTTCCTGAGGGCAAGAAGAGCATGGCCTTCTCCCTGGAACTGCGCGCTGACGACCGCACCCTGACCGACACGGACTCCGAAGCCGTTGTCAGCAAGGTTTTGGCCGCTTTGAAGGAAAAGCTGGACGCTACTCTGAGATAAACAAGTCTGACTGTACAGGGCGGGATCCGTTCCCGCCCTGCTTTTGCACAAAAGAAAGCGAAAATTCACAAAAAATTCCATACTCAGTACTTTACAGTCTTTGTTTTTTCGGTTATAATGACTATATTCTTTTACTAAGGAGGCCGAATACCATGACGGATAAAGATACACAGAAATTTACAGTACCCAGCGACGATAAAGAGAACATGCGCCGGATCCTCCGTAGTGTGTACGAGGCTCTGACCGAAAAAGGTTACAACCCCATCAACCAGATCGTCGGTTACTTGCTGACCGAAGATCCCACTTATATCACCAACTACAACGGCGCCCGCAGCATGATCTGTAAGATCGACCGGGACGAGCTGATGCAGGTACTGGTTCGCGAGTATCTGTTCGAGCAGGAATGACCCAAAGCCAAGAGGCTTTTGCAGTGGCAAAGGCCTCTTGTTTTTTGAAAGCCTGATAAAAACTGATAGTTTGGCAGTAGTTCAGCATTTTCGCACCCGCCGGAAAGTAAGTTTTATAAGGCCTTATGTATCTTGACAATCTCATACTTTTCCCTCCGTCTTTCCGTTTTTCACCATATTTTCAGAAATTGTTACGTAAACCAGGGGATTTTCCTGGAATTGGCAACAATATACTTGACATTCGTGTAACAATATGTTACAATCTGATTACATTTTGCACAGGAGGTACCTTTCATGGCTGACGAAAATGCAGTTTTGATGTATAAAGGTCGTCCGCTGATGCGGAAAGACAATCTCGTTTATTACGGTTCCATGGCTGACAGCCACATCGTCATGCTCCAGGTTCTGGAGACCAAGAAGATGGGCGATATGGACATTGCCACCCGTGTTTCTGTTCAGCTTCAGCTGACCGATCCCGCCGCCAAGAGCCGGGACCGTATCGTTAAGAAAAGCGAAAAAGACGGCTTCTACACTGCCCTGGATCTGGGCTGCGTGTGGCTGGAACGCGCTCTGGCGGGTAAATAAACCCGCCCTTTTCTGAGCCGTTTTGATAACTCCATTCAGAACGGCCTTACCAAAGACGGAGGACAAAGTATGAAGATCACCCGAAGAATCATCACCCTGGTGCTGGCACTGCTGCTGTCCGTCAGCACCTTTTCCATCACCGCATCCGCAACAGGCACTACCATGTACGGTATTGGCTTTGTCAATGCCTCTTCCCTGCGTCTGCGCTCTGCCGCCGATACCAGCGCTTCCACCATTGCCACAACTTCCCGCAATGAATGTGTTGTGGTCATCAGCAAGGAAGGCGAATGGTACAAAGTAAACTACAATCTCCAGGAAGGCTACATGCACGAGGATTATCTGGACGTATCCACCCGAGAAAACGCGGAGCTGGGCTATGGCCAGATCACCGGCAGCGGCGTCAATCTTCGTTCCGGCCCTTCCACTTCCTATTCTGTGGCTGCTGTTTCCTCCCAGGGCGACAAATGTTACATCATCGGACTGAACACCGGCTGGTATAAAGTCATTTATAACGGCACGATCTGTTACATCCGCAGCGACTTTGTGGAACTGACCGAATATCCCTATGAAAACCAGGCTTCCGCGAACTCTCCCAAGTTTTTCCGCCGCGGCAGTTCCACCGGCACCGCACCCAGCGCTGCCGCTCTGAACGGCACCAGCTCTTCCGCATCCGCTGTTCCCAGCACCAGTACTGCCGCCGCTGCCAGCGGTTCCCAGATTCTGGCTGAGGCCCAGAATTATCTTGGCTGTCCCTATGTGGCAGGCGGCGCCTCCCCCAGCGGCTTTGACTGCTCCGGTTTTGTGTACTACGTTCTGAAGCAGCTTGGCTATTCTCCCTACCGCACTCCCGCTGACCAGTACAAGCAGGGCACGGCTGTAGACAAGTCTGATCTCCAGGTCGGCGACATCGTATTTTTCTACGGTACATACGCCAGCCGGATTTCCCACGTTGGCATCTACGCCGGCAACGGTCAATTCATCCATGCCCCCAATTCCCGCTCCACGGTCTCCTATTCCGACCTGACCAGCGGCTACTGGGCGAACCACTACTACGGCGCACGCCGCATGAGTTAAAAAAAGATCAACAGCTGGCATCCGAATCTTGGATGCCAGCTGTTTTTATGCTTCAAGCCAGTCGAGAAATTCTTCCATATATCGGTCATGGCCGGGCAGAATCCGGCGGGTGTTTTGTGTACTTTGCAATATACTTCCCATTTTCTTTACTCCCCGGCAGTCATCAAGTCATAGGCAATGCGCGGCGTGCCGTCATCTGTCAGGATGATCCCACACCGCTGAAAGCCCTGTTTCTCTACGGCCCGCTGCATCACCTTGTTGTCCTCATGGGTATCAATCCGCAGATGGGCGATTCTCCCCTTTGCAAATTCGACCGCCGTGCCCACGATACCGCCGCTTCCGTCGCCTGCGATGCGGTGAATGGTTCCATAGGGGCCGTCAGAATGCCATGCGCCGTCATAGATCTCTTCATACGTCGGGTCATCACCGATCAGGAAAAAGAAGACGCCGTGGATCGTTTCTCCATCCGTTATGACATAGAGACTGCCGTCTGCGATATCCTGTTCCAGCTGGCTTTTCGGCGGGTGGGTATTGCCCCACTGGCTGGGATTTCCATTCTCTTCCATAAATTTCCGGGCATAGGCATAAATGGCTTCGATACGGCTCAAATCTTCCCTTTTTGCTTTGCGAACGATGTGCTCCATAAAAAGTTCCTCCTGGTTTTTTCCTATTATAATCGATTTGAATTGTCGTTGCAACCTTTGCGCATACTAAGAAAAAATTTAAGGAAGGTGCATCTATGGCAAACAAAAAACGGGGCCGTCAGAGCTTTTCGCTGGAGAATCCCCCGGTCATTACCACATGGGCCAGCATAGCCGGAAAAAAAGAGGCCGAAGGCCCTCTTGCCCATACCTTTGATATCAAATGCCGGGATACCTATTTCGGCCAGAAGACCTGGGAACAGGCGGAAAAGCATATGCAGCAGCAGGCGCTGCGAAAACTGGCGGAAAAAGCGGAAATGCAGCTGTCTGACTTTGACCTTGTGTTCTCCGGCGACCTTCTGAACCAGTGTATCGGCTCGTCTTTTACCCTGCGCAATACCGGTGTCCCCCATCTGGGGCTGTACGGCGCCTGCTCCACCATGGCAGAAAGCCTGCTGATGGCATCTATGGCTGTCGGGGGCGGCTTTGCGGACAAAGTCGTGGCAATGACTTCCTCTCACTTTGCCTCCTCCGAGCGGCAGTACCGCTTCCCCCTGGGCTACGGCGGGCAGCGGACGCCTACCTCCCAATGGACGGTAACGGGTTCCGGCGCGGCGCTGGTGTGTTCTCAGGGAAAGGGGCCGAGGATCACCGGATGCACCATCGGCACAGTAACGGATCTGGGAATCAAGGATGCCAACAATATGGGCGCGGCCATGTCGCCGGCGGCGTATTCTACCATTAAGGCGCATTTTGAGGACATGAACACAGGCCCGGAGGACTTTGATCTAATCGTCACCGGCGACCTGGGACAGCTGGGTAAAGAGGTTCTGCTGGAGCTTGCCCGGCGGGACGGCGTTTCCCTTGGTGGGAAACTGACGGACTGCGGCACGCTTGTCTTCGACAATACCAAGCAGGATGTTCACGCAGGCGGCTCCGGCTGCGGATGCAGTGCCATCACCCTATGCGGCTACCTGCTGGATCAGCTCAACTCCGGAAAACTGAAGAAAATCCTCTTCTGCGGAACCGGTGCGCTGCTCTCCCCTACTTCCACCCAGCAGGGACTGCCCATTCCCGGAGTATGCCATGCAGTGTGCATCACAGGAGGTCGGTAATATGGATTATATCAAAGCATTTATCGTGGGCGGTCTGCTGTGTCTGATCGGTCAGATTCTGATTGACAAGACCAAACTGACCCCCGCCCGGATTTTGGTAAGCTATGTGGTCATCGGCGTCCTCCTGGGTGCTTTGGGCATGTATCAGCCCCTTGTGGAGTTTGGCGGAGCGGGCGCCACCGTTCCCTTGACTGGCTTCGGCAATACCCTGGCCAAAGGCGTAAAAGAAGCGATCGACCAGGATGGATTTATCGGCATCTTTACCGGCGGACTGAAGGCAGCCGCAGGCGGCATCACCGCGGCGATTCTGGCGGGACTGACCGCAAGCCTTGTTTTCAAAGACAAGGATAAATCTTGAAAAGCTGGGTATGCTAGTGTAGCGGCAAGTCCGTAAGATACAAACTTGGAGGAAACGAACCATGAATAACCAGAATAAGAATCAGAACAGCAATCAGAACAATAACCAGACCCAGAACACCCAGAGCAACAACCAGAATCAGAACAGCAACCAGAACAGCAATCAGAACAATACCCAGAACAACACCCAGAACAGAAACAGCCGCTAAACAGCCAAATGGGTCACCCCAAACAGGGGTGACCCATTTATTACATCACACTTCCACGAACCGATCCAAACGGAAGAAATATAAATACTTCGCCTTGATGGGCATTTCATAGATGCGGCTGAGTGCCTCGCCGTAGGTCTGTACCTGGGGACGGTAGCGTTCCGTCACCGCCGGGAGGGTCTCCTCGGTCACGTTATCCGTTTTGAAGTCCACCACGGTAATTCCGTCTTCTTCCAGGAGGGCACAGTCCACGACGCCCTGCAGGAGCACCCGCTCCCCTTCCAGCCCTTCCCCATAATGGCGTCCGTCATCCAGTATGGAGAATTTGAATTCCCGCAGATAGGAGGTTCCTGTACGCAGCTTTCTGCCGATTTCTGTCGCAAAGAACCGGGCGATCTTTTGGCAGTTTACCAGCTTTCCCTGTTCTTCGGTCAAAAAACGCTTTTCCACCAGACGGGCGATTTCCTTCGAAACGTCCTCCGTACTGCTGCAATTTTCATAGCGCACATATTGGAGCGCCGCATGAATGGCACTTCCGTAGGCTTTACCTTCCATCTGCTGAGACAGGAAATCTGGACGCCGCCAGGTGCGTCTGGTCTGCTTGGGTTCCCGGGTGTTCTCGGCGGCTTCAGCGTCCTTGACGCGGCCCTTGCGGTCGGTGGCCGTCTGCTTGGACGGGGCCTGGGTTGCCGCGGTATGGGCATAGGAGAAAGACAAGGCACTGCGCAGCTGTTCCTCCACCTCGTCAGGCATGGAAGCCGCTTTTTCAGTGACGGCGGATGTGCTTTGCGTGTTCTCCGGTGCTTCCGTGACGCAGATCTTCCAGGGGTGCTCTCCGATTTTTGTCTGGGCAGGTTTTCCTCCCAGCGCGTGGAGTTCTCCTGCTTCCGTGCGCTGCAAAGCCGCCAGCAGCACCCAGTCACCCATGCAAATGGCGTCCCAGCACAGCAGGTCTCCACCGTCAAAGTCCTGACGCAGGGCAATATCCTGCAAATCACTCTGCAGGTTCTGAGCGGCATACGTCATGATCAGCCGGTCCCTGGCACGGGTCATGGCAACATACAGCACCCGCATTTCTTCGGACACACTTTCTGCCGCCATCTTCGCTGCAATGGCACGTTTGGCGATGGAAGGATAGCGCACGCGGTTTTCATTGTCCGCAACAGACAGGCCGAGCCCCAGTTCCTTATCACAAAGGACCTGCGCGCGGAGGCTTTCCTGGTTGAATTTCCGGGAAAGATTGCTCAGGAATACCACCGGGAATTCCAGGCCCTTGGACTTGTGGATGCTCATAATGTTCACACAGCCGGAATTGGCCGCGCCGGACGTCACAAGCCCCCGCGCTTCCAGGGCATCCAGGTGGTCCAGAAATTGGGAGAGATCCCGGAGATTTCCCTTTTCAAAATCTGCTGCCAGCTGGAAAAAGGTCTGTAAATTGGCGCTTTTGACTTCGCCTCCCGGCATGGCGGCATAGACGCTGTCCAGCCGGGTCAGATTGAAGCAGCTTTCCAGCAGCGCGGTCAGCGTGTTCATCCGTGCTTCCCGGCGCAGGGTTTCCAGAATGCTCAGAAAATGCTTTGCCTTGGGGCTGTCGCTTTGCCGAAGGGCATCAAAAATGGCGCCTTTTTTCTGTTTGCTCCGGAAAGCAGCAAGGTCATCGGCAGTAAAGCCGAAAATAGGACTTGCCAGGGTGCTGATGAGGGGAATATCCTGCCGTGGATTCATGATGGTCTGTAAAAACGACCGCAGCGTTCCAATTTCCTCTGTCTGCAAAAGATCGGTACCGCCGCCGGACGCGCAGCGAATCCCCTGGGCTTCCAGCGCACGCTGGAAGTAACCGCCTGCGCTGCCGGGAGAGCGGAGCAGGATCACAATGTCTTCCGGTTCCACTGGGCGCAGCTGTCCGTCTTTGCGGACTGGTGTTCCCTCCTGAAGCATGGTCTTGATCCTTTCGGCCACAAAAGCCGCTTCTTCCGCATAGGTATCTTCCCGGACGTCCAGGGCGTACAGCTCCACACCGGGTCCCGGCAGAGGATCATGGGGAATGCCCTCCCGCAGCGCTTCCGCTTCCCCGTAGCACAGTCCGCCGACTTTGGGACTCATGCAGGCCCGGAAAACATCGTTGACTCCGTCAATGACCTCAGCGCCGGAACGGAAGTTGTGGCTCAGGAGTACTTTCCGTCCCTGTCTTGGCTGGGCGTCTTCCGCCGGTACATACTCCCGGTATTTTTCCAGGAAGATGCCCGGGTCTGCAAGACGGAACTGGTAAATGGACTGCTTTACGTCACCCACCAGGAAACAATTCTGCTTTTCCCGGGTGAGGGCATCAAAAATGGCATCCTGAACGCCGTTGGAATCCTGATATTCATCCACCAGAATCTCCCGATAACGGCGGCCGATCTCTGCTGCCGCCGCAGTGGGGCCGGTACGTTTCTTTCCCAGCAGCAGGTCCAGGGTCTTATGCTCCAAATCGCTGAAATCCAGAACACGTCGGCTGCGTTTTGCCCCGTTGTAATCCGTTTCAAACTGTTTGACAAGAGCCACAAGCCCCCGGGCACCGGCTGATGTCCGAATTAAATCTTTCAGCACCTGGGAAGATTCATC
Organism: Oscillospiraceae bacterium; assembly: GCA_036300205.1. Classification (GTDB taxonomy): domain Bacteria; phylum Bacillota; class Clostridia; order Oscillospirales; family Oscillospiraceae; genus Faecousia. The sequence goes on from JAXJGV010000054.1 coordinate 26,331, forward strand.
GGCAAAGCATTGCAGTTTCCGTTCCAGGCCTTTTTTGCAGGCATTCCGGGCCGCTTTGATCCGTTCCGTCAGATCAGGGTCGGCGTTTTTCCTGGGAAATGTCAGGCGGCCATAGTCAATGGATCCCGCTCTCACGATGGCATCCCAGGTGGCAGCTCCCCGCAGCTGCTCCAACTGATACAGGGTATCCCGGATATTCATCGCGGGTTTTTCCATCCCTTCACAGCTGTCCAGCGCCTGAGCGCACTGCCGCATGACTTTGATCTGGCAGTCCAGATAGTCGTGCAGATCGTCGATCAGGTATTTTCCCCAGACGGTTTCGGAAACATCGGTGATTTCCTCCAAGTCCGCATCGTTCAGGCAGTTTTGAAGCCAGCCATCGGGATCCAGATGGCACCGGGCGCTGTCGTAGACCTTTTCAATGATCTCGGGGACAAGGCGGTCGTCTCTGCCCAGGCCCTGGCTATCCACAAAGGCACGGAAATCTCCGTCCTCCTCTACTGATTCGTAGGCACGGTCCAGAAGGTCTGACAGTACCGTTTCCCGAATCTCCCGGCACTCGTTTTCATCCGCGACCCGAAAATCCGCGGCAATATCCAGACGGTAGGCATATTCCCGGAGCAAATCGCTGCAGAAGCCGTGAACCGTGGAGATTTTCGTAAGAAACAGACGCTGCATTTGCTTTTGCAGATGCCGGTTTTCCGGCTGCTGGGCAATGCGCTCGGTCAATTTTGCCGCGATCTTGCCGCGAAGCTCAGACGCGGCGGCTTTCGTGTAGGTGATGATCAGAAATTCATCCAGGTCCGCTGGGTCGTTAGGGTCCGTCAAATAGGTCAGGAGACGGTCTACCAGGACCTTTGTCTTACCGGAACCGGCTGCGGCGGAAACCAGCAGCTTGCCGCCCCGGTCATGGACGGCCTGGGCCTGTTGGGGTGTCAGCTTATCCGCCATGGCGCGTCATCTCCTTTTCGATCTCTTCCCAGAACCGCTGGGCAGTCATAGCTTTATAGTTTCGGCGTCCTTCCACGCTCGCTTCGTGGCAAATTGCGCCATAGGGACAGAACGCGCAGGCGTTGTGGCTGCTGCCCCGGGTATAGGGATTAGGCTCCACATTGCCGGACGCAATGTCCTCCACCATCCGGGCAAGAATGCGGAACACATAGCTCTCCAGCTGTTTCAGCTGATCCCGGTCCGCCAGGTCACCGGAAAGGGTTCCGTCCTTTTTCACGCCGTAGCACATCCGCTGGGGCGCTTCTCCGGGTTCCATGGCTTGCAGGACCGATTCGTCCCGCAGAAGAAGACCCCGGCGTTTCCACTGGGCTTTCCGCTCTTTTTCGGCTTCCTCCGCATCCAATTTTCCGTCAGAAGACAGGTACGGCGCCCGGGCCGGAAAATACTGGACGCCTGCGGGGACGGGATGGTCTCCCAGCATTTCATCGCCGCTGCTTCGCAGGGCGAACATGTAAAGGAGCATCTGCAGTCCCACACCGTTGAAGACATCGCAGTAGTCAAAATCCTTTTTGCCGGTCTTATAATCCACCACCCGGTAATAGCTGCTGCCGCCGCTGTTCCAGGTGTCCACCCGGTCAACAAAACCGCGCAGGATGGCGTTCATACTTGCGTTGGGGATGGCAATGGGCGGCAGGCCGTCGGTGCCTCCGAAATTCACTTCAAAGTCCGCCGGCTCGAAGAGGGCATCTTTCAGTTCCAGCCACAGCTCCCGCACCACCATGTCCAGCTCCCGAACATTACGGCGGAACAGATAAACCATCCGCTCCGATTCAATTTGGCTGAACCGCTGGGAAGCGTATTCCTCACTGTAGCGGTGGGCAATTTCCAGAGTTTCTTCCAGCGTCACCTGATGGAAGCCCCCCATATCGCGGATGCAGCGGGCTGTATTCTCCAGGACCGCATGGACATAAGTACCAAATTCCGCCGGATCAACGGCGGCTTCCTTCCGCTCCTGGGCACGCAGGCCGTATTTCAGGAAATAGGACAGGCGGCATTCCGCCTGTCGGTCGATCTGGGATGCCGACAGATTCAGCGTGGTGCCATAGAGCCTGCGGATATTTTCGCCTTCCACCTTACCCAGGGAAAAATCCCTGCGGAAGCTGGTATCCCGATAGCTTTCGGTGACCTCCAGCCGCTTAGCCGTTTCCCCGGCATTCCAGCGGGCAAGATAGGCTCCGGCCTCAAAGGAATCCGCCTGGGCAAAGCCGAGCGTGGCTTCCGCCTGTTCTTCTCCGCCTGCCAGGTCCGACAGCCGCCGGAAAACAAAGGAGGGCTGTTCGCCGGAGCAATACACACTGACCGTTTCCCCAGCACCGCAGAACACGCCGTAAATTTCCGCGAATTCTGCCTGAATACCTTCCATTGCGCCGCCGGTGAGAGGAACGCCCAACTCCCGCAGAATCACACGTTCCTGGTCCGTCAAAACACCGGCAGAGCCTGTATAGCCGGGGAGTTTCCCTTCCTCAGCGCCCAATACGATCAGATGCTTCTGCTGGTGGCAGCGCATGGCGGTCACCGGGCCCATCTGCACCGCATCCAGCACCGGCGGAATGGTGCCCACGTCATACTGGCTCAGCAGGAGGCGGAACAGACGGGTAAAATGCTCCGCCTCCCAGTGGGTTTCTCCAAGAACATCATACATCTGCTCCAAAGCGGACATCAGAATTTCCCACAGCTGGTTCAGGATCTGTGCGCTGCGGTTGTCTCCGTTCCTGTCCAGCTCCTGGGCCAGCTGGGAAAGGCGCTGTTCCAGCTGGATATCCTCCAAAAATCCGTATAGCGCCATGACCTGGCCCCGCAGATCCACCGCGTCCCGGAAGCCCCGCTGTAAACGGGTCAACGGGGTGATGGCAAGGGCGCGGGCTTCATTCAAATCCTCCAGCAGCTTCCGGGAATCATCGTTCCACTCTCCGCTGAGGCCTTCGGGATGATTTTGCCAGGATGCGGCCCATTTTTGACCGCGGATGCCCCAGATAATGGCATAGTTCTCCACCCTATCGCAGGTATCCGGACTTAGAGGCGACAGCGCTGAGCGCAGATAGCGCAGGGTGCTGCGCTGGTCAAAACCGCTGAGGGCCGCGTCCAATGCCGTCAGCACTGTGGTGATGATACTTTTCTGCAAGATTTCCTCAGTGCCGGAACGGTAGACAGGAATATGGAAACGGTGAAATATCAGATCTACCAATGGCTGGTAGACAGCCATATCTGTGCAAACCAAGGTGAAATCCCGGTAACGGCAGCCCTCTGATGCCAGTTCCATTACCTGTTTCGCGGCATGCATGCACGCCTGATAGGGAGATTCCGCACGGTAGGTGTGCAGGAAGCCCTTTGCGGCGCCGTTTGGGATGGGACCCTGGAAGAGCTTTTCCCAGACAATGTTCAGTTGGAGCGGACGCTCCGGAACGATCTCCACCTGAACCTCTACGCCTGCCCGACGGGCAATCTGATAGATCTCCTTGGCTGTAGCGCCCGCCTTTTCAAAAGCCAGCGTGGAAGAATCGATCCGGTCGCAGTTCAGGCTCACGGTTACGCTGGGTGAAACCTTGATGAGATGCGCTAGGATCGCCAGGTTCTGCCGGGTAAAGTCCGGAAATCCGTCTATGTAAAATACGTGTTCTTCCGCGAACGTTCCTTGTTCCAGATGTTCCAGCAGCCAGGTCATTTGGTCTCTGGGATCCCGCTTGCCCCGGCTGCACAAGCTGTCATAACCTTCCATCAGCAATGACAGTTCTTCCAGCTTCTGGGCAAGGCTTCCTTCCGTTTCCTGAGCGGCACGGTTTAGGTCCTGGGACGTGATGCAGCAGCGCTTGAATTCGTCCACGCCGTCGATCAGGCCCGTCAGAAATTCCGGTTTCGTCTCCACTGCGGCGTAGGCTTTCAAACGGCTGCTGAGCTGACGGGCTGCCGCCGCCATGGCCACCACCCGTCCGCCGTTATCCAGACACTCTTCCGCGGCGCTGCCCATGGTGTCAAAGACCCGGCGGGCAAGGCGTGTAAAGGACAAAACCTCCGCATAACGGCTGGCAGTGTCTCCTGCCGCCATGGACAGATAACGCTCCGTCTCGTGGCTGATGAGCTCGGGAACCATGAGAATCCGGTTCCCCTTCCGCGCATGAACATCCGCTGCGATTCGCTTCAATACTTCGTCCCGGTTGGCCGTCCAATCCCGGCCAAGGAGCAGGTACAGCATGGCGCCACCTCCTTACTTTTATTTTTCTACATGATACCACAGAATCTGTCCAAAGAACAGGGTATAATATAATTAACTTTCATTCCAGAAAGACCGCACTTCCGAATCCGGAATTTCTGAATGGAATATTGGAAGCATTCACCCTTCAAAGAAATAGTTTTCCAGCCTTCCCAGAGCGTCCAGCAGATAAAAACGCACCTCATATTCTTCTTCCCCGGTCAATGCGCCGCTCAAGCTCTCTGAAAAACCCGCCCCGACTGCCGTATCCGCAAAGCCCTCCGTAGTAGCCGGGATGCACAGGGATGGGAACACCACACACCACCAGTTATGCCCTCCTCCTTCACCAATGACGATGCGCAGGGATTCATACACTCCCGCTGGAAGCGTAAAGGTGTCATAATAGCGTGTGTCGAAAGTCTCTTTGCAGAGGGTCACAATGGCTTCTCCGTCAAAACCCGCGGCATCCAGCGTTTCATTGGCGATCTTCTGGATCTTGGGCAGATTTTCCTGAAGATATGCCTTGGCTGCTGCCACATCGGCAACGTTTTCCAGGTCGCTCTGCAAACTGCTGACTACCGCGTCCCGGACCCGCAGTTTGATATTCTGATCTTCCTCGCTGTCGGAATTGGCCACCACATGCAGCCGGATCAATTCTTCGTTCAACTGCTCCCGGTCTGTCAATAATGTACATCCCCAGCCAAATGCCGCGATCAGGAAGCAAATGGCGACCCGTTTCATAAGTTTGCGCATAAAAAACACCGTCCATACTGAAATGCTTCCAGTATGGACGGTTTCCGGCAATATTATACAGGTTTGGCAATATAAATATTGGGATAATTTTCCTTAAGCATGTCGCAGACAACCGCCGCATACTCAAAACTGGGCAGGATGGCAAACACTGCGGAACCGGAGCCGGTCATCTGCTGGTTCAGAGAGCCGTAGCTGTTGCAGATGGACTTGATGTAGTTCAGTTCCAGATGATCGGCCGTGACCACAGGATCGAAGACATTGAGCAAATTTTCTGCCACCTTAGCCAGGTCTCCCTCCATCAGCGCATTTTCCATGGCCCGGTTGTCGGGGCGCTTGGCAATGGCCACCTGGTCGATTTTCTTATAAAGTTCTGGGGTAGATACGGAGAATTCCGGCTTACAGACAACGAAAATACAATCGGGCATATCCGGCAGCTTTCTCAGCTTTTCGCCCCGGCCCTCCACCATGGCCGTACCGCAAACAACGCAGAACGGAACATCACTGCCCACCTGGGCGCCCAATTCTGCCAGAGCCAGAATGGAAAGGGGGTTGCCGTAATGCCGGTTCAGCGCCCGGAGTACCGCCGCGGCATCCGCGCTGCCGCCGCCCATGCCCGCGCCGGAGGGGATGCGTTTCAGAATGCGGATCTCGATACCGTTGGGGTCCTTCTTCATTGTTTCGCAGTAGACCTTTGCGGCTTTCCAGGCCAGGTTGGTTTCGTCGGTAGGAATGCCCTCCACGGAGCACAGCAGCTTCCAGGGCTTTCCGGTGCCAATGTCGATCTCCACATCGTCCCGGATGGAGATGGTCTGCATCACGCTTTGCAGATCGTGATAACCGTCCTCCCGCTTGCCCAGAACATCCAGGGTCAGATTCAGTTTGGCATAAGCGCCTTCATAAAGTGTCGTCATAAACAATACCTTCCTTTTGTTTCGCTGAAGCTATTATAGCCGACAATGTTATATTTTGCAATCGCAAACCTTATAAATTTGCAAAAGGTGCGCATCCTAATGGCATCCAGAACTTGAATGGAGGTAATACTATGGATACCATTGCGCTGATCCTTTCCATTATCGGATGCCTGAACTGGGGGCTGGTGGGGATCTTCCAGTTTGATCTGGTTGCCTGGCTCTTTGGCGGAGCCGGTTCTCTTTTCAGCCGCCTGGTCTACACCATTGTGGGACTTGCCGGACTGTGGTGCATTTCTTTCCTGTTTCGCAGGAAGGCCATCATCGAGGGCGAATGAAAAAACGGCAGCTCCTGTGTGGAGCTGCCGTTTCCTTGTAAATAATCTCAGCCGCAGCGGACAATACACTGGACTTCCTGGTCGCCATACTTGGCGGTAATGGCCGTGGTGCCGGACTTCACCGCAGTAACCACGCCGTTTTCATCCACCGTTGCAATGTGGGGATGTTCAGAGCTCCACTCCACTTCGTTTTGCTCCAGATCGCAGTCCAGCAGCAGCTGGAACTGGTAGTAAACGCCCAGCATGATGTCGGTCTTCTTCAGCTTCAGCGTAACTCCGGATTTTATGGAAGGCTCCGGGGCCTCTGTTTCGGCAGGTGTCTCTGCCACGGTTTCAGCTACGGTCCCCGCGACGGGTGCTTCGGTGGTGGGAGGCTCCGTCTCAATCACTGTCTGGACAACCACCTTGCATTCAAAGCTGTGCATGCCGCAGCTGATATAGATGATAGTCTCGCCCTCAGACACGGCAGTGATCTTGCCATCCTCTGTGACGGTCGCAATATTCTCGTCAGCAGAGGTGTAGATGATCTTGTCGGTGGTGTTCTCAGGGGTTGCGATAACATGCAGCAGGAACTGTCCTCCCACATCCAGCTCGGCAACACCGCCGCTGACCAGAGACAGTGCCTCACAGGGAATGGTGGGTTCCGTGGCAATGCTGGCAGTTTCTTCGATCTGCTGGGCTTCCGTGGAAACTGCTGCTTCGTTTCCGCCCATGTTGGGCAGGAAATAGCGGAGGAAAATAAAACCGGCAGCCAGCAGCAGTCCGGCGATCAGGATCGTCAGCAGGATAACAACGAAGGTGTTATGCCGGGGCGTTTCCTCTTCTTCCTCTTCTTCATCATAGGGGTTTTCTTCTTCCTCGGGTTCCTCTTCAGGCTCAGCGTTTACCTCGTCAAAGTCGAAGATCTCCTTTTTCTTTTTCGGGGAAAAACGGCCGCCCTTTCCCTTGGGTTCTTCCACGACCTCTTCCGTCAGAAGATCATCCCCAAGCAGATCGGCAGCTGCATCCCGGGAACAGCCGCAAATGGGACAGCACTCCGCCGTGTCCTGATACGTCGTTCCGCAAATGTCACAGATAATCTTGCTCATTATGATACCTCCTCTTTGCTTACGCATATTCTGTACCATTATTATCCGACATTATAGCACGTATTTCCTGAGATTACAACTATAAAAGTGTTGCTTTTTTTGTCAATTTCATTTATGATATATAAGTTAAAGGAGGCGATACGATTTGTCTGAGCCAAAACTCATCTCTCCTTTGCTGGACGGGTTTTCTATGGGCAATCCCATGAGCGAGCACGACGGTGTGCAGTGCTGTCCCGCCATAAAGGAAAATACAGATAAAAAATACATAGTCAAGGTTATTTCCATCCCTGCCTCCCAGGTGCAGATGGATGCATTGCTCCTTGCCGGAGCGTATAAAGACCCTGCCGATGCCATGGATTATTTCCAGGAGATCGGCGAAGGCGTTATGAAGGAAGCGGAGCTTCTGAAAAAGCTCTCCAAGCTGGAAGGTTTCCTCCCCTACGAGAATTGGCAGATGGAGCCCATTACCCGGCACCGTCTGGGATATCAGGTCTATCTGATCGGAAGCTATAAGCGTTCTCTGGAAAAGCACCTCCGCCGCAGCCCGGTGACCCATTTGGAAGCGGTAAACCTGGGTCTGGACCTGTGTTCGGCGCTGTCCGTATGCCGTCAGTCCGGCGCGCTGTACGTGGATCTGAAGCCCTCCAACATCTTCGTTTCAGAGAAAAAGGAATACCGGATCGGTGACCTGGGCTTTGTGGAGCTGGACGCACTGAACTATACCACGCTTCCCAACAAGTACCGCAGTTCCTATACGCCGCCTGAGCTTTACGATCCTATGGCGCCTCTGAATCTGACGGCGGATACCTACGCTGTGGGTATGATCCTGTACCAGCTGTACAATGACGGTCAGCTGCCCTTCAAGGGCAAGGCCCCGGAGGAACCGCTTCCTTCTCCCATCAACGCGGACTATGAGCTGGCGGAAATTATTATGAAAGCCATCCATCCGGATCCGGAACAACGCTGGAATGATCCCAAGGAAATGGGTAAGGCGCTTGCTTCCTACATGCAGCGCAATGCGGTCAACGATGTGCCCATCACCCCCCACACACCACTGGAGATAAATCCCGAGGATGTGATGGTTTCTGCAAAGAAACCGGAAGCCGCAGAGGATGAAGTCTTACCGGATCTGACCGAGGAAACTGGTTCAGAGGAGCCCGCGCCTGTACCGGAGCCTGCAATTGCGGAAGAACACACTCCTGAAGCATCTGCGGAAGAAACTATTCCGGAAGAAGCCGCCCAGGAAAACGTTCCCGAAGAACCGGCTTCGGAAGAGTCCACCGTTTCCGAACCGGAGCCTGCTCCCCCGGAACCGGAATCCGAAGAACCCGAGCCCCAGGAACTGTCCGATGAGCTTTCCCGGATCATGGCAAAAGCTGACGATCTGATCGCCCACGAGACACCTGAAGGTGTGGTAATTCCCGAAGTTCCGGATCTTCCCGATCCCTTCGCTTTCGTGACGGAGGATTCGGACGAGATCGACGATTCCGATATCCCTCTGGACCCCGTCATGGATGAGGAACCGGAAGAACCCTCCGGGAAAAAGAAAAAGGAAAAAAAGAAGAAAGAGAAGAAATTTGCTGATCCCAAATACAAGCGGAGGAAAAAGCGCTTCTTCTCCACCTTGATTTTCCTGCTTGTACTTGCGCTGATCGGACTTGGGGCTTACTGGTATTACCAGAACCTCTATCTGCAAACCATCAACGGTCTCAGCATTGACGGCGACAAGCACCAACTTTCCGTCACCGTTGATTCCGATGTGGATGATTCCCTTCTGCGCATTACCTGCTCCGATCACTACGGCAATGTCACGACCCAGGAGGTGGTAGACGGTCAGGCAGTCTTTACCAACCTGCAGCCCAATACCATGTATACCATCCAGTTGGAGATCGAGGGTTTCCATGAGCTGGTGGGTAAAACCTCCGATGTATTCACCACGGATGCCACCACCAGCATTGTCTCCTTCACCTCCGTTGCCGGTGCGGAAGACGGTTCCGTGATGCTGAGCTTCACCGTTGACGGCGAAGAGCCCGAGGAATGGGCCGTGGTTTACAGTGCCGAGGGCGAGGAAGAACTGCGCGAAACCTTTACCGGTCACAGCGTCACCATCTCCGGCCTGTCTTTGGGCAAGGTTTACACCTTCACTCTGGATGCAGGCGAAGACCTGTCCCTCAGCGGCAAAAAGACGCTGGAACTTATGGCTGCCCGTCTGATCCTGGCGGAAAATCTTACCGTTACCTCCAGCAGCGGCAGCGACATGACCATTCACTGGGATGTACCCGGCGACGTGGTGGTGGACAGCTGGAATGTCCGGTGCTATAACGACAGCGGCTATGAAGAGCAGATGACGGTCACCGAGACCCAGGTGCTTTTCACCGGGATCGATCCCACCGCCAGCTACACCATTGAGGTCACTGCCTCCGGCATGACCCAGCCTGCCCGCATCAGCATCACAGCTAACCCCATCCATATCAGCCAGCTGAACGTGGATGAGTCTTCCAGCAAAAAGCTGACCGTCAGCTGGGATCATACCGGCGAAACCCCCGAAGGCGGCTGGCTGCTGCTGTACAGCGTGGACGGCAACGAAAAGAATGTCGTGAAATGTGACAAGGCCACTGCCTCCATCTCTCCGAAGATTCCCGGCGCCAAGTATGAATTTACCATTCAGGCCGCGGACGGCACCTCTATTTTCAGCAACGTACACACCTACGTCTGCTCTGATGCCGCCAGCTTCGACGAGCACAGCCTGACCGCAGACATGCTCACCGTGGATCTGCTGAAGACTCCCGAAAAGTCCAACTGGTATTATGAGAATATCAGCGACGACGAGCTGACCAACCAGTTCACATCCGGAGACAGCATCTCCATCGTCCTGCGCAGCTCCGGCAGTTTCTATCTGCCCGGCGCGGAACTGGATATCCTCTATGTCATCTGGGATTCCTACGGCAATGTGCTTCCTGATTATGTATCTGAAGAAAACACCTACTGGAAGGAGCTTTGGACCGGCGGTGACAGCAAAAACGGCGAATTGGATCTTCCGAAAGTTCCCACCGCAGCCGGCGAGTATGTTCTGAACCTTTACTTTGACGGTATGGCCGTAGCACAGCTTCCTTTCACCATTTCCGAATAACCCTTGAAGCAGCCCTGAAATTCAGGGCTGCTTCGTTATTTCCAACAAAGAAAATCGGCTGCTGCTTCACAAGAGTTATGACTATCTCTGATTTTCAGAAACGTTCACACATTTTGCTCATAAATATGCTATAATCAGGGCAATTAATTTGGAAAGGGGCAACCGTATGCGCGGAAAAAGCCACCGCTGCCTGGGCAGATACCTGGCAGAGCACTATTTGACCAACGTTCCGAAGCGGTATGTAAAAGCATTTCAGATCGGCTGTATCGAACCGGACCGGAATCCGGTTACCTACCTGAAGGGTTCCTTCCGTCACCAGTGGCTTCGGGGACACAACTACCGCAACGCCCGCCGTTTCATGCGGTACATCTCCTGGCGTCTGGAAAAAAAGGAACGCCTGAACCTTTACGATTACTATACCCTGGGCAAGCTGATCCACTACACTACGGACGCGTTTACCTACGCCCACAACGACGATTTCCCCACACAGCTCACTGATCATAAGGCCTATGAGGATGCTCTGCAGAAATACTTTCTGCAGTTTATGGCGGAGGATCCCACCGTTGACACAGTGGAAGCCCGCTCTATTATGGATGTCATTTGCGGCTTTCACCGGGAATACGAGCAGCAGGAGGCAAACATCCACAATGACGCCAAGTTTGCGCTGACTGCCTGCTGCTGTGTGCTTGCGGTTTTGTTCGTCAAGCCCATCATTTGATGTAAGGAGTCCACCCACATGCACAGAATCTATTCCACGTCCCTCGATGCCCTTGTGGCATCCGTGGTACTGGTTCCGTTGTTTCTGCATTTAAACAAGCGTTATTTTCACGATTCCAGAAGGACAATAGGCTATACGGTGTTTGCCATCTATCTATCCGCCATGTTCGCGGTGGTGGGACTGCCGGATATCCGCTATATCCGTTTCAAGCCCCATTTCAACTTCGTTCCCTTTGCCTATATGTTCTCCGACTTTACAAACAGTTTCCTGAATGTGCTGCTTTTCATACCTTTGGGTTTTTTTCTCCCGTTCTTTTGGAAGCATTTCAAGGAATTTTATAAAACGATTTTGTTTGGATTCTGCACCTCCCTGCTGATTGAGGTTTTACAGGTCTTCACATTCCGGGCTACGGATATCAATGATCTGATGACCAACACCTTTGGCACCCTGGTGGGCTGGTGCATTGCCCGGGTGCTGCTGCGGTGTGTGCCTGCGGTCCATCCCAGCGAGAAAACCAGCGAAATATATGTGATCTGCGGCATGGCATTTGCCACCATGTTTTTTGTGCATCCCTTTCTTGCGGATTGGATCTGGAAATTTCATTAACGAAACAGCGGTATCCTATTGTGGATACCGCTGTTTTCCTTACAAATATGTGATCTTTGCAGCCGGGCCGAAGGTTCTGGGCGTCACCATGGAGTCAAATTGTATAATGACCCCTTCCTGCCCTCTGGGGATGCCAATGACGCTGCCTTCGCCGAAAACAGGATGCAGCACCCGCTTGCCCACCAGATCGCTGGGCTGCTGGGGACGGCTCTGTGTGTCTTCCGTCCTGCGGATCTGTTCCAATGCCCGCTCTTCCAGCTCCGGGTCTAAGGGGACAGCGTATTCCACATTCTCTTTTTCCGCGTTGAACAGGAAACGGCTGGGATAGCGGAAGGAACCGTCATAATTCGTGCCAGCCGCATCGGACAGGAACAGCCGGTCCTTTGCCCTGGTAAAGGCCACATAGCACAGCCGCCGTTCTTCCTCCAGCTTTTCCCGGGTATTGGCCCGTTTTCCGGGGAAAATCCCTTCAGACAGACCGCACAGAAAGACCACAGGGTATTCCAGACCCTTGGCGGCATGAATGGTCATGAGTTTCACCGCCTGGGCTTTTTCCGTCTGGTCCATGTTGGTAAACAGCGCCGCGTGATCCAGATAATTTCCCAGTGTGACTTCCTCCCCTGCCTTGCGTTCAAAATCGTAAATGGCCTGCTTCAGCTCTGCCAGGTTGTCCAGCCGCTCTTCCTCACCGGAACAACGGAGCATATCTTCGTAACCGCTTTCGCTTAAGATACCTGCCAGCAGGTCCGTCAGATCCATTCCGTCAAAAATGGCCCGGTATTTTTCGATGAGCCGTACATAGTCTTTTGCCCGGCAGCGGCGGAAAAGATCAGTTTCCAGATTTGCCAGAAGGGCTTCATACAGGCTGCACCGATTCATCTGGGCAAATTCCTTCAGCGCGGTGATCCGGGTGCGGCCAACGCCCCGGCGGGGTTCATTGACGGTACGCAGAAAGCTGATGTCGTCGCCGCTGTAGATCATCCGCAGGTAGCACAATACATCCTTGATCTCCTTCCGTTTGTAAAATTCCACGCCGGAATAAAGAACGTAAGGAATCTTGCTGCGGATCAGAGATTCTTCCACCGTTCGGGAGACATAATGGGCACGATACAGAACACCCATGGAAGAATAGGGCATTCCCGCCTCGTGGAGAGCCCGCATGTTGGCCGTCATCCAGTCCGCCTCCAGCTGGCCGGTTTTGGCGTGGAAATACAGGGGCTTCCGGGAATCCGGGCGGACGGCGGACAGCTGTTTTTTCAGCCGGTCCCGGTTTTTATCGATCAGAGCATTGGACGCGGACAGAATCTGAGGGACAGAGCGGTAGTTGGTATTTAAGTAAATGGTCTTCACATTTTCATGGCGGCTGTCAAATTCCAGAATAAATTTTACATCCGCGCCCCGCCAGGTGTAAATGGTCTGGTCAGGGTCACCCACCACAAAGAGGTTCTTGTGATACCCGGACAGGATATCCGCCAAAGCATACTGGTCTTTGTCGATATCCTGGAATTCATCCACCATAATGTATTCCAGCCGGGTCTGCCACTTTTCCCGGGTGTATTTATCCTGTTCCAGAATGTACAGCACAAAATAGATCAGATCGTCAAAGTCCAGGCCGTAACATTTGCGCTGTTCGTAGAAATAGCGGTACATTACCTTGTCTTTCAGAGTCGTTGCGGAATCCGAAAGACCGCGCAGTTTTTCCGGATCTCCGATCAGCGTCTTTACATATCCCCTGCCGCCCTTACGCCAGCCGATGTGGTCTACCGCTTCCTTGATGGTCAGGTCACGGCTGGTGATGCCCAGGTCTTCAAAAACGGTGCGCAGCATAGCCTCCTTGTCCTCTTCATCCAGAACGATAAAGGTCGTGGGATACTGTATCACATGGCAGTCCTCCTTCAGCAGCCCCACGCAGAAGCCATGGAAGGTGGTGATCCGTCCCAAATCCTGATCCGGCAGCTGGCGGCGGATACGCTTTTTCATCTCTGCGGCCGCTTTATTGGTAAACGTCACGCATAGGATATTGGCAGTGGAAATGCCCAGCTGCTCCACAAGGTACATGTACCGGGCCGTCAGGGTTTTGGTCTTGCCCGATCCTGCGCCGGCCACCACGCGGATAAAGCCCTCGGTGGTGACTGCCGCTTCCAGCTGTTCGGGGTTCAGCTCCTTTAAGTACTCCATAAATGCCCCTCCTTCTTAACTGGGATTCTAGCATTGTTTCTGTCCAATAAACCGGGTACAAAAGAAAAACCGCAGGTAAAATTTCTGCGATTTTGTCGATTCCCCCTTGCAATATTCCACCACCCATGGTATAATGTCCGCAGCTACTGGACTTGGAGGAACTATTCCATGGTCATCAACAACACTGCTGCATACTTCTACTTTAGCTACTATTACTTTTTTAACCGGAAAAAGTAATAGCGATTTGTGCTGCAGCGAATCAACAGGAGCTTAAATGAGTATTTTAAGACGCCGCACGAATTGCCCGTGCGGCGTCATTTTTTGTTAGGAGTTGTTTTTATGATTGCAATCCTCAAGCAAGGCACTACCCCTGCTCAGACCCAGCATCTGGTGGACTGGCTCAAAAATATGAATCTGGATGTTCACATTTCCGAAGGCGCCGAGGTCACTGTCCTGGGTCTCATCGGCGACACCAGCCGAGTGGATATGGAACTGCTGAAAAGCCTGGAAATGGTGGAGACTGTCAAGCGGGTTACTGAACCCTTCAAGCAGGCAAACCGGAAGTTCCACCCCAAGGACACCATCATCGAGATCGGCAATGTGCGTATCGGCGGCGGTTATTTCGCCATGATCGCGGGCCCCTGCTCTGTGGAATCTGAGGACCAGATCATTGAAGTCGCCCAGGCTGTCAAAGCATCCGGCGCCAATATGCTCCGGGGCGGCGCATTCAAGCCCCGTACCTCCCCCTATGCATTTCAGGGTATGGGCGTCGATGGCATTAAGCTGCTGCTGAAAGCGAAGGAAGCTACCGGCCTGCCCATCGTTACGGAAATTATGAATATCTCCACCCTGGACCTGTTCGCTGATGTGGACATGATTCAGGTGGGTGCGCGCAATATGCAGAACTTTGACCTGCTGAAGGAGCTGGGCAAGACCAACAAGCCCATCCTCTTAAAGCGCGGCCTGGCAAACACCCTGCAGGAGCTGCTGATGAGCGCGGAATACATTATGAGCGAGGGCAACGAGAAGGTCATCCTCTGCGAGCGCGGCATCCGCACTTTTGAGACTGCCACCCGGAATACCCTTGACCTTTCCGCGGTTTCCGTGCTCCACAACCTGTCCCATCTGCCTGTGGTCGTCGATCCCAGCCATGCCACCGGTAAGGCAAACCTGGTGGCGCCCATGGCTTATGCCGCAACGGCAGCCGGCGCCGATGGCATCATGGTGGAGGTCCACAACAATCCCGCCTGTGCCCTGTGCGACGGCGCCCAGTCCCTGACTCCGCCCCAGTTTGACGAGCTGAACCGGAAGGTCCAGCAGATTCGTGAGGTCATCGCATGAAGGTAGGTATTTTAGGTCTTGGCCTTATCGGCGGCTCCCTTGCCAGAGCCTATGCTTTGGAAGGACATACCGTCTACGCCATCCAGAGAAATGAAAATATGCTTTCCTTCGCCATGCTGGCAGGCGCGGTGCATGGAAAGCTGAACGAGGAAACCATTCCCGAATGTGATCTGATCCTGTTGGCCATCTATCCCGACGGCAGCGCCTCCTGGTTGGAAAAGAATGCCCATCTGGTCTCCAAAGACGCGCTGGTCATTGACTGCTGCGGCATCAAGAAAGAGATCTGTGCCCGCTGCTTCCCGCTGGCGCAGCAGTACGGCTTTACCTTTGTGGGCGGCCATCCCATGGCAGGCTCCCAGTTCTCCGGCTTTAAATACAGCCGCGCAAACCTCTTTGAAGGCGCGCCCATGGTTCTGGTTCCCCCGGTTTATGATGATATCCAGCTACTGGATCGGGTAAAGGCAGCTTTAAGGCCCTGTAATTTTGGATTCTTCTCCGTAACCACGGCAGAAGAACATGATAAAATGATCGCGTTTACCTCTCAGATGCCCCATATTCTGAGCAACGCGTTCATTAAGTCTCCTACAGCCCTGAACCATAAGGGTTTCTCCGCAGGCAGCTATAAGGACCTGACGAGAGTCGCCTGGCTGAACCCTCAGATGTGGGCTGAGCTGTTTATGGAGAACAAGGAGAATGTCCTGTTTGAGCTGGACTACTATCTGGACAGCCTGAAGGCCTATCGGGATGCCCTTGCGGAGGATAACATGGACAAGCTGGTAGCCCTGCTGGACGAGGGCAAGAAACGTAAAGAGGAGGTAGATGGATGAAAACCGTTACCGTAAGCGCCTCCAAAACCTATGACATCCACATCGGCAGCGGCTTGCTGGCAACCCTCGGTGAGGAAGCGAAAAAACTGGGCAAAGCTCAGAAAATCTGCGTCGTCAGCGAATCCGCCGTATTTCCCCTGTATGGTGCCGCCGCTGTGGAAAGTTTGGAAAAATCCGGATTTTCCGTGGTTTCCTATGTTTTTCCCGCAGGAGAGGAAAGCAAGAACGGAACAAATTTTTTACAGCTTCTGAACTTTCTGGCAGAAAGCAAGCTGACCCGTTCCGACATGATCGTTGCCCTGGGCGGCGGTGTTGTAGGCGATCTGGCAGGCTTCGCGGCCGCGAGCTTCCTGCGGGGCATCCGTTTTATTCAGGTGCCTACTACCCTGCTTGCGGCGGTGGATTCCTCCGTCGGCGGCAAGACTGCCATTGATCTGCCCGCGGGCAAGAATCTGGCAGGCGCATTCTGCCAGCCCAGTCTGGTGCTGTGCGATACGGATACCCTGAATTCCCTCCCCCTGGACATCTTCCGGGATGGCTGCGCCGAGGTCATTAAGTACGGCGTGTTGTACGATCCTGAACTTTTCGCCCATCTGGAAGAAAAGGGACTGGATTTTGACCGGGAAGCCGTCATCACCCGCTGCGTGGAACTGAAACGGGATGTGGTCATGGAGGACGAGTTTGACACCGGCGCCCGGATGAAGCTGAATCTGGGCCACACCATCGGCCACGGCGTGGAAGCCAGAAGCCACTTCGGCCTTTCCCACGGCAAGTCCGTGGCCATCGGCATGGCCATCGTCAGCCGGGCATCCGGGTGTGCCGACACCAGCCGTATTCTGAACATTTTGGAGAAATTTGGCCTGCCCACCGCAACGGAATATTCTGTAGACGACATCTACACCTACACTCTTTCCGATAAAAAACGTTCCGGCGGCACGGTGAAGCTCATTGTGCCCCAAAGGATCGGCGATTGTGCCATCGTCCCTACCCCTGTTGAGAACTTAAAATCCTTCATCGAGGCAGGTCTTTGATATGGATATTACCATCATTCCCGGTAAACTGTCGGGCAGCGTCACTGCCATCCCCTCTAAATCTCAGGCACACCGGCTGCTGATCTGCGCCGCCTTTGCCGATGCTCCCACGCTGCTCCACTGCCCGGAGACCAACCGGGACATTGAAGCCACCGCCGGGTGTCTGAACGCACTGGGTGCGGATATTGTAAGAACAGAAACAGGCTATGAAGTAACCCCTGTATCTCAGCTGCCGGAAAGGGCTGTGCTGAATTGCCACGACAGCGGCTCCACACTGCGGTTTATGCTGCCTTTGGCTGGTGCTCTGGGCGTGGATACGACCTTCCTGCTGGAAGGACGGCTTCCTCAGCGTCCCCTGTCTCCCCTGTGGGAGGAAATGGAGCGGATGGGCTGCTCCCTCTCCCGGCCTACTGCTGACACCATCCGCTGTCAGGGGCAGCTGCGAGCAGGCGAATACACCATCGACGGCAGCATCTCCAGCCAGTTCATTACAGGACTTCTGCTGGCTGCATCCCGAATCCACGGGGTGAGCCGCATTCAGCTGACAGGCAAGGTGGAATCCAAGCCCTATATCACCATGACCCAGCGGGCTATGGCGCTGTTCGGGCTGGACACGTCAGATTTTATCGTTAAGGGCGGCAGGCCTTACCTTTCCCCCGGCGAGCTGACTGTGGAAGGCGATTGGAGCAACGGCGCGTTTTTCCTGGCGGCAACGGCCTTGGGAAATGATGTGTTGACCGAAAACTTATCCCCCGATTCCCCTCAGGGCGACCGGGCCGCAGCTGAACTGCTGTCTGCTCTGGAACAAAATGTGACGATCTCCGCCGCAGATATTCCTGATCTGGTGCCCATTCTGTCTGTGGTGGCAGCCTGTAAGCAAGGCGCGGTGTTTACGGACATCCAACGGCTTCGTCTGAAGGAGTCTGACCGGGTGGCTTCAGTCATTGCCATGCTGAAAAATTTAGGCGGACATGCGGAAGCCACGGAAGACACCCTCACCGTTTACCCCACCGGACTGGTTGGCGGCACGGTGGACAGCGTCAACGACCACCGCATCGCCATGTCCGCCGCCATTGCGGCAACGGTGTGCAAAGACCCCGTTACCATTCTTGGCGCGGAATGTGTCAAAAAATCCTATCCCCACTTCTGGACGGAATACGCCCGGTTAGGAGGCAGCTATGAGCAGTACCTACGGTGAAAATTTAAAATTATCCATTTTCGGCCAGTCCCACGGTCCGGCCATCGGCATGACCCTGGACGGCATTCCTGCGGGACTTCCCGTTGACTTGGATGTTTTGCAGACCTTTTTGATCCGCCGCGCTCCCGGTCAAAACGACTGGTCTACGCCCCGGAAGGAAGAGGACCGCCCGGAATTTCTGGCAGGCATTCTGGACGGCTTCACCTGCGGAGCCCCCATTGCCGCGGTGATCCACAACAAAAACACCCGCTCCGGGGACTATGCAAACCTGAAAGACTGTCCCCGGCCCGGCCACGCGGACTACACTGCCCAGGTCAAGTACGGCGGCTTTCAGGATGCCGCAGGCGGCGGACATTTTTCCGGGCGGCTCACCGCTCCCCTGTGCATCGCAGGCGGATTGTGCAAGCAGTGGCTGGAAGAGATGGGCGTTGAAATCCATGCCCGCATTGCTTCCATTGCCGGTATTGCGGACGCGCCCCTGGATCCTGTCAATCCTCAGATCAATGCCATAGGCAGTGATTTCGCCGTCATCGATGCCGATGCAGGCGCAAAAATGCGGGAAGCCATTGCCGCGGCCAGAGCCGATGGCGACAGCGTGGGCGGTGTTGTGGAGTGCATTATTACCGGGCTGCCTGTGGGACTGGGAGAGCCTATGTTCGGCGGCGCAGAGGGCCGAATTGCCCAAATGGTTTACGGTGTCCCTGCCGTAAAGGGTCTGGAATTTGGCGCAGGCTTTGCCGCGACAGCCCTGCGGGGAAGCCAGAATAACGATGATTATACTATGGAAAATGGTACTGTGAAAGCCTTGACCAACAATGCGGGCGGTATTCTGGGCGGCATCACCAACGGTATGCCCCTGATTTTCCGCGCCGCCATCAAGCCCACCCCTTCCATTTCCCGGCAGCAGCAGAGTGTCTCTCTGAGCCAGGGGCAGGGGCAGGAGCTGATCGTCAAGGGCCGCCATGACCCCTGCATCGTGCCCCGGGCTGTTCCGGTCATGGAAGCGGCGGTGGCCATTGCGATCTACGACATGATACTGGGCAATACTCAGACAAACAGGAGGAAGTAACCCCATGGATTTAACAGAGATCCGGAAAGATATCGATAAAATCGACGATGAATTGGTGCGCCTGTTCTGCGCCCGGATGAATCTGTCCGCTCAGGTCGCCGATTACAAGAAGGCCAATAACATGCCCATTCTGGTTCCCGCCCGGGAGCGGGCCATTTTGCAGAATGTGGCGGAAAAAGCTGGCCCGGAAATGGCGGACTATACCCGGGTACTGTACTCCATGCTCTTTGAGCTGAGCCGCAGCTATCAGTCCAAGCGCAACGGTGAACTGAGTGCGCTGTACGAGGAGATTTCCCAGTCTATTGAGCGTACCCCCAAGCTGTTCCCCCAGACTCCCATCGTGGCCTGTCAGGGCGTGGAGGGCGCTTACTCCCAAATTGCCTGCGAGAAGATTTTTAAAAGCCCATTCATTATGTATTTCAAGAACTTTGAGGCAGTTTTTACCGCCATCGAGCAGGGCATGTGTCAGTACGGTATCCTGCCCATTGAAAACTCCACCGCCGGTTCCGTTACCAAGGTCTATGACCTGATGATCAAGCACAACTTCTCCATCGTCCGCACCTTCCGCCTGAAGATCGACCACAACCTGCTGGTCATTCCCGGCACGCAGCTCTCCGACATCAAGACCGTCTACTCCCACGAGCAGGCCATCAACCAGTGCAGCGAGTTTTTACAGAGCCTGCCCGGCGTCAATGTCATCCCCGTGGCAAATACCGCAGTCGCGGCGGAAATGGTGGCAAAATCCGCGCGCCACGATGTGGCTGCTCTGTCCAGCCGTTCCTGTGCCGAGCTGTACGGTCTGGAATGCCTTGCCGCTTCTGTTCAGGACAAGGGCAACAACCGCACCCGATTCATCTGCATCAGCAAGAATCTGGAAATATATCCCGGCTCCGACAAGACCAGCATTATGATGATCCTGCCCCACAAGCCCGGCTCCCTGTACCGGGTCCTGGCCCGGCTTTATACTCTGGGCATCAATGTCACCAAGCTGGAATCCCGCCCCATTCCTGACCGGGAATTTGAGTTCATGTTCTATTTTGATTTGGAAACCTCCATTTACTCTGAGGAGTTTGTCCAGCTGATTTGCGAGCTGGACGAGTTGTGTGAGGAATTCAAATACTTAGGAAGCTATACAGAGGTGGTTTGATGAAAAGCGGCTTGTTGGGCAGGAAGCTGGGGCACAGCTATTCCCCCCAGATCCATGCGCTGATGGGTGAATATTCCTACGACCTTTTTGAACGGGAGCCGGAGGATGTGGGAGATTTCGTAAAAAACGGGGATTTTA
Source organism: Oscillospiraceae bacterium (assembly GCA_036300205.1). GTDB lineage: Bacteria > Bacillota > Clostridia > Oscillospirales > Oscillospiraceae > Faecousia. The sequence continues at coordinate 46,999 of JAXJGV010000054.1, forward strand.
CCGGTATCAACGTGACAATTCCCTATAAAAAAGAGGTAATTCCCTACTTGGACGAGCTTTCCCCACTGGCCCGGCGGATGGGGGCTGTAAACACCATCGTGCGCCGCGCTGACGGAACCCTGTTCGGGCACAATACGGACTACTTTGGTTTTTCTGATCTGATCCGGCACAGCGGCATTCAGGTCACCGGCAAAAAGGTGCTGGTTCTGGGCAGCGGCGGCGCTTCCAATACAGCAGTAAAGGTTCTGCAGGATATGGGTGCACAGGTCGTCATCATTTCCCGCTCCGGCATCAACAACTACGGCAATCTCAACCTCCATAAGGATGCTTCCGTCATCATAAACACTACCCCTGTTGGTATGTATCCCAATACCGGCAGCGCAGCGGTGGACCTGAAAGATTTCCCCCATCTGGAAGGTGTTCTGGACATGATCTACAACCCCGCCCGGACTCAGCTGATGCTGGATGCGGAAAAACTGGGACTGCCCCACGAGAACGGTCTGTGGATGCTGGTGGCCCAGGCCAAGGAAGCGGCCGAGTATTTCGGCGGAAAGCCCCTGGATGACGGCATCATCGCCTCTGTCCACCGGAAGCTATCGACCCAGATGCAGAATATCGTGCTTATCGGAATGCCCGGCTGCGGCAAGAGTACCATCGGCGCCATGCTGGCAGAAAAACTGGGAAGAAAACTGGTGGACGCGGATGCCAGAGTCGTAGAGCTTGCCGGAAAATCCATTCCTGATATTTTTGCCGAGGACGGCGAGGCGGTTTTCCGTAACTGGGAGACAAAAGTACTGGAGGAACTGGGCAAGCAATCCTCCCTCATCATCGCAACCGGCGGCGGCTGCGTGACACAGGAGCGCAACTATCCTCTGCTCCATCAGAACAGCACGGTCTTCTGGCTGGAACGTAACATCAATGCTCTGCCCACTGACGGCCGTCCCCTGTCCCAGGCAAACAAGCTCAGCGATATGTACGCCATCCGCAAGCCCATGTATGAAGCCTTTGCCGACTATCGGATCGACAACAACGTCAGTCCCGAAGATACTGTCAGCACCATTGCAGCGATTTTGGAGGGTAATATATGAAAATTCTTGTGCTCAACGGTCCCAACCTGAATATGCTGGGCATCCGGGAACCGGGCATTTACGGAAAAAGCAGCTTTGCAGACCTGTTGAAGCTGCTGGAAGATGTTTCCGCAGAACTGAATATTGAGATCGAGCAATACCAATCGAACCACGAAGGCGATCTGGTAGACAAGATCCAGTGGGCTTACGGAAAAGTCGACGGCATCGTCATCAATCCCGCCGCTTATACCCACACCTCTGTTGCCATTCTGGATGCTCTGAAGGCGGTTTCCATTCCTGCAGTGGAAGTCCATATTTCCGATGTGGACGCCCGGGAAGCCTTCCGTCAGATTTCCTATGCAGGGCTTGCCTGCTGCAAGACCATCAAAGGCCACGGGCTCGCTGGCTATCGGGAAGCCATCCTCTATCTGGATCAGCTATTGAATCACAAAATCTCCTGACAAAAACGGCTATCACTTACGTGATAGCCGTTCAGCGTGTCAAAAAAGTCCATAAAATTAGATGTCATCGCGAACCAGCCCGCAGGCTGGTGTGGCGATCCCCCAAAAAGAAGTAAAATCCCTCAATTTTGGTAGAGAAATGTCCGAAAATTCAGGAGATTGCCACGCCAGTGTGCGCACTGGCTCGCAATGACATGGTTTTTCGACAGTCTGAAACGGCTATCACTTACGTGATAGCCGTTTTCCTTATTCCACAGATTTCAGGGCTTCCGCCATGTTGATGGTTTCCAGCTTGAAGTAGAAGATAAAATCCACCACAACCGCAGACAGCAGCGTCAGTCCCACAGACCAAACGTAGGAGATCGGCTCCGTCAAAGCCTGGAACCAGACCATGTCGATCTTGATCTGACTCATAACAAACATCAGCAGCAGTTTACCCAGCAGCAGGCCAAACAGAGAACCGGCTACTGTCAGCGTCAGGTTTTCCTTGAAGACATAGGCCGCCGTCTCCGAGGCGTTGAAGCCAAGTACCTTGATGGTGGCAATCTCCCGGATACGCTCGTTGATATTGATGTTTGTCAGATTGTACAGCACGACCACAGCCAGCAGTCCCGCACAGAATACGATGACCACGACCACCAGGTCCAGAGCCTCCATCATGCCGCCCACCGTTTCCGCAAGATCGTCACTGACGGAAACATTCATCACCGTATCCAGATCCGTGATCTCCGCGCCCAAAGTATGAACGTCCTGGCCCTCCTGCATCCTTACGAAGGCCATCTGCAGCTCAGGGGCGCTTCCCCACTGGCTTTCAAGCGTATCGGGCTGAACAATGGCATAGTTATAGACATGGTTGTCGTAAATTCCGGAAACTGTCAGCTCCATCGCTTCCATATCCGCATTGCGCAGGATCACGCTGTCGCCCACGCTGATATTCAGGTTTTCAGCCACACCCACAGACAGCACCACTTCATCCTTCCCGGGCATGTCAATGGGGTCGCTGCCGGAATGCAGGCTGATAAAGGCATCCAGCTGACTGCCGCCGGAGATCATGTAGATTTCCTTGACTCGGTTGTCAAATTCCAGCTCCACACTGCTCTGGTGGTAGAACATGCTGTCCTCAGCCTTGCCGTCCACCACGTCCAGGAATTCTTCTTTCTCTGCTTCGTCCACTTCCTCACGGAAATATACGGAAATATCATAATGGGTGACCTTCTCAAACTGGTAGTCCACCACGTTCACGATGGAATCCCGCAGACCGAAGCCCGTCAGCAGCAGGGCTGTGCAGCCGCCGATGCCAACCATCATCATGGCCAGCCGCTGGCGGTTGCGGAAAATGTTGCGGATGGTTACCTTATTCAGGAAGCTGACTTTATGCCAGAAGGGAAAGTATTCCAGCAAAATTTTCTTGCCTGGATCCGGGGATTTAGGACGGATCAGCTCCGCAGGCACCTCTTCCAACGTCCGGCGGCAGCTGTGCCAGGTGACCAGCAGCATGACCGCTGTATACACCAGCACCACCGCAATGGCCAGGGGCCAGTTGACGGTCAGAATCACACCCGGCTGGATGTAAAGCATGATGCAGTAGGCCTGCCAAATAATCATTGGGAACACCGAACTGCCCACCAGAATACCCAGGCTGCAGCCAAGCACCGCGCCGCTGCCGGAATAGACGAGATATTTGCTCATGATCTCGCCGTTGGTATAACCCAGCGCTTTCAGCGTGCCGATCTGAGTGCGCTCTTCGTCGATCATGCGGGTCATGGTGGTGATACACACCAGTGATGCCACCAGCAGGAAGAACACCGGGATAATTCGGGAAACGCCTGCCACAATGTCCGAACTGCTGTCCAGATTGTTGTAGCCCACGTTACTGTTGCGGTCCAGCATAATGAGATCCGGCTTATCCATGGCATCGATGTCCGCCCGGGCTTCCGCCAGCTCTTCTTCCGCGTCCTTCAATTCCGCCTCCGCGTCGGCGATCTCCTGCTCGGCTTCTTTCTTGCCTTCTTCGTAATCCTCCCAGCCCTCGGCCAGTTCCTTCTCGCCGTCATGCCACTTGGTCCAGTTTACGTTCAGGGTGTACTCCGCCGCGTTCAGGGTATCCAGCTTTTCTTCCAGCTGGGCAAAGCCCTGGTTAATTTGATAAATTGCATTTTGCAGCGTGGTTTTCGAACCTTCCAGCTCTTCCAGCGCACCCGCCGCCGCGGAATAGTTGGCATAGGCGCTGTTCAGGGAATCCAACTGAGACTGGGCCGCCGCCAACTGCTGTTCCAGCGCCGCAATGGCCTCTTCGTCAGGCTCCTCCGCCGATTTTGCCGCTTCCAAAGCCTGCTGCAAAGAGCTTACTCCCTGGCTGGCCGTGTCCAGACTGGCTTTCAGCTCACTGCCGGACATGCCGATGGCAGCCTCCACCTGGGATACCGCCGCCTGGGCCTGGGGAATGGCCGCGTTCACCTGTTCCAGATTGGAGGTACAGGTGCTGTGCTTTTCCAGCAGCTCCCCTCGGGCAACGTCAATGGCCTCCCGGCCTTCCTCGATCTCCTTGCCCGCGTCAATGAGCTTCTGACGGTTCCTTGCCAGCTCTTCCTCGGCATCCAGCAGTTCCTGATAGGCGTCCGCCAGCTCCTGCTCGGCTTCTGCCTTGCCGTCTTCAAATTCCTTCACACCGTCCAGATATTCCTGATAACCGTCGGCGTACTCTTCCTCCGCTTCTGCCTTTATATCCTGAAAACGCTGCTCAGACAGCTTCTCTGCCTCCGGCTCCAGCGCGTCCATGGAATCGTCTAGAAAATCGTTGTACGCGTCTGTATAGACCGCATAGTCCTCTTTCAGGGTCAGGTTGATCTCGGTATAATAATCCGCGTCAAAGGCCTCTGCGGGGGCATAGTAGATATTGGCAAGGCTGCCGCTTCCTACGGAGGTAGTACCCAGGTTCATGTCCATATACAGCGGCGTGGCCACATAACCAACCACGGTAAAGCTGCGGCAGCGCAGTGTTTCCAGAGTATCCTCGTCGTTGGTGTCGGAAATGGTTACCGTCTTTCCAAGCACGCTGTCATCGGCGTAAAAACCATAGGCCAGGCATTCGTTTTCCGCTTCAGGCATCCGTCCGCCGCGAAGCGCGACTTTGTTTATCTTCTCCGGCAAGGTATAGAAGCGGTAAACCGAGTCCTCCGCATCCTCCCCTACTCGTCCAATCAGGTCTATGTAAAACAGTCCCTCCGCGTCTTCCACGCCCTCCAATTGGGCGAATTCCTCCACATATTTCTCCGACCAGCCATAGTTGCTTACCATTCGCAGGTCGAACATGTTCTGTTCCTCCATGAACGCATGGCCCGTGGCCACCATATCCGACTTGGTGGTCAGAAGGCCCACGAACAGCGCCGCACCCAGGCCAATGATCAGCGAAATGGCGATGTAGCGTCCGAAGGATTTGACAATGGATTGGCGCAAGTTCTTGCGCATAGCATTTCGTTTCATTACCATTCGATCTCCGCAATGTTCTGTGGATGTTCATTCAGGGTCACCGAAGCCACTGTGCCGTTTTTCACCCGGATCACCCGGTCGGCCATGGAGGTCAGGGCGCTGTTATGGGTGATGATGATGACCGTCATGCCGGTACGGCGGCCTGTATCCTGCAAAAGCTGCAGGATGGCTTTGCCGGTCTGATAGTCCAAAGCACCGGTAGGCTCGTCACACAGCAGCAGCTTCGGGTTCTTGGCCAGCGCGCGGGCAATGGCTACCCGCTGCTGCTCGCCGCCGGAAAGCTGGCTGGGGAAGTTCTTCACCCGCTCCGCCAGACCGACGTCCTTCAAAATCTGCTCCGCGTCCAGCGGGTCCTTACAGATCTGGTTGGCAAGCTCCACATTTTCCAGAGCGGTCAGGTTTCCGATCAGGTTGTAAAACTGGAACACGAAGCCAACGTCATGACGGCGGTACTCCGTCAGCTGCCTTTTGTTCATGGCGGAGATCTCCCGGCCGTCCAGTATGACCTTTCCGGTGGACAGCATATCCATACCGCCGAGAATGTTCAGCAGGGTGGTCTTGCCCGCACCGGAAGGTCCAACGATGACCACCAGCTCCCCCTGTTCTACTTCAAATGTGACATCATGGAGCGCATTGATCTCCACCTCACCCATGCGGTAGGTCTTGCCTACGTTCTGAAATTCAACAAATGCCATTTTCTCGTCACCTCAAGCGCGCATATTTTTATTATTATAACATAGGCAGCATAGTTTGTCGAAACATTTTGTAAATTTCCCGTTTAAGTTATGTTAAAATTTTCATGGCAAGAATCGCAAAAAATCCCTCCCGCGCATATGGCGGGAGGGCAGGTTTCACTTTTTTCTGAATACCAGCAGCTTGCTTCCAAAATAATTCAGCACCACCACCAGCACCTGGGTTACAAGTTTCCATATGTTTCCATTCCAGTGCAGGATATCCACACTCACCAGCAGGATCACCGTCTCCGCGGCGCCGGAAGCGATACGGCAGCTGATAAACTTGGTCAGCTCCGGAATTACCGTCTGCTTTGACCAGTCATGGCTCTTGAATACGAAGGGCTTATTGGTCAGGAAAGCAAAGGCTACTGCCACGACCCAGGCGATGCAGTTGCTCACCGATGCGGAAAGGCCCAGCAGATTATACACCGGCAGATACACCGCGTAATTGACTACCGTGGTCAGTACACCGAAGATAAGATACGTAAGAACATCCCAGTATTTTTCCACCAGGGAACGGATTTTGGATATCATGCTGTTTCCTCCAAAGGTTTTTCCTCACTATACCACGATTCCCTGTTCCCTGCAAGGAAAATTATCCAAAATACACGCCAAAGGAATTCAGAAGCCCAGTTCTTCCCCCACAATGACAAACTTGATTCGTCCGGCAGGCTTGCAGTTGCGGGTGATGAGCAGCTGGTTGCAGATACAGCCGTCGCTCTTACAGTCAGCGCAGTGGGCAGTAACTTCGCAGGGAGTCTGCATGGGGAAGCGCTGTTTGTTCATAGGCGCTGCCACATTTCGGGTACGGCGAACGGCATCCTCCAGGGAATCCACCACCTTGTTCATGCCGGCGATAACTACCACACTCTCAGGACCGTAGACAATGGCAGCCACACGGTTTCCGTTGCCGTCGATGTTCACCATCTGACCGTCGATGCTCAAGGCGTTGGCGCCTGTGATGAAGACATCTGCCAGCAGGCAGCGCTTCATGGCCTTTTCCCGTTCCTCCGGGGTAGGCGCTTTGTCCCGGTCGATGGCGTTGTACTCCCCCGCGTTCAGAGCGTCCAGCAGGCCGATCTGCTGGGCAGACAAGGCACCGCCCCAGCCTACGGTCGCCCCCTTGGGGATCAGCTCCAGTGCCTTGGCAAGGGCCGCTTCCTTATCGGCGCAGTAATAGGCCTCAAAGTGACGGCTCTGCAGGTTTTTGATCAGCAGCTGAGCGCGTTTTTCGTAGTATTTCTGTTTCGGATCTGCCATAGAGTTTCCCTCCTGTTTTTTCTTTTATGATACTGGAAATTTTTTAAAATGTAAAGAATTTTCCTCTTGACAGCGCCGTAAAGTTGCGCTATATTATAGTTAGCAATAGCTAACTAACACAAAAGGAGGTCACACTATGGCTATCAATGAATTCATCCACACCATGTGCGCACTGTCCGGGCTTGCCTGCCTGATGATCGGCATTCTCGCATTGGAGCGGAAACTGAAATCCATGATTTGACAATGACAAAGCCACCCCGATTGGGGTGGCTTTTTTGCTTAATGCTGCAAAATAAATTCCTTCGTATTCTTGTGCAGGCAAAGATGCAGCATGGGGATCAGCGCCAGAAGATTGCCCCCAAGGAACACCAGCGGCAGCGGGAAAATATCACACAGCACGCCGTAAACGACGGAAGAGAGCGCGCCGCCGCCCATAGAGGCCGCGCCAACAAATCCAAGAATACCACCCCGGTTTTCCTCCGGCAGCGCCAGCATCAGCGCGGCATTGAAAATACTGTTGCCCAGCGTACAGGCAAAGCAGGCCAGGAACAGCAAAATGCAGATCGCAGCATAGTCTGTCGCCAGATAGGCCCCAGTGGAACACAGGAGGTATCCCAAAAAACCGATGCCCATGGCATAGTAACGAAGTCTGGGGGGGCAGCTTCACGACGCCCAGCAGACAGACGCAGATCAGCGAGGCCGCTGTCTGGGCGGACATCAGGTAGCCGTACTGTTCCACTGTAAAGCCCTTTTCCATGGTAAAGGGAAGCATCAGCATCATCGGCCCTGCGGCAAGCAGATTGATTGCCAGCGTACAGGGACCGAAAAGCCGCAGAAAACGGTCCTGGAGGATCGTCCGGACGGCGGCTGTGAAATCTCCCAGCACGCCTTTGACGGTGACTTTCTCACCCTGGTGCTTCGTTTGGGGAACCCGGATGAACAGCTCTGTAAAAGCGGAAAACAAATAGGATATACCATTTAGAAAGATGATTACCGGAACACCAAAGAACGCTGTCAAAGCTCCGCTCAGCGCCTTCCCCACCAGTCCCACAGCAGTGCTGACTCCCTCCTGCACGGATTGGCCCCGCACCATATCGTCATGTGGAATGATATCGATCATCAGGGTGGACACCGCAGGCTCAAAAAATACGCTGCATGCCGAAGCCAGGAATGCGGCACCCAGAACAGCGGCGACATGCAGCCGATCCGCAAAGGCCAAGGCTCCCACGCCCAGCATGAGGATCCCCCGCAATCCATCCATGCCTACGATCACTGCTTTGCGGTCGCACTTATCGATGACTGCGCCGCTGAAGGGCATGACAAGCATGGTCATAAACATGGAAATGGAGGACATGACGCCCATAAGGGCGCTGGACCCGGTTTTCTCATAGACCCAGTAGCCGATGGCAACACTGTAGAGGATGTCTCCCAACGCGCTGACGGCGCTGCCTTGCAGGATAAGGAAAAAGTCTCTGTTCCAAAGTTTTTTGTGCATATATTTTGATTCCTTTCGCATTGGATGCCGTCACCATAGCAAACAAATGCGGTTGAATCAAGCAAGCAGCGGTTGACAGCCGGTTGTGTTCATCCAACTGTCAGTTGTTACATTCCTTTGGGCAGTTCCACGGTGAAGGTGGTCACATCTTTTGCGCTGCTAACGCGCACCTGACCGCCGTGCAATTCCGTGATCCGCTTGACAATGGCAAGGCCAACGCCGTTGCCCTGGGTAGAATGGGATTCGTCCGCCTGGTAAAACTTGTGAAAAATCTTTTTCTGGTGCTCCGGGGCGATTTCACTGCCGGTGTTCCTTACCGATACAGTCAATTTATTTCCCTGTTCCGTGATGGAAACCTGCACCGTATGCCCTTCCGGCGCGAACTTGATGGCGTTGTCCAGCAGGTTGATCCACACCTGCTTCAGCTGCTCCTCGTTTGCCCGGATGGTATGCTCCCCGAATTCCAGCTGCAGCTCCAGATCCTTTTTTCCCCACTTATTTTCCAGCAGAAGAATACAGGAACGGATCTGCTCGGACAGGTTATATTCCGATATATCCGATAAAATAGTCTGATTCTCCACCTTCGTCAGATTAAGCACATTGGTGGCCATGTAGCTGAGCCGCATGGATTCCTCTTCGATGATCTTCAAATACTCCTGCTGTTCCTCCGGCGGCAGATTTCCCCGGCGCAGGAGCTTGGCAAAGCCAGCAATGGAGACGATAGGCGTTTTGAACTCATGGGAGAAATTGTTTATGAAGTCACTGCGCAGCATTTCCGTATTTTCCAGCTGCTCCGCCATTTTGTTGAAGCTCTCTGAAACTACCACGAAGGATGGATACCGTTTCATAATTGGGCCCACATTGACCCGGGTCTTGAAATCCCCGGAAGCCAGCCGGTCCATGCTGTCGATGAGGTTGCGAATGGGTTTCAACGGGAATTTGGTTGCAATTACCGTGACCAGAATTCCTACAGGAACGCTGAACGCCGCATACAGCAACGTCAGCCGTCCCATCTGGTCAGCGGGCACGCCGATGATGGAGATGACCTCGTTGCGTTCCAGCAGATACACCGCTACCAGCGTAACGGTGGTATTGATCAGCAAGGCCAGAAACACCACCAAGACAAACATCAGCAAAAGACCAAAATGCTGGTTTTTCTTTTGATTTTTCATGCTTTTTTCACCGCCTTATAGCCCAGTCCCCGGACGGAGACGATCTCAAATTCCGTCCAGCCCTCAAAGCGCTTGCGCAGGCGGCCAATATGCACCGTGACAGTCTCCCAGCCGGTCTCGCTGTCCGCGCCCCAGATTTCATCCATCAGCTGGATACGGGTGAAGATCTTTCCGGGATAAGACAGGAGCTTGTACAGCAGCAAAAATTCCTTCTGGGGCAGTTCCTGAGTCTCCGTGCCCCGGGAAACTGTTAAAGAATCGTAATCCAGCACCACGCTGCCGATGACGATCTTCCGCTCACTGGCGATCCTGGCCCGGCGCAGCAGGGCACGGATCCGCAGAAGCATTTCCTCTTCGTCGATGGGCTTGGTCATATAATCGTCGGTGCCCACCAGGAAGCCTTGCTTTTTGTCCGCAGGCAGCTGTTTGGCGGAGACCATGAGAATGGGCAGATTGTTGTCGCTCTGGCGGAGCGTCTTCGTAAAGGCATAGCCGTCCATTTTCGGCATCATGACATCCAGTACCACCAGGTCAATATGGGTGCTGTCCATAACCCGCAGGGCATCCTCGCCGTTTTCCGCGGTAACTACGGAATAATTATCCGCTTCCAGTACGGCCTTGAACAGCATCCGGGTATTTTTATCATCGTCCACAACCAAAATTCGGAACATGTTTTACCACCTCTTTGTTTATGATACTGTCCGATTCTAAACTGAAACGAAACTTCTTTTTCATTATAGCAATTCCCCACGGGCAAATCAAATTGTTCTTTTCTGCCGAAAAAAGATGTTGAAATTAGGAAGCGAGAATGGTAAAGTGTATACATTATCCGGCAAAGGAGAGAGATCCCCATGATGAACATGAATTTTAAGCGCAAGCTGCCGATCCCCAAAGAGATCAAAGCACAGTATCCCCTAACCGAAGAGCTGTCCCGCGTCAAGCAGGAGCGGGATGCCATGATCGCCGATGTTTTCACGGGTAAGAACGACAAAATGGTGCTGATCATCGGCCCCTGTTCTGCCGACCGGGAAGACGCAGTGCTGGACTACTGTGAGCGGCTGGCAAAACTTCAGGAAAAGGTGTCCGATAAGCTAATCCTGATCCCCAGAGTATACACCAACAAGCCCCGCACCACCGGCGACGGCTACAAGGGTCTGCTGCATCAGCCTAACCCGGAACAGGCATCGGACATGCTGGCGGGCGTTATTGCCATTCGCCGTCTGCACACCAACGTGCTGGCTGAGACAGGCCTGTCCACTGCTGACGAAATGCTATACCCCGACAATTACCGTTATCTTGACGACCTGCTGGCCTATGTGGCTGTGGGCGCCCGGAGCGTGGAGAATCAGGAGCATCGCCTGACTTCCAGCGGCATTGCCGTTCCCGTTGGCATGAAGAATCCCACCAGCGGCGACATTTCCGTCATGCTCAATTCCATTATGGCTGCCCAGCACGCCCACACCTTCATTTACCGTGGCTGGGAAGTGGACACCACCGGCAATCCCCTGGCCCACGCCATCATGCGCGGCTATGTAAACAAGCACGGTGACGCCATCCCCAACTACCATTTCGAAGAGCTGGAACGGCTGTACAACGCCTACGCCGCCAAGGGCCTGGAAAACATGGCTTTGATCGTTGACGCCAACCACTCCAATTCCGCCAAGAAGTATCAGGAGCAGCCCCGGATCTGCAAGGAGGTTCTCCACTCCTGCCGTCACTCCCAGGATATCCACTCCATGGTCAAGGGCTTCATGATCGAGTCCTATCTGGAATGCGGCAGCCAGAAGATCGGCGAAGGCATCTATGGTAAGTCCATCACCGACCCCTGCATTGGCTGGACGGAATCTGAGCGTTTGGTTCTGGATATTGCCGACCTCATCTGATTTCTTTTTTACGTGCAAAAAGACGCAGCCGTTAAACGCGGCTGCGTCTTTTCTTATGTACTTACTGATTAACCGTGGAAATCGTCGTCCTTGGCAAACTTGGCAACGATGCCGCTCAGAGCCAGCAATGCCAGCAGGTTAGGAATGACCATTAGGCCGTTGAACATATCGGACATATCCCAGACCAGAGAAACCTTCTGGAAGGAACCGATCACGATGAAAACCACTGCAATGACGCCATAGGCCGTACGAGCAGCCTTGTTGCCCTTGAACAGGGCCTTGACATTGCTCTCACCGAAGAAGTACCAGCCGATGATGGTGGAGAAAGCGAAGAACAGCAGGCAGATAGCCACGAAAGCATTGCCGAAAGAACCGAAGGAATTGTTGAATGCAGCCTGTGCCAAAGCGGTAGCGGTGAGCATTTCGCCGTCAGCGCCGGTGGTACCCACCATACCGGAGGTCAGGATAACCAGTGCAGTGATGGTCAGGACGATGAAGGTATCGATGAACACGCCGATCATGGCGACAACGCCCTGATCCTGGGGCTTCTCGACCTTAGCCATCGCATGTGCGTGAGGGGTAGAACCCATACCGGCCTCATTGGAGAACAGGCCGCGGGCAACGCCGAAGCGCATAGCTTCCTTGATGCTGACACCGATGACGCCGCCCAGAACTGCCTGAGGATTGAAAGCGCCAACAAAGATAGCCTTAAAGGCAGGCAGAATGTTCTCTGCGTTCATGAAGATGGCGATCAGAGAACCGATGATGTAGAAGCAGGCCATAATGGGTACCAGCTTTTCGGTGATGGAAGCGATTCGCTTCACACCGCCCAGGAAAATGAAAGCGGCAATGGCTGCAATGATAACGCCGGTCACCAGTTTGGGGATGCCGAATGCGGTGTAGAAGGCGTCACCGATGGAATTGGACTGAACCATGTTGCCCATAAAGCCCAGGGCCAGGATGATGGCAACCGCGAAGAACACAGCCAGGCAGGAACCCAGCTTGCCCTTGAAAGCTGCCTTGATGTAATAGATGGGGCCGCCGGAGACTTCGCCGTCAGAGCTCACCTGCTTGTACTTCTGAGCCAGAACTGCTTCGCCGTAGATGGTGGCCATGCCGAAGAATGCGGAGACCCACATCCAGAACACAGCGCCGGGGCCGCCTGCCACCAGAGCGGATGCACAGCCGGCGATGTTGCCGGTGCCGACCTGGGCCGCAATGGCGGTTGCCAGAGCCTGGAAAGAGCTCATGCCGTCCTTACCGGCCTTCTTACCGTTCAGGCTGATGTTGCCAAAGACCTTGCGCATACCCTCGCCGAACTTGCGTACCTGCACGAACCGGGTGCGGATGGAGAAATACACGCCGCTGCCCAGCAGCAGGAATAACAGCAGCAGGTACTTATTCCACAGTACGTCGTTGATCGCCGCAACGATCTTGGTCAAAATTGCTTCCATTTTCAAAACCTCTTTCTTTTCTGACAAACAAAAAATCGCCGGATGCAAAGATGCTCCAGCGAAAGAAAAGCACAGGAGTTCCCGCGAAGCAGGAACTGTGCTTTACTCTGTCCTTTTACCTGAGAGATTCGGCGGAATGACCGCTTTGCACCTTCGGTACTCATTACTGAGATTCTCCAGAGCTACATCCATTCTTAGTCCCCACCTGATATCAGGCGCCTGAGAGTATTACTCCTTCGGCAGGCTTACGCCATTCCCCTAAGAACTTCATTTGTCAATATTGTGTTGCCTGATGATAATACAATATTCCGTCATAAATGTCAACAAGTATTTTTACATTTTTGCATACAATTTCAAATTTATTGAAAAAACGCCGAAACCCTATGGTTTCAGCGTTTTTTTCAATACTTTCGGTTTTGGAACGCGCTTTCCGGTGAATCTTCGGTAAAGACACTTTCGTCTGTGATGATCCGCAGCGGCAGTTCCTTGCCCTGCATCAGGTCGGAAATCGCTTTCATCAGCTGGGGGCCTAACAGAGGATTGCATTCCACCACACAGTTTACCTGGCCCTTCTGCAGCGCTTCCAGCGCTGCGCCGGTTCCGTCAACGGACAGGATTTTTACGTCTCTGCCCGGTTCGATTCCATTTTCCTGCAGTACTTCAACCGCACCAAGCGCCATGTCGTCGTTGTGGGCATAGATCACATCGATGTCCCACTCCCGCTGGGCAAGATAGCTCTCCACCACCTGACGTCCGCCCTCCCGGTTGAATTCACCGCAGGCGGAATAAACGATCTTATAGCGGTCATCCCCCGCAATCGCCGCTTCAAAGCCGACTTTTCTGCCCTGTGCGGGAGAAGCGCCCTCGGTTCCCCGCAGTTCCAGAATACGAACCTGCTCCCATTTTTCCGTTTCCCGCATCATCCAGCGGGCACAGCGGCGGCCTTCTTCTTCAAAATCCGCCCCAATGAAGGAGGTGTACAGTTCCTCCGAGGCCTCCACCATCCGGTCTACCAGCAGCACCGGGATTCCCGCTTCCCGGGCCTCTTCCAGCACCGGCTGCCAGCCTTCTGCCACCACGGGAGAAACAACGATCACGTCCATCTCCTGGGCGATGAATTCCCGCACCTGGGCCACCTGGGCTTCCAGATAAGGTTCATTGAAGGCAACCGTCAGATCAATGCCGAATTCCTTCGCCGCGTTTTCGATGGATTCCGTACTGGCCTTGCGCCAGCGGCTTTCCTCGCCGATCTGGGCATAGCCTGCACGGATCACGGTTTCAGCCGGTTCTGTCAGGCCGCTTCCCTCCTGATAAGCCACCACGTTGTCCTGCCGGATCTGATGACTGCGCAGGATGATCTGCTTAGGAATGCCGCTGACGTTGTTGATGATATCGATGGCATACCGGATGGCCTCCGTGCCGCCGGTGGGACAGGTCACCGTTGCGTCAATGATCCCCTGTTCCACCAATTGCAGGCCGCCATTCTCTCCGGAAAAGCCGTCCAGACCCACAATGCGGATTCCCTGGATACCTAGCTTTTCCATGGCCAGACGGGCGCCGTAGGCCATGTAATCATTGTGGGCAAAAATCACGTCGATTTCTTCCAGAACTTCCGGATTCGCCAGCAGAGCGTCCTCGGCACAGTCCCGGGTGGCATCCGCCAGGTCCAGAGAGTTTGTCCGCACTCCGGCGGCGGAAACTGTTTTCACGAATTCCATACTGCGGCTTTCGCTTGCATAGGAATCGTTTTTCAGTTCCAGCACAGCGCCGCCGGCAATACCGTTTTCCCGCAGAATTGTCAGTACCGTCTCCCCTGCCTGGCGGCCAATCAAGTCATTATCCGGGCCGATGAACAAAGAGTAGTCATACCCTTCCACAGCCCGGTCCAGTACGATCACCGGGATCTCCGCATAGACCTGGCTGATAACCGGAGTCAGGGCTTCCACATCGCAGGGGGAGATGATCAGAAGGTCAATGTCATAGCTCATCAGCCGCTCCACGTCCAAAGCCTGTTTCTCGCTGTCTCCCGCCGCGTCTGTCATCACCAGACGCACGCTGTCATATTTTTCTGCTTCCGCTTCCAGTTCATCCTTCAATACCAGACGCCATTGTTCCCGCAGATTTGCCAGGGACACGCCGATCACATATTCGATCCCTGTTTGCCGGGTCTGGCAGCCGCAAAAACTGCCAAACGGGATCAGAATGCACAGGAGCAGAATCAAAATCCGCTTAACGCGCTTCATTTTCCGCCCCCCTGATCCAGAATGTTTTTCCGGTATTCCGCGGGAGAAAGTCCCAAGGCCTTTTTAAAGGCGCTGCTGAAATAATGCTGGGTGGTATAGCCGGTTTTCTGGGCAATCTCATACATTTTCAGGTTCTGATCCTGCAGCAGACGCATGGCTTCGTTCATCCGTTTCCGTGTCAGATAGGCGCCAAAGGTGTCCCCCGTCTCCCGGCGGAAAAGCCTGCTCAGGTGCTGGGGCGTTATGTACAGGGAATCCGCAATGGATTGCAGGGAAAGCTCGCTGTCGCCCCACTGCTTATTGATGGTGGAAATGGCCCGGAGTACGGTTTCGGAATAATGCTGCCGGTTCCGGTAGGCCCGCATGGCCTGCTCGTACACCTCCGGGAAGTCCATCACGCTGTCCCCCTGCTGCTGGACCAGCTCCACTTTCACGCACATGCATTCTTCCACCGGGGGGGATCAGCTTTTGGGTCAGCTCTTCCCACTGCTCTTTCGGCAGCACCGGGGAGATCACCGCCAAGGCACCGTCCTCTGTCCGGAAGGTCAGAGCCTGACAGTAAGGCTCAAAAACCTCCTTGGTGATGTTGTGACAGCCGAAATACAGCAGGTCGTCGTCCCAGTCGGAGCCGCCCGGGAATCCGTCACGTTCATAGTCACTGCGCAGGTGCAGGATGGTCAGCCAGTAGGGTGTGGGAATCTCAATTTTTAGGTAACGCATCCGGTCTTCGATTTCAAGCTGATCCATATTGCTTCGGAGCCAGTTTCGGAAGAAATCATCGATCATGGCAGGACGGTTCTGTTCCATCTGACGAGTGAGCCATTTTAAGTATTTTTTCGACTTCGCCATACCATCCAGCCGGTTCACCATCTGGTCCAGCACAGCAAAGAAGGGCTGTTCCATAATGGGCTTCAAAATGTAGTTCGCCACCCCCAGCTGAAGAGCCTTCTGCACAAATTCAAAATCGTCGTACCCCGTTACGATCACGATCAGAACATCCGGCAGACTCCTCTTCGTTTCCTCAATAAAATGGAATCCATCCACAAACGGCATGTTGATATCCACCAGCATCAGATCAGGGAAGGTCTTTTTCGCCATTTCCAGCGCGACTTCTCCGTCCTCCGCCAATGCAGCCACTTCCAGCTTCGGATGCTGGGACACCATGCCCGCAAGGCCCTTGCGAATGATATCCTCATCGTCTGCAATCAGAACTTTGTACATCTTTTCCTCCTTTACTGAAGCGGCATACAAACCGTCACTTCTGTGAAACTTCCCTCTTCACTTTCAATGCGGATACCGTAGTCCGATCCGTAGGTCAGCTGCAAACGTTCCGCAATATAGGAAAGGCCAAATCCGCTCTTTTCCTTGCTGCTGCCGGGGCTGCGCAGCCGTTCCCGAATCTCCTCCAGCCGTTCCGGGGGGATGCCCGCGCCGTCGTCCCAGACTCGCAGATACAATGTCTCCCCTTCCGCCTGAGCGGTGATGCGGACGGTGCCGCCGGTGCGTTTCAGCTTCACGCCATGGTAGATCGCGTTTTCCACCAGGGGCTGTAAAATCAATTTTGGAACAATGGCGCTCAAATATTCCTCCGGGATCTCGATGGAATATTGCAGCCGGTCCTGGTAGCGCACTTTTTGAATGTACAGGTAATTGGAAACGTGGTTCTTTTCTTCCCGCAGGGAAATGTAGTCCCGTCCGCTGGACAAGCCAACCCGGAACATATTGGTCAGCGCATCCACCAGCCGGACAACATCCATCGCTCCCTGGGCCCGGGCCATCCAGCTGATGGTGTCCAGGGTGTTATACAGGAAATGAGGCTTGATCTGCTCCTGGAGGCTCTTCAGCTGGGCTTCCAGCCGCGTCTGTTTTTCCGCATACAACTCATAGATCAGTTCGTCGATCTGTTCCAGCATGTGGTTGAAAGAAGAACCAAGCACGCCAATTTCATCCCGGTGCTGGGCAACGAAACGAACGGAGAAATCGCCTGCCTCTGCCTTGGCCATCAGGCGGCTGAGCTTGGAGATGGGCCGGGTAACGGTAGAGGAAATGCCAATGGAAACCACAATGACCAGCGCCAGACAGACCACAAGGCAGATCCCCAGTAACTGGTAAACCGGGCGGATACTGTCGGAAAACTCCGATTCCGGGATCACGCCCACGATCCGCCAGCCGGAATAATCGCTGTAATGATTGGCGATGAAATAATCCTGCCTGCCGATCCTGACCGTGTCCGTATCTACGCCCTCCTGCTCATAGCAGGCTTCATCGATCCGGTAGACGATGCTGCTGGAAGGGGTATACACGATATCGCTGTCGTCCACAACATAGAGGAAACCTTCGTCGCCGATGGAGACCCGGTTGATGAGCTGCTCGATCATATCATGGCGGATGTCAAACAGCACCACGCCTCTGGTTTCGCCGCTCCCCTCTGTGGAGAAAGCCTTCACCAGGGAGAAGATGGAGTCCGAACTGTCATTCAGATTGCCCACCACATTGCGGCCTACCGCGTTGCCGATAACGCCAAGCTGACCATCCAGGGACAGGGCGTACTGATACCATTCCTCATCCGCAAACAGGTTCCGGGATATGCGGGTCATGCCCGCGCCAACATAGCTGTCGTCAGCATAAGCCACGGCAATGCCCGCGATCTCCGGGTATGCCCGCAAAATGGAGTCCGCGATCTCCTGCAAAGCCCGGTTTTGGGCTTCATCCCCTACCGGTGCGCTGCTGCCTTCATCGATCATCAGGTTCATCAGCTTTTCGATGGTGCCGATGTAGACATCCAGTGACTCACTGGTTTGCTCCACTACCTGCAGGGTCAGCTGCCCGGAGATCCGGCTCACATCCTGCACCAGCACCGTGCCAATGACTATAGAAAACAGCAACAGCGGGATCAGCGCCACAAACAGGGTGCTGAACACCAGCTTATTGCGGAACCTTAAGTCACCAAACCGCTTGACAATTCGCTTCACGCTTCCACGCTCCTACAGAAAATTCTACCACTATCCTACCAAACCCGTTTTCAAAAATCAACCGCTAAGAAAACCACATATTGGCCGCAGGCAAATACTGTCTGCGGCCAATACATATGAGGAAAACAAAGAAGATCGTTAAGCCTTTTTCTTCTCCGCACGAATGGCGATCACGCGCTGGATCAGGATGAAGAAGCACAGGATCGCGGCGATGGTAACCTTCGTCCACCAGGTGTTCAGATTCTGGTAGGTAACGATGGTCTGGATGATGCCCTGAATCAGGACACCGACCATGGAACCGATGACGGTGCCGACACCGCCGATCAGCAGCGTGCCGCCGATAACCGCAGAGGAAATGGCATCCAGTTCCAGGCCCATATTCTGCAGGGAATACCCTGCCAGGGTGTAGAAGCTGAACAGCACACCGCCCAGGGCGGCACAGAAACCGTTGATGGCGTAAACGCCGATCTTCACCGCTTTCACGTTCAGGCCCATGTATTGGGCGGACTGCTCGTTGGAGCCAACGGCATAAACGGCACGGCCAAAACGGGTATACCTCAGCACATACCAGGCAATGAGCACCACAGCAATGGCAACAAACACGTAATAATACAGCTTTGCCATGCCGCCGGAGGCCATCTTCCAGGAAATCTTGCCCAGTGCGGCAGCCTTAAAGAATTCATTGTTGATGGGAATGGACACGGTGCTGATAACTGCGCACATACCGCGCATCAGGAACTGGCCTGCCAGGGTCACCAGGAACGGCGCAATCTTAAATGTGTGGATGGCATAGCCTTGCAGGTAACCAACAAAGGCACCGATAGCCAGCACCAACGGAATCACAATGCCCGCAGACCAGCCTTTCTCCAGCAGGAAAGCGGAGAACACACCGGTGAACGCCAGAGTGGAAGCCACCGAAATGTCGATGCCGCCGGTCAGCAGAACAAAGGTCATGCCTACCGCAACCACGATCAGGTAAGCGTTATCATTGAACAGGTTCAAAATGGTGGAGATCCGGCCAAATCGGTCATACATATTGGCACCGGCCAGATACATGACCACCAGCAGCACCACCGCAATGACCAGAGACACATTATTGATCTTTAACTTCTTTTTCATCACTGTGCCACCACCTTTTTCTTGCCAAACAGGCCTTTCATCTTCGCCACAAAGGCAGGAGACTGGGCAAGGCAGATCACGATAACGATCAGGGCCTTGAACACGCGGATGACTTCAGGGGCAACGCCAAAGGCCAGGATCATGGTAGTGATGGTCTGAACCACCAACGCACCGATAATGCTGGAAATCAGGCTGAACCGGCCGCCGGACAGAGAGGTGCCGCCGATGGCGACTGCCAGAATACCGTCCATTTCGATCATCAGGCCGCAGTTGTTGCAGTCCGCGCCCTTGATACCGGCAGACTCGATCAGACCGGCAATGGCGGCGCAGACGCCGCAGAAAATATAGATCAGCCACATATTGCGGTCAACTTTGATGCCAGCCAGACGGGCAGACTCGGAATTGATGCCGATGGCCTCCACAGACAGGCCGAAGGCGGTCTTCTTGGTCATCACCAGCGCCAAAACCAGCATAAATGCCGCGATGTACATGGGGAACGGCAGGCCTAAGATGTAGCCGCCGCTGATGTAATAGTAAGCGTCCGAGGTAATGGTAACGATCTTGCCGTCGGCGATCAGCTGCGCAATGCCGCGGCCTGCGGTCATCAGGATCATGGTCGCCACGATGGGCTGAACCTTCAGCTTCGCCACCAGGAAGCCGTTCCAGGCGCCGCACAGAGCACCCGCGCCCAGGGCAATTGCTACTGCCGCGAATACATTGCCGCCCAAGCCGGGCAGGATCCGCTGGTCAACGATGGAACAGGCCAGTGCACCGGAAATCGCCATAACGGAACCGACAGAGATATCAGTGCCGCCGGTCGCCAGGACCATGGTCATACCGATGGCAAGAACCATGTACTTACTGCCGTTTCGAAGAATGTCGATGAGACGGCCATACAGGTGTCCGTCCACGATCTCCAGCTTGAAGAAATCACCGCCGGAAAGAATGCCGCAGATCAGAAGGATGATGATAAGCGACAGCAGCGGACGGAACTCCATTCTTTCTTTGAATTTCTTCATTTATGCCGTCACTCCTTCCCCTGCAATGATCTGCATGATCTTACTTTCGTTGATCTCGTCGCCGGTCAGCTCCGCAACGATTTCCTTGTCCCGCAGGACATACATCCGGCCGCAGCAGCGCAGCATTTCTTCCATCTCGGAGGAAATGAACACGCAGCTCATGCCGTCCTGGGCCAGCTGCATGACGATTTTCTGGATCTCCGCCTTTGCGCCGATATCGATACCGCGGGTAGGCTCGTCCAAAATCAGCAATTGGGGGTCCGTCGCCAGCCAGCGGGCCAGCAGCACCTTCTGCTGATTGCCGCCGGACAGGTTCTTGATCTGCTGGTCAGCGGAGGGCGTCTTGATGTTCAGCTCCTCAATGAAGCGGTCCGCGATCTGCTGGGCCTCGCTATAGCTGATGACCTTGCCCATGCCCCGCTTTGCCTGCAAAGCAATGATGATATTTTCCCGGATGGTCAGATCACCAATGATACCCTCGGTTTTCCGGTTCTCGGAACAGAACGCGATGCCGCTGCGAATGGCATCCAGAGGATCCTTGATGCTGACTTCTTTTCCTTCAATATAGGTCTTGCCGGAGGTGGCTTTGTCCGCGCCGAAAATCAGGCGGGCAGTCTCGCTTCGTCCGGAACCCAGCAGGCCGGAGAAACCGCTGACCTCACCCTTTTTCAAGCTGATGGACAGGTTGGAGATATTATTGCTTCCGGAACCTTCCAGCCGAAGGAATTCTTCCGCATCGCTGCCGCAAGCAGTCGCCGGGGCAGTGTTTTCCAGGGCTTCGTATTCCTTGCCGATCATCTTTCCGATCAGCTCCACCTTGGGAAGATCTGCCGTATTGTAGGTGCCTACATATTCGCCGTTGCGCAGAACGGTGATCCGGTCCGTCACGGCGTAGACCTGGTCCAGGAAGTGGGTAACGAAAACGATGCCGAGGCCCCGGTCCTTCAGCATCCGCATAATCTGAAACAGCTTCTCTACTTCCGCAGTAGACAAGCTGGATGTGGGCTCGTCTAAAATGAGGATCTTCGCCTGAACATCTACCGCGCGGGCAATGGCGATCATCTGCTGGACAGCCACAGAATAGTTGTCCAGTGTTTTCGTCACGTCGATATCCAGGTCAAACTGCGTTAACAGTTCCTTTGATTTCTTGTTGATGGTCTTCCAGTCGATTTTGCCGAACTTCATGGGTTCGCGGCCGACATAAATGTTTTCTGCCACAGTCAGATGGGGGCAGAGATTGACTTCCTGATACACCGTGCTGATGCCATGCTTTTGCGCGTCCAGGGGCGATTTCACGGAGATGGACTTGCCGTCCATGACGACGGTGCCGTTATCCATGTGTTCCACACCGGTCAGCACCTTGATCAGCGTAGACTTTCCTGCACCGTTTTCTCCCAGCAATGCATGGATCTCTCCCGCGCGCAGAGAAAAATGTACATCCTTCAGTGCGATGACGCCGGGGAACTGTTTATCGATATGCTCCATCACAAGCAGGTTGTTCTGATCCAAGTCTGTAACCTCCTTAAAAACGGCCTCCGGGCCGACCGAAGAATCGGCTCGGACCGGAGGCCTGGGATTTCCTTATGCTATGTCAGGAATGGGAATTGGGTTTGCCAGCTCTTAGTAAGCGCGGCCGTCAACGACTTCCTGAGTGACCATATCGGCGGTGTAGATGCCGTCAGCGGACATGATCCACTTGTCGACAGATTCGCCGGCCTTCAGCTTGGCAGCGGTCTCGAAGATCTGGGCAGCCAGGATGGGCGTGCACTCGACGGTGCAGTTCATCTCGCCGGCCAGCATTGCTTCGAATGCGCCCTTGACGCCGTCAACACCGACGATCTTGATGTCCTCACCGGGCTTCAGGCCAGCTTCCTTGATGGCCTCGATGGCGCCCAGAGCCATGTCGTCGTTGTGGCAGAAGACTGCATCGATGTCATCATAGGTCTTCAGGAAGGACTCCATGACTTCCTTGCCCATTGCACGGGTGAAGTCACCGGTCTGAGAAGCGATGATCTCGATGCCGGGGCAGTTGGCAGCGATGTACTCATCGAAGCCCTGCTTACGCTGAACAGCTGCGGATGCACCGACGGTGCCTTCCAGCTCGACGACCTTGCCTTCGCCGCCCAGCAGATCGTTCATAACGATAGCGGCCTGCTCGCCTGCCCAAACGTGGTCAGAAGCGATCATGGTGGTGTACAGGCTGGAGTCGGTGTTTGCGTCGATACCACGGTCAACCAGGATGACAGGGATGCCGGCTTCCTGGCACTCGGTCAGAACAGCTTCCCAACCGGTCTCAACAACGGGAGGGAATGCGATAACGTCAACGCCCATCTCGATAAAGTTGCGGATAGCCTTGATCTGGTTCTCCTGCTTCTGCTGAGCATCAGCGAAGTGCAGTTCGATGGTATCGGTGTTGCGGGCTGCGTACCACTGGATGTCGTTGGTCTCAGCGTCACGCCAGCCGGACTCCTGGCCGATCTGTGCGAAGCCGACGACCAGCTTGTCGTTACCGGTCTGCACTGCGGCAGCCTGGGTTTCAGCAGGTGCGGCAGCTTCCGTCTCGGCAGGGGTTTCTGTCTTGGAACCGCCGCAGGCGGTCATGCCCAGAACCATCACAAGAGCGAGCAGCAATGCGATAAGCTTTTTCATTTTTGTTTCCTCCAAATAAAATTTTCCGTTGGGGACTTACCCCCTTGGTGATTTCATCATACCTGAAATCGGCGTAAAAATCTTTGCAATAATTTGACCCAATTTTACAATTCCTTAACAATTCTTTTTTTCGCTTCCCCCCTGCGCTGCTGCATTCAAACGTATCAAAATAAAACAGCGCCCCTTCTGAAATCCTCGCGGAAATCAGAAGGAGCACAGATTCTTTTTTCTTAAAATAGGCCGTTTTCCATACTTATGTCATAGATCCGGCGGAAGCGGACAGCAGTGCCGTCTTCCATCAGAAGCGTTTCTTCATAAGGATCGATCTTTCTGACCGCTCCTGTGACCGTGACATAGCTGCCGCCGCTTTTCCTGGTATCCGGGACAAAGTACGTAACTGAAATTTGGGGCCGTTTCTCCAGATTCTGCGCAAGCAGCCGAATCTTTTCATTCAGAATTGCCTCCGCATCCATGCCCAGGTCGATGGGATTTTCTGTCAGGCGTCCCGCCTCCCGGATCGCCGCGTCATAGCCGGTCAGGGCCGCGAAAGGACTGAACTGGGCAGCCCGGTCAATCATGGACATCCGCTTCCGGGTCCGGGAAACCGGATGGGACAGGTGGATAATGTCATCATAGGGTCCGCTCACGCTTTGTGCCCTCCTATCTGACCGTTTCGGTCAATGGCGGTGGCGCCTTCTTCAAAGTTCATGCCTTTCAGAATGGCGTTTTTTCCGTATTTCTTTCGGATACACAGCACCGCCTGCTGTTTGCGCTTCTCCCGCTCCAGCGCAGCGTCTTCTTCCTCTTTTCGCTTTTCTTCCGCTTCATAGTCCATGAACAGGTCCAGCTGCCGGGGCCCTTGCTCCTGAGGAACGTCCCGCTCCGCGGTCACCCGGTTTGCTGCCAGATTCAGACGGCGCACCAGTAGGTCTGGGTTCACAATGCTGTCAAACAGCTCCATCACCGCATCGGTAATCAGCTTTGTGGAGGAAGTTCGGCGGTGGAGGTTGGCTGTGCCCTGGGCATGCTTGGGAATTTTTCTGCCATAACGGTCTGTGACGACTGGGCCGCTGTATTTCCTGCTGATTTCCGGATCTGTCAGGCTTTCCCTGTCGTAACCCACCGTCAGGACCATCTGGTCCGTCACAAGCCCCTTGTCCACCAGGTCCAGCACCAGCATATCCGTCATCTCCCGGACGATCAGTTTCGCTTTTCCGGCGGTGTAGGGACACTGCAATACCTGGCCGGAGCCCAGACTGTTGCTGCTGGGCTTATAGGCCTTGATATCCGCGATGGTGCAAGGCTCCCAGCCCCAGGCGTGGTCGATCAGCAGTTCCGCATTGACGCCGAACAGCTTATACAGCAGGTCTTCGTTATTCAGAGAACACCGGGCGATATCGCCCATCGTAAACAGGCCGTGGGCTTCCAGCTTTCGGGCATATCCCCCGCCCACCCGCCAGAAATCTGTCAGCGGACGGTGGCTCCAAAGCTCCTGTCGGTAGGACATTTCATCCAGCTGGGCAATCCGGGCGCCAAACCGATCCGGCTGGGTGCGCTTTGCCATGATATCCATTGCGATCTTGCACAGGTACAGGTTGGTTCCAATGCCCGCGGTGGCTGTAATGCCTGTGGTTTCCAGGACTTCATAGATCAGTTTCCCGGCAAATTCGTAAGCCGTCAGCCCATAGGTTTTTAAATACGGTGTGGCATCAATGAACACCTCGTCGATGGAATAAACGTGAATGTCCTCCGGAGCCACGTATTTCAGGTAGATCTCGTAGATTCTGGTACTGCACTCCATATAGTGCGCCATTCTGGGTGGAGCAACAATAAAATCGATCTCCAGTGCGGGATTCGCTTTCAGTTCATTGGCGTCGCAGGATTTTCCGGTAAATTTACGTCCCGGCGCTTTGGTGATACGCAGCGCATTGGCCTCCTTCACCTTCTGGATCGTTTCAAAGAGCCTTGCCCGGCCGGGAATACCGTAAGCCTTCAGGGAGGGCGACACCGCCAGGCAAATCGTCTTCTCCGTGCGGCTCATATCCGCCACCACCAGGTTTGTGGTCAGAGGATCCCGTCCCCTTGCGATACACTCCTGAGAGGCATAGAATGACTTCAGATCGATTGCGATATACTGCTTTTCCTTTGCCATTTTCTGCCCCTCCAATTTTCGTTCGTATGTTTGAATTATACAGCAACTCCCTATGGATTGCAAGGGCTTTCTTATAGAAAAATCCGTCTTTGTTTTCATTTCACGGACTTATGTTTGCACTGCACAATACATTCAAATGATTGCAAAACAGCAAAAACAGATTGGAATAATTCACAAATCGTTCATATTCCCGTCAAACCAAATCGTGCATGGCTCCAAATTATTGACAGATCAACGCTTTTCGTTTGACTTTACCACAGTAAAGTGATATTTTCATACAAAAGGAACGGGATTTCCTGTTGCTTTTTTCCATTTCGCGTATGGTTGCGCTGCATCTGTGATTTAGACACGTGACCGGTGTTCTTTCATCACACAGACCGCAGGGAACTATATAACCAATTGAAGAGAAAGGACGAAAAACAAATGGCAACGATCAAAGACATTATCAACAGCCCCCTTCTGCTGGCACTTGTCATTGGCGGTCTGGCTTATATCATGGCGTTCTCCGTGGTATACCTGCTGAAGGCAAGAAAACGTGCGCTGGAAATGGGCATCACAAGCAAGGAGATCAATGACATCATAAAGTCCTCCCTGATCTTCTCTATCGTCCCCAGCTTATCCATCGTTATCGGCCTGGTTGCTCTGGCCGCGTCCCTGGGTACCGTCTGGGCATGGTGGAGACTGTCCGTTATCGGCTCCCTGTCCTATGAAACGCAGATCGCCAGTACCCTGGCTTCCGCGCTGAGCTACACCTCTACCGCTGACATGATGTCCAACGCCTCCGCTTCGGAATTCGGCGTGGTCATGATCCTGATGAGCGTGGGTATGCTCTCCGGTTTCCTGATCCTGATTCCCTTTGGCAAGAAACTGATGACCAGTGTGGACAAGACCAAGGGCGCCAATGGCTGGAGCAATGTCCTCAGCGGCTGCTTCATGCTGACACTGTTGGCTGTCTATGTTCCCGTTCTGCTGATCGGTGACACCTATCAGGCGCTGGTTATGATCACCGGTCTGGTGGTGGCGCTGGTTCTGGGCGCTGTGGCAAAGAAGCCCGGCATGGCTTGGCTGAACAACTTTATCATGGCCGGTTCTATGATCGTTGGTATGCTGTCTTCCCTGCTATGGACCAGCATTTTCTAAAGAAAGGGAGGAAATGAATATGAGCAAGAAAAACGCACCCATCACCCTGGATCCCTTCCAGGCATGGTCCCACCGCTGGGGCCGCATCGGCACCTGCATTGCGCTGGTTTACATGATCGCACTGCCCTTTGTGGTTCTGGGCTGTTATAACGCCATTCCTTCCATGGGCGAGGTCTTCAACGTGGCGACCTTCGGTATTCTGGCAATTTACATTCCTGTCGGCTTCTCTGAGGCTCTGAGCTATACTCCCATCATGGGCTGTTCTTCCTACCTGGGCTTTATCACCGGCAACATTATGAATCTGAAGCTGCCCTGCGCCGTCAATGCCCTGAAGATCGCAGGCAAGGAAGCCAACACTCCCGAAGGCGATGTCGTGGCCTCCATCGGCGTTGCCGCAAGTTCCATTATGACCATCCTCATCCTGGCACTGGCCGCCCTGCTGGCAGCCTGGATCAGCCCCCTTTTCGAGCTGCCTGCTGTCAAGACCATGTCCAACTACCTGCTGCCCGCTCTGTTCGGCTCCATGACCCTGGGCCTGTTCGCCAGCACCAGCTCCGGTTCCAAGATCGTCAAGGGCGGTATCAAGGGTGTTATCCCCGTCATCGTTCTGGTCTCCCTGGTTTCCCTGGCTGCACGCATCTTTAAGATGGGCAGCATCCTGCTGGGTATGGTGGGCTTCCTGATCCTGGCCATGCTGCCTGTGGCGATCATCACTTCCCGCATCATGTGGAAGAAGGGT
This sequence comes from Oscillospiraceae bacterium, assembly GCA_036300205.1. GTDB lineage: Bacteria > Bacillota > Clostridia > Oscillospirales > Oscillospiraceae > Faecousia. The sequence goes on from JAXJGV010000054.1 coordinate 74,047, forward strand.
GTAATCAAGGTGGTCGACGCCGCGGCTCCCGCTGGGGAAACCGCTGAATAAGCCACTCCCCTGCGTCTTGCATAGTAAATCCCGGTTCGGATTTTCCGAACCGGGATTTTTCCTATCTTATTTGTTATTCTTCAGCCATTCCGCGGCACAGTGCGCATAGCCGCCCGCGCCAATGGGACAGACCTCTTCGTTGAACAGCACCTTGGGGTTATGGGCAGGATAAGCGCCTCTTTCATCCAGGAAACCGGCAGAAAGGTACATAAAGGTACCGGGCACCCGCTCAGCCACAGAGGCAAAATCCTCAGATGCGTTGGCAGAAACACCAGGATACGGCATGGCGCCGGGAACGCCCAGGGTTCCCATGTAGCCCGCGATCTCATTGGTCAGCTTCGGATCGCAGACCAGGGGCGGGACCTGGGACAGCATCTCGATTTCCGCCGTCCCGCCGTATACCTCGGCTGTTTTGGCCGCCACCTCCTGCATCCGGCGGACCAGCAGCTCCCGGCTGGCCTTGTCATTGGTACGGATGGTGCCCTGCATTTCGGCAGTTTCCGGAATGATGTTGGAAGCGGTTCCCCCATGGAAGCTGCCAACGGTCATAACACACATCTTGCTGGGATCTGCTTCTCGGGCAATCAGCGCTTCCAGTGCAAGGTAGACATGGACGGCAATGTTGATGGGATCAATGGAATTCTGGGGATACGCGCCGTGGGCGCCCTTACCTTTCACTTTGATCTTAAAGCCGTCAACAGAAGCCATGAAAGTGCCGGTGCTGTTATACATATAGATGCCCACAGGCATCTTGCCGGAGGTAACATGGAAAGCCAGGGCGGCATCCACGGGGGGATTCTCCAGAATGCCGTTTTCAATCATATCCCGGGCGCCTTCAAAGGTTTCCTCCGCGGGCTGGAACATGAACTTCACGGTTCCTTCCAGGCTGTCCTCCGTTTCCTTCAGCATTTTTGCCGCTGTCAGCAGCATCGCCGCATGGAAATCATGTCCGCAGGTATGGGCTTCCGTACCGGTGGGACAGGCAAAGGGCTCGCCGCTTTCTTCTCCCATGGGCAGGGCGTCCATGTCAGCCCGGAGCAGGATGCATTTTCCGCCGGTGCCGACCGAAGCCGTAACGCCATGGCCGCATTCTTTGGGTTCCAAGCCGTACTCACGCAGCTTTTCCATGACATAAGCCCGGGCTTTGGGCATGTTCAGGCCAACTTCGGCATTGGTGTGAAAATAGCGGCGGTGGGCAATGGTTTCGTCCTTGAGCATCTGGGCTCTTTCATAATAATTCATATTCGTTCCATTCCTTTCCCGAAGAAATTGTGCGTAAATGTAATATAAGTATGGTTATTATAGCGCAAATTCATTCAGCAGGAAAGCCCCTATCTTGCTTTCTATCTACTTTACAGGAATTCTGCCAGGGCTTTTTGTACACGTGTGGAAGCATTCTGCGGACGTTTTATGAAACCTTATTTCAGCTTACATTCCATAAAATAGGACTGATGCGCCTGCACCGTCAGCGCTACGCTGTTTTCATCCAGCTGCCGGTACTCAAGCTTCTTGCCGAAGATATCCGTTTCTCCCTTTGGGCTGACTGCGCCTACCGCTCCCAGAGGCAGACGAATCTCCTCTTCCTCGTTTCCCGTGGAAATGACACCAACAAAAACCTCGTCCTCCCAGAACCGGGCAATGGCAACCACATTGCCTTCCGCATAGAGGAATTTCATGCCGCCGTGGCTCAGCGCCTTGTGTTCCGCCTTCATGCGTGCCATGGTCTGATTCAGATGATAGGCGTCACAGTTCTGAATGTCCTTGCCCCAGGGCATGGGATAGCGGCAGCCCTCGTTGGCACCCACCTCGCCGTCGATGTCCGCTTCGTCTCCATAATAAATCGAGGCCGCGCCGGTCAGCAGGAACTGGAAGATAACCGCGCCGCGGTATTCCTCAGGATCTACCTTGGGATTATTGTGCAGGCGGCTGACATCATGGCTGTCAAAAAGGTTGAACTGGTTTTCCCACATGGCATACGGCAGCTTTGCCAGATGCTCCATGACGCGGTTCTTCACATCCTGCGCAGTCATCTTGTAGGAAACGTCCCGCAGAGCGGGATAGCGGCTCATAAACAGGTCCGGTTCACCCAGGAACTGGCGAATGACACGGCCGCAGCCGAAATAGTTCATAGGCGAATCCCACTCGTCGCCCTGAAGGTTCCGGGCACAGTCGCCCCAATCCTCCGCCAGAATATAAGCCTGGGGATTTACCTCCTTGATGCTGCGGCGAATTTCCGGCCACAGCTCATGGGCAAGCTGGACTTCATCCTTTCGGGCAAAGGTATCCGCCACATCAAAGCGCCAGCCATCGATGCTGTAGGGGGGCTTCAGCCACTTCTTCAGCACGGAATCCTCCGCCCGGTAGATAACATCGCGGAGGGCCTCGGAAGTATAGTTCAGTGTGGGAAGGGTGTCCACGCCAAACCAGCCGTGATAGGAATTTCCTTCTCCGAAGAAATAGAAGCCGCGCTCCTTGGCATCGGGATTGTGATAGGCACCCACAGACTTGTCAAACCAGACACAGTCCCGGTTGAACCACTTGTGGGCAATTCCGGTGTGGTTGATGGAAATATCCAGGATCAGCTTCATGCCGTTTTCGTGCAGCGCCGCGCTCAGCTCTGCCAGCGCCTCATCGCCGCCGAAATGAGGGTCTACATGGAAATAATCCAGGCAGTCATACTTATGGGCGGAGGGTGCGCTGAAAATGGGGTTCAGATATACCGCCGTGACACCCAGTTCCTTCAAATAGGGGATTTTTTCCTTCACGCCCTGCAGGTCGCCGCCGTAAAAGTCCAAACAGTGGCCTTCCTCATAGCGCAGAGTCTTATCCTCCCAATGTTCCATACGGATCGTGGGGAAGCCATCCTGGCTGTATTCCCCGCTCTGCACATCGTTGGAAGGGTCGCCGTTGCAGAAACGTTCCGGGAAAATCTGGTAAAAGACCGCTTCCTTGACCCAGGCGGGCTGGACATAGTCCGTCATCAGCACAAAGTCGTAGGTATGGTCAGGAATATAAGTGGTGATCTCCTTCTGCGTGTAGAAGTAGATCGCATCCTCGCAGACCAGATAGAACTGATACTGCATCCGCCGCTCCGTCATTTTCAGCATGGCTTCGTAGTAGACAAAGCCCCGCTCTTTTTTGAGGACGTACATCTCTTCCAGCCGCTCCACACCGTTGGGGAGAGAACGCAGCAGAACATGTTTCACCGGTGCGCTTTCATACATCCGGATCCGGATTGCAACGGTCTCCATAGGGGCCGGAGACGGGTTGCTTACAAACGCAGCCGTTCCATCGCTGTAGACACTTTCAAGCCAAGTATTCATAATTTACTCCACATCATTTTCCGTCCTTTTCGGACTGTTTTGGGGTGTGCTTTGTGAATGTTTCCCATTGGCAGCCGGTATCTTCCGCATTCGGTCATAAATACAGGAGCCTTAGGGCTGTCCCTTATATTTTAATAGATTCAGGTGAAAAGTAAAGCCTTAGTTTTTTGCTTTTCTGATGCTATGCGCAAAAAACGGCTGCACAGCTTTTGCCATGCAGCCGGATTCCCTTAAGCGTCCGTTGTGAAAATGATCGCCTGTGCCAGCGCTGTCAGCTCCTGGTCTCCCGGGAACGCGCTGATCTCATAAAACCAAGTGCCGACATTCTCCCAGGTGTAGGAGACCTGCACGCCGCCCCGCCAGATGCTTTCTGCCGTATAGGCTTCCGGTGAAGGCGCTTCGTTCCCCGGTGCCCGCCATACGGTTACCCGCGCATCCGTCAGCAGCTGGGCAAATTCCTCCACTACTTCCAGGGTCCCTTCTTCCCCGTACCGCCATACGCAGGGGTATACTGTACGCAGGCAGATTGATTCTTTGGATACTCCTGAATTATCCTGCAGGGAATTTCTGTAACCGTCAGGAATGTTTGCCTGGTAGATTCCAAACTGATAGGCTTCCTTTTCTCCGTCGCCGTCCAGGTCATAGCGGAAGGGAGTCGTGTAAACACTCTTTGTACCATTCCACTGCTCCTCGGAAATTTCCACCGCCTGGTGCAGCACTTCCACTTCCTGCATTTGCATCTCGGTCTGCGCAAGATGCGCGTCTTCTGCCGCTGCCTGCACTTGCTCCCGCTGGGATCTGTCGCACAGCCATCCGGCGCCAAACAGGACAAGCAGGCTCATAAGCAGCGCAGTCATTCCCAGGCCATGTAATTTTCTTTTTTTTTCTTTCCAGCCTTCCGGAATGCGCCAATGGCGCGGCGCAGTTCTTCCGCCGTGGGATAGCGTTTATCCACATTTACCTCGATACAGCGCTCAATGATGGGACGCAGCGGCCCAGCTTCCAGCCTTTTGGACGGGTGCTGACCGGTGAGCATCTCATTGATCAGGATGCCCATGGCATAGATGTCCGCCCGTGCGTCTGTCTGGGAGAATCCGTACTGTTCCGGCGCCGCGTAGCCGGTAGTTCCCATGATCTGGGTATCTGTGTGGTTTTCCGGTTTCACCAGACGGGACACATCAAAATCGATGAGCACCGCTTCATTGCCCCGGATGATAATATTTTCCGGCTTGATATCCCGGTGCACCGCCCCCAAACCATGCAGGATCTTCAGCGTTTCGCAGATCTGCATGGAAATCTCTTCGGTCTGCGCCTGGGTAAGCGGGCTTCCTTCCAGCAAAAACGCAAGGGTATCTCCCTGAATGTACTCTTCCAGGACATAAACCTGCCCGTCCTGTTCCTGAATGCCATAGATTTTCGGAAGATGCGGGCAGTCAATTTCCTGTAATTTGTGGTAGACTTCTTCATTGCCCGCAAATTCCCGATAGATACAGCGTATCTTCGTATCCCGGTAGCGGACGAGATGTACATTTCCGCGTTTGCCGGATTTCAATGTTTTCTCAATTTCAAAATAAGGAAATACTGTTTCCTTCCCTCGGTTCACGACCTTATTTTCCCTTCCCTATGCAAGTAGTTTATTGTTTTTTCTTCTTTTTTCGGTATAATGTATTTATTATATCAATCATAAGATTTTTGTAAAGGCCGATTGCATAATGAAAAAGAAAAACACCGACGACTTACAGAATGAATTGACCACCGCGCCCAATCTGAGCAGATTCCTTTCCGTCAATCAGGATCAGTTTATCGACGAGAATTTCGCAGATATGCTGCAGGCATTGTTTCAGAAAAGCGGACTGTCCAAGGCCGCGCTTGCCAAAAGAGCCGGAACCAGCGAAGTGTATTTGTATCAGATATTCTCCGGCGGACGTACGCCCTCCCGTGACAGGACCATCTGCCTTTGCTTTGGGCTGTCCGCCACATTGGAGGAAACCCAGGAGCTGCTGAAGCATAGCGGCCTGGCACAGCTTTACGCCAAAAACCGCCGGGATGCGATTATCATTTATGGATTGGCCCATCATATGGAATTGCCCGAGATCAACGACAGACTGTTTGCGGAAAATGAAGCAACCCTGTGTTGATGAGCATCTCCCCTGCCACTTTGCCTCGCCGTTTATTGGGAAGTGTCCGTAAAACAGTTATCCTCCGTATGGTTCAGAGACCATACGGAGGATTTTTCATGTTTTTCAAACCGGCTGGCGGCGAACGGCAAGTCCACAAGGGATAGCCGCTTTTACGGCGCAAGGGGGTGTAGCCTCCTTGACGGAGCGAAGTGACACAACATTCGGTTATGCTGCTTTTCTGCTGTCGGAGAATGAAGCTCCGTAGACGCACGATATTCCCGATAGGAGAGTATAGAAGTGCGCTCTTGGTGCGTAATGGAATTATTGACAGTCCGATAAACTGGTAGTTTTCAAGGTTTTTTATAAAAATATCCAGTTTCCTTTGGCTAATCAATTAAGAAGAATGAACTATCAGAAGCAGCTGAATAAAATCTCTTATATTTTTTTCCACAGTGTCAGATTCATAGTATTCTGGGCGATTATCCATATTTCCATGGAGAATGGCTTCTATACCCTTAACCAGGATTGCGGCCAATGTAATTGTGTCGACATTAATCCGACTTTCTATCATCCCTTTATCAATCTGACGCTCGAGTAATTCGGATAACGGAAAGACCAAGGCTTCAATTGTCTTATTGTGAAGAGAGTGCTGAATAGTCCAATGAAGCCGATTCCCTTGGAGAACATTGTAATAGGTCTTTGAAGCATTTTGTATTTCAAGCATAAATAATCTAAACTGCGTGTCCATGCTTAATGCATCATTTCCAAGGATTAGACATACTTTTTCTGTATAATTGTGAAGAAATTTTTCCACAACACTCTCAAATAGATTCTCCTTGGAAGGGAAAAAATGATAAAAACTGCCTGTAACAACATTTGCTTCATCCAGAATCATTTTTACAGAGGTTGCCTCGAATCCATTTTCAAAAAATACCTTAGTTGCAGCGTTCAGGATTTTTTCTCTGGTTTCTCCTTTCTTTGCCATTACTACTCCCTTTCTTTCGATAAATCCTGCACAGAAATATACGGATTTTTGTAGAGCCTTCTTTTCTTTGGTAAACCCATGACTTTTACGAGCGGTGTTTTTGAAGACATTGCATTTAACAACTTCCGATCTTCCGCAGTAATATCGTACCCGATTGCACGTTTGGGACAGCTTACCACACAAGCCATGCAATTCGCACAATGATGAAGAAAAGCAGGTCTCCCATTTGACATTTTAATATTTGAGCAGGGACACACTCTGCTGCAAAGCCCGCAGGATATGCAATCGTTACTGATCGTAAATGGGTAATCGGCATATTTCTGAAGTTCCAGATAAGGTATCATGACCTTATTTCTTCTTCGCTTAATGAATCCGCTCCCATGTGGGTAATCCTTTGTTTTCCGATTTGAAATATCTTCGGCTATTCTTTTTAATTTCTTCTCAGTCTTTGGAACCCGCAGCTTAGGCGAAGGAAATGGAGGATATACGATTGCATAATTGGCTACGCAGTGCACCAGATTTCCATAATCAATACGGACTCCTTTTTTCTCCAATATTTCGGCTAGTCTTTCACACGCTATTCCACAAACAAAGCTAGGCATGGCCACTACAAAAATATAGGCTTCAGGGTTTATGTCCAGCTCCTCAACAAATGCTGCCGCATGTGCCGGCATTGTCCAATGATATACTGGATATACAAATCCAACGATATCACAATCTGTAGCGGGCACATCCTTTGGATCACATCGCATGGATACGATTTCCGTATCTCCCAATTTTCCAGCAATTACTCTTGCTGCTCTCATACTGTTTCCAGTTCCGGTAAAATAATAGATTCTTCTTTTCAATGTAATCACCTCGTAATTAGAATATCGTTCTATTTACAAAATATCACAATTTCCAGCATTTGTCAACCGGATTTAGAATATCATTCTATTTTTGGCTGTAATTATAGAAAAAAGAACTAAGGAACCTCTGATTTAATCCGCACTACCAAATAGGTTCCAGATATGGTATAATAACTCCATCAAAACAATGGTGGTGCAATGCAATGAAGCAGGAAACATTCACAGATATCGAGTACAGCTTCCGCAAGAAGAAAA
>JAXJGV010000055.1:0-2146 GCA_036300205.1 Oscillospiraceae bacterium
ACCTAAATCCACCGAGTCTGCCAATTCCACCATGCCCGCAGATGGGGTTATTTTACCACGGCGGCTGGTGGTTGTCAATCGTAACCGTGTCCTTGTCACGCCCCTGGGGGCAAATTGTACAAATCTTTTCTCTGTTCCCCTTGACATTCCGGCATCGTGCTTGTAAAATAGAGTTGGTATGGTGTACGCTGCCCCAGTGTTTTTCGGTGCGCAGCGTTTCATTGAGTATCCGGCGTTTCAGCCGGGGTATGCGTTTTACGCCCATTGCTGGCGTTTTGCTTTTTCAGCTGCCGGGTTTTGCCCGGTTCGTTGTCTTGCACAATTTCACATGGGTCATAAGCGCCCACCCCTTCTGCGCCCATTTTTACAAGAAGGAGGTGTGCTGCAAGTTTATGGAATTGAAGAATATCCTTTTTATCGTCATTGGGATCCTGGTTGGTCTGGCTGTGGGTTTCGTCATCGGCATGGTCTACCGCAAGAAGGTTGCCGAACGGGAAATCGGCTCCGCGGAGATGGAAGCTACCCGCCTGATCAACGAAGCCATCCGCTCCGGTGAAAACCGCAAGAAGGAAATGCTCCTGGAAGCCAAGGACGAAATCCATAAATCACGCACAGAACACGACAAAGAAGTCAAAGAACGCCGCGCCGAGCTGAGCAAGCAGGAGCGTCGCTTGGAACAGAAAGAAGCTACCCTCGACAAGAAGACCGAAGCCTTTGAGCGCAAGGAAGAGGAGCTGGCCAAGAAACTGGCCAAGGTTACCGAGACCCAGGCCCAGGCCGACGAGATCAAGGCCCAGCAGCTGGCTACCCTGGAAAAGATCTCTGAGCTGACCCAGGAACAGGCCAAGGAATACCTGCTCAAGTCCATTGAGGACGAGGTCCGTCACGAAGCCGCCATGAAGATCAAGGAGATCGAACAGCAGCTCAAGGACGAATCCGAAGACAAGGCACGGGAGATCATCTCCACCGCCATCCAGCGCTGTGCCGCCGACCACGCCGCGGAAGTCACCGTCTCCGTGGTCGCCCTGCCCAACGATGAGATGAAGGGCCGCATCATCGGCCGCGAGGGCCGGAACATCCGGACCCTGGAGACCATCACCGGCGTGGATCTCATCATCGACGACACCCCCGAAGCCATCACCGTTTCTTCCTTCGATCCCGTTCGCCGGGAAGTGGCAAGACTTGCCCTGGAGAAGCTCATCGTGGACGGCCGCATCCATCCCACCCGCATCGAGGACATGGTGGAGAAGGCCCGCAAGGAAGTGGACCGCACCATCCGGGAGGAAGGCGAGCGGGCCTGCTACGAGACCGGTGTGCACAACCTGAACCCCGAGCTGATCAAGATCCTGGGCCGTCAGAAGTACCGTACCTCCTACGGTCAGAACGTGCTGAACCACTCCATCGAAGTCGCCCACATTGCCGGCCTCATGGCCGCCGAGCTGGGCGTGGACGTTGCCATGGCAAAGCGGGCCGGCCTGCTCCATGACCTGGGCAAGTCCATCGACCACGAGGTCGAGGGCAGCCACGTACAGCTGGGCGCCGATCTGGCCCGGAAGTACAAGGAGAATCCTGTCATCGTCAACGCCATCGAAGCCCACCACGGCGACGTGGAGCCCAAGACCGTCATCGCGGTTCTGGTCCAGGCTGCCGACGCCATCTCCGCCGCCCGCCCCGGCGCCCGCCGCGAGAACGTGGAGAACTATATCCGCCGTCTGGAGAAACTGGAAGAACTTACCAGTTCCTACCCCGGCGTAGAGAAGTCCTTCGCCATCCAGGCAGGCCGTGAGGTCCGCATCATGGTCAAGCCCGAGGTGGTTTCCGAGGACAACATGATCCTGCTGGCCCGGGACGTTGCCAAGAAGATCGAAGCCGAACTGGAATACCCAGGCCAGATCAAGGTCAACGTCATCCGTGAGACCAAGGCTGTGGAATACGCAAAGTAAGAACAAAACCTCCGAAGGTGACTTCGGAGGTTTTTCAGACTGTCGAAAAACCATGTCATTGTGAGCCAGTGCGCACACTACTCCGCGCTAAGAGCCGCCTTCGGCGGTTGCGCTATGTACGCGGCCTGCGGGCCGTGTGGCGTGGCAATCTCCTGAATTTTTGAACAATTCTCTACTAAAATTGAGGGGTTTTACTTCTTTTG
>JAXJGV010000056.1:0-93413 GCA_036300205.1 Oscillospiraceae bacterium
CCAGGCGTTGGACATCGTGGTCTTTATGGCGTCTGTTACAGAAGACACGGTGGCCCTTGCGTTCTCGATCTTCGTCTCGATCGCGCTGCGGATATTCTCCCACAGGCTGGTCGCCGTAGACTTCGCGCTGTTCCAGGCGTTGGACATCGTGGTCTTGATGGTTTCGGTCACAGAGGACACGGTGGCCTTCGCGCTGTCGATCTTCGTCGTGATCGCCGTGCGGATGTTCTCCCACAGACTGGTCGCCGTAGACTTCGCGCTGTTCCAGGCGTTGGACATCGTGGTTTTGATTTTCTCCGTTACGGACGCGACGGTAGACCTGGCGTTCTCGATTTTGGTGTTGATCGTGGACTTGATGTTCTCCCAGATAGTCGACGCGGTGGTCTTCATGTTGTTCCATGCGTCCTTCGCGGCCTTCTCGATCTTCTTGACCGTGTTGCTGACCGTTTCCTGAGCCTTCTCAATGGCGCCTCCGATCGTTTCCTCGATAGCATTCCAGACATCCTTGGCTGTCTTCTTGATGTTGTCCCAGATTTTTGTGACTGCCTTCCGGAAGTCCTCGTTGGTGTCCCACAGGTGCTTTATGTAGGCAATCAAGCCAATAATGGCCGCCACCACGACCGCGATCGCAACAACAGGATTCGACAATGCCACCGCAAACAGCTTTATTCCTGCTTTCGCGACGCCGAATGTCTTCTTCAAGCCATCAATGACTTTTCTGACCTTCGCGATTGCTCCGACCACTTTGCCGACTACGATCAGAGCCGGGCCAATCGCGGCTACGATGCCTGCGATCGTTACGATCTGTTTCTTCTGATCTTCGTCCAGTTCAGAAAAAGCTGTTGCCCATTCCTGGATTTTTTCCACGACCTTCTTGATCGTCGGCATAAGGATGTCTCCGACCTGGATCGCTATGCCTTCTATGGTTCCCTTCAGGATCGTGAACTGACCCGTCAGGTTGTCCAGGCGGACGTCTGCGGCCTTCTGTGCGGCGCCTTTGGCTCCATAGATCGCCGTTGTCAGGTTCTGGAAGTCCTTATCCGTGGCGTTCACTATGGCCGCCCAGCCGGACATGGCTTCCTTGCCGAAGATGGTGCTGATTGCTGCAGCCTGCGTGGTTTCATCCAGGCCGCCCAGGGTTTCCCGGACGTTCTTCATGGTCGCCATGAAGTCGACGCTTCCGTCGTCTGTTGTCTGGATACTGACGCCGTACTTTTCCATAGCTGTCGCCATTTGTTTCGTCGGCTTTACCAGGTTCGTCAGGCCAGACCGTAGGGCGGTGCCCGCCTCGCTTGCCTTTATGCCTGCGTTTCCCATCAGACCCGTCGCGATCGCGGCGTCCTCAATGGTAATACCCAGGGTTCCGCATACGGCGCCCGCATATTTGAATGTTTCGCCCATCATGGATACGCTGGTATTCGCGCTGTTGCCAGCCTTCACCAACACGTCCGCGAAGTGCGCAGAATCCTTTGCAGACAGGCCGAAGGCCGTCAGACCATCGGTCACGATGTCAGACGTCAGGGCCAGGTCTTCGCCGCTTGCCGCAGCCGCGGCCATTACGCCCTCGATTCCTGCCAGCATATCCTCCGTCGTCCAGCCTGCCATGGCCATGTATTCCATAGCAGAGGCAGCCTCAGACGCAGAAAACGCCGTCTTTCCTCCCATTTCCAGAGCCTTGTCCCGCAGCGCTTCCAAATCGTCGCCAGTGGCACCGGAAATAGCCTGCACCGCAGACATTCCGCTGTCGAAGTCCGCGGTCGTCTTGATCGCTGCGGTGCCCATACCGACTATGGCTGTGGTCACAGGCATCATAGCTTTTCCGACCTTTGTCATGTTGTCGGCCGCTTTTTGTGCGCCCTTCTCCCATTTCTCCCAGGCTGCATCCTTTAGGGCCTGGTTGGTCTTCTTCAGTTCTACCTGTAATTCTGCCAGGGCCTGTTCGCTTTTATTGGTCGCGACCTTATGCTTCGAAATCTTCGTTTCGCAGGCCTCGACCTGTTCCCCTGCCTTCTTCTCTTCTTTTTGCAGTTCGGTCAGTCGGGTCTTCAGTTTTTGGGTTTCTTCGCTGTTCTCCCCGGTGGCCTTCGCGGACTCTTCGATCGCTTTCTTTGTGGCTTCGATCTCCGTTTGCAGGCTTGCCTGCTTCTTCTGCCACTTCTGAAGGTGGTCGGTCAAGTCCTTCGCGTGGGACTTGTTCAGTTCCACCACGTCGTTCTGGGCCTTGATCTGCTTTTCCAGGCCCTGAATTTTCTGTTTCAGCTGTTCCTGGGCCGACCCGAACAGCTTCGTCTGTGCAGCTGCCAGGCTGGATTCGCTGGACAATTCCTTCATGCGCTGCACACATTTCTTCATTTCTTGCTGGAATTGGCTGCTGTTCGCATTGATGGTTACGCTTGCTTTCGACACTGTTCTAGCCCCCCTTTCTTTCCGGCTGGTGGTCGATCTCCCACTTCAGGTGTTCGATCAGCGCCACCAGTGGCTCGTTCATGGTGTCGGTGTACGACTGGCGCATGATCCTGATCGCCGCCTGGGTGATCGCCTCGATGTTCTCCCGGCACGATTCCCACACGCCCACTTCGTCCAGGTCGTTATAACCGTTTTCTTCGTCGTATTCATCGAACGCACTGGCTTCATGCTCTACCAGTGGTTCGTCCGATAAAATGGCAAACTTCGGCAGCACGATTTCCTGCATTACGAAGTGCAGCGCTTTGATCGCTGTGACGACCTCCCGGACGTCCGCGTGGATCACGTCGGCCGGGCGCAGGGTGCCGAAGATTTCCGGCAGCATACGCGACGCTGACATGATCACGCCGCGGCGGGTGTCCGGGGCTTCCTGCATGATCTCTGTGTAGCGTTTCGCCTGCCGCACGGTGATTTTGTCCATCATGCAGCAGGCTTTTCCGTTTCGCAGGGTGATCACCAGGTCGTCGATCACGCGCCAGTTGTAAAATTTTCTTTCAGCGCTGCGATCGATTTGTCGACCTGTTTCATCAGGACGACCTCGATCATGGAGAACTGAACGATCACTTCGCCAGGCGTCAGGCCTTCAGGCCCTAACAGGTCGGCGCGGGTGAACTGATTGCCGTACAGCTTCACGATCTGGTCAGCCATGGCATAGAAGTCCTGCCGGGTGTACATCCGGTCAGGGTCGGCAATAGGATCGCGGACGTCGCAGTATTCCAGGTACTGCTCCGTCGATACTTCGGGCAGGGTGTAGGTCACGCCCTTCACTGTTACGCTTGCGTTGATGTTATCCATGGGTCATTGTCCCCTTTCGGTGTGATTAGGTGCCGGTCTGGTCGTCCTGCTGTGCCTTGGCTGCGGTTCCATTGGCGCCGCCGTATTCCTGCACCTCAGAGAACCAGTTCTTGATAGCAGCAGCTGCGTCAGTGTTGGCTTCCAGCAGATTGGATTCGTCAACGCGGATGCGGAACAGGTGCTTCTCCTCGTTCTTGCCGTCGGCGCCAGGCAGCAGATCGGCCTTTGCGCGCTCATAGAAGGACGCGGAAATGGTCGCGGTCTTGTGTGCCTTGCTTTCGCCGATGGTTTCGTACTCTTCCTCGTTGCCCTGGTCGAACTTGCCGCAGTAGTACCAGACGAACTCGTACTTGCCGTTCAGCTGACGGACGCGGAAGCCCAGCGCCAGTTCGGGCGGGGTGTCTTCTGCGGATTCTACCAGGTAGCCGTTCTCATGCAGACGTGCCCACAGCAGCGCGCGATCCGCGGGGGCCAGGGTGTTGACTTCCAGGCTGATAGACGTGCCCTGGTAGCTGTTCACGATTTCCTCAGTGCCGTCGTCGCTGTAGATTTTCTCGCTGGCGTAGCTGTCGCTGATCGTCGCCTTCAGGGCGCGGGCGAACTTAATGGGGGCGTCGGCCTTATAGCCGCCGGTGTTGTTCTGGGTTACTTTTGCCAGATGGATGTCGCGCAGGCCGCAACGTCTGGAACGCACAATGGTCTGGGTTGCTTCGCTCATTCTTCTGTTTCCTCCTTTTCGTAGCTAAAGCGCTGCGGCTTCATAACGATGCCACTGTCGCTTTGCGTGTCGTCCTGGTCGCCGCCAGTCCATGTAAAACCGGCCGCCACCATTAACTTTTTGATCCTCCGGGCCAGTGCGACTTCGTCCTTTTGGGAGAAGATCGTGACCTGGATGATTCCGGCGATCACTTCGTCGGTGTCGTCGCTGTGTCCCGTCGGGCTGGTGCCCAGGTTCCACAGTGTGACGTGGGTGTCGTTTATGTTCTTGTCGTACCAGCCCTGCTGGACGACGATCCCTTCCTGGGCGATCGGCGCCAGGGCGTCGGCCGCCAGTTTGATAATGTCCACGGGTTAGCCTCCTAACTTCCGGGCGATCAGCGCCTTGTATTCCTGCTCAGCGATCGCCGCGATCTGGTACTCCGTTTCGCGGATCGCGACCTCGATGAAGTCGCGGGGCGGCATTTTCCACGTCCCCCATTCCACGAACTTCATGTAGAAGTATTCCGAAGAATCTCCCAGCGTCCAGCCGACCTCGGCCCAGGCCTGCGTGCCGCTGGTTCTGATCTTGCTGATCGGTACATTCTCCTTTGCGTGCCCGCCTGGTCTGTACCCAATTTTGCCGGATGTCGCGTTGTCAGCGCTGACCGGGATATGCCCCTGCATTGCCTTCTTCACGATCGGCTGGCTGCGCTCCACGACCCGCTTGTTCGCGGCGCGCTGCTCTTTGTCGGTCGCGCAGTCTTCCAGCTGTTTCAGGGTTTCCTCGATGCCTGAAAAGTCCAGTTTGATCTTCATGGGATCAATCCGCCCTGGACGCAAGTAGGCGAATCCACCCTTGCCTTTTCCTGGACTTGTCCGTGCTGTTGATGGTGTACGTCCGGCCGTCGTAAACGACCCGGAAATCCTTCAGATTGGCCGTGATTTCCTTGACCTTCTCGCACATTCTGACTTCCAGCGTGATCGCGTCAATCAGTGACCGATTGTGCACGTCGGTCTGTTCCCTTACGGACAGGGCCGGAAGATCGGCCCAGGCGACGTAGTGGGTCGCCCAGGTGTCGGTCTTCCGTCCGTCTTTCAGGGTCTGCGTCTTCTTCTCGAAGGTGATCTTCGCGCTATCCATCATCCTGCACCGCCTTCGGCTCATAGATTTCAGACAGCATCATAGATGCGGCCGCCGCCTGCATCTGCTGCTTCGTTCCGTACTTCTCGCGGTTGTCATACAGGTCTTTGACGGTAGCGTACAGAATGATCTTCTGACGCCCCGTCATGCCTTCAGGATCGAAGCCAGGGATCACTTCGGCCATGCTTTCCACGGTCGCCTCGACCATGGTCTGCACCAGATCGTCGTCGTCCGTGTAGTCGATCCTGGCGTACTTCTTCACCGGCGTCAGCAGCGCTGCCAGGGTGTCAGCTGTCATTTATTGCCCTCCGATTAGCCCGCGGCAGCGATCTTGATGATGCCCAGCACGATCGCGGTTTCGTCGACGGGCTGAACGTCGAAGCGGTCGCGCACCTTCAGGCCGGTCTTGTCCTTGGCCCACAGGTCGCCCGCGGTGTTGGAAATGTCCAGGCTGATCACGCAGCGGTCGAACAGGGTCACGGCCTCCTTGGGGTCGCCGATGTAAACGGGGACTTCCATGCCGCCGTCTTCTGCTGCGGTGTTCTTCAGTACCTTGTTGGACAGCTTCACGATGGGGTACTCACCGAACAGCAGCTTCTTCGTCTTCTGGGTTGGGTCGGGCTGAATGATGTAGTTACCGTCTTTGTCCTTCAGCTTGTCCAG
The DNA here is from genome assembly GCA_036300205.1 of Oscillospiraceae bacterium. GTDB lineage: Bacteria > Bacillota > Clostridia > Oscillospirales > Oscillospiraceae > Faecousia. The sequence goes on from JAXJGV010000056.1 coordinate 5,762, forward strand.
GAAGTTGTAGCCGGTCTGGTTGGTGATCACCATGCTGCCCTGGGCAATGGCAGGATCAAGAACGACATTGAAGATGTCCTTCAGTGCGTCCAGGTCGGTGATCTCGTAGGAAGTTTCGCCGACGCAAGCCTTCCAGGCTGCCAGAATCTTGGCGTTTCTGGTTGCGCGGGACTTCTTGGCGATCCACTTCTTCAGGTAGGCCAGGATGTTCTCGGCGGTGTCTTCCAGCAGTTCGGCGGTGACCTTCAGGATGCCGCCGTACTTCTTGATCTTGTAGGAAATGGTCTTGAATTTGGGGGTGTCCTGCTCCTGGAACTCGGCACCCTCTTCGACTTCGGGCCATTCGGTGGTGTCGGCGTCGGTTTCGATCACGCGGCTGCCGTTCTTGGTGCTGACGCGCTCGACGTTGACGTACTGTTCCAGATCGTCAGCGGTAGCGCGGCGCAGTTCGCCGATCTGGGTGGTGATGTCGCGGGGGACGGTCAGACCACCGTCTTCGCCGGTATCTTCGCCGGGGTTGCCCTCGATCATTTCGGCGTGCAGCTGGGCGTCACGCAGCAGGACGTCGGCGGCGTCCTTGGGGGCCTTCTTGCCCTTCAGACGGGCCTTGATCGCCGCGACCAGGGCCTTGCCTACCTGGGCAGCGGTGGGGGCGGCAGCGCCTTCAGCGCCGGGGACGCCGCTGCCTGCGGGCACTACAGCGCCTGCGGGCTGACCTTCACCGGCAGCACCTGCTGCGGCGTTGGGGGTGCCTGCGGGATCGTCGTCCAGGTCGTACAGCAGGTCGAACTCCTGCTGCTCCTTGACCATCTGGGCCTTCTCGTTCTTGGCGTCTTCCAGCTTGCCCTCAGCTACCAGGTCTTTGATCTTCTGCTTCCGGGCGTTGATGCTTGCCAGCAACTTCTTCAGTTTTTCGTTCATTTTGTTCTCCTTTCATTCTCCCGTACCGTACAGGTACAGGTCTTCCAGCAGGCTTTGTGCCAGCTGGGCGTCCTCGATTTTCTTTTTTGCCGCGTTTTTCAGGTCGTCGGGCAGGTTTTTGTACTTGCCGAACAGATCGCTGACGGCAGCAGCGGCAGCCGGGGCGTCTTTGGTGGTTACGTCGAAATACTCCGCAGCCTTTTCGCCGCGCATCCAGGTTTCGGCGGACAGCAGATCCGCGATTTCCTCGCGGGTGACGCCGTCGACCGTTTTGGTCATATAGACGTCCAGCATGGATTCCTTCGCGCTGTCCAGCAGGTCGGCGGTTTCCCGCAGGCCGCGGGCATTGCCGCAGGCATACGTCCAGGGATCATGCACCATGATCTGCGCGCCGGTGTTCACCACGATTTCGTCGCAGCCCATCAGGATCACGGACGCGATCGATGCGGCCATACCGTCCACCTGGCCGATCTTTCGGCCCTGGTGACGCTTCAGAACGCTATGGATCGCCAGGCCAGCGAACACGTCGCCGCCGGGGCTGTTGAAGTAGATCGTCAGCTGTTCATTCTGGCCCAGCGCACCGATAAAGTCGGCGATCGCCTGCGGGCAGGTTCCGCCATAGTACGCAGCCGTCAGGGCGTCGTCCACGATGTCGCCGTAGATGTACAACTCTGCACCGGTGGCCGTTGCCCTCATGTCGATATAGCCGAAGGTCTTGGTCTTGTCGTTCTTCGTGCCCCTCATTTCGTAGCGTTTAGTCTTCGGCACCTTCTTCACCCCCTTCCTTTTCTCCTTCTCCCGCGCCAGGCGCCGCGGGCTTTGCCGGTTTTGGCTGCTGCGCGGTCGTTGTTGCGGTTCCAGTCTTGTGTACTGCAACGTCCAGCGGGATCATGGTGCCGTTTACCAGCGGCCGGTCGCCGTATTCGACGCCCGCCATGTCCAGAAGGGCGCGGGATTCGTTGATCATGTAGGTGCCCGCGTTCTGATAGCCGGTGATGATCTCCATCTGGGTCTTGCTATCCGTGCGCAGCAGCACCTTCTCGTTCATTTTGGTGTATTCGCCCTGCTCCATGTCTTCCAGGCCCAGGATTTTGTAGTCGCCCTCTTCCTCGTACTGTTTGACGATGAAAAGCATGGTTTCAGTCAGGAAGGACAGCTGCTGCATTTCGCTGTTGCTGTAGCTGCTCTTGCTGTAGTCGTTGATCTGGTTGGGTTTTACACCGAAGGCGCCCGCAATTTGCAGGGCCGTGTGCTTCCGCAGTTCAAAAAACTGCGCGTCAGTCAGTTTGATGTCCAGAGGCGTCAGCTTCATGCCCAGGGGCACTGGCATGATCCGGCCGGTGTTCTGGATACCGTTGCCGAAGTCCTCGAAGGCCTCGCGCAGCTTTTCCTTCGCCTCCGGGGACAGGGTGCCGGTGTATTCCAGCGTAGCCTTCGCGGTCATGCCCTGCTCGTACATCTTGTTCATGTAGCCCTGGCTGGCCTTGGCTCCATGGACTGTTTCGTCCAGAATCTGCTGTACCGGCAAGCCGACCAGGCCGTTCAGGGTATGGGATGTCTTGACATGGAAGACGTCCTCGTTCTTCAGAATCAAGGTCTTGCCGGTGTAGGGGTCTGTGTACCAGTACCAGACCTTACCGGCGCCGTTAAAGATGCCGACGTCGTCCACCAGCACCTTCACGCAGTTCGACGGCATGATCCACAGGTTTTTGATCTCGTAGCTGCCGCCGTATCTCTTGCGTTTGAATCTGCGCTCGATATAGGCGTAGCCGTTGCCCATGTGGTTTCTGTTCATTTCGATCGTCGACCAGAAGATCGTGGGCGTCATAAACGGGTTCGGTCGGTACTTCAGCACGCGGATCGCGTCCTTCCGGCCGCTTTCCTGGATTCCGTTGTCGCCGGTCTTGTAGACCTTCCACGGCAGCTTGCCCAGGGTTTCCGCCAGCGTCTTCAGGCAGGTGAAATACGTGATTTCAGACCACACGCCGCGGCGCTGGCCGTTGGCCCGCAGCCATTCCATCAGGGTCGTCCCGCTCATGTCTGCGGTTTTTCCGGTGCCGTTGTAGGCCCGCCAGCCCCGCAGCCAGGGCACCTTGTCCAGAAATTTCTGGATGCGTTCGCGGATTCTCATGTCGTTGTTACCACCTTTGTATGCCTTTCGTACATCTTCAGCCATTCGGCCACGATCTCTTCCGTGGTCTGCGCCTGTTCGCCGCACATGGCGACCTTCCAGGCGTCGATCACAGCGTCGACCGGGTCAATTCGCTGGGTCGTTATGTCTTTGTCGATCTTGATTTCGCCGTAGTTGTTGCTGATCGTCCGGGCGTTCAGGATCGACCAGACCAGAAGTTCTTCGCCGCGGTTGTATTCCACGTTTCCGGCGGCGATTTCCAGCTGGAAGTCCTCCGTCGGGTCAGACAGAGCCTTCGCGCTCTGGTGAATTTCCAGGCTGTCGTAGCCGGTGGCCTCCAGGTCTTGCAGGAAGGCGGAGGCGTTGTGCGGGTCGTAGCAGATCATCCTGACCTTCAGGTCGAAGGTCTTCACCAGGGCCTTCAGATAGGCCAGGACGTACCGGTAGTCGGTCTTGATGCCGCCCATGGTTTCGGTTACGGTGATCAGTTTCTTCTCGATCCACACGTCATACGGCGCCAGGTCGCTGTCGATATGCTCCTGGACGCGCCGGGACGGCATGAAGCTGTGGCTGTGAATGAAGTATTTCTTCACCTTGCCGATCCAGAACGGGATCACGATCACGATCGTCGTCAAGTCGCCGCCGCTGGACAGGTCAAGGCCCACATAGCAGGCTTGTCCCCTGAAGTCCGCCAGGCTCCGGTCGGACGCGCAGGCGTGCAGCGCTGCCGGGTCGCGGATATACAGGTGATTCGACCATTGCAGCCACTTGTTCAGCTGTTTCACCAGGAAGTCGCGCAGGGTTTCGCCGCCCATGTCCTTCGCCGTGACGGCGATCGGGATCATGTTTTCCAGGGCTTCGGGGTCGTAGGCCAGGGCCGGGTTCGCTTTGATCCAGTTCTCCGGCAGCCATAGATCGTCGTCTTCGTCCATTTCGGCAATGTACACGAATTGACTTTCGACGCGGGTCGCACCCTTCAGAATTGACTTGCAATGTTCATACAGGGCATAGCAGGGGGCGTTCAAATTGAAGCCCGCGGTCGTGATCACGCTGATCAGCGCCGACTTCATTTTCTTTATGCCGCCTTCCAGCAGCTTGTACATCTGGTTCGTCGGGTGGGCGTGGTATTCGTCGACGATTCCCAGGTATGGCCGGTGGCCGTCCAGGCTTTTCGTGTCGCCGGAAATGGCGCGGATCACGCCATTTGTCAGCAGGCAGTCGATCGTGTGGTTATGGTCGTGAACTTTGAAAAGTTCTTGCAGATCGCCGTCAGAATTGATGAATTTCGTGATTTCGTCGAAGACGATCTCCGCCTGATCCTGCTTTGTGGCCGTGCAGAAGATCTTCGGGTACTGGTAGGCGGTGAAATTGCCATAATAGGCCGCCAGGATGCCATTCAGGAAGGACTTGCCGTTCTGTCTACCCAGCTGTACATAGCTGGTTCTGTACCTCCGGTGGCCGCCTGCCTTCTTTTTCCAGCCGTTCAGGCTGCCCAGAATGAAGCACTGGAAGGGGTACAGGGTGATTTTTTGGCGTTCGTCGCCCTCTGCAATCTCCAATTCTTCCGCGAAGTCTATGATTTCCTGGGATGCTTCGACGTCAAAATAGAACGCAAACGGGGCCGTTTTGGCCGCTTCCAGGTCGTCCAGGTGCCGCTGGCAGGCCATTTTGACCAGCTTGCCCGCCACAATTCGGTCTTCGACCACATCCAGGGCGTACTGCGTGCAGCGGTCGATCGTGGTCACGCTTCCACCTTGCCCTTTGCATATTTCATAAACTTGTTTTCAGGCTTTTCGACCTGTACCTTCGGGGCCACCAGGCGGCAGCGGCCCGCGATATTCAGACCAAAGTCCGTCGCGCCCTGGCGGCATTGTCGCCACAGTTTATCCTGCTGTTGCACCAGCCCGGCCCGTTCCTCGTTCACGATCATGTCGATCTCGACGACCTTTTCGCCGGTTTCTGGGTCGATCAGCGGCTTGTGATCCGGCCCCAGGGCGTACCGGTGCCGCTTGATCAGCAGCGGCATTTCGTCTATCGCCTGGGTTACGGCGATATAGTCGGATTCTGCCTTGATCAGACGGGCCAGGGCTTCGCAGTCCAGGTTCGTCATAATTTTCAGTTCCACCAGCTGGGCCGCCAGTTCCTTGAAGCGCTTCTTTTGGGTCTTGTTCAGCCATGTCGGGGGCGCCACCTTATCGGCCGCGGGGTGCAGTTCCTGGGCCTCACGCAGGGCGATCTCCGCCTTCGTCAGGTGCTTCTTGCCCTTTTGCTTCACCAGTTCGATCGGTTGACGTTTTCCAGACACTTTTCCCGCCTCCTTCGGTGTCAGAATCTGACACAGCCCCGGGCGCTTGTCAGAATTTTCTAGTGGGGAGTTTTCTCCGAAGAAAAGGGGGCGGCGACTAATCCGGCGTCCATAAAAACTTTTTCAGTCCCCCCTCTGTCCTCAAACCACCTGTCCCGAAGCGCGCGCAGCCGCTTCTGGCACGCCTCCATCCGATCCCGCCCCGCCTTGTATTCGGCTGTGATCCGGGTGTGGGTGGCGTTCGCCAGCGGGATCAGGTTGAACGGATCAAGCCTTAGTTCCCAGGCTTCCTCTAGCTCTACAATGTGGTGAACTCTGTCCGGCTTCAGCAGCTTTCCTTCCTCGTAAAACGCGACGATGTCGACGTGATCGAAGACGGCGATCATCAGCTTGCGGATCACCTTCCACGCGCACGAACAATAAAAGGCGGCGGCGATCTTGCTGCGCTGTTGCCGGTTGTATTGCACGTGACGGCTCACGTATTTCGCCCGGCAGCGGTCGCACATCTCCACGCCTTGCGGGATCGGCTGACCACAGCGGCACAGATGCAGCAGCACTTCGTTCACCTTCCTGTCGGTTCCGTTTTCTTCGGGCTGTCCCCTGCCCCGTGTGGAGCGCTGGGCGGCCGTGTGTCGGCCGTTTATTTTGCCTGCGCGTCAGCCCGGCAGACACGCAAAAAAGACAAGCGCCGGGTGTCATAGCTTGTACACTCGGCGCTTGTCTTGCGCGTATCCTGTTGTTTATTTTACGGCGGCGGCACTGAAAATGCCACCCCAGGTTTTCCCCACGTTTTTACGCGGGTTCGACGCCGGATCATTTGGGAATCCCGTTGACGCCGAAAAGCCTGACAGCCAGCGCCCGCATGATTTCTTTGCACCACCTTGCCGGGCTGTTTCTGCCGCTGTTCATGGCTCCCGCGATCTGCTCGTAGGTCTGGCCTTGGATGTAGTGCCGCTCGAAGGCTTCGACCTTGTAGGCATACCCGCCGGTCTTCGCCGTCGATCTGATCGCCGCCAGGGCTTCGTCCACCTCCCGGATCACTTCGGCCGTGTCTTCTCTGCTGCGCCTTAATGTTCCCAGGATTGCACCGGGATCACACGCAGACTTGCACGCGTGCGATCCCGTCGGGACCTGCGTGTCTTTCTGCGTGTATTCCCGCAGCAGCTGGTAGTTCTCCATCAGGCGCGTCGTCATGGTCATGCCGTCGGCCGTGTGTGCTGGTGTCAAGGAAATACCCGGCCCGGTTCCGGTGGTGGGGTTTGACTTGTTCATGGTGTTGTTTCCTCCTTCCTGCCCCGGCCTTCGTTCTATACGCCGGGCAGCGTGGTCTGTTCCGGTGCTTCGCTGATCTTCCGAAGTTCCTGGTCGATCCGGCGCTGGGCCTTGTCGAACGTGGATTCTTTGACCTCGAAGCAGATAAACTGGCGGCCGTTCCTGATCGCCGCGGCCGCTGTTGTGCAGCTGCCGCCGAAGCAGTCGACCACCAGGTCGCCCTCCTTCGTGGCGTCCAGTATGCAGCGTTCAATGATTGCGATCGGTTTCTGGGCCGGGTGTATCTTCTCACCATCGGTACCGACAGCACCGGCACCGAAGCCGTTCTCCCTCCAGACGTTGCTGCCCCCCCGCCGCAGCGCTGTGTTCTTCGTTCCGTACAGAATAAACTCGTGGGTGTAGCTGTAAAAGCTGCCCGGCCCGGTTCCCTTGTCCCACACGATCAGGTTCTTCACGGGCAGGTATTCGGCAAAGATCGGGTAGTAGAACGCATAGCCGCGCCAGTCCATGAAGATGTAGAACTCCCCGTCCGGTTTCAGGACGCGGGCGATCTCACGGGCCAGGGACCGCCAGAACGGTTTCGTGATCGCCAGGTCGGCGAAGTCGCCGCGCTGTCCGTTCTGGGTCAGGCCCTGGAAATATGGTGGGTCTGTTACGATCGCCTGGACGCTTCCCGTCCGCAGACGGCGCAGGCCGTCCAGGCAGTCCATGTTGTAGATTTTGTTCGGTTCCAGCATTATGTTCTCCTTTGCTCCCCTGGTATTCGCAGGGTTTCCTTTTTCGTTACCACGGCGCCGATCTGGCTGCGCAGTATTTGGCCGCAGCTGACACGCTCCGGGATTGGCGTTTCTGCGTCTTCTTCGGCGTCGTCCACTTTGCGGCAGGCCGCCCTGGCCGGGCAGCTTTCGCAGTTACCAGCCAGGGCCATGGATTCGAACAGCCAGTCCAGATCCCGCTGTGTTCCAATTGTGACCATGTCACGCCCCCGTTTTCATCAGGTGCAGGGCTACCCGGCGCCAGCTTTCGGCCTGTTCTTTCGCTTCGGTTAGTTCGCTGATCAAGCCGTCGACGGTCTTGTCCAGGGCGTGAATACTGACCGTGCCGTGTTCGGTGTCCTGGTCGTATTCGTTCTCGTGGATCACTTCCAGGCCCAGGGCCGTCGCGATCCCTTCGTCGACCTGGGTCATTTCGTCGTCTGTTATCCGGCCGCAGTAGCTGTCCAGGCACCGGACGTCGACGGTCTTGATCTGGTCGCACAGGGCGACGGACAGCTTCGGGGCGCTGTTGATCTCCACGTGGACGCCCAGCGGGTCAGGCTTGTCCCGCTTAGTCGTAAGATAAACGACCATGCACGTCGCACCCCCCCTCGGCGGCACTCCCACGACGATACCGGGACGGCCGGGCTGCTGCTCATGGCCGACGGCGAAGTCGCCGCGGGTTACGTAGAACATATCGCCGCGGGCGATATTTCTGGGTCTTCTTTTGCTGTACATAGTGCTTTCTCCTTTCTGTCAGTCCTCCGGGTTTAATGCTGCTTCGATCATGTCCACCACGAAGATCATCGTGTGCAGGACGACGGCCGCGATCGCAGCGACGACCAGGAACGGCATTTCGACCACGAACAGGGCCGCCTCCCTGGCGTTCTCCCATGCTTCATGCATCATTCGCTCCCGACCTCCATCAGTTTGCAGTCCCAGGCCGCGACCAGGCTGTCCAGCATTTCCAGGCAGGCCCGCAGCTGGATTTCTTCCAGTCCGGCAGCCAGGACGCAGCCGCGGATCATAGCGATCACGCTGTCCTCATTCGCCACAGACTCCCGGATCGCGTCGTCGATTGCCGCCCGGTACTGTGTCACGGGTTCCTCCGGCTGCTGCGGCTTGGCGTTCTTGTTCCGGTACATATCGCAGGCCGTGGTCTTGTCCGTGCGATCCATGCAGGTGTCCCAATTCGCGCAGCTGAAGCACATGGACGTCACAGTCTTCGGGTTTGCTTCCGTCACCGGCTCCGGCGCTGGTGCCTTCTGGGTTTCACGTGCCGCCACCTGGCGGGCGTCCCTGTCTACCACTTCGCACCGGAAGCCGCAGGTTTCGCGTTCCTTGCAGAATTTACAGCAGCCCGCGCAGCCGTTCAGCACGCCGTCCTTGATGAAGTTCGCCTTGATCACGCCGTAGTGCTGGCAGGGGCCGTTCGTGACCTGGCAGCCAGGGGACGCCCACGGGTTTCGGTCATTCTTCGGCGCTGGTGCCGCTGCCCGGCGGGTTTCTGTCGCGGTCTTGTTTGTGATCTCCTGCCCGGTTTCCATGGCCCGGTCATAGGCCGCCAGCTGTTCTTCTTCTGGCAGGCCTGCCAGCTGATACGCTGCGCTGAATTTCAGGCTGCTGGTGTCCAGCAGTTCCTTCAGTTCCGGGATCAAGTGGGTGCTGATCCGCTCGATCTGGGCGATCTTCGTGGGCGACTTGTCCAGGATCGCGGCGATCGTGTCGCGCAGGCGGCCGGATTCCAGATCATAGCCGCCTATGGTCTGGCCGTTCGCCCGCATGGTTTCCAGGGTTCGCTTCAGGGTGGTGTACTCCTGGAGTTGGTCTGTGATCGACTTGACGCGCTGGCTGTTGGCGGCGATCAGATCGACTGTTTCTTCTTCCTGGGATCGTTTCGGCCGGATGCAGCAGGTCGCCACATCGAACTCACTATATCCGCGGCTGACCAGCAACTTCAGGGCTTCCCATCTTCTTTCGCCGCTGACGATCCGGTACTGGCCGTCAGGGCCGGGATCGTACACGACGGTCAGGTTTTCCAGCAGGCCCGACGTCAGGATCATGCCCGCCAGTTCTTCGATCTCCACGATCGCGTAGAAGTTGCCCGCGTTGCGGTACAGCTGATTGATTGGGATGTCTTTCGTCCTGAACTTGCCGGAAGGGCCGACCGGCTGGCCGCCCTTGCTGGCAGCGTTCAGGTTGTCCAGGATAGAACGTCCGGTTGCCATTATTTCAGCACCTCCATGATTTCAGCAGCCAGGGCTGCGTATTCCCGCGATACCTTGCAGCGGGGGCTGTAGGATGTTACAGGGGCGCGGGCTATGCTGGCCCGCTCCACGATCACAGACCGGGACACGGTGGTGTCGAAGGCGTCCACCCACTCGTATTCCTTCAGCCACATCTCGAATTCCTCAGACGCGGCGCTTCGGGACTTCATGGTGTAGAACGATCTCACCAGCAGGCCGTCATTCAGGCCCTGCATCTGCTCCACGGTTTCGGCCAGGTGCCGCAGGGCCGCAGCCTCGAAGCCGCCCATTTTCACCGGCACGACCACCAGATCAGCCGCCACCAGGGCGTTCAGCACGGTCATATCCAGCAGCAGGCCGCAGTCGATGATCACCACGTCGTAGGCGTCGCGGACTTCCGGCGTGCCCAGGGCTGAACGCAGGCGCCGCACCTGGTCGTTTTCGGTGTCCGTGGCGATCTCCGTGTTCGCGTCCATCAGGTAGCCGTTCGCGGGAATTACGTCAGCAGGGATCCCCGGCGACCGTTTGACGACGTCCGCCACAGTGACTTCTCCGTGGACAGACGCCAGCAGCGCGGCCAGGCCCTTGTCTTCCGGGTCGTCCACGCCGTACAGGGTGGACAGGTTGCCCTGCTGGTCGGCGTCGATCATCAGGACGCGGTGATCCCGTGCCAGGATATGGCCCAGGGCTGCGGCGGTGGTAGTCTTACCGGCGCCGCCTTTTTCAATCATTACAGCGATTATTTTCATTTTTGGCACTCCTTTTGCAGGTTTTTGTGGTTCTCTTGTGATTTTTTCACTTTCTTTCACCGTCCAGCGACGGGAAGCCATACCGCACCTTCGTCACGTCATTGTCTTCGGCCATTTTCTCGCACGGCTTCAGGTTGACGTACTGGGTCAGCAGTCTGATCGCCGCGTTCGCGCTCCACACGACCGCCACGAAATAGCCCGCGGCCTGAAGGCGCCGCAGCCAGTCCTTCTGTTCTGCGCTGGGTGTTCCCCGGTCGTACTTCATTTCGATGCGCAGACCGTGGTATATGCCCGCGGGGTAGTCCAGGATCAGATCAGGGACGCCTGCGGACAGCCCCAGGGATTTCGCGATCGCGGCCGCCGCCTTCGTCCGCTTGCCTTCGTTCGGGACGTGGTACAGGTTCTTCAGGGCAGGGTATCGTCCCTGGGCGTATCTGGCCCATTCGATCACGGCCTGCTGTTCACTTGTTTCGCTGGCTCCTTGCACTTTTTCCTTCCTCCTTTCCTGATCAGGTGCAGCCATTCCAGGGGCACCTGGTACTTTTTGCCCTTACCGCCGGTCTTTCTGACCAGGGCCTGGCCTTCTGGTTTATACTCGATCAGTTCATAGACGACGCCAGGATCAAAGCCCAGGTCTTCAGCGTCCCGGATGTGTACCAGGTCGCCGGGGGCGCAGGCTCTGCGCAGCTTGGCGTATATGTAGGTCATGCCGTTGAAGTCATTGATCCGGCGTTCCAGGGATTTGAACCAGCAGCCAGGAGCGGCGGCCTTGATCATTTCCACGGCTGCATCGTAGTCTTCGGCCATCTTCTTGACCTTTTTGGTGCTGAAGTCCTTGTGATTCTTGTGTTCTTCCGGTTTCTTCAGGTTCTTCGACGCGCACCAGCGTTTCTTGCCCTTCGGGTCTTTGGTGATGTAGTGGGCCAGGCCAGACAGGCCGTTCTCGTCGTAGTCCAGGCGGCGGGTGTTGTTCCGGCGGCCCAGCTTCCACGCCTTTTCCACTTCATCCATCGGCAGCAGGCCGTCCATGACGATGTGGTGATGCGCTCTGACCTTGTGATCTTCGTCTTCAGACCATTCTGTGACGTACACGTACTTGGCAGGGGGCAGGCCCAGCTTCTTCCGCCTGTAGTTGATCCGCTTGATGTACTTCTGCATATTTTCCAGGGCTTCGTCCATGGATTTCGGCAGGTTCTTGTCCGTGTAGACCAGTGTCGCCCAGATGTCCTGGCTGGTGAAATTGGCATTTATCAGCCGTTCGCAGTTCTTCCTGGCGTTCTTGTCCTTCAGGTTCCGCTGCGCCTGGGCGTTGTAACCAGGGCGACGGCCTGCCGGTGGTATGTCTTCACGCTTGACGAACTCCGGGTAAATTTCCAGTTCTACCTGATCACCGGCGTCAATCCTCTTTGTGGCATAGATCGCGCGCTTTCCCTGGCGGATCAGTTCCCGGACGAATAGATCGTCGTCCTGGTCTATGGTCTTGTCGAATGCTGCCTCGTAGTCGTAGGGGATGAACGGGGCAGCCTTCCTTCTGGTCTGTTTCATTGTGCGGCCTCCTAGATCGTATTCCCGTATCACGTAGATTTCCGTGACTTGGGGCTATCCATTACAAGGCCGCATACGGGGTGATCCTCCCCGTCGATTTTATTGACTTTCGCCGCTCCTTCTGGTACAATTAAAGGGCGATCTGAATCGTCGCGACCTCACCGGCGCGCCGCCTCCACTTCTCAAATGTTAGGCGGCGCGCCGCTTTTTCATGCGCTCCGGCTGGCTTCATCGTTCCGTTCCGCCTCCTTGCCCAGCAGGTAGCCCAGCACGTAGGCCTTCCCGCTGGTGGGCAGCTGCGTGAACTTCTCCGCCACGGTTTCCGCCACGGTCTTGTCGACCGTGGCTTTTTCTGTTTTGGTGGTTTCCGGTGCCATCATTCCACCACCTTCCTGATCGTGAAGCCCCGGAAGGCACCGCTGGCATGGTCAAAGATCGGGTGCTGAATCTTTACGCCCTTCGGCGGGAACGCCTGGACGCCCAAGCCTCCCTGTTTGTCGCCAGCGAAGGCCAGGCCGTAGACGCTGCCGTCGGTCATTTCCACGCCGATCACGCCGTCGTCGTCGACGCCCGTGATCTTTTTGACCCTCACGATTTGTTCCACAGTGTTCACAGTGTTTTCCACAGAATCACCTCCTGGGTGTTGATTTTCATTTATTGGTATTTACTGAACGGGGCCGCCGTAGGGAAACGGGGCGATTCTCTTCTTCGGCCGCAGGCTGTCCAGGGCCTTCATTGCCTCCCGCTTCTCTTCTTCGGTGGCGTCCTCCCGGATGATCACGATCCCGCCCTGGTGCTTACATACGGCGGCGCCGATACCAGCGGCAGCGATCGCCGTGAACAGGTCGCTGACGATCTGATCGGTGTGATCGAAGGGTTCCATGGCCGGGTTCTTGGCGTCGACCATTTCCTTGATCTTCAGCGCCATGACTTCCAGCCGGTCGACAGCCTGGATGATGTCGTCCGGCTCGTAGATTTTGAAATTCTTGCCGTCGATCATTCCGCGTCCTCCTTCTGTTCCCGCAGGTCGCGGGTAATTCGCAGCGCCCGGCCGTTCTTGTCCACGTGCCGGTGGTCGAAATAGACCACCTTGGCGACCGGCAGCAGGCCGCGCAGTTCGGACGGTCGGATCGCCTTCATGCCAGAGTTTTCGATATTGCGGCGGCCGAACAGCTGGACGCCTTCGATGTAACTGGTCGCGCAGACGCTGCCGTCTGCATACTCGTGGATTTCACGCACCACGACGGGATCGTTCCACCACGCGCGGCCGTTGCTGATCTTCCACTTGCCCTTCACCTTCCGGGCGGCGTAGTAGCCCACGACCACGTCGGGGGCGCCGTCCTCCTGGTTGCTTTTTCTGGCCCTGTCTTCCATGGTCTTCAGCCAGGCCTCACTGAAGATCGTCGTCTTGTCGCTCATGCGTGCCTCCTTGTGAAATATTCGGGGTAATCCTTGTACAGGCAGTTCTCGTTCTTGTCCATGCCTGCGACGATCCGGGTGATCTTGCCGTTCACGTCACAGCGCAGCGTGATCTCAGCGATCCGGCTGCATACGATCGGGTCGCGGGTGACGACGCTGTTCATGTACACCACGGGTACCTGTTCGCGGAATACTTTCTGCGCTTCTTCCCAGGTCATACTCTTCGGGCCTCCCTCTTCTCCCGGCGCTTCCGCCGGGTGTATTGCGGACAGGGGAACGGTTCCAGATCGTGGCAGCGTTCGCAGCAGTCCTTGCAGGTGGCATGGCCGAAACGGTCATAGCCGCAGGGTTTGGCCCGCTGCGTCTGATCCTGGAACACTTTGCCGCAGATGTAGCACCGGAAGCCGGTCTTCTGCTGCCCGCTCATTTCTTGCCCCGCTTCCTCCGGTTTTTGCCGGTCTTTCCGTCCGGGCGCCGGGCCATCCTTGCGGCTGCCATCATTGCAGCCTGGCGTTCTTCCAGCGTCTGGCCGTCCTCGAAACAGGGCAGGCCGCCCATGTTGGCCGCCACGACGCGGGCATAGGTCAGTCCCGTCGTCAGGACATCCCGCAGCACCTTGATTTCGTCGGCCTTCTCCGGGTCTTCCGCCTGGATTCCAGCGGCCCACGTGACAGCAGCGTCCAGGTCTTCGACCTCGACCAGCCTGTAGCCTTGGTATTGCTTCATGCGGTTATCTCCTTTCCTTGTGGCTTCCCGTTTCGGCCCTCCCTGGGCCATCATCGGCGGGGCGGATCAGCCCCGGACGGGTGGGCCAGGCCGCCATAATCGACGCCCTGGCCGTATAATTTCTTCAGTGTGGGTACCGGCGGCAGCCAGATCGTCAGGATCATGGTCGCGCCGTCGTGCCGGTCTTCTTCCTGCGGATCGTCGCCGGGGTCGTATTCCTCCATCAGTTTCGCGATTTCTTCCATGGTGGACGCTATGCAGCCCACGCCGTAGCCCAGAAGGTCGCACACCTTCTGGAGGGCTTCTGTTGCAGCTGCTGCCGCCTCCCGGACGTATTCCGTGATCCTCTGGATCGCTTCGCGGACGGCGTCGTCGTATGGATCGTACCCGGCAGCGCAAGCAGTCGCCACGATGATTTGTTCCGTCCCTGGGCCGTTCCGGCGTCCGGTGCCGATGATCGCGGCCCGGCGCGCTTCGTGCTGCCGCTCCTTCTCCCGTAGCAGCTGCATGAACTTCTCCCGCTCGACTTCCAGGGGCACGATCATTTCGCCAGCTTCCAGTTCGACGTCCTTCGTGACGGGTATGATCCCGCCCGGTGCCATATCCTCGCCAGACCCAAAGACGCGGCGCAGGTGGTCTATCGCTTCCGGGGCCATGATGTCCTTCATCCTTCTGCCGTCGTTCATTCCTCATACCCCCAGGGGAAAATTCTGGTCTTCCGCGTGTATGCGCAGTATTCGTGTTCCAGCCGGGCGCCTGGGCTTTGTTTCCAGTCCGGCAGGAAAGCGACGGCGTCCGCGCAGTCGATCATGCTGAAGCAAATCCGCATATAATCGGCAGACGTCAGGCGATCCGGCAGGACTGCCGGGCTGATCACCACGTAGCCGTCGCGTTCCAGCTTCTGCCGGGCCTTCAGGAATTTCAGCCGGTAGTCCGGGTCGCCGGTGATCTTTCCGGCCAGGTACACCTTCATTGGCTCCGGCGCGGGCTGGGCCGTGATCTCGACGGTGATGTTTGTGCATTTGCTCATGTGGTGCCCTCCACGGGTACAAATAGGTGATCGAACTGGCCGTCCCGGTTCTCCTGGATCGCCGCCACCAGGTCGTCCAGGGTGATACCCAGGACGCCGACGACGGTCTGCTGCGGGGTCAGCTTCCGGCCAGGCTCCACGATGAATTCGTTCATTGTTTCTTTGCTCCCTTCTTTTTGCGCTTACTGGCCGCGATCTTCACCTTCGCGATCAGTATGCCGGTTTCGGTATGTTCTGCGGTTTCATAGCGTAGGCCCTGCTTGTTCATCACGGCGTTTTCAGCCTGGGTGATCAGCGCCATGTTTTCCAGAACGCAGTTCTGCCGGTTGCCGTCCTTGAAGATCACCAGGTGCCCCTTCGGGATCGGCCCGTGGGCTTCCTCCCACATGATCAGATGCAGCTGCCGCCAGTTGTGGCGCCAGTTGCCCGGCTGGTCGGCGATCTTCTTCCACAGGTAGCCGTCGCCCTTCGTGACGACCGTGCCGATCGGGACGGTGTCCCATGGCTGGTTGCCCTTTTGGAACCACCCCTTCTCAGCGCCGGGTGCTGAGTAGCCCTTCCGGCCCTTGTTCGGTGGGACGTGGCCCTTCTCGAAGCGGCCCGTCAGGCCGCTGTTCAGCTTGTGGTTCTTGTAGTAGCCCATGATCTGGCCGGGCGTGTAGTCCCGGCCGAAGACTTCCTTCAGCTGCGCAGCCATCGTGACGTAGCTGGTGCCCTTGTAGTGCTGGTGGATATACTCCCGGACTTCCGCCGGGTACAGTTCCGTCGGCCGGTCTTTCGGCAGGCCGCAGGGCGTCCCGCTCTTCAGCTTGTGGTTCGTCTTGTAGCACTTCATTTTGTTCGCGTCGAAGTTGGTGCCGAAGGCTGCGTTTGTCATGGCTGCCAGTTCCGCCGTCGTGTGGCCCGCCACATTTTCGCGGATAAACGCGTGGACTTCCGGGCTGTATCGTTGGCTCATGCGTCGCTGGCCTCCAACATTTTCGGCACCGGCGCCAGGCTGCCGTCGCGCCTGCCCTTGCCGTAGCCCATGTCGTTCATGTGCTGCATGGTCTTCAGGGCTAACTCACCGTTATGTATGACGGTTTCGGCGACCCTCGTGACGGCCTCCGACCTGACGATCTCCCGCTGCATCTGCTCTTCGGTCATGTCGTCGTCCAGCAGCCTTTCCAGGGTTTCGAACAGGTAGTTGTTCAGGTCGGTCAGGGTGTTCTTCATTCCAGAATCCCCTCCCGCACTTCACAAAAATCAGCGTCGGCGGCGCTCTGATCTTGGCGCCCCCCCTCGTTTTGTCCGGTGATCCAGCTGATCGTCGTGGCCGCCACGGCCAGGACGAACGCGATCGCTGCCAATGCTTCCATGATTTACGTCACCTTCTTCTTTCTTGCAAATTTTGGTGTGTAATAATCCGGGAAGGTTTCCGTGCTTCGGTCGATATTGATCTGGATGTCCCTGATCTCGTTGGCGAAGTCCACAATGTTCGCCGCCATCAGGGCGTCCAGGTCTAGGTCGTAGATTTCCACAGCCTTGTCCAGGTCGATCATGGTGGTTAAAAGGCTGCGGTATGCGACGCCCGACGCGACGGCCATCCCCGCGATCTTCTTGATTTTTTCAAAGGTGGTTAAGGTCAATTCCTCACCTCCCCCTGGTCTATAGTTCCACATACCGCCCCTTGTCGTTCTTGTACTCGATCGTGGTGCAGCCCAGCCCGGCGCCGACGCAGTCCAGGGGCGCGAAGCTGTTGGGGTCAGAACAGACGCCCCAGAAATAGGTGACGCCGTCGTCGTCCTTGCAGCGGAACTTGTGGATCATGCCCGGCTTCATGGCCTCGATCTGGGCCTTCGTGTACTGGTATTCCGCCCTGATCTGGCGGTCGAACTTTTCACCGCCGAACACGGCGCGGTTTTCGTGGGTGATTTGAAATATTGCCATTTCTGCCTCCTTGCGGGTCTTCCGCTTCTGTTTTCCCGTTTCGGCCCTCCGTAGGTCATCATCGGCGGGGCGGATCAGCCCCGGACGGGTGGCACCGGGGATCCCCTCCCCGGTGCCCTCGGTTGTTTATTTGGTGGCCTGCTTTTCGTCGTGCTTGCCGGTGACGTAGCCCAGGACGAACTCCTTCGCGTCGGCGTCCAGGCCTGCGAACTTCTTCAGGGCCTGCTCGATCAGCTGCTTCTTGTCGTTCATGGTGTGTACCTCCTTATCTTTTCGTCGTCTTCGGTTCTTCGGCGATCTCCACGATCGCCCGGTCTTTGATTCCTACCAGATAGGCCCAGAAAAGGCCCTCAAAATTTCTCTTGTGCTGCGGCTCCCGGTTCTTCCGGCAGCTGACCGTCCGGGTGCTGTTGCTCAGGGTCTGCTGGAAGTACCGGCACTGGATGCAGGTCGCCATGCTGAAGTTCTCCGTGGTCTGTATCGGGCACGCGATCGGGTAGTTCATACGCTGCCGCCCTTCTTCGGGATCGGCGGCTTGCCGGTGGTCAGCCAGGCTAGCCAGCACTCGCGGCAGCTGACGTGACTGCAATCTGCTTTTTCCCCGGCGGCGAAGGGCGGGTGGCCCTTCTAGAAGATTTCGGCCAGAGCTTCAGCGGAAGCGTCCGGGGCGTTCAGCATTTCGATCAGGATTTCGGTTCCGGCCTTCATTTCTTGGCACCTCTTTCCAGCTTGGCGATCCGGTCGATCGCCATCATAATGTCCTGGATCGCGGCGACGTCTTCGCCCAGTTCGTCGTACAGTTCCAGGTCGACCAGGTCGATCGCGCTGCCGCAGAAGGCGGACAGGAAGCGGATTTTTCCACAGGCAGACAGGCGCCGGTGGCCTTCCTCGTTCAGGTAGATGTCGACGGCCCGCAGCTTGTCCTCTTCAGCCTTCACGGCGGCGATCAGACCAGCGTAGTCGCTGACGAACTTCGGGGCCGCGTTGATAGGTTCGCGGCGTTCGGTGGTGTTCTTCTTTTCCATGGTGTCCTCCTTCAGATCAGGGTGATGTATTCCCGGCCCTGGCGGGTGGTCTGGGCCACCCGGCGGCCGTATTTCTTTGTCAGATGGTCTACTTCAGCGGCGTCCAGGTTGTCCACCCGGACTGCAGCACCGGCTTCCAGCCGAAGATCAAGGCGGTGGAAGCGTCTGGTCATTGCCGCCACCAGGACGGCGATCACGATCTGGGTCATGGCCGGGCCTCCTTATCTCTTGAAGACGACCACGTTGTCGATGGTGATGCTTTCGCAGATCAGCAGATTCGCCTGTCCCCAGGTTGCGTTGCTGGCTTCGTGGCCCAGCAGGTTCAGAACGCGCAGCGCCTGGGTCATTGTCCCGTAGTTCGTGTGGTTTCGCTCCACGTCGCCCGCGACGTACTGGTCATTCATCCATCTGGCGTGCTGGATCGCGTCCTCTTTCATTTTCCGGGCCAGTTCGATCAGGTCGATGTTCTTGTTTTCCATGTTGTTTCCTCCTTGCGGGGTTTCCGCTTCTGTTCGGTAGCTTATCGCCACCGTTCGACGGTATTATAGTTTACTTTCGCCACTTTGTCAAGCGTCTGTATCAAATAATAGTTGACTTTCGCCACTTTTGCCGTTATACTGATTTTCAGGAGGTGAACGACATGAACGAAAGAGTTAAACAGCTGCGCCTAGCCCTGGGCCTCAGTCAGGAAGACTTCGGCGCAAAGATCGGTCTGAAGTCAAAGGCTTCGGTCAGCAAGATCGAAAAAGGTATTAACGGCACCACGGAACAGACCCTTCAGTCTATGTGCCGGGAATTTGGCGCTTCTTATCTCTGGCTTACCACCGGTGAAGGCCCTATGTTTGAGAACGGCGGCGACGACGCTGCGCTGCACGTGATGGTCGACCGGGTCATGGCTTCCGAAAACGACCGGGTCAAGCAGATTTTCAAGAATCTGGGCGATTTCACAGAGGACGACTGGCGCCAGGTGAACGCGCTGCTGGATAAGCTGCTGGCAGGCACCCGGCCCTGGGAAGACGAAAAAAAAGGGCCGACCCTCTAAAGGATCGACCCCTTCCGCCACAGTTAGCGGTTCCTGGTGTACAGGTACAGTATGTACTTGTAGATCAGGCCCAGGCGCTTGTCGTCGTGGATGTTCTTCAGCATCCGCTCGATCGCTGCCTTATATGCTTTTTCCATTTCGCCGCCTCCTTTCCCAGGTGGTGGCACCATTATCCTAAAAAATAAAAGCCCGGTATAATGCGGGCAAGAATATGGAGGTATACGCATGAAGAAAAACAAAACGGGCGAAGCCGCCCCGAAGGTCAAAAAGCCATTTTATAAAAAATGGTGGTTCTGGGTGATCGTTGTCCTGGCCCTGTTCCTCGGTTCCGGGGATTCCGAACCAACTGACACTTCCGTCGATGTTCCCGCAACGGCTCCCAGCGCCAGCGTCGCCGATGCCTCAGAAAATACCCAGGCCGCCACCGAAGCAACCGCCGAAGCCGCCACCATTCCCAACATTCAGTTCTATGGTGAGGGAATGTACAAGGTCGGCTCCGATCTTGACGCCGGTGAGTATTACGTAACCAGTTCCGAATACTTCGGTGCATACGCAGAGGTCGCCAGCGATAGCACCGGCAACCTCGACAGCATTATCGCAAATACCAACATCGAAACATTCGCCTTCTTCACGGTCGAAGACGGTCAATACTTCACCGTCACCGACGGCGAATTCGTGAAGGTCGAAGACGCCTATGTCCCCGGCGCTGATCTTAACGATACCTACATGGCCGGTATGTACCGCGTTGGTACAGACATCCCCGCCGGTGAGTATAAAGTCACCTGCACCAGTGACTTCGGTGCATACGTCGAAGTAGCTGCTGACAGCACCCACCGCCTTGACAGCATCGTCACAAACGACAATGTCGATACCACGTCTTACGTCACCGTCCAGGATGGCCAGTATTTAACCGTCACCGGCGGCGAATTTGCCCCGGCTTAATCTACCCCCAAAAAACAAAAAAGCCGCCGCGGACTTACCACCCGCGACGGCTCAGAAATAAAAAAGCGCCGCCCCGGTGTTACCAGCACCGAAGCGGCAGGCGCACAATTCCCCAGCTTACCAAAAGCAGAACCACCCGCTAAAATATAGGGGCTTTATGCCCTTTTATTGTAGCACACGTGCCACAAAAAAGGAAGTGTAAAATGCTTGATTTATCCATATACGGGGCGCTGCCCGCGGCTGAGTATATGCGGTACTCCACCGACAACCAGACCGAAAACAGCATAGCGTACCAGCAGACGAAGATCAGGAAGTACGCCGCAGAAAATAACATTCAGATCGTCGCCAGCTTCCAGGATGAAGCGGCCAGCGGCACCAACACAGACCGGGAAGGTTTCCAGGCTCTGGTGGCAGCTGCGCACCGGAAGCAGTTCCGGGCGGTGATCATTTACGACATCAGCCGCGGCAGCCGTGACGTCGGCGACTGGTTCACTTTCAGAAAAGCAATGATGTACCTGGGTATTCAGGTGATCAGCGCCAGCGGTCAAAAGCTGGGCGACCTCACAAACAGCGCAGACTTTCTGACGGAACTGATCACCGTGGGCATAGGCCAGGTTGAAGTCCTGGGCACCCGGCAAAAGTCCATCGACGGCGTCGCCGTAAAGGCGAAGCAGGGGGCCTTCCTGGGTGGCGTCCCTCCCCTGGGCTACGACATCGTCAACGGCCAGTACGCGATCAATCCGGCAGAGGCCCGGATCGTCCGGGACGTCTTTCGGTGGTATGCTGCCGGGAAAAGTTACGACTACATCATAGACCACTTGGACGGCGCCCTGGGTAAACGCGGCCGACCGATCGGCAAGAACACGCTGAACGGTATGCTGCAAAATGAACGATACATAGGCGTCTATACCTGGAACAAGAAAAAATACAAGATCATGCGGAAGTGGGCAGGCGGGCAGCTGAATCCCAACGTGGAACGCATAGAGGGCGCGATCCCCAGGATCATAGACGACGACACATGGGAGAAGGTGCAGGCCAGAATGAAGGACAACAAACGCCCCGGACGAAATAAAGCCCGCCACAGATACCTGTTGACGGGCTTGATCCATTGCGAAGAGTGCGGCGCCGCTTACGTCGGCCACGCCAGCACAAACAAAAAAGGGTATACGACCCGGTACTATTGCTGCGGCAATAAGTACAGGACGCATACCTGCGGGGCAAAGAATATAAACGCCGACGAAATCGAAACGTTCGTCGTGCAGCACTTGAAGGAATACCTGCGGACGGTGGACTTCACGGAAACGGCCCAGGTGATCGCCGACCGGATCAACGGCGCGGCTCCTGATCTGTCCGCTGAGAAATCCGAACTGGCCCAGATCGACCGGCAGATCGCGAACGGCGTGAAGGCCGTGCTGTCCGGCCTGGTCGTGCCGGAACTGGAAGCCGAACTGGATCGGCTGCGGGTCAGAAAGTCGGAACTGTCTGACATTATCGCCCGGCGATCCGCCACCCATAGAAAAGTCGACCCGGCGGCGATCGTCGCCATGTTCCAGGCCAGTGTCGGCCAGTGGAACGACGAAAACCTTCCCGAAATCATACGGGCGCACGTGACAAAGATCGACGCCCACACGGACGGTAGTTTTACCGTCTATGTGGGCGTACATACGACTGGTTGCGGAGGCAGGACTCGAACCTACGACCTCCGGGTTATGAGCCCGACGAGCTTCCAACTGCTCTACTCCGCGATATTTTGGGGTGCACTCCTTAAGTGCTTGGGTATTATAACATAGTTTATACCCTTTGTCAACCCCTATTTCTTGTCGAATTTGGGCTTCTTTTGGAAGAAAACACTGCATTGACAACCGCTTTTCCAAATAATATAATCATACAAAACAACGCTCGGAGGTATTCTTATGCACTTTTTGACCGCCACCGCCGGGTCTGGGCCGGCAGGATTGGAGCTTTCTTTGCGGCAGATCTGCCTGCGGCTGCTTTGCGCTATGGTCGTGGGTTTGGTTATCGGTACGGAACGGGAATATACCAACCGCCCTGCTGGGATGCGCACCCATATTCTGGTGGCGCTGGGGGCCTGCGCCGTGATGATCACCGGACAGGTGATCTTTTCCCAGTATTATGCCTTCGGCGCTACCCCCGACCCCTCCCGGCTCAGCGCTCAGGTCATCACCGGCGTCGGTTTTCTCGGCGCCGGTACCATTCTGCGGGAGGGCAGCAACGTGAAGGGTTTGACCACCGCTGCCAGCCTTTGGGCTGTGGCCTGCCTCGGGATCGCTGCCGGCGGCGGGTATTATACCGTGGCACTGGCGGGGATGGTGTTCATTTTCATCACCCTGACCATTCTGGAAGTTTTCCAGCATAAGCTGGTCGGCCCGAATATCAGCCTGCATTTTTACTGCGTGGAAGTCCCGGACATTGCCGATGGACTGACCGCCGTCAACACTCACGCGCAAAAATGCCGCGCCGGACTGCAGGACATGCGCACAGAACAGCTCCCCGGCGGCGCCTACCGCATCCTTTTCCAGGCGGATATCGGCGGCATTCAAAGCAAAAAACGGCGTCAGAAATTTCTGGAGTGCCTTACCTCCGATCCGGCGATTTCCTCCGTTCAGGTTTCCAGCCGGCAGGAAACCGCCTGTACATCTTAACTTTCCAAAGAAAGAGAGTGGGTATCTATGAAAAAGAACGCCGTCCGCGCCGCTTTTCTGGACACCATCCCCGTACTTACCGGGTATGTGTTTCTGGGCTTCGGCTTCGGCATCCTGCTGCACCAGAGCGGCTATGGCGTTATCTGGGCCGCGGCAATGAGTCTGTTTATTTATGCCGGTTCCATGCAGTATGTGGCCGTCAGCCTGCTTTCCTCCGGAGCGGGACTGCTGACTGCCGCTATGACTGCCTTTCTGGTAAACGCCCGGCACCTGTTTTACGGCATCTCTATGGTGGATGCGTACAAAGGAGCCGGCAAGAAAAAGCCTTACATGATCTTTGCCCTGACGGACGAAACCTATTCTCTGGTATCCCAGGATCAGGCGCCTGAGGGCATGGACCGCCACGCCTATTGCTTCCTGGTGTCCCTGTTCGACCAGATCTATTGGGTGTCCGGCTCCATCCTGGGCAGTCTGGCCGGTTCCCTGCTGCCCATCAACTATGAAGGCATCGAATTCGTTCTCACCGCCCTGTTCGTCACGATCTTTGTGGAACAATGGCTCAGCACCAAAAATCACCTGCCCGCTGTCATCGGCGTGGTTTCCACCGTGGTCTGCCTGCTGGTTTTCGGCAGAGATGTCTTCCTGATCCCCTCCATGGTGATCATTGCCGTAGTGCTTACCGTTATGCGGAAAACCGGAAGGAGGGAAGCCCATGAATAAGTTACACGCTGTCTTGACCATCGCCGTGATCGCGCAGGTGACCACCGGGCTGCGGTTCCTGCCGTTCCTGATCTTCGGAGAAAACTGCAAGACCCCTCCCCTCGTTACCTATCTGGGACAGGTTCTGCCCTATGCCATTATGGGTATGCTGGTGGTGTACTGTCTGAAAGACGTGACCCTGACCGCCGCTCCCTTTGGCATTCCGGAAGCCATCGGCTGCGCTGTTGTGGCACCGCTGCACGTCTGGAAGCGCAATACCCTGCTCAGCATCGGCGCAGGCACTGTGTGCTATATGCTGCTGGTGCAGTTCGTATTCTGACGGGGGATGCCATATGGAAAACGGGATTCAGGTTTCCAGCTTAAAACCTCTGCTTCTGGACGAGTCCCAGGTCATGGAGGCCTTCGGCAAGCTCCGGGGCCTGGGCTGCCGTACGGTGCAGCTGCAATGGATCGACCCTTCCGTGCCGCCTGACGCCATTGCCCAGGCATTGAAACGCAGCGGGATCCAGTCGGTGTCGGTACAGGATTTTTATGAGACAGTACGGGGTAATTTGGATTACTACACAACGCTGAATGCCGTCACGGGCGGCACATGGCTGTGTGTCAGCCGCATTCCCCACCGGCTCAAGTCCCGGGAAGGACTGGATGGGTTCATCGCCGAACTGCGGCAGATGCAGAAAAGGCTGGATGCCCTGGGGCAGAAGCTGTGCTTCCATCCGGTCAGCGCCGATTTCACCGCGGTTCCCGGCTGGAATGCTGTGGAGTATCTGCTCAGGAGTGTGCCGGAACTGGACGTCTGCCTTGACCTGTATCACCTGAACCGGAATTGCGGAGACATGCCCGCGTACATCCGCCGCTGTACCGGGCGGATATGCATGGTGCATTTTAAGGACAGCAAAGGCGACACGCTTGTACCCGCCGGGCAGGGAGATACGAACTGGACCGGTGTCGTTCGTGCCTGTCTGGATGCCGGAGTGCCCTACGCCTTTGCAGAACAGGAGCGTTGGGACCGGGATCCTTACGTGTGCCTGAAGGAGGCCATGGATTGGCTGGAACAGGAAATGGCAAAGGCGGGAACCAGCCGTGATGGGTATGACTGTGGGTTCTCCCCGCTCCCATCTTCTGCGCCACACCCTGCCGTGCAGGCCCCTCGTTACCGGTGACGGTTCGGATGCGGTCATCCGGCTGGGCAGCGAATACTTAAGCTGGATGGCGGCGTTTTACATTTTCCCGGCTTTGACCAACGGCATGAAATGAATACTGAACAGCTGTAGGGCGGAGGCATGCCTCCGCCCTACAGCTGTTCTTAACTTAATGGCATTGGCCCTCCGGGCTGTCTGCGCTTTTCCGGATGAAGATAGCGTCCCTGGGGGATGCCGTATTCTTTTTTGCAGCCCCGGAGAGTTTCCGTGGCGCCGTTATATACGATGCCCAAGATCCTGGCGTCAACAGATTCGAACTGGCGCACTGCTTCTTTCAAAGCAGCGCGGCTGCAATGGTTTTGGCGAACCACCAGCAGGAATCCGTCAACCTCCCTGGCAATGGTCAGCGCGTCGCCCACCTCCCCCACCGGCGGCAGGTCCAGAAGGATGTAATCGTAATGCCGCCGCAGAAGGTTCAGGACTTTCTGCATCCTTGGGGAGCTGAGCAGCTCCATGGGATTCGGCGGAGTCCGGCCGGAGGCTATGAGCGAAAAGCCCCTCTCTCCGCCGGGCAGGCCGCAGGGCTGGATCAGGGATTCCGCACCGTTCTGCCCGGTCAGGAAGTCGGAAAGGCCGGGCGTTTTTCGAACAGGCAATTTGGCGGAAAGGGACGGTCTGCGCAAATCGCAGTCCACGAGAAGCACCTTTTTGTTCAGCTGGGACAGGCAGTGGGCCAGACTGACGGCAGACAGGCTTTTTCCCTCCCCGCTCAGGGCGCTGGAAATGCCAATGACGCGGCACTGCTGCTCCTCCGCGAAGGAAAACTGCAATTTGGTGCGCAGCAGCTTATAGGCCTCCAATGCGGCAAACGGCAAGAAGCCGCCGGCAGCGGGAGACTTTTTCTCGTATTTTCCGCCGGACTTTTTTACCTTTCGGCTGCCGCCCTTTGCTGATGGATCCATTTCTGGCACAGCTGTCAGAATGGGATAGGGGCACGCCAGCCGGACATCCTCCGGTGTACGGATGCTGACATCCAGGATTTCCTGAAGAAGCACGGCTCCCATGGACAGCGCCAGTCCCGCCGCCAGTCCCAGCAGGGTGTTATTCCCATAGCTGGGGGAGCTTGGCTCCGACGCCGCAGCAGCCGCGTCCACTACCTTGGCGGAACTTCCCTCCACGATGCCGGCGATCCGGCCAGGCAGGATGCCGGCAATGGCGTCGGCGATCTTTTCCGCTTCATAGGGGTCGGGACTGGTCACCACGGCCTGAAAAAATTCCGTTTCCCCCACGGCCTCGGCGGTGATCATCTTCCGCAGTTCCTCATCCGTGCGGTCCACGCCCGCGCAGTTCCGGATTTCTAGCAGGGTTTCCCTGGTTTGCAGGATCACCAGATAGGAATCCACCAAATCTCTGGCCGTCACCAGGTCGCTGGAGGTCAGGCTCTGGGAGGCTCCTGTCAACGGGCTGTTGTTTACATAAAACATTACGGAAGACTGGTATTGGGGCACGGCGAAGAAAAGGGTGCCCAGCAGCGCGGCCGCCCCGCTTAAGACTGCGGCAAGGAGGATGCCGCGGAACTTCTTTTTCAGCGCGCCGATCAGCCGCCGGAGATCCAGCTCCAAGTCCTCGTTTTGCTCCTGATTTCTGTCATTCATATCGGTTCTCCCAAATTTTTTGGTCCGCGGGCGCCTTTGCCCTCTCCATCAGATACCGGGGATCCAGTGACCGTAAGAGCAGCGCGTTGTTTCCCCGCAATTGGGGCATCCAGAACCCCAGGAAGAAGTTGGTAAGCATCTGCGTAAGCAATGACGCCGCTGCCGCGCCGTTTGCGCCCCAGCGGGGGATCAGCAGCAAATTGAAAGCTGCGTTGGCCAATGCGCCGCACAGGTTGATCTTCCATAACAGCGGATGCTTTTCCTCTGCCTGGATCCAAACCGTGCGGGCCGCGCCCAGATAGGAAAAGGTGGTATACCACACCAAAATACGCAGGATTCCCACAGAGGGAAGGTATTGCGCTCCATACAATATGCGAATCACAAATTCCGCACTCACCGTGATCACGGCACTTTGGGCCAGGGCCAGCATCACGACGGTGGCATACAGCGCTGTCATTCTCCGCTCAAATAAGGCCCGGTCCTTCCGGGCCGCCGCCAAAATCACCGGCCTGCCGGAATCGATGATCGCCGCAAACACAAAGCTGGTCATACCCGCGCAGAAGACCGCGGCGGAATAATATCCCACGGCTTCGTCTCCCAGCAAGGCTTTCAGCATGACCTTGTCCGTCTGGGCAAACATGGTAACCATCAGGGAGGACAGGATATAATACCGGCTCCTGCCCAGCATCTGCTTTCCTCTTTCCAGGGAAAAACGCAGCTTTTGCCCGCCAGCGGCATGATAAGCCCCCAGCAAAACGCCGGAAAGGATCAGATAGTCCAGGGCCTGGGAGACAGCGAACCAGTAAACGCCTTTCCCCGCCGCAAGCAGGCAGATCCGGTACAGGCAGACAAGGACATATGCAAACAGCGATGCCAGAGAGGTATATTTTGATTTCAGCTCCGCCAGGAACCAATACCGGGTCATTTTCAAAGCCTGAAGCGGCAAATTCAGGCTGTACAGCACGCACACAGTCACGGTGGCCCCTTCGCCGGGATTGGCCAGGGCCGCAAATACCGCAATGCCCGCCACGCAAACCGCCCCGGACACGAAATTCAGGCCCAGCGCGGTGCCCAGGGTAGTGCCCTTTTGCTCCGGTTTCTCCACAAATTCCTGTACCAGGGTCGTATCGAATCCCAGCAGCATCACCGGGGCGGCAAATCCGGCTACCGATGCCGCGTAATTCAGCAGGCCGTAGTCCGAAGGGCCGAAGTATCTGGCGGTGAACATGGTCACGATTCCGTTCAGGACAGACTGGAGTACCCGGCAGGCAACGATCCAGACCGTATTTTTGACCGCTTTCCTTTCTTCCGTCATAACGCCCCCGTTTTTTCCGAACTTATCCTGCAAAATCATAATTCGCCAGCATCCGCAGGATCCCGGCAAAAATGTACACTCCCAGCCCGCCGGAAAACAGCATGGCTTCTCCCATCCCAGTCAGCAGAAGCACCGAAAACCCCATGCGGCACAGTTTCCTTTTCCGGTTCCGGATGTCGGGATTTTCCTCCCGGAGGACCCGGTAGAGGAACGCGCAAAGCAGGATCAGCACCGGGAGGCCATAGGACGCCATCACATCCAAATGGGTGTTATGGAGCTGGGTATGGGTTTTGCTGGTTACGATCTGGCTGTAGGCTCCCAGCAGCGGTGAAGAAATAAATTGTTCCAGGGCATAAGACCAGATGCCCACCCGGGAATCCAGATTCTTTCCCTCCCCGGTCAAAAAAGCGAACACCTTCTGAACCCCCGGTGCGTTGACCAGCAGCAGGTACGCCGCCGCGAACAGGAGCGGAAAGACTGCGATCAGCGCCGCCATCGGGGCTGTCATGGGCATCTTTTTCTGCGGAGATACCAGCACCGCCAGAAAAAGCGCCAGCAGAAGCTGGGCATTCCTGGCCCCTGTCTCAAAGATAAAATACGCCATCCATGCTGCCAAAACAGCGTGGACGACCTGAAGCACCCGTTTTCTCACAGTCAAAACGCGGATCATTTCGATCATGCACACAGCCAGCAGAAACGCCGCCGTAAGATTCGGATTGGTAAAGCGGAATGTCAGGTAGCGGCTGACACGGTGATTCAGCAGATACATCTGATGTCTCTGGGCCAAATACATGCCGATCAGGAACACCCCCAGGGTAGTATTCCACCGAAAGACAAATTCCGCTGCGGACCGTTCCGGTTTGTACCGGCTCGTTGCCGCGAAAAACAGGACGGTGGACCAGAACATAATCAGCTTTTTACAATAGGCAAAGGACACAAGCGTGCCGCTGGTCAGCGTGTTCACCGATACGTGCAGGCAGGACAGGGCCACAATGAGAATCGCCAGCGCATCGGCAGTGCCGATGCGCTTTTCTGCCGACACCAGCCACAGGCAGACCGTCACCGCGAACGTCAGGGTAAACAGCAGGCTGGACAGGCTGGGTTTTCCCAGGGCCTGGGTCATTACAATGCCGGACAAAAGCAGAAATTGGAGCTTGATCAAAAGGGTGTCAGCGCGGAGCTTCATGGGTCAGTCCTCTGTAAAGTTCGAAATATTCTCCGGCCATGCGCTCCCTGGAATAGCGCTGTTCCGCCGCGCGGCAAATCTGCCGCTTGGGGATTTCTCTCCGTTCCAGCCAGGTTTGCACCGCCGCCTCCAGGGCCGCAAGGTCTCCGAAGGGCACGAAGGTGCTGTACTCCCCTAGCGTGGTCTCCTCCGGCGCCCCGGCTTCAAACCCCACCACCGGCGTCCCGCAGCACAGGCTTTCCGCGCAGACCAGAGAAAAGGTTTCCCTTCTGCTGGTGAGCAGGGTGAGGTCTGCGGCGGAATAGTATTCCGCCAGTTGGGCTTTGTCGCGGATTTCCCCCAAAAGGGTCACATTTTCCGGCACTTCTCCGCTGACCCGGCATTTCCCCGCCACCAGAAAGCGAACGGGACGGTCTTGCATCCGTTTTGCCAGTTCCAGCAGATAACAGCCGCCCTTGAGATGCGCCGGGTCATCACAGAACATGGGTGTGGCATGAAAAATGATCGTTTCCCCAGTGAGGCCATGCTTCTGCCTGACCTGTCCGCTGGGCCTGTAGGCAAACACCTGGGTGTTGATCCCATTGAGGATCACCCTGTGATCCATATTCGCAAGGATCGGAGAGGCCTCCGCCCGGCGGCGGAGCCAGGGAGAGACAGACACCACCGTCAGGTCCTTTTCAAAGCCCCGGAAAGCCTGCCGCATCTGGGCAAAGGATCTGGCGGTGCCGTCCCAGAACCAGCTGCGGGTCTCTGTGCGCATTCTGGGGCAGCTGCCGCAGCCGGTCTTCCATTTCTCGCAGTCCAGCGCGTGGCCGCAGTTCGCGGTATACATGAACTCCGCGTGCAGCGTCAGGACGGTTTTGATGCCCCGCTCTTTCAGCCATGATACCAGTTTGTAGATATTCACAAAATTCCCGTTGATGCACTGTAAATGCACCACATCCGGTTTTTCCCGCCGGATGAGCCGGATCAAATAGCATGTGGACAGATAACAGCCGCCGTACATGGTTCCCCGGACACGGGAAAGCAGGCTGTTGGCCTTACCGTAGACCTCTGGGCAGACTTTTATCACGCCGGGGGCCGCTGTGCGCCCTCCCCGGCCGTAGCATACGATCGATTCAGCCCCCTGAGCCAGCAGGGATTCGTGGATATCCTGTGTAATGCCCCCGGTGCTGCCGTGACCGTAGACACAGTTGATTTGCAAAATCTTCATTGTTCCCACTTTCCGCCTTGCCTTGAGGATGTCTTCGCCGTCTGGCCGCAGATCTCCGCCAGGCTTTTTCTCAGATTGGCGGAATTGGCCTGCATACTGTGGTTGGCTTTCGCCAGCGCCCGGGCCCTGCCGACGATCCGGTTTCGCAGCGCGGCGTCGGTAAGGATCTCCCTCAATCCCTGTTCCAGCTGCTGGGGCTGGGTAATGGTGTAGGCCGCGCCGTTTTCCTTTACGTAATCGATGGAGGCAGCGCCCTCCGGCCCATAAGCGATCAGGCACGGACCGTTCATCAGAGTTTCCGGGATTTTGGTGGAAATGGAAAACCGAATCCTTTTCCGGATCTCAGAGTCAAAGGATTCTGTATGGATCACCGCCGCGCTTCGCTGCAGGATCTGGCGCACTTCCTCCGCCGAGACCGCTCCGTGAAAGCGGATTCCATTTTCCTCTGTCAGCACTTTCAAAATTTCCGGATTCCGCTCTCCGGAGTAAACATCCACGAATTTGGGCAACCCCGGCGCATCCATCCCCCGCAGTGTCCGGCCAATGGCCGCCAGCTGCCGGTTTCGCTGCAATCCCAGATTTCCCAGGTAAGCAACGCCGGACCGTTCCGAAGATTCCGGGGATTCCCATTGTTCCGCC
Organism: Oscillospiraceae bacterium; assembly: GCA_036300205.1. Lineage (GTDB taxonomy): Bacteria > Bacillota > Clostridia > Oscillospirales > Oscillospiraceae > Faecousia. The sequence continues at coordinate 36,332 of JAXJGV010000056.1, forward strand.
GGGGTAGGCAGGACGCAGCATTGCTTTCCGAACAGCGCTTCGTATTCTTTCTGCATGGAAGGGCAGATGGTGAACACTGCGCTGGCGTAAGCCATGGTTTTGTGCACCGTTTTCAAAAAGGAACGATGCACGATACGGCCCAACAGACGGCCCTCGTTTCGGTTATACAGGTAAAAATCGTCCATGCAGGCAACTGCCAGAGGTTTTCCCGCATGCTCCGCGATCTGTCTGGCAATATCATACAGGAATCCATAGTCCCCGGAGGCGAAAAAGACGACATCCGGCCCAAAATCCTCCACCCATTTCCACAGCTGCGGCCGATCCCAGCGGCTCCGCTTCCACAGCGCGTTTCGCAGGGCATAGACAGCCGCCGTGCGTCTGCGCCCATACTGGTATACGGAACGCAGCAGGGCCGCATCCGTGGGGACTGTGGTGCGTTCCGTCCGGATGTCCGGCTCTTCAAAAATGGTTCCGTAGGTTTGAAAGGGTAAGAGGGACTTTATCGCGTCTACATCCGTGAACCGGTAGTAATTGCGGCAAACGCTGGCGTCCGACGGCGCTTCCGAATGGATATAAAACTGTGCGATCTCCTCACAGGCAAAGCCCCGAAAGCAGGCTCTCAGTGTTTTGCCCATGTTAGAGGTTTCACTGATGGCATTATGGCTGACAATTAATACTTTCATGGTTTTAAATAGGAGCTTTCCAGGTCCAGCAGACAAAAATCATGGTGGGTCTTCCGCTGGTCTACCGGCGGAAGTTCCCGCCAGTTCCCATACAGCCTGGTCAGGTAAGCGTCCGCATTCTCCACGCCGAAGATGGTGATGGTCTCAAAAACATAGGCTTTGGGCGTTCCGAAAAACGCTCGGGGCATCAGCTCCCGCTCCATCCAGGTGCCCATCATGTTTCCTACCCAGGAACAGGCCTCAAACGCTCTGCTTTGACACATCCGGTCGATGGAATGCTGCATCTTTCTTCGGTCCACAATTCGGTTGGGGATGGCACCCAGGAGCAAAACCGCCATATTTTTATAAAAACTGCGTTCCTTTCGAAGCCCTGTGTACATGGCAAGCAGCAGATTCCGTCTGAATTTGACCGGCGCAAAATGCCGTCTGGCTTCCTCCTCGGAATTTCCCGCCCCGTCCAGCGGAAAAATGTCCAGGTAAACGCCCCGCTTTATCCTGCTGCGGGTATTTTCCACCAGGGTGGTCCGTGTGTCATACAGCTTGGAAAATGGGTAAAGAAAATCCGTATCCTTCGAATACGGCGTCTCGAGAATATACTGGTTCTGCGGGGAGCTGCCCATCAGCGCTTCCAGCCGCATATAATCCTCCCGCGGCATTCCTACATCAATATCATCGTCCCAGGGAATGAAGCCGCCATGCCGCGCAGCACCCAGCATCGTTCCGCCCAGGGCATAGTATCGCAGTCCATTCTGAACGCAAAATTCGTGGAACCAGGAGAACATGTCCAGAAGAATGGATTTCAGTTTCGCGTCTTGTTCCCTCATAGATTTATCCCGCGATTCTTCTTATCCGGTATTTGACCGCTCCCGCAGCCGCATACTGCACAAAATAAACCGCGCTTTTTCGGACGGACAGTCCCATCAGGGTGCGGTAAATCTGCCAGCGCCATTTCGCCACCGACAGTTTATTGGAGGCTTTGGACGCATACCGGACACGGTACTCTGCCAGCACCTGGGAGGTTCCCACCGCTTTCAGCCCGTCCCCCAGGAGCTGGACCCACATTGCCAGGTCCTCATGGTAATATTCCACCGGGAACCGGTAATGCTCCGTCACGTTTCGTCCCAGCAAGGCAGTGGAACAGCTTATCACGCTTTTCACCAGGGTTGCTTCCAGGTCGGTGTGCTCCGGCACAATGAAATCATGGAACCGCTTTTGGCCGTTTTCATCCACGATGGCATAGGCGCAGTACACGATGTCCGCATTTTCCGCCTGCGCCAGAACCAGCTGTTTTTCCAGTTTCTCCGGGTACCACACATCGTCGGAATCCAACAGCGCCACATACTGCCCTCTGCACAGGTCCAGGCCCCGGTTCCGGGTACGGGCCGCGCCCTGGTTCTGCTCGTTTCGGTAGAGGCGGATACGAGCATCCGCCCGGGCCAGAGCTTCCGCGATCTGACATGTGCGGTCCTGGGAGTGGTCGTCAATAATCACCAATTCCCAGTCTGAGACCGTCTGTGCTATGACGGAGCGGATCGCCTTTTCGATGTATTTTTCCGCGTTATATGCCGGCATCAGCACCGATACCAATGGAGAATCCGATTCTGCAGTCTTGTGTTCCACTCTACCATCTCCCGGGAAATTTTTTTATATTATACGAACCCCCATTTTCTTCGCGCCACCCCAAAAGGATTGATGTTCTTTTGTGTCGAATTTCCTCGAAAAACAGATACCGGCCGCCTGTTTGTCACAGACAGCCGGACTTTCGGGATGCTGGTCTATTGCTCCAATTCTGCTTTGAGTTTTTGCAGAGCCCGCTTTTCAATGCGGGATACATAACTCCGGCTGATTCCTGTAATGTCCGCCACTTCCCGCTGACGTTTGGGGCTTTGCCCATTCAGGCCATAGCGAAGCAGGATCACCTGACGCTCCTGGTCGGAAAGGCATATGTCAATGGCCCGGCGCAGCTGCTCCACCAGCTCCCGGGAGGAAACCTGCTCCACCAGGTCGCAGTCCTCCGCAACCACGTCCATCAGCGCCAGCGGCGCGCCGTCGGCGCCTGTTTCAATGTAGTCAGACAGGGACACATCCTGGGCGCTCTTGCGCTGGGCCCGAAAGTGCATCAGGATCTCATTTGCTATCCTCCCCCCAACGACTTTTAGAAGCGTTGGAGGGTTTCCTTTTTCCCAGGCCGCTATTTTCCTCCTCTTGCATCTCATAATCGACATCTGCAAAGGCTTCCAGGGGTTCTTCTTCGCCACTTTCGTCGTCCATGTGACCTAACCTGTCATCCATATCGGGGAACTCAATTTCTCCCTCGTCTGCACCAAACAGTACCACATGGGCATTCACACCATCCCAGATCACCTTGCGGACAACGGTTCTGATCGCTGCTCTTTTTTCCTCGATGGACATATCGTCAATACTGGTACGGAACATGGACAGCATCTGCCGCAGCAGGTCAAACTCAGCATCGGTAAGCGAATTGACATTGATCAGGCCTTCCAGCTCATGGATGCGGTTCTCAACATCGCGGTTTACATCGGTCAGTTCTTCAATGCGCTTCAGAACACGGGGTTTTGCGATGGAGTCTCCAACCATGCCCAGAGAATCGATCAAGCCATTGATAGTTTTTTCGTTCATCTCATGTTCTACCCGAAGTTCCTCCAGCTGCCGCTCATACTGTTCCCGTTTGCCGGTGTAGAACTCACGGCTCTTTGCAAGCTGAGAAATGAAGCTGCTGTCATGGTCTGTCAGAGATTTGATTTGCTCAATGATTGCTGCGTCTAAGATATTACCGTTGGCATTACGGCGGTTGCAGCGCTCTCGCTTGCTGCGTTCTTTCATCTTGCACACATAGGTATAAATGATCTCACCAGAAGCAGTTTTGCGCTGGGACAGTTTGGGGTACATCCTTTCGCCGCAGGAGCAATACACCAAACCGGTCAGCAGGGCTTCATTATTCCGGGGCTTGCGGTATGCCTTGGATTTGTTTCTGTCCAGAGATTCTTGCACCTTGATCCACTGCTTAGAGGGAACGAAACCGGGATGCTTACCAATCGCAATAATCCACTCGCTGACCGGAAGTAGTTGTGTTGTTCTTCCCTTTTCCTGGTTCGTGCGGTTGTAGGCCATAATGCCACAACTTCCATCAAATGCTTCCTTGGGGAAGAAAATCTCCGCTTCCTTTTCTATGAAGTAGTTGTATGCATCTTCGTCTGCAACCATGTAGACCGGGTTCTGTAAGATCGCCTTGATCGCAAAGCGGGTGAAGTCCTTTCCCTGCTTGGTTTTGATTCGCTGCCGCAGCAGTTCTGCTTCTACAGCAGTCAAAGAATCGGTTTCCATATAGAGGTCAAAAATCATCTTGGGAATCTCGATTTCCTCGGGAATCGGGATCAACTTATAAGATTTCCGTTCTTTTCCATCAATGGTGATCTTACTGACGGAACCGGATTTGAATCCGGTGGGTGTATTGCCACCCAGCCAGCGGCCAGTCTTTGCCAGTTCGTGCATATTGTCCCGGATACGCTCAGCAATAGTTTCACGCTCCAGCTGGGAGAACACAGAGATAATAAACATCATGGCTCTGCCCATAGGGGTGCTGGTATCGAACTGCTCCTTGATAGACACAAAGGATACATCCAGCTTGGTCAGTTCATCGATCAGCCCCGTAAAATCGCTGATATTACGGCTGATTCTGTCCAGACGATAGACTACAATTGCCTTGAATTTGCGCTTACGCACTTCCTCCATCATCCGTTTGAAATCCGGTCTTTGCAGATTGCCGCCGGAGAAGCCCTCGTCCTCAAAGACAACACAGCGATCCACATATTCTTCGCCAAACATATTGCGGACATACTCTTTGCACAGTTCCACCTGATTGCCGATACTTTCACCCTTGCCGGTGAACTTGGATTTACGGGAGTATATGGCAATCTGTTCTTCATTTCTATGCATTTCTTTTTCCTCCCTCTTTATATGTGATGTTATTTATGCTATTATATCACAGCGTATCTAATATGTAAACAGGAGGATGAAAATCATGGCAAGTTTATCCCCAGAAATGGGCGGCACCTACACTCTAGGTGCGGACGGAATGTACTACCCCGATCTGGAACTCCCGGAAGAAGAAGCGCCCCGGTACGGCAAGTACGGCAGAATGCGCCATACTTACCTCCGGGAGCATAAGAAAGCATATTACACCACCCTGCTGTTTGATGGCAAACTGGTGGCCCATCTGAAGGAGATCGACAATGCTACCAATTCAAGAACTGAATTGATTATCGAGAAGATGTGTCCCACACGAATAGCAAAATATATCCGGCAAAGCAGGACTTCCATGGGGCATTCGCAAACTGTTGTGTACATAATCTCGTTCAAAGTCTGATACCCATCATCCTATAAAACGGACCTGTGTCAAAAACTTTCATTTTTGGCACAGGTCCGTTTTTATGTCAGTCAATTTGAGTCGCACAGCGAACCATCAGGCGGTTTTGCCCACCCGCTGTGCAGGTAAACAGGGTCAGCGGATATTCCGAAGGCAGTCTGTCGATCTCATTTTTGTGGAGGATCTCGGTCAGCGCCACCGTATAGTGGGTCACGATGCCATTTACGTCCTCAAATTCCACTGCCGTTCCTGCGGCAATGTGGTGCAGCGGCGTAAAGTGACTCTTGTAATTATGGCCCATAAGGATCATGTTCTCCTCCGGAACAGAGCCGGAATACCGGCAGGGAGCAACCTCCAGAAGTTCATAGCTCCAGCTGCTCAGTACCGGCAGTTCCATGCCCAGAGCGGGGATCCGCAGGGTGCCAATCATGGAATAGCCCAAATAGTCCTTCTCTGCCATGGCGGTAGCCGCGGGAACAGTTTCCGCTTCCGGAGAATCGGTCTGGGGTTCAGAAAGAGAGGGCTGGCTCAGCTTCAGCTGCTGCAGCAAAATGGCAGCATTCTCCCCTGCAATGGCATCCTGCTTTTCCTGCGTTGTATGCATAAAAAAGGCAGTGAGCACCATGCTGAGGCCCAGTAACACCAAAAGCCATCCCCGTTTTTGGCGATCAGTCATCGAACTGCTCCTCTCTTCCCCGGATCACTTCATACAGGCCTGCCAGGGTGATGGCAGATCCCAGGATCATCAGTGAATACCGGGGGATCACACTGTTGCCTGTCTGGGGAATCACGGAATCAGAAGGCGTTTCTGTTGGGCGGGTGGCCTCGGTTTCCGGTGGGGGATCTTCCTGTTTGGGCTTTGCCTGAATATGATAGATGGTTTTTTCGTTCAACCGGGTGGGAATATTCAGCAGAAACGGCGCAAATTCTCCCGTTTCCCGGAGGCTGCATACCAGATACAGGCCCTCCTCCAGGGGTGCAAAGAAGGCCTCTCCCTCTTCCGGTTCCGCAATCTGGCCCCTGATCCGGTTCTGCAGGGCATAGCTCTGCAAATGTTTGGCCTCCTTCTCTGGATCTGAAAAGGGCGGAGTCTCGGGATATTTCGCAAAGGCTCCGGAAAGTGTTCCGTCTGCACCGGCGACGCGGTACAGGATCACCGGATGCCGGACCTCCTGGATCAGCAGGCTTCCCGTCTGGGCAGCCGCAGCGGAAACGGGCAGCACCAGCAGCAGAAGAAGAACCAACGTAATCAGCCGGCGGCTACGGTTTACCATGGTTGCCACGTCCTTTCCTGGATTTCTTTTTCCTGCTGGGCATCAGAAGCATTGCCAAAAATACCAGCAGCGACAGGCCCACCAATACGACAGGAATAACCACCATCAGATCCACTGAGCGGATTTCATTCTTCAGATACAGCTCGGCATGTTCCAGCGCCGATTCCCGGTGGATCCGGGTACCTCGCACCAAAAGGCGGTGGGAATTGATGCCATAGGGCGTGCAGGTCATCAGGGTCACATAATCCTCCCCCTCCACCACAGACAGGGTATCATAATCATTGGGCAGCACCACAGAGATCTGATCCACCCAGTATTCCAGCGTTTCTCCCAGAACATGGATGTAAAAGGTATCACCGTACTCCAGATTGTCCAGATTGGTAAACAGTTCCGCGCTGGGTAGTCCCCGGTGGCCGGAAAGGACACAGTGGGTGCTTTCACCGCCAACCGGCAGGGAGCTCCATTCCAGATGGCCGATAGCAACATTCAGCACCTCATCGGAGGTGCTATGCCGGATGGGCAGGGTCACACCAATGGCAGGGATCTCCAGATAGCACATGACGCCGGTTTCGGAGTAGAGCTGGTTGCGGTAGCTGTCGCTCATATTGCGGTAAGCGGCAAACTGCCCCTCCTTCGCCAGTCTGTCGTTGTATTCCCGGGCCGCTTCCAGATTCTGCCGGTTTCGCTCCGCCTGCATCTGATCCACTTCCTGGGAATATTGCTGAATGGCACGGGTCTGGTGCACAGCGTTGTAATAATTGCTGACAGTGGGATACAGCAGCAAGGACAATCCCAGCAGGAAGATCAGCGCAAGCAGCGCATTATACAGTTTGCTTTTCATGGGACTCTCCTTTCGGCTGTAGTTTGTTTCTGCCGCCCCTCCCTCGCGGAAAGGGGCGGCAGAAAGTTCTTATGGGGAAGAAATTATGCGACAGTTCTCTTCTTGGTCACCAGCAGGGCAATGGCTGCCAGAACCAGGATACCGCCAGCAACGTAGAACACGGTGGTACCCATACCGCCGGTTTCGGGCATTTCCACACCGGGCAGGTTCTGCACGGTGATGTTGTGGGTGTGGTCAGTGCTGCCTTCGGCAGGGCTGATGATGATGGAAACAGGATCCATCAGAACGTAGGGATCAGGTGCTTGGATTTCTTCCAGGATGTACTCATCTTCGGTATCCAGACCGCTGATACTGAACTTGCCGGTATTATCAGTGGTGATCTGTGTCACATCACCGTTGGGATTGACGATATAGTTGTTGGTGTCGGCCTCCCGGTCAAACTTCAGAGTATTATCCTTGTGGCTCAGGGTAAAGACAGCACCTGCCAGGGGCCGATTGTTCTCATCGACCTTGGTAACATTCAGCTTGAAGGTGTAGGTTGTGGTGATAGCAGGTTCGCTGGTCTCTTCGCCATGGGTCAGGGTTGCGGAGTTCAGATTGCCGGCACCGGCGATGGTTGCATTGGCCTTCAGCTCGGCAGTGTACTCAATAGTGACGGTATCGCCGTCCTCCAGCAGTGCGCGGAAGCTGGGGCCAAAGGTCACGGTGAAGCCGTCTGCAGTGGCAGCATAGGTCAGACCATTTTCAGGGATTTCACCGCGGCTGTAGGTATAGGTGGGGGCGGAGATATCGGTGAAATTGGGCATAGAGTCGGTAACCACATAGGTATCCGTACCAGCTGCGGCAGTGACAACGATCTTGAAGTGGACTGCCTGCGCAATCTCTGCTGCGTTGGTGGCGCCCCAGCCGCCATCTGCATTGCTGACATTGCTGTCCTCCTGAACAAACTTCTGGATGGAGGCATTCATGGTATTCTTTTCATAGACCTGCACATTATTCGCAGCCAGGGTAAACACAGTATAGTTGGGATCATTTTCCACACGGTCGGAGGCCATGATGTAGTAGCCGTACTGGTAGCTGTTGGCGGTGGTATAGGTACCACTGGTGGTCAGCTTGGCACTCTGTCCGTCGGGTGCAATGTTATTGGCTTCGGCATATGCCATCACATATTCTGCAAACATCTGTGCATTGGCATCATCGGTTTCGCCGGTGAAGGTAACAGTCTTCAGATAATCGTTGGAGATGGTGAAGAAGCCATCTGCCTTCAGATTCTCAGCCTCTGCAAAGGCACCCCATTTTTCATTGGTCACATATACATTTTTGCCGTCAGCAGTCTTTGCGATGTCAAAAATGCGGTAGACACTGTACTGGGTACCAGATGCAGAACCTACGATGGTGATGGTGCCCTTATCCTGCAGGGCAGCTGTAGCAACGCCATCATCCGGCGTGGTTGCGGTTACGGTTACAGCCATGGACAGAATCATGGTCATGGCCAGAACCAGAGTGAGGAGCTTGCGCATGGCTTTCATTGTTTCAGATCCTTTCTTAAATTTCTTTTTCTTTTTTCGTTATGTGCCAATCAGGAAGATATCCCATCCTCCTTTCGCATTGGCAGTTTGTATAACAGCAGTGCAGTCATCATCAGAGCAATACCGCACAGCCAATATACGGCACTTCCGTGTCCGCCGGTTTCCGGCAGTTCCACGGTGATCAGATTCTTTACCGTCAGATGGTAAGGACTGCCATGCCACAGAAACTGGCTTGTGATCGGAACGGGAGCTCCCGTATCATCCAGTTTCTGAATATTGCCGTCACCATCCACCGTAAAGACCAGGGGTTCCATCAGAATGATATGTCCGGTGGGGGCTTTCACCTCCGTCAGCCGGTAGGTGTAGGTGCCCACCAGATTTTCAAAGGTCAGCATACCGTTGGCATCCGTGGTCTGGCTGATGGGTGCCGTGCCGCTGACCCGCTGCCAACTGCCGCCGGCCAGTTCCACCTGCTCCAGGGTGAACACGGCACCGGGAAGGCCTTCGTTTTCAATGCCGACCTTGGTCACAATCAGCTTAGGGGATTTGGAATAATTGGTAACTGTGTAGGACCAGTTGTCAATATCTCCGTCGCTATCCCGGTCCGTTCCCGTGCCGCTGGAATACACCGGGATCCAGTTGGCAAAAGACACACCGTCTGACAAAGTGGGCGCATTGCCAATCACCACTTCTTTGATGCCCCATTGGACAAGCTGTCCACCGGCATACCGGGGCAGATTTTCCCAGGTGTAGGTCCAGCTGTTTTCCCCGCTGAGCTTGACCTGGGCATTTTTCAGGCCCGGGAAGGTATTGGCGGCATTCTGTCCGTTGGCCTGAAGAACCACCTGCACGCTGTCTGCAGGAACATTGGTGCTCCACAGTTTCCGGGCGGTAACGCTGGTCAGATCCGTAACATGGTTTTTGATGATCAGAACGTCGTTTCTGGGAAGCTCCACATATTTGCTCCACTGAGCCTGGGGAACAGGTGTTCCATCCACCGTGGTGACGCCGGCAATGTAGACATTGTTGCTGCCATCCAGCCCCAGTTCCACGGTGGCTGCCCAGCCGTAACCCTCGGGGACAATGGATTCCTGAATGAGGATCCTACCCCGCTCTCCCTGGTTGTTATCGGCACCATATTGGTAGCTGAAGCCGTCAATGGTTACATAGCCATTGGAGTCGGTCAGAATATCGGTGTTGCTGACATTGGGGTTCTGGGAATAGCTGCCGCCCGGGCCGGGCGCAAAGTTGAGGATATTGTCCTTCTGAATGAAGTTGAAGCCGGCGCCGCCAATACCGGTACCGGTGGCAGCGTCCTCCTTCTTCAAAAGGATGGAATTGTTGTTGTAATAATAATTGGTAAATTCCACCGTCATGCCCTGATCCGGATCCTCGTCCAGGGCAAAGGTTTTGCCCACCACACTGGCCCGGGTTCCGTATTCGGCGATGGCTGTCAGTTCACCGTCGGAATCGTATATGGAATACTCGGCGTAATGGCTGTAGCCGTCAATATCACCGTTGGGGAATTCCGTAACCCGCCAGATTTCATCCAGGGTGATTCCCCGCAGCTGCCAGAAATAGGTATGTTCTGCAGCATTGCCCTTGGAAACCACAGCAACGGACGCATTGGGATAACGGCTCTTCAGCGAATTACCCGTAGCCTGATCCAGGGTCAGGATATACTGCTTAAAGAAGCCATGGGAAGGATCATAGGGGGTGAAAGCACCGGAGTCCTCCCGGGTGCCATTCTCCGCCAGGATATAGAAGCCAGTTTCTGCCTGAGTGATTGCCGTCTGTTCGCCCTCAAAATCCTTGTACACATTGAGCAGACCTTCTCTGGGTACCAGTTTTCCGTCCACGTGCCAGGTGCTTCCCTCCAGTTTAAAGACATACCAGCGGATGGCATAATGCTTGTCATCCAGCTCAGAAGACTTAACGGCAACCCCGTTCACGGTCAGGCTCTTATCGGGATTTTCTGCCAGATACTCCTTCAGATAGGCGAAAATATCGTCATCATGGGGGAATTCGTACATCCAGATACCGTCAGCGCGTTCGCCATACAGGGCACGGATCTCCTGGTCCGCGGTGTAGGAATTATCCGCTGTGGTATCCGCGATTTCAAACTGCTTCAGCTCCGATGCGTTGGTGGAGGGCAGACCTCCCAGGTGGGTGTTGAAGATTTCATAGGTATAGTTTTCAACGGGGTGAGAACCGATATTGCCTTCCGTATCCATTGCCACAGAGTCAAACCGGACGAAGAAGGTGACCGAGTTGACCCGGCTGCCCTCTTCCCACTGACCCACCAGATTTACATTGCCATCGGAATCTGCATACTGGGACAGCATAGTCCAGGACAGCACGGTATCCGCAGGGATCACCACATCAGTACCTGCCACCTGCCAGCCCTGGAAATAATAAGTAACACTTTCCTTGTTGCTGGTGCTGACCTCCCGTCTGGCGGTATTGGAGGTCAGCGAGCGGACGGTAACGGAACTGCCGCCGGCAACGGTGTCTGTCGCCGTTGCGGAATCTGTTCCGTAAAGAGTGGGGACCTGATCCACCAGATCCACTGCACCGGCAGGGAAGTTCACCCGATAGTGCACGGAAGCGGAGGTTTCAATAGCTGTGAATACGAGGTCAGAAGCGACACTGTCATAATAGTCTCCACCGACATACTGATTGCCCTCACTGTCCTGCCAGACGTATCCCTCCGGCGGTGTCAGGAAGAAGAAGCTGCTGCCATGTTCCATGGTAATGGGATCAGCCAGAGGATTGCCGTCTGCATCCACATAGGTAACCGTCACAGGCTCCGGTGTGCCAATCAGCGACATTCCCTGAAGGACAGTAAGCGTCGCACCTCCGGGATAAACCGTGTCGTCAGCAGGATCCACGGGATCCGCACCGGGATCTGTCCAGGTGTAGTGCTCCGGCAGCGTGATCTGCTGGCCGGAACTGCAGGACAGGGTTTCATTCTTCTTAACATCTCCCTGCAGATCCAAATAATTCAGGATCACATCAAAGCCCCACCGGGCGTGCAGCTGCATATCCGCCACAATGGGATCATCCCGGTAGAAGGCCTGGGTATAGGCTTCATCGGTATACCAGCCCATAAACCGATGTCCCCCCCGCAGGGGATCCTGGGGAAGTGCAATGGTTGTACCCCAGGGCACATTTTCCAGCACCGCATGGACTTCGCTGCCAGAATAGAAGGTCACGGTATAGGTATCGATCACGCCGATAAATACAGTATCTCCGGTAATGATCACGCTGTCACCGCCCTGGTATACCTGGCCGTCAAAGGAAGTCCAGGTATAGTGCTCCGGCAGGGTCAGTTCCATACCCACACCTGTCTGCACAGGATCCCGGACAGTGCCGCCCTGGGCATCCACAAAGGAAACGGTGCAGGCCTCTGCCCACTTGGCATACAGCGTAATCTGGTCCGTGATCGGGGTAGTGAAATCAAAGCGGCTGGTCAGTGCCTCATCCGCATACCAGCCCTCCAGTACGAAGCCTTCCCGAACCGGATCCTCCGGCTGCTGTGCTGTGCCGCCGTAGCGCACCGACTGAGGCTCTACTGTGGAGCCGCCGTTGGTTTCGAAGGATACCGTCCGGATGCCAGGTCTTGCATACAGGGTCACCGGGGCAGATATATTCTGAATATCTGCCTGGGATGCCGGCCGCATTCCCTCTTCGTCCAGATACCACAGGTATTCTTCCTCCAGGGCAAGGGTAGCATCCATGCCGGACTCCACATACTGCACCCGGTCCGTTTCCCCTACGCCGGAAAGATCCAGTCTGACCGTATAGAAGTCCACGGGAGAATAGCTGTTTCCGCTGCGGGTGGACAAGATCGCATACTGGGTGTTGTTGGTATTGTTGAAATAGATATTGTTGTTCGCAAAAGTGGAAGTTGTATTGAAATTCGTATTGGTACTGTGCCGGAAATAATAGCTTCTGCCCAGATTCCCGGTGCTCAGGCCGGTTACGATGCCAGTACCCGAAGTATAGGCATTGACTGCGGTTGTATAGCTGCAGTATTCCTTTCTGCTCTGGGTCCCATAGTCATTGTTATAGGTCAGATCCGCACTGTTGACAAAGGTGTTCTGTCCGTCCAGCCGGATATAGAAATTGATTTTTCTGGTTCCTGTGGTGGGAGTGCCTCCCACTGCAGCCGGCGCCACGCCGCTTCCATCCAACGCATACAGAACTTCATTCGAGGGCCGTGCCGAGAACTGCAGTCCGTTTGTTTCCGGCGTTTGGGCATACAGCCGCAGATCGGATGTGACACAGTCTGCAGCGGAAACCGTCTCACCCTGTTCGTTCAGCCACAGGTAGTCCTGGGAACAAACTGCAGACAGTTGAATGCCGGAAAGTACATAACAGATTTCTGTTTTCTGTCCCAGAGCAGCACGGTCCAATGTGACGGCATGGAAAGTCACAGGCGTATAGACCTGAAGGTCGTTTTCCTGCTGTTGATATGTCAGATAGAAATGGCGGGGCGTGTCATCTGTGCCGAAGTTCAGGTCTGCCTGATCGGTCTTTTCGATCCCCTCGATTCCCGCGGCGGGAGACTGGGGTGCATAATAAAGGACTGTATCGATCCAGTCAGCCGGATCCGGCTGAATCTGACTGCCATAGGCAGTGTGAATCTCACTTAAGGGAATGCTGTAGTGGATACCCTCTGCAGTATTCTGCTGATCCATATCCAGAATATCGATGCAGCACCAGTTGCCGTTATGGTAAAGGTACAGTGCCACCTGTCCTCTGTCGGCCGATATTCCTTCCATGACTGAAATCTCCCTGCCGATCTCCCAGCGGAAAACCGGATCCACTGCCACAGCAGGCTCCGTTTCCTCTGTGGATTCCGTAGGCTGGGTAACCTCATCAGGTTCCGTAGGCTGGGTAACCTCAGTGGGCGCCGTAGGCTGGGTTACCTCAGTGGGCACCGTAGGCTGGGTTACCTCAACAAGCTCCGTAGGTTGAGTAGCCTCAGTGGGCACCGTAGGCTGGGTAACCTCAATGGGCACCGTAGGCTGGGTAACCTCAGTGGGCACCGTAGGCTGAGTAACCTCAACAGGCTCCGTAGGTTGAGTAACCTCAGTGGGCACCGTAGGCTGGGTAACCTCTACGGGTTCCGTAGGTTCGGTAACCTCATCGGATTCTGTAGGCTGGGTCTCATCAACAGGTTCTGTAGGTTCGGTAACCTCAACGGGTTCCGTAGGTTGGGTGGTAGCCTCCGTAAATTCTGTGGGTTCAGCGGCCTCTGTGGTTTCAACAGGAGCAGGTTTTACCGGGGCGTACACCGGTGTGCTTTCCGTGGGGGCCTCACTGGACGGTACAGTTTCTTCTGTTTCCGGAATTACTTCCGTATTCACCGCAGGGGGTATATAAGACAGATAATTATCCTGTAGGTTTTCATTCAGGATAACCGCCGGTTCAATATGATTCTCCGCAATCACCGTATTCAACCGGCTGACACTGTCCGCAGCAAGCTGGATCTGCTGACTGTTGACCGATGTCAGATTCGGATTGAGCGCCAGCGCCTGGACCATGGCCGAATCGATTACATTTTCCAGACTTCTTTCCTCGGTCTTTTCCATGGTGGTCAGCAGCCAGTTGATATCATTATCTGCCAGCAAAACCAGGTAACAGTTTTCGCTGTGAAAATGGGCCTTCTGACCGCAGATCAGCATATCCCGGTAATAACAATCCTGGGTATGGGCATGCTCCGCCTGTCCACAGCGGGCCTCCTGCTCCAGGGCCACCGCTGAAAGCTCCATAGCACCCAGAGATGGCAGTTTCAGAAGCACCGCAAAAACCATCGTCCATATGCAGTTGTAGAACAGTCTTTTTCTCCTTTGCCTAGCCATCCTACATGCCTCTTCTGATACAAAACTTCTTTTACATAAACAAATCGGTAACCTAAATCGCCAACAAAACTTTTCCAATCACCCGATCCATGGGCACTGCTCCAATTTCCTTCAGACGGCTGTCCATGGAGATGGCCCGGTTGTCCCCCATAACAAACAGGTGATCCCCGGGAACAAGATAGGGGAAGGTAACATTGCACTGTCCAATAGAGGGGGCGGTAAGATAATCCTCCTCTACCGGTTTTGCATTGATCAGCACTGTGCCGTCGGATTCCACCGATATCTGATTTCCGCCGTCACAGATCACCCGGCGGACCAAAATTTGGTTGTTAAAATAAAAGGCAATAATATCGCCTTTCTCGATCTTCTGGGTTTTCAGCAGCAGGAGCGTCTGGCGGTTGCGGATACTGGGTTCCATACTGTCACCGCTGTAATTGACGATCTGCAAGATATGGCTGAACACATTCAGCAGGATGATAAATACGATCAGCAGACTGATGACCCACGTGGAAATGGCATTTTTGACAATGCGCCGATTCCGCTTGCGCGTGCGGATCTTATTTTTTGTTTCGTTATCCAAAAACTTTCCGGACACAGGGATTCTCCTTTTGCTGTTCTTTGGGCGCCCAACGCATAAGCTGGCTCAGGTTCGCAAAAAGCATCCTTTTCAAGTCCTTATTTTTTAAGCATCTAAGCCTAAAAAATAAACAGGATTTTTCAATCCCGTACCTGAAGGATGCCCTCCTCTTTTTCCATATTTTTACTTTTACTTCATTATACAGATTTCGTTGTATAAATGCAATTACATTTTGTAACCTTCAATAGCTTTACGGTCGAATAGACAATGCCGGGCCAGCATTGCTGCAGGCCCGGCGCATTTTGCTTTCTGAAAAACTGCTGAATTGTAACCAAAATATTCCTGCATGAGTAATTGCCCATGCAGGAACTCTTTTTACTGATTATGGATTCCACGTTTCTTCGCCAGTTTGCTGGCCGTTTTGCGGCGCTCATCGGAGTAGGGTGCCGTCAGCCGGACGCTAATCCGACTCTTGTCGATCTCGAACCGCAGACCGCTTTGACCGTCATCGTCGGTCTGCTTGCACAGTTCCGGGTATTTGGCTGCGTATTTTCGCAGCCGCTTCTTTAGGTTCGTATCGTGGGTGTAGACCTCCGCAAGGGGATCTTTTGCATTGTAGTATATATCGGTTGTCTTCTGTTTTTTCGTAAGACCTGTTTTCATAGAAATCCTCCTGTTTTTCGTAAATTTTCCTCAGTTCTTGAACCGGGAAAAAGGACCTGTTTTCCGATAGGAAGCTCCCAAATGATGACTGCATCGTTTAGAAACTTGCTATCGGATTTTTCTTGATTTCCCCGGCTCTTGACATTATCTTTTGTAGTCCCGCTTGGGCTGCTTTTTCTGGGGTTTCGGCTGGTGTCTGGCGGGCCACTTTTGCACCGGCGGTTCCAGCTTTCTTTCGTCCTCCCGAAGCAGATGATCCACATCCTGCTGGGCTTCCATCATGGTGATGGCACTGTAGTGTTTCCCATGGGCCTGCTGCAACCTATCTTTTGCATCCTGGGTGTAGGGCTTACGCAGGATTTGCCGCTGGGCATGAAGCTCCGCCTTGTCCATGCTCTCTGCTTCTCCGGTCAGTTCCCGGAACTGCGTCAGCGCAGCATCCAACTCTGCTTGGCACTTCGCTTCCGTCTGCCCCAACCGCTGCAAGGAGCTTTCCATGGATGTCACCCACTTTTTCACTTCCTTCATGCCCTCATCATCGGTTTTGTCGAAGCGGCTAAGAACAATAGTCTTTTCGCTGCGCAGTTCCTCGATGTCCTCGGATAGCTGGGCAATCCGCTTTGCCAATTCCCGCTGCTTCAGAATATTCAGCACAGAGGTTGCTTTCTTTTCGTCCAGCAGCCCCTTTCGCTCCCGGCTTAATGTTTTAATTTGACCCACAAGGTCAGAATACTGCCGGAGTACCGGTAGCACATCTGCCAAGGTATTCTTAATGCTGCGCCGGTTGGCTTTTGTGTGCAGGATCTGATAGCGGAAGATCAGTATATTCCGCCGCAGGGTTTCCATAGCCTCCGCAATGGCAGGCACCGTATTCTTGACAGCCTTTGCAATCTTTTCAAAGGCGCTCCGCAGTTCCCGCAGCAGCTTGTTATCTGCCTTGATCTGTCGATTCAATTCACACCGGTCAGCGATAAAGCCTTGCTGCTCCATGGCCCGTGCGGTCACGCCCTCATGGATGGTAGGCTGTTCCGGGATGCCCCGGTCAGCATGGCTTCGGTGATCGATCCGTGCTTCCGCTCCCGCCCGTTCCAGGTAGCGGTTGGTCACATCTGCCCAGGCAGAGCGCCACAACACCAACTGCTCGTCACTGTTCCACCGGGCAGCAACGGGGTTCTGCCGCCCGAAGCGGGTGCTTTTCGGTGTCTTGGATACCCGTTCATATCCCGCCGCTTCTGCAGCAGAGGGAGCCATATATTCCTTCTTTCTGCCCACCTTGTATTGGTACTGCTTCTCCCAGCCTTCCTTCTGCGCCTCCTTGAACTCTGCCCCGGTAAAGCCCATTTCCTCGCCGTCCCGGACACACAGATATTCCTTTTCCGTCTTGTACTGCCATTGTCCGTTCTCAGCCAGAGGCCGAACCGTTACCATGATGTGAGCATGGGGGTTATGACCGTCGGTGTCATGGATGCACACATCGGCGCACATCCCATCTGATACAAAATTATCCTTGATAAATTCTGTCAACAGACGCTCCCATTCCGCTTTCCCCATCTCAATAGGCAGGGCCACAACGAACTCCCTTGCCAACCGGCTGTCCTTGGTTTTCTCGTTTTCCTCCACGGCATTCCAAAGTGTTCCCCGGTCTGACCACTCGGCTGGCGCATATTCCGGAAGGAATATCTGCTGCCAGACAAGGCCCTGCTTTCGGGTGTAATCATGTTGCACACCGTCGTAGTCATTTAGAATTTGGGAGCAGCTCATATAGGCCGCAGCCGCCACGGCGGATCGCCCTGCACCCCGGCTGATAACCTTTGCTTCCAAATGGTAAATCGCCATTCTCGTTCCCTCCTTTCGTTGTTTCTGTTTCTCTTTTCAAAGAGAAAATGACCCTAAGTTCAAATGAGGGTCATAACCGCAAACAAATCTGCCGGTGGCAGGTTTGTGCGGGCAGTTGGTGGAATACCGTAGCTATTAGCGACGGTATTCTGTTCGGTATATACCGCACACCAACTGCGTGGACAATGACAGCAGCGCTCTATCGATGTGACATTGTCCATAGGCTGTCGCAACAGCCGCATCCCCCTCGGAGAGCGCACGATTTCCAACGGAAATACCACCACCCCTCCGGGGTGGTGAGTAAGTGCGCCCTTCGGGATGCCTGCGCCCGTTCTCAGCTCTCGTTATTCGTATTCTCCGTACCCAATCGCTTCTCCAGAATCGCTTTCAGCGCTTCCAGTTCCATGTGCTGTGCCTGGGGAAATACACTTTCCAAAATCGCACCTTCCTGGATCAGCCGCCGGGTTCTGATGCTTCGCTCCTTCTTGCGGTTCCGTGCCTCCGCTTCCTCCATGCGGTGCTTCTCTTGAAGCAGCTTCTTTTCCTGCTCTGTCATACCGTCACCCCCTCCAACAACTGTTTCGCTTTGGCCAAGTTTTCTGCCATGTTCAATTTCCGGATATTTTGATCGTTCACCTTGATCGCTGTACACCGTTCCAGTACCCGGTCATAGATTCTCGCCCTTGCAAGGTCTGCTGGATTTTTCAACTCATCCACGGTCAGATTGGTGGTCACGATCATGGGAAGCTGGATGCGGTATCGGCTGTCGATGATATTGAACACCTGCTCCCGGGCAAACTCCGAATTCCGCTCCACACCCAGATCGTCGATGATCAGCAGCGGGAAAGAATTGAAACTATTGATATATGCGTTCCGGTCACCGGAGTACATATCGGTCAGCTTATTTAAGAGTCTTGCAAAGTTGGTCATCATCACCGGCACACCTTGATCCAACAGCGCATTGGCGATGCAACCTGCGATAAAGCTCTTGCCTGTTCCCACATTCCCCCATAGGAGCAAGCCCATGGAAGACTTACGGAACTCGTCCCAGTGCTGAACGAACCGCTTGGCCATATTCATTTGCTTGGGGTTGTAACCCAAATCATTTTCAAAGGTGTGCTTCCGCAGCACCGGGTCGGTCAGTCCCACGCTGCGGTTCTTTGCAACCGTATCCAGAAACTCCCGGTGCTTTCGTTCCTGTTCCCGCTGTTCATAGGCTGCCGTTTGGCAGGCGCACATACAGCGGGGTTCAAACAGCTTACCTGTCATTTCAAACCGTTTCTGCCGGGGTGTCCGGCACCGGCTGCAATAGATCAGTTTGCTTTCTTCATCCAGGTATTCGTCCTCCCGGAGTTGCACCGGCTGAAAGATATTCTCCAAATCCGTGGAGATCGGTTTCATAGGCTATCTCCCTCCTCATAGTCATAATTTCTGATAGGTTTCTCATTCGTTTTTCTCTGCTTATTACTTGTGGACAGTTTTTTGTCTGTCTGAGGCTTAAAACTTGTCCATCCGGGGGGACAGTTTTCTGTCTGTACCTGCACATAGATTTTGCTGGGTAGCCCAGCCCCTTGCCGCTTACGGGAAATGAGATTTTTCTGTTCCAGCGCTGCCAGAGCATTCTTCACGGTCATTTCACTTTTCCCGCTTGCGCTTGCCAAGTCCGCTATCGTGTAGTAGATGAACACATGACCCTGTTCATCTTCCCACCCTTCGTTTTTCATTGACAGCCTTGCCCGATCCAGAAGCAGTACATATACCAGCTTTGCTGTTTCGCTTAGACCTGCCGTCAGCAGAAATCTGGGGTATGCCATATATGCCGGGATTTGGCTGTCTTTGCGTATTTTTCTTGTCATGCGCTCACCTCCGTTTCCATAAAAAAGACCTCCTTTGATAGATTCGTTGCCGGAGTTTCCCCCTGCCCCTAAATCGTATCAAAAATAGGTGGTTTTGACATTGAACGCCAATTGAGCGCAAATTGACAAAAAGAATGAGCGAGATTCCTTTTTGCGGAACCTCGCTCTCATTCGTTATACAAGTAGTTTTTGATTTTTCTGTCTGCTGACAAGTGTCGCCTGTCCGATCTCCTTGCGTTTTTCCTCCAAGAGTACCGGTTCATCTTCAAATACTACTTCAAAGATCGCCATAGCTCGCTGGTGGTGAAGCTGCGCCTGGGCCGCATCGCCCTTTACCACGCAAACACTTCCCATTACCTGCTGAATCAAGCCATAATCCAGGCACTGATCGGAATTGAGTTCTTTCACCGTCCTTGCCAACTTCAGCAGCGCAGAATAGGCCCGCTGGGGTTCTCCCAAGTCGGTAATCAATGCTGCGTAATTGCAGATCTGCGTCACACTGTCATGGTAGCCGGTCAAATTGTATTCTTCCAGTAGCTGCACCCCCTGTTCCATGTACAGCTTAGCAGGATCCGTGCATCCGGCTTTATGATACAGCGCTCCCAAATTTGCGTGAAGATTTGCCGCAAGATGGGCATTACCAGGATGCACATCACCCAAAACTTGAATTGCTTCCTCTACCAATTCGATTTGTTTTTTGGTGTTCTTCTCCAACACCGCACGGGCATCCAGCAGGCAGGCACGGTCAGCAGATGTTCCAATGGAATCATCGGCCAAGATGGCTGTCATTTCCTCAATGATCACCTGCATACCGGATTCATAGCGGTACTTGTCCATATACTGGAACACATTCTCCAGAAACAGCAGATACTTTGCAGTATCGTCTTTCCGGATCGTTACGATGATGCTTTCAACGGTGTGGAACACCTGCTTGTTATTCATAAACTCCAAACCGTGCATCAGGCTGATCTCCTGCAAACTGTCCAGCAGCACAGAGCAGTTGCGAACAGAGGGTTTCAGTTCCTCCACCGCTACCTCCCGGATCATGGGGTGCAGCAGAATCTCCCGGTTGTTCTTAGGGTGAATGAAGCCCATTTCCATCAAATCGTTGATGGTATTCATGTTCTGCTGATCCATCCATGCCGCAAACCGTCTTGAGGAAATACCATTGCCAGGAATGAGGGTCATACAGCGCATAATCTCCTGTTCGCTGCCTGTGAGCTTATACAAAGAAAACAGACTATGAATATGGTCATAGTAGGTAGCTTTCTTGTTTCTGCCGTCCTTGGTAGTGCCGATCTTATCGTCTGCATCCAGGGCAGCTTTTTCCTTTTGGAGCTTGGTCAGCAGTGCCTTAGGTTTCAGCAAGCCGTTTGCCAACAACCTTGCTGCCAGTTCCACAGCAAAGGTATGTCCATGGAGCAGGGCAATGATTTCCTTGATCTCGTCCTGCTTTCTCTCTGCTTCCGGGAAGAACTTGCCCACCAGTTCCACCAAGGTGTCCGGGTTCAGTTCGCCTACCTCCAGCGAAATGTGGTTTTCATATCGGCTGCGGGTGGTGAATAGAATTCTGCAACGGTACTTCAGCATCACATCCAGGAACTGATCCTGGGATGCGGTGACATTGAAGTTGTCCACGATCAGCAGGGTATCTTCCCGCAGGCTACGGAGGAAGCGGTTATGCCGCTTGAACCGGGCATCGTCACTCTCGTCTGGCATATCGTCTGCAAAGTCCAGATCGATCACAGCCTGCTTCAGATCGCCGGGATAATTTACATAGATGACATTGGTGTATTCCTTGCCATATTGCTTTGCATAAGCCTTGGCAAGCTCACTTTTGCCGATACCGGGAATGCCGTGCAGAAACACCTTGCTATGATCTACCAGCAGGGCATGAATCTGCTCCAACTCCGTTTCCCGTCCAAGGAACCACCGGCAGGGTCTGGGAATATCGGTATCGAAGATATAGTCCACAATAGCCGGAGACAGATTGCCCGGTGTCAGAAGCTGCTTCTTCCGCACATCCCGCTTTTCAAAGCGAAGCTGCATCGCAAGACAGAGGATTTCCATTATGAAAATCGCTTCATCGTTGTCATCTTCAAAGGTATATCCGTCCGTCAGTTCCATCTTCTTTTGCGGGGACACATTGGGAGCCTGCAGCACAAGGTCATACAGTTCCTGGGCTGCCATGGCACTATCGGGCATCATCGGCAGCAGCATATTTTTAATGCGGCTAACCAGCTTCCTTTGATTGAAGCTGTCCTGGTAGAAGCTGATAATATTGGGACTTAGCCTTGCCAAGCCATTGATCCACCGGCAAACCTGTCCCTGGTCAAATTCCATAGCCGTCTGCGGACTGAATCCCATGTCCAAAAATAAGGAATCCAAAAAATCCGCCTGATTGCCAAAGTTTTCATCCGGGATATTCCGCCGCAACACCGCCATCACCGATGCAAAGTCCAGTCGTTCCATCTTTTCACTCCCTTTTGCTCAATTTCCGCTCAATTGGCGTTCAATGCAAACCTCCTGCGTTTCCTCTATAATGAGGGTACAAAAAACCTAAGATGACTCTATTATACAAGCTTCTTCAAGAAATGTGTAAACAAATTGCGAACATATATTCGATAAGAAGTGACAAGGTTCGACATCTTGGGTTTCCAGTATTCCGGGCAAGCGCCCAAGGAGGTGACCGTTATCCGAAGCATGGCACCGATCAATCTGATCGTGTATTACCCCAAAACCGAAGAAGGCCAGATAGAACTGGCAAAACGGGTGTCCGATGTCCACGCAGCCGCAGTAACCCAGCGAATCAAATCGCTGAACTGCCCCTCAAGCCAAAAGCTGGAACTTTTGGATGCGGTCATCGAAACCGTGAAAGAAAGAAGCAGGGAACAGACTTGATGGAAAGTCTATTCCCTGCTTTTTCTATGCCCTGCCTTTGAAGTGCCGTTCCCAGCATTTTATGCTGATAACCTTTCTGCCGCTCTCCCATTCCTGCAAGCAGCGGACCGGGATTCCCATTTTTCTCGCAAAAGGTTTCTTGCCCATACCAAAGGATTCCCGATATGCCCGGATGCGGACAGCCTGTCCATCGTACAGGAAATGATTGAACTCATCCAGAAAATCTGTCACCGGAACACCGTAGAACTGCGCCAACCGGTCCACCTTCTCCGGTTCAATATGCTGCGTGAACCCTTCCTCGATGGCCTTGTAGACACTGTGGGTCATACCCACCTTGTCTGCCACTTCCACCTGCATCAGACCTTTGCTGTGTCTGCACCAGCGGAGCCTGTCCGGTACATTATCGATCTCCTCATATCTGCGATACCGCTGATTAAACTGGGTCGCCTCCAGAATCTTCCGAGGGGCGCACAGTACAAAACTATGTATGTATAGAGGTGCATACCTCACAATGGAATTCTGCGTCTGGGAAAGGACATACAAATCACCCGATAATCGGTCTAAAATGCGCCATGCAGGCCGCTTGAAACCTTGGGGTGCAATCCGCCAATTCTTAAAGTCGTTGGTGTGAGGGTAGCATTTTCAACACACCGGGCCGCATAGGTTGCCAGTCTGGCCCCTTTTGAGGGGTCAAAGGTGGTGATTCCTTTGATGAGGCCGATGGTGCCGATGGAGATCAGGTCCTCCTGGTCTGATGTTTGGGCGTAATACTTTTTAGACGGTTGATGCTCGTGGGTAGGTTATGAGGCGAGTAAATCGCCTCATATTGCTGCCCCAACTTAAGGTATATATCCAGATGGATTTCCTCCTTGGTACTCTCCTTTTTCACAACAATTTTCTCCAAAATTGTTGTAAGAAGTGCCGAATTAGGTCCCCCTTCAAAGCTCAATTCCCGGTCGAGAACCCGCCGGATTTCAGCTTCATTCAGCTTGCTGTCGGCTGCCCTCTCTTCCTCCTGATGGATGGCGGAAAGCTGGCTTTCACACTCCCGGAGCCGGACATTCAGGGCATCGTTTCGCTTTTTGAACTCGGGTGCATCCAGCGCCCCGGCAATGCTCAAATCCAGCAGACGGTCCTTCTTTTTCTCAATCTCCTCCATTTCCTCCTGCACCCGGCTGCGGAGCCTGTCATAGTCCACCTCCTTGGGGACGCTGGTAATCACCTTCACCAGAGAATCGATGATGGTCTGCTTATCCTTCATCAGTTCCTTGAAGATTTCCGTGAGAATTGCATCCACCTCACAGCTGCGAATCTGAGGGGCAGAACAGCCGGAGCGGCCGTGGCTGCGGTACACCTTGCACTGCCAGACCTCCTGTTTTCCTTTTTTGTTTTCCAGCACCTGCCTGTGGAAGGTAGTGTTGTGCTCCTCACAGATGATCTTTGCACTGTAGGGATACCTATTTTGAAAGCTGACGCCGCTGCTGTGACTCATGGTTTCTTCTCTCCTTTTCTTGTACAGGGCATTTGCACGATCCCATAATTCTTCTGGAACGATGGCGGGAATGGACGGGTCGGGGTACATGACCCATTCACTTTCATCCAAAAATGCTTTCTTTTTGGTGCGGTAGTCGAGGCTGGAGGTCTTGTTGCCGCAGTACCAGCCCTTGTATTTGGGATTCTCCAAAATATGCCGAATGGTCAGGGTGTTGAAGGCATTCCCCTCCCGGCTGGTGTAGCCCATCTCCGTCAGCTTCTTGGAGATACTCCGTGTACCCAGCTTCTGGTTGGCGTAAAGATCAAAGATAATGCGGATGATCTCCGCTTCCCCTTCATTGATGGTCAGAACACAATCCTTTTTGTCGTAGCCATAGAGCTTATCATTGCCCAGCACATGGCCGTTTTTGATTGCCTGCCGGAAGCCAAATTTCAGTCGTTCGGAGAGCTTGCGGATTTCATCCTGGGCAACACCTGCCATGATGACCAGCCGGAACTCGCTGTCCGTATCCAGGGTGTTGATATTGTCGTTCTGGAACAATACCCCCACATTGTTTTCCAGCAACTCCTGGGTATATTTGATGCTGTCCAGTGTGGAGCGGGAAAACCGGGAGATTTCCTTGGTGATGATGAAGTCAAACATCCCGGCTTTCGCGTCCCGAATCATGCGGTTAAAATCATCCCGCTTCTTTGTGGTGCCGCCGGAAATGCCCTCGTCGATGTACCCCGGCACAAAGCGCCAGTTGGGCTTGCTCTGAATCAGCTCCGTGTAATACTGCACCTGATTTTCCAGGCTGTTAATCTGTTCGTCCTGATCTGTGGACACCCGGGCGTAAAAGGTCACCCGGAGGGGCAGGTCGTAAATCGACCGCCCCGCCCGCAGCTCAGCACGGATTCTTCTCACATCCATGTGCATCCTCCTTTCCACGCTCATTATCCCAGAAAAAGTCCGGCAAGTCCAATGTGCCCAGGATTTTGTTCCGGGATTTGTCGTGAATGTCCTGCGTAATCAGTTCCTTATCCAAAAGCGTCTGCAATAAGACGCACATAATATCCTGCTGCACCTCGTTCATCCGCACTCACCTCGTAACACCCTATGCGTATCCTTTCTCATCATGCCGCACCTCATCGTTCCTGCGCCCGCTGCCGCTTGCGGCAGTCCGCTTCCAGCAGCTTCAAAATCCGCTCCTGAATCCGGGCGACGCTGTAGGTTTTTGGGAAGAATTTACGCAAATCCTCCACCCGAAAGCTGATTTTTTCCTGCTGGTTGGCCTTGGGCTCCCGGAGGATTTCAAAAATCTTATCCATATTCAGTTCCCCGGACTGGCTCAGCTTTTTCAGCTGGACGGCTTGGGACAGGGACGGGGTGCAGTCCTCGCTTTCCATGGTTTCCAGCAAATCCTGCTGCTCCTGTCCGGTCAGATAGGACAGCTCCACCGCCGGGGTCAGGGCAATTTTTCCGGCATCCACCATACTGAGAATTTCAGGAATTAGTTCGGTGAGACGAATATAGCGCAGAACTTGGTTCTTGCTGTCGCCACCATCAAGACCGATTTTCTCCACAGTCAGCAACTTCTCCCCAAGTTGGGGAGAAGTCTTTCCCTGATGATTGAGGGCGTCTCTTTTCAGCTTGTAGGCAAACGCCTTCTCGCTGGGCAAAATCTTCTCCCGGTGGAGATTGCTGTCCACCAGCGCAATGGCGGCGGCGTCCCGGTCGAGGGCATAAATTAAGGCAGGAACCGTTTCGATTCCTGCCTTTTGGCACGCGTGAAGTCTTCTGTGCCCGGAGATCACTTCATATTCGTCATTATCCAATGGACGGACAACCAGCGGGGTCAGAACGCCCTGTGTCAGGACACTCCACACCAGCTGATTCATTTCATCATCGTCTTTCACCTGAAAGGGGTGATTTTCAAAGGGGCGCAGCTTTTGAATCGGCAGCTGCATAGCCTGTACTTCTTTGGTATTATTCAAGGGCAATGGTTTCCTTTCTTTCAGATTCTATATTGCAATATCGTGCGTTCTCCATCATCTATCCCTCCGTTTCTGCCAGACGAGGTCATACCCCATCACATCGGCAAGCTGGATGGCCTCCCGGTAGCGCAGAGAGCCACGGGTCAGCTTGTTGGAGAAGTTGGAAATGCTGTCGCTCCAGCCGTATTCCTCGGACAGCAGGTCAACTACCTGCTGCATGGTCATGCCGGAGCGGACGATGATACTTTTGATTTCATTTTTCACATTCATAATCATACCTCTGATTTCTGTATTGTGATATCAGCATCGAAACTGCCGATATCGGTTATACGGTTTTGATATCGAGTCTTCGGAACAATGCAAAATTGCACGAAACCGCAGAATAAATACACGCTTCGCACCAGCGCGATGCGGTGTAATTCTCCTGCGCTTTGGCATAGCATTTTTCTGTTTAGGGCTGCACCGCATAATTCGGCAAGGAAGCTCAGCGAGAGATTTTATGCCAGTTCAAAGTTTCAAAAACGGGGGAATACTGTATGTATTTCCCGTTTTTGAAACTGCAGAAATGGTGCAAAAGATCCGCTGAGATCCGCAGACGCAATTGTGCGGTGTTGCCTTAGATAAGTCTTTGGAAATATCCTCACATTTCGGACTGTTCCTGATGCCTTTTCCGGCATTCGTACCGCCTGCAGCTGACGATCTCCGCCCGGAAGGTCTGCTTGCAGCGGCGTTCGCAGCTCCGGCAGATGGAGTTGAACTGTATTCGCCCTGCCTGATTGCGGAACAGTTCCCACTCCTGGCCTGTGTATTGCTTCATTCTGGTTTCTCCTTCTGTTTTTTGTTGATGGTCTCTTGTCTGCAACAAATGCAATAAATGCAGGAAACTCAAATCGCCTTCATCGCGGCGGGGTTTATCAGCAAATGCACATCCGGCGGTCTGCCGGTTCCATTGTATTCCGGCTGGGTGATTTTGAGATAGCCGTACTCTTCCAGCAGCTCCAGAATGGGAAACAGTTCCTCCGTCTTGGAGAAATACTTGCCCCGGCAGTTCTGAAACAGCTGGGAGCGCTTGATATCCATAACCTGCATTTTCCGAATCTTCGCCCAGACGAATTTCGCCTTCGCGATGTTCACATCCGCACCCATGGTGGAGTAGGCATGCATGGAATGGGCAAGGAAGTACTTACCGATCTCCATAGCCCGTCCGACGGTTTCCGCAGAGATTTCGTTTTCTCCTTCCGCCATATCCGCAGCATGGAGCAGCCCCGCAATCCGTAAGATTGCGCCGATGTACTTTGCCGCCCAGTCCGGAAAAATCTGCCCTTCCTCAACCATGAACTGTTCGTGTTCTTCAAAATAATCCGCAATCATTTCCTCTGCCCGCTGGGACAGCACCAGCGTCTGGGGCTCCTCACCTGTGGGCAGTGCCATCAGCCGAAAGATCAGTTCCCGATACTTATCCCGAACCTCTTTGGGAATTCCCGGTGTGCGGAAGGTTCGAGTGCCAATCCGGGAGGTAGGAAAGGAATACAGAAACCTTGCCAGCAGCCCCCGCCCAACCATGGTCGTGTTTGCCATGATGCAGTCCAGCACATTGGGCTGCACAGTGAGGATCGCTGTCAGGCAGGGATTGGGAATGTACTCTGCCTCCCGGCTCATACGATCCACGGAAATCGGATCACCGCTGTGGGCTTTCAGCCAGGTATCCAGATTAGCTGTGCTGCTGTAGCGACCAGCCAGAATGTCAAAAATACCGCCCTCTGAGGAAATAACCGACAGCGTACCGCCGTTGTTCGCAAGCAGATTCGTCAGTGCCTCACTGGAGCAATCATCAGCAAAGAATCTGCGCGGTTTCTCCACCGGTATCGCTTCCAATTCATCCTCCAGCTGCTGCAATTCCAGTTCCATTTCCCGGTTTTCTTTGGATTCCAGCTTCTTTTTAATGCCTGTGATCTGCCTCTGTAGTGCCTCCCTCTTTCGTTCACTGGTGCGAATTTCCTCTGCGTGGTCAGCATTGAACTGCATTTCATAATCATACAGCACTCGGGTCATATCCCGGATGACGCCAGATTTCCGTTCGCCTGGGGCTGCAATCACCAGCGTGTAGAGGTTCAGCGGCTCGTAGTACCCCGGCATGCCCTGTACCCGGAACTTCCCCTGCAAGGCGGTTGCCAGCACACCCAGACCGATTACCGCCGCCATTCCGGGAGAAGTCTGACTGTTTTCAGAAACAGCGTTTACATAATCTCTGACCACTGGTGGAAGTGCAGCCACAGGAAAACCCGGCAGTTCCCCGATGGCAGGTGTCAGGGGAATCACCGGCAAAAACTCCGGCTCTGCGTCACACTTGGGCTGGTAGGTTTCCGAACATTTCTGGATCGCATTGCGAATGGTGATGGCACCGTAGGTACTGCCGGACTGGGGCCTGTCCCACTTCTCTCTCATAAGGCCCGAGGCTCGGAACAGCCGATCCATCTGCATGGCATTCCCGCCTGTCCAGAATGCTAGATGGTTGCACAGCGCCATGTCCGCTTCGGAAGGTGACTGGAAATTCCCGGTATCCCCACAGTACAGCTTCCAGAAGCGGTTTCCATTTTTGCTTTTCCTCGCCTTATCCAGAAGGTCGCTGTCTTCCGGTGCAGGGGCGGCAGGGCCGCCAGCCAATGCGTTACCAACTCCTATAGCGACTGTTACACCATTGGACCCGCTCGATTCGATACTGCGACAAGAATTTACTGCATTTATTGCATTTCTTGCAGGGTTCTCGGGTCGCAGCATAAATCGTTCCAGAACCTCTTTCAGCTCCTCCGTGCGGTCACCAAACTCATACCACTGGCAGATATCTCCTGTGAGGGTCACATATTTGCTGGTGGCTCCGGCAACATACACCTCCACCCCGGCTTTATGATTCATTGTGTAGTAGCGCTGGCTGTCATACTGGAAATCCTTTGCGAAGAAATACAGGTGCAGCCCCTTTTTGCTGGGGCTGAACTCTGTGTAGGTGTGCATGATCTCCACAATGGTTGCCGCCGGTTCCGTGAAATAGCCGCTGTCGGTGACGCAGTTGTCCAGATCAATGGCGCACAGTCCGCCAAAGATTCCAAGACCGATGCCGTCATACCCCTGTGCCAGGAGGGCGGTTTCAAAAGGGGCAAAAGTTCCCGGGTCGTTGCTTTTCGCCATCTGCCCGGTGTTGGGATTGTAGGGGACTTTCGTTTTTCTCCCACCACGCTCTTCCATACGCCAGCAGCAGAATCTGCCTTGCGCCAGAATCTCGGGTGGAACTTCGTGATAGTTGTTCATGCTTGATCTCCTTTTCAAAATCGTATGTATGCCGTTCTGCCCGAACCAGTTCCTACCCGGCATTTCCCCCGGCGTTTTCTCCTCCTAGGCACGCTCATAGTCACCGCGATGCTTCCCCGGAGGACATATCCCTTTCGGACGGTCATTCAGTTTTCAAGCTTCACCCGTAGTCCCAAATGCGGTTTTCGTTGCATTCGGGCAAGCAACTCTGTCCGTATTCTACAACATAAAAAGGCCGTTTCCCGGATATCCGAAAGGATGGAAACAGCCTGTGATATTCAGAATTTCCACGCTTATAGACAAGCGTGTTATAATGGAAGAAAAGAATGAAAGGGCGTGTTGTTGTGAATACGAAGCTTACAACACAGGAAAAACTGAAGGATCTGCGAGTGGAACGGCATTTGACTTTGGAGCAGCTTGCGCAGGAGTCCGGTATTTCCAAATCCGCACTGGGCAAGTATGAATCCGATGATTTCAAGGACATCAGCCCCTTCAGCATCGTCACCCTGGCGAAATTCTACGGTGTGTCCACGGACTATCTGTTGGGGCTGACGGAAACAAAAAATCACTCAAACACAGACCTGCACGATCTGCATTTGAGTGATGAAATGATTGATCTTTTGAAAAGCGGAAAGCTCAACAACCGCCTGTTGTCTGAGATAGCTTTGCACAAAGACTTCCAGCGCTTTCTGGTGGACATAGAGATCTTTGTTGACCGGATTGCGGACATGCGTATCAATGACATGAATGCAATTCTGGAAGCCTCACGGCGGCAGGTGATGGAGAAACATAATCCCGGTGAAAACGATCTGTATATGCGCACTTTGGAGCTGGCACAGGTCAGTGAGGAAAACTACTTTGCCCATGTGGTTCACAAGGATATCGACGGCATCATGCAAGATATCCGCAAATCCCACAAGACAGATTCTACCACCGCCGATGCGGAATCTCCCGTGAAAGAGATTCAAAAGCAGATGGAAACCGCCATGCACTACAAGGGTACCGAGGAAGAAAAGAAGGCCCGTCTGTTCCTCTCCACGCTGGGTATTGACTACGATAAGCTGTCTCAGGAGGAATTTGTTGCTCTGATTGGTATTTTGAAGAAGTCCGCTCATATGAAAAGTCCCAATAACATGCGGGGAAAAGTAGTTCCGTATCAGGTACATGGGAAGGGAAATCGAAAAAAGCATAAGTGACGGAAAATAGAAAAGACATCTGTTTTTCAGGTACCGCAAACTGAGTAACCGTTTTGGCAAGCAGTGTCTGGGTGCTACCCAGCCTTATTTTGCTTGTTGGGGCGAATCCCCCAATCCCCCAGATCAGCACTGCATGCTGGCTACGCATTTTCAAATGCTGATTTGGCAAGCCTGATCGATGCACAATTTCGTCTATGGGAAGTAGCGGATACCTCACAAAACCATCAAGGGCGGCGTGTTTCACGCCGCCCTTACAGAGATGCATAGGCAAAAAATACGGATAGAAATGTCAAATCTCTCTTTCCCATCTCGCAATTCTGGTGTATAATAACTCCATCGAAAGCAATTTTATCATGGGCTACCAGCCGGAAAGGAATCAGTATGAACTACATCTTAAAGCATTTTGATACGCCGCTGATTTCCTTTTCTGCCCAGAGTGGTGCGGAGCCGGATATTCAAATTCTGTCCGTAAACGAATCCTGCCGGGAGCTTTTCCCTCTGGATTTGGCGGAAGTCAGTCCTGCCGGTCTGGAATCCTGGATTCGTCACCGAACCATTCCCCGAAACCGGGCGTATGTGGACAATCTTCTCAGCACCATGGGCCTGAGTCTGAATCGCCCGGTGGATGTGCTGAAGGTCTCCAAAGGACTGAGCCTGAACGATTGCTACTGGGTCACAGAAGCGGATTTCTCCGGCAGCTTTGAAAAATTCAATCTCTATGACAATCGGTTCAGCCGCGTGCTGGGGCAGATCGCCTTCACCGGCTTTGGCAGTTCCGGCTCCATCCTGTCCTCCAGCCCGGAGTTTACCACGGGCGGTATGCTGCCCAAATGCTGGCGCAGAGAGGGCGGCATCATCCGCCTCTACAAAGGCGGTACCCAGGGTGCCTCCAACACCGGGTTCGAGCCTTACTCCGAGTTCTACGCCTCCCAGATTGCCAAAATTCTGGAAGTCAACGCCATCGACTATTCCATTTCCCGCTGGAAGGAGACCCTGTGCTCCACCTGTGAGCTGTTCACCAGCAAAGACATCTCCTTTGTACCTGTGGGGAGAATTGTCCGCAGCGGCGGTATGAAAGCCGTCCGGGCGTTCTGCGAATCACTGGGCGAGGAGTATGTGCAGGCATTGAACGACATGATCGTTTTTGACGCCGTGATTTTCAATACTGACCGGCACTACGGAAATTTCGGTTTCCTGGTGGACAGCCACACCAACCAGATTATCGCCCCTGCTCCGCTGTTTGACCACGGCAATGCACTGCTGAATCTGGCAGGCGCCGAAGCCCTGAAGAGCAAGGAAAACATTCTGAAGTATTCCAAAACCCAGATGCCCTGCGTGTACGATGATTTCGTAGGGGAAGCCAAAATGGTCATGACCCATGAGCACAGAAATCATCTGCGCAAGCTCTTGGACTTCCGCTTCAAGCGGCACAGCCGATACAACCTGAGTCCTGAACGACTGGCTCTCGTGGAGTTTGCCGTGCAGAGCAGAGTCAAGGAACTGTTGGAAGAATAACGCAGTGCCCACCGATCAATCCTGACCGGTGGGTGTTTTTCGTCATGTATGTTGTTCCAGACCTAAAAAAGGCTGATATTTTTCGTATCAGTTCCAATGGCAGCAACTTTTCGTAAATTTCTTACCAATCTTGTTGGTGAAGAAAACATTGTAACTTATAGTGAATATTTGAACTAGAAGAAATGGTCTGGCAAAAGTTTTTTTCAGACCATTTTTCGCAAATAATAACACAACTTTATCCGCTTTAACAAGTGATCTGCGCGAAAGATATGTTGACTTCTCCTATCACCCTGGCTATAATAAACTTACATGAATTCGTCCGCTCGAAAGGATATAATTACTAAAAGTCAGAAAGGAGTTGCGCTCATGGATATCCAACACTACAAGGATATATTTGAAGACTATGGCGGCATGATGCGCACAAAGGATCTGGAACAGGAAAAGATCCGATATAGAAATGTCCAACAGCTTATTGAGGCAGGCTTGGTGGAGAAAGTTCGATACGGTTATTATCAATGGGTTCGTCCCAATGATTTCAGCGAAGCCGGAACCGTGATCCGCCTGTTCCCCGATGCAATTCTCTGTATGGACACGGCGCTGCGCTATTACGAATATAGTGACCGTACTCCCGGAGATTGGCATCTTGCCGTTAGTAAAGATTCCGGAAAATCCCGGTTCAATATTGACTATCCTTTTGTAAAGCCATATTATGTGGAACCTTCAGTACTTAAACTGGGACTGACTAAAGGTAATATAGATGGACATGAAGTTCGGATTTACGATAAAGACCGTGTGATTTGCGACTGTCTGCGGTATCGCAATAAAATGGATAGAGAGATTTTTAATAAGGCAATTCAGAATTATATTACAGACCCAGAAAAGAGCATCCCCAAGCTACTGGAATACGCAGAACCGCTGCGGGTAAAGAAAATTGCGAAAGATTTGATTGGAGTGTGGCTGTGATGGCAAACGAAGAAAAGAAAGTATGGGGCATCCATACGATGGATGATAATCTGTTCTTGAACAAGAATGTAATTGCCATCGGCTGGAAGGAATTTGGAGACTGCAGCAAACTGGAACCCACCAGAGAGGCATACAAGACTCATTTCATCGAGACCTATCCCAATGGCAAAAAGGGGGCCATTGCTACCAGTGCCGGTATGCTGTACCGGTTCGCTTGTGAGATGCAGATCGGTGACTATGTTGTGTTCCCTTCCAAGATTGACCGTAAGATCAACATTGGTATCGTAGAAAGCAATTTTATCTATATTCCTGATGCAGATCCGTATGTACAGCAGCGCAAGGTGAAGTGGCTGAAGCATCTGCCCCGTACGGCGTTCTCCCAGGGTGCACTGTATGAGGTTGGATCTGCCATGTCCTTCTTCCTACTGAAAAACTATGCAGATGAATATCTGCAGGCACTGGACAAGGGTTTCAAGCCTGCTGCAGCAATGGCGGAAACCGATGAAACTGTAGCAGCCACGGCGGATGATATCATTGAGTCTACAAAGGACTTTATTCTGAAGGAACTGAGCAAAAAACTCAAGGGTTATGCTCTGGAAGAGTTTGTGGCCGATTTGCTCAATGCTATGGGCTATCGTACGAAGCTGTCTCCACAGGGTGGCGATAGCGGTATTGATATCACCGCATATAAGGACGAACTGCCTCCCAGAATCGTTGTTCAGGTGAAGAGCCAGGACAGCGACATTAAGGAGACAACTATCCAGTCCTTGAAAGGTGCTATGCGGGAAGGTGATTACGGCCTGTTTGTAACCCTTTCCAATTACACCAAGAATGCCCAGAAATATCTGGACAATACTCCCATCATCCGTGGCATCAATGGCACGGAACTGGTGGAGCTGATTCTGAAATACTATGACCAGCTCAGTGAGAAGTATCGCAAAATGATTCCGCTGAAGATGGTGTACATCCCCGTTCCTGTGGAAGAGTAAGGAGATTTGACTATGGCAGATATTGCCGCTTCTGTTCTTGCAAAACTGAAAAACAAGGCTAAGGCTTCCGGTATCAGTTATCAGCAGTGCCTGCAGATGTTCTTCCAGGAGGAATTCCTGCGGCGACTGGCAGGCTCCAAGTATACCGATAACTTTGTTCTGAAGGGTGGCCTGTTCATCTATACCCTGACCAACTTCGAGAGTCGGGCAACGGTGGATGTGGACTTCCTGATGCGTGGACTGAACAACGATCTTGCCCGGATGGATGAGATCATTGCTGAGATTCTGTCGGTGGACACCGGCAATGACTTTGTGACCTTTAAGGCAACGAAGATGGAGCCGATTGCTGTGCAGCGAAAGTACCACGGCATCAGCACTCAGATCACCGGCTATATCAAGAATGTCCGTGTGCCATTCAATGTGGATATTGGCGTGGGCGATGTGATCGTCCCCAGCGCCCAACGACGGAATATACAAACCCAGCTGGACGGCTACGAAAAGCCGGAGATCCTTACATATTCTCTGGAAAGTACCATTGCAGAGAAGTTCGATGCTATCCTCCAGCGTTTTGAACTGACAGGACGTATGAAGGATTTTTACGACATTTATTATCTGTCCCGAACCTTCGACTTTGATGGACTGAAACTGCAAACCGCAATTCAGGAAACCCTTCAGAATCGTGGCACAACCTACGAAAAAGATAGCTTTGACCGTGTCTTGGCATTGGCAGATGATTCGGATATGCAGACCAAATGGCGTTACTTCCTAAGAACATTGGGCAACCCCGAAATGCCCTTTACAGAAGTGATCGGCGGTATTCAGCAGTTCCTTTCCCCAATCTGGTATGCAATTACCTCAGAAAATGAACTCACCGTAAACTGGATCGCTTCGCAAACAACATGGAACTAAAAGGAGAAAAAGAATGATTACCGGAACGATCAAGAATAAAGTAGATAAAATCTGGACAGATATTTGGGCAGGTGGAATTACCAACCCTCTGACTGTTATTGAACAGCTGACTTACCTGATGTTCATTCGGAGTCTGGACGAAAAGGAACTGGAAACCGAAGGCTTTGAGCATATGACCGGAGAGAAGCTGCTGAAAATTTTCCCTCAGAGCGAAGCGGGGCAGTCCATGCGTTGGAGTAAGTTCAAAAACATGGATCCCCGGTATATCTATGACATCATGGCACAGCGGGTGTTTCCTGCAATAAAGAATTTGAAGTATGGCCGTCTGCCGGATTTTGATGAGCAGAACAATCTGATCGAGATTCCCGATGATGAGAATGATGAAGGTGCAGCAGAAACTGCCTTCGCCCGATACATGAACGACGCCATGTTCCTGATCCCCACGCCTCAGGTGCTGCAGAAGATCATCACCGGACTGGAAGATCTTTACGAGCATGATATCTCCGACCGGGATATGCAGGGCGATCTGTACGAGTACATGCTGGGCAAGCTGGCAACCGCCGGTCAGAACGGTCAGTTCCGTACCCCCAAGCATATCCGGGAAATGATGGTACAGCTGCTGCGGCCCACGCCGGATGATGTGATATGTGACCCTGCCTGCGGTACAGCGGGTTTCCTGGTATCCGCCGCGGAGTTTATTCGGCGGGAGTATGAGGACACCATGACCCCGGAGCAGTGGGAACATTATGAAGGCCCTGCCTTTACCGGCTTCGATACGGACCGTACTATGCTGCGTATTTCTGCCATGAATCTGATGCTCCACTCCATTGGCAAGCCGGAGGTAGATTACAAAGACAGCGTTTCAAAGCAGAATGAGATTACGGAAAAGTTTACTATGATTCTGGCGAATCCGCCCTTTAAGGGAACCGTGGATGCGGAGAGTATCCATGACAATCTGAAGGCGGTGACCAATACCAAGAAGACCGAACTGCTGTTCCTGGCCCTGTTCCTGCGGATGCTGAAGAAGGGCGGTCAGTGCGCCTGCATCGTTCCCGACGGTGTGCTGTTCGGTTCCAGTAAGGCCCACCAGTCTATCCGTAAGGAGATCGTGGAGAATCACCAGCTCCGGGCGGTGATCTCTATGCCCAGCGGCGTGTTCAAGCCCTATGCCGGTGTGTCCACCGGTATTCTGATCTTCACCAAGACCGGCCACGGCGGTACGGACAAGGTCTGGTTCTACGATATGACCGCCGACGGTTTCTCCTTAGACGATAAGCGCAGCGAGATTAAGGACAACGATATCCCCGATATTATCAACCGGTTCCGCAATCCGGAGGGGGAGGCGGAGCGTCAGCGCACCGACAAGTCCTTCTTTGTTCCCCGGGACGAGATTGTGGAAAACGGCTATGACCTCAGTATCAACAAGTATAAGAAGACCGAGTATAAGCCCGTGGAGTACCCCTCCACAGCAGAGATCCTGGCTGATCTGCACGAACTGGAAATGCAGATCACCGCAGGCCTGGCCGAACTGGAGGGGATGCTGTGATGGCAAGATTAGAAGATGTATGTGAAATCCTCGATAGCAAAAGAGTACCTATCACTGCAAAAGATAGAGTTGCTGGTCCGTATCCATATTATGGTGCAAATGGTGTACAGGACTATGTAGCAGATTACATCTTCGATGACGAACTTGTATTGCTGGCAGAGGATGGTGGACACTTCGGTTCTACGGATAAGCCGATTGCATACCGAGTAAAGGGTAAGTGTTGGGTAAATAATCATGCCCATGTACTGAAAGCAAAGGATTGTATTGATATTGATTATCTCTGCTACTCGTTAATGTTTCGAGATGTAAGCGATATTGTTAATGGCGCAACCCGCCAGAAATTGACGCAGGCAGATATGCGCAAAATTGAAATTCCGCTATTACCGATTGCAGAACAGAAATCAGTAGTTGCAAAGATCAGCAAAGTTTTCGAACTGATTGCCCTACGGAAAGAGCAACTTGCAAAGCTGGATCAGTTGGTTAAATCCCGATTTATCGAACTGTTCGGCATGCCGGGAGCAGATGATTTTGGCTGGGGGCTGATGCCTCTGGGCAGCATTTGCTATATTAACCCCAAGAAGGGACAAGACCCCAGACTCAGCAGCGGCGTAGAGGTATCCTTCGTCCCTATGCCAGCAGTAACAGAGCGCGGAGAAATCGACGCAACTGCGGTAAAGGAATATGATGAAGTAAAAACAGGCTTCACCTATTTTGCAGAGAACGATGTGCTGTTTGCCAAGATTACTCCGTGCATGGAAAACGGTAAAGGAGCAGTAGCCAGAGGTCTTCATAATGGACTCGGATTTGGATCGACAGAGTTCCATGTGCTTCGCCCGATCAGCGGTAAGAGCAATCCCTACTGGATTTATACGCTTACGGCATTTTCGCAGTTTCGTGAAGATGCGGCCAGTAACATGACCGGCAGCGCAGGACAGCGCAGAGTTCCCGCTTCCTTCTTGGAAAATTACCGCGTAGCAGTACCGCCCATCGAGCGGCAGGAGCAGTTCGCTGCCTTCGTCGAACAGACCGACAAATCTAAATTGGCAATCCAGCAGAGCCTCAATAAACTGGAATTGCTAAAAAAATCCTTGATGCAGAAATACTTTGGGTAATTCGAAAATTGCACGAAAATTTCACTTTTTCTGCCTTGTGTGTCAATTCTTAGCTCGCTATAATAGATGCAGAACAGGAGGGATAGAATGACCGATCAGCAAGAATATGATATTTTTATCTTAAAGTTTGGAGATAAGGTACGTGAACTTAGAGAAGATTATTCAAATCTTTCCGATGTGAATAAAAGGCGGTTTGAAAAAATGTGTCAAACGGTTTTTACAGCAAATGGCGTGGCGTTTGCATCTGGAATGGTGAATAATTTTTTGCAGTCAAAGTACTTGGGGTGAGTTAAATATGCGAAAAAGACATTATGGCGAACTTACTTTTTTGGCACTTACAATTGCGGCACTTGTGTTGGCGGTGCTAAACTATTTCGGTCTTATTTCAGAGTGGAAAATAGCTGTTTGCACATTATCAGCAGCATTACTTTCGCTGTCGCAAGCATTTGATAAAGCATTTTATTACAAGAAAATTGCTGCTACAATTGAAATACGCTTGTTGAGTTTCTCCGACAACTCAGTTGAGATACCGAAAAAGCATAATATTGATTTGTGTGCGCTTATGTATGTACTAGCAATAATTGTCCTTGTTGTAGGATTGTCAATGGAAAAAGAAATTTCTGATAGTGTTGATTTGAACACGATTACACTACTTTCCTTTGCCCTGATTTTTCTAGGATATTGGATGGATTCGCGCTTTTCTAGGGAGCTTAGCAATATATCAAAGTATTTGGACGAGTTCGAAAAGAAGAATAGTAATTGAGGTGACTTTTATGTCCAACTTCAAATTTCTAACCACCCAAACAGAATATGCCCTCTTCTCCTCCGCCGCTGTGGAAGCAGAGAAGGTGTACCATTCCAGCCCGGCTATGTGCGCCGTGGGCTGCCGGAAGGCGTTGGAGTTGGCGGTGAAATGGGTCTACGCAGCGGACAACACTATGCAGATGCCCTATAAGGACAATTTACAGTCCCTAATTCATGAGCCCTCCTTCCGTTTTGCTCTGGATGCCAATACCTGGGGAAAGCTGCCCTTTATGATCAAACTGGGCAATCTGGCAGTACATACGGAGCGCAGCGTTGCTCCCGGAGACGCACTGGCTTCTCTGAAAAGCCTGTTTGAATTTATCCAATGGGTGGATTACTGCTATGGCAGTGACTATCAGGAGCGCTGCTTTGACGACAGCCTGATCCCCAGGGAAAAAGTCATCATCGATACCAAAAAGATCAAAGAGCAGGAAAGCCTTCTGGATCAGAAGGAAGCGGAAATTGAGAAGCTTCGTGCACAAATCGAAAAAATGTCTGAGCATCTGACTGCCCAGAAACAGCAGCACATGGAAAGCCGTGTCTTTACCCCGGAGGATCCTTCCGAATTTGTCACCCGGAAGCGGTACATCGATGTGGATATGAAGATGATGGGCTGGAAGTTTGAGGGCGAAAACGCGGATGTTTGGGAAGAATATGAAGTGGATGGCATGGCCGGTGTGATTGGACAGAAGGGTTATGTGGATTATGTCCTATTCGGAAAAGACAAGCTTCCACTGGCAGTCGTGGAAGCAAAGCGGACCAGCAAAGATCCGAACATTGGACGCAAACAGGCGGTACTTTATGCGGATTGCTTAGAGCGTAAATTCGGACGCCGCCCCATGATGTTTACCACCAACGGCTTTGAAACCTATTTCTGGGATGACCAATCTGGCCCCCAGCGGAAGGTCAGCGGTATCTTCAGCAAGGACGATCTGCAAAAGCTGATGAACCGCCGCAGCGAGCGAAAGGATCTGATGGAAATTTCCATTGATGATAAGATCACTGACCGCTACTATCAGAAAGAAGCCATTCGTGCAGTTTGCGAGCAGCTGGATCAGGGCTTCCGCAAGCATCTTCTGGTCATGGCCACCGGCACCGGCAAGACCCGCACTGCATCCAGCCTGACGGATGTACTCAGCCGTGGCAATGCGGTGACAAATATTCTGTTCCTGGCAGACAGAACGGCGCTGGTGAAACAGGCAAAGGACGATTTTAAGAATTATCTTCCGGATATGTCACTGTGCAACCTTTGCTCCAATAAGGATGACCGGAACGCCCGGATCGTGTTTTCTACCTATCCGACGATGCTGAACGCCATTGATGATGTAAAGAGCAAGGATGGCCTGCGGCTGTTCACACCGGCGCATTTTGACCTGATCATCGTGGACGAGAGCCATCGAAGTATTTTTAAGAAATACCGGGCTATCTTCGAGTATTTTGATGCTATCATGGTTGGCCTGACCGCCACGCCGAAGAAAGACCCCGATAGGGACGTATACCGGTTCTTTGAACTGGAACCGGGTGTACCAACCTATGCCTATGACTATGAAACGGCGGTATATGAGGATCACGTACTGGTCCCCTATTACAATTATGAGGTAAAGACCAAATTCCTGGAAGAAGGAATCACATACGAAGACCTATCCGAAGAGGACAAGCTGCGTTATGAAGATGATTTCATCGAAGATGGTCTGATGCCGGAGTTTATTCCTTCAGCCCAGTTGAATAAGTTTGTTTTTAATGAAACAACTGTGGATACCGTGCTTCAGGATTTGATGGAGCGGGGCATCAAGGTTGCTGGCGGTGACCGCTTGGGCAAGACAATCATTTTTGCCCAGAATAAGAAACATGCAGAGTTCATATTGCAGCGTTTTAATAAGCTTTATCCTAAGTATAACGGTACCTTTGCCCAGCGGGTCATCTGTGATGATGCTTATGCCCAGACGGTGATTGATGATTTTAAGCAGCCGGAAAAAGAGCCGCATATCGCTGTGTCTGTAGATATGATGGACACCGGCATTGATGTTCCCCAATGCGTGAATCTGGTTTTCTTCAAAAAAGTTCGCTCCAAGGCAAAGTTCTGGCAGATGATTGGTCGAGGAACGCGACTGTGCAAGGGCTTGACTTGCACCGATCAGATTGACGGTGAATATACTGATAAACGGCGGTTTTTGATCTTCGACTACTGCGGTAATTTTGAGTATTTCCGGGAACATAAAGAAGGATACGAAACCCGCGAAACAAAAACGCTTTCGGAGAACATCTTTGGGAAACGGGTCAAATTGATTTCCTTGCTGCAAGAGAGTACATTTGCAGACTCAGCCTATCAGTCTTGGCGAAAGGAATTGGTAGATGTTTGTCATGATCAGGTGCAAACACTGGATCGAGAGCTGGTCGAGGTTCGGCTGCGTTTGCAGTTTGCGGAAAAGTACAGTAGAGTTGAGGCATTTGCATGCGTTGGTGAAGCTGAAAAGAGCGAACTATTACAGCAGATTGCACCCATCGTACGTATGAACGATACAGACGAATATGCGAAACGATTCGATAATTTCATGTATGGTCTGATTTTGGCGGATTTGGAGCAAATGCCTTCTTTGCGATATGCACAGAAACAGCTAAAGGACATGGCCCAGCTTCTGGAACGGAAATCCAGCATTCCACAGGTGGCAGCGAAGCTACCACTGATCAAGGAAATCGGCACAGATGCGTTTTGGGAAGCCAGTGATATTCTGGCATTGGAAAATGTTCGGAAAGAATTACGGGATCTGATTAAGTTCATTGTAGACGAAGGCGGCAGAGACCCGATTATCACGAAACTTGCTGACCCGGTGATCGACAGCAAGGAAGGTGAAAAACTGGATCCAGCCTACGATTTTGAGGATTATCGGGATAAGGTTAACCGCTATATCAATGAGCATGGCAATACACTGGCAATCTATAAGCTGACCCACAATATTCCATTGGGTGCAGGTGACTACAGTGAGCTGGAGCGTGTACTAACCAGCGAGTTGGGAAGCCGCGAGGACTATACACGGGAGTTTGGCGATACACCTTTTGGCCTGCTAGTACGAAAGATTGCCAAGCTGGATCATGACGCAGCTATGCAGGCGTTCTCGGGCTTCATCAACGATTCCTCACTGAATCAGAAGCAGATTGCCTTTGTCCACAAGGTCATCGCCTTCGTAGAGCAGAATGGCTATATGGAAAATGTGACCGATCTGCGCAAGCCGCCCTTCGATAAGCCCATCAGTTTCCTGCGTTTGTTCAATGCGCAAAAGCAGGCTCAGCTGATCGCGGCGATCAATGCGGTCAAGGATAACGCTGTTAATGTAATTGCATAATATCGACCCGCTGTGAAGCTTGTTTTCTTCACAGCGGGTCCTATCATTTGGTAAATAATTCACTTATAATGTGTGCACCGTATTGGAGACCGTCAAGGAATGCTTTATGCTCATAGGCGGTACAGAGACCGCAGTAGAGATTAAACACGGCATCATTATCTCTCACAGGCAGATTTTTCAATAGTTCTGCCAAATTTTTGAAGCCATCACGGATTTCCGGCGGGTCGGATTCATGGGACTCCTGATAGGCTTGGAACAGTTGATCCAAGACAGTTTCGCAGTCGCTGTCACCGGGATCGAAAGGATGTGCTTCGATATAGGCTTTCAGCCGCTGGGCAATGTTATCCATTGTAGATCAGCTCCTCCCGGATAATTTCCTCTGCCCGGTTTCGGATACTATTCATTCTCTGAACCCACGCCGTAGGATCAGCCGCTTTCAATGCTTCTGTAACGCCCTCCGCTGTCTTCATCTGCTGAATGATCCGGTCCAACTGTTCCTGAGCCTGCTCGTTCAGGTCGGCCAGATAGGTCCACAGCTTGCCGGACAGGAGCAAGCAGTTGTATTGAATCGGTTTATACTCCCTCAGATAGTCCCGGTGCATCCGCCCCCACTTGCCCATGGGACGGGATTCTTGTGGCAGTTCCAGGTCAGGAATGAAATAATCGCCCACTCGAATGTATTGAATTTTCATAGTCATGCCTCCTTTGCTTCGATACTGTTATGATACCGAAAGATCGAGAAACAGTCGAATGTGCCGCCTTGCAAAGTTTATTACATTGATGTAACAAACTTGAAAATTTCACGGCTTTATTACATGACGCTCACCATCCATACAGCATTCAAGCCCGGCAAGTGTCAATCACCTGCCGGGCCTGTCCCTATTCACATCAGCACCGCGTTCCAGTGGATTTTCGCGGTTCTGCCATAGTATGCGGACAAAATCATACCGTTTGTCCTCCACAAAAAACTTCCGCGTGCATTATCCCTTATTCATAATGTGGGCCACCAGGCGCAGGTTGCGCTCTATTAAGATGTTTCGGGCCTCCAGGTCGCCCTCTTTGGCCAGGGTTAGATAATACCGCTCCTCTTCCTCTGTCAGAGGTTTGGGGAAGGAGCCTGTGGATAATTGCAGCGAATACAGCAGCGTGCTCAGCATCAGCCAGGCTGCGGCAATCATGCGCATCACCTCCAGCTTACTCTATTCGCTGCTGCTCGTCCGTTTTCCGAAAACCGAAACAAAAACAGACCGTCCCCGTTCCCCTGCTCCCAAAATCCCGCAGGCTGCCGGCAATTGACCATTGACTTTTTTCCGCTTCTATGGTATCCTATCTCAACAGTTAGCAGGCACTAACGCAGATGCTGTGTTAGTGCTTTTCTTTTGCTCATTGGTTAGCAATAGCTAATTTTAAAATTCAACGGAAAGGCAATTCAGGATATGATGATAAACAAACGGCTGATCGGCACAGTCAGGGAAAGTAAAAAATACATTGCCGGTAATGTGCTCTGTCAATGGGTCTCCCTTGCGGCGAATATTGCCATGATGGGCGCCGTTGCTCAGTTTTTGCAGGGGCTTTATGAGGGAAGCGCCAACGGCACCCAGATTGCCGCCACCGCTGTGACCGCCGCGGCGGCTGTAGCCGTCCGGTATGTCTGCGCCGTGGCGGCCAGCCGGATGGGGTATCTGTCCTCCAAAGCCGTCAAGAAGACCCTGCGGGAGAAAATCTACAGAAAACTCCTTCGCCTGGGCGCATCTTACAAAGAGCAGGCCAACACCTCCGAAATCGTACAGGTGGCTGTGGAAGGCGTTGACCAATTGGAAACCTATTTCGGCGCTTACCTTCCCCAGTTTTTTTATGCCATGCTGGCGCCGCTGACCCTGTTTTTCGTTCTCAGCTTCGTTAACCTTCCCAGCGCCATTGTGCTGCTGGTCTGCGTGCCGCTGATCCCTGTGACCATTGTGGCTGTGCAGCGGTGGGCCAAGAAGCTGCTGGCAAAATACTGGGGCCAGTACACCGCCCTGGGAGAAACCTTCCTGGAAAACCTGCAGGGCCTGACCACCACCAAAATTTATCAGGCGGACGAATTTAAGCATCGGGAAATGAACGAGCAGTCCGAGCATTTTCGCAGGATCACCATGAAGGTGCTGACCATGCAGCTGAACTCCATCACCATCATGGATCTCATCGCCTACGGCGGCGCGGCCCTGGGCGTGATTCTGGCAGTGACCCAGTTCCGGGCGGGCCGCGTGGATTTGGCGGGGTGCCTGATGATCCTTCTGCTGGCGGCGGACTTCTTCCTGCCCATGCGGCTGCTGGGTTCCTTCTTCCACATCGCCATGAACGGCATGGCGGCATCTGACAAAATCTTCCGCCTGCTGGATCTGCCTGAGGCTGAGGAGAAAACCGGCACCGTCCCGGAGGACTGCTCCCTGGAATGCAAAGGCCTGCGTTTCTCCTATGACGCGGACCGGGAAATTCTCCACGGTGTGGATATGGCCTTCCCCAAGGGCAGCTTCACCGCCATCGTAGGTGAAAGCGGCTGCGGCAAATCCACCATCGCGTCTATCCTTATGGGCCGGAGCAAGGGGTACACAGGCAGCGTGACCATAGGCGGCAAGTCCCTTTCCGAAATTTCCGAAGAAAGTCTCATGAAAACCATAACCTACATCAGCCATCAGAGCTACCTGTTCAAGGGCACTGTCCGGGATAATCTGCTGATGGCCCGGCCCAATGCAGGCGAGGACACCCTGTGGCAGGTGCTGGAGCAGGTGAATCTTGCGCAGTTCCTGCGGGGAGAGAAGGGGCTGGACACCCCTCTGGCGGAAAAGGCCGCCAACCTTTCCGGCGGCCAGCGCCAGCGGCTGGCATTGGCACGGGCTTTGCTCCACGACAGCCCGGTTTACATCTTCGATGAAGCCACCTCCAACATTGATGTGGAGAGTGAAAACGACATCATGGCGGAAATCCACGCACTGGCCAAACAGAAGACCGTGATCCTGATCTCCCACCGGCTTGCCAATGTGGCAGAGGCGGATACGATCTACGTTCTGGATCAGGGAACCATTGCCGCGTCCGGCAGCCATGGGCAGCTTCTTGCGGCCAACGGTGTCTATGCCAGACTGTGGAACGCCCAGCGGGAGCTGGAACACTACGCAAAAGGAGGGAACGCCCTATGAAACGAAGCGGATTGACCGTTATGACCCGGCTGGTGGGTTTGGTAAAGCCCCTTACGCTCTATATGATCCTGGCTATCATCATGGGCCTGGCAGGGCATCTG
The DNA here is from genome assembly GCA_036300205.1 of Oscillospiraceae bacterium. GTDB lineage: Bacteria > Bacillota > Clostridia > Oscillospirales > Oscillospiraceae > Faecousia. Next base: position 81,172 of record JAXJGV010000056.1, read on the forward strand.
TGCGCCAGTCTCATCACCGTATTCGGCGGTTTCGCCATATTGAATCTTCTGGGACTGGACGTCACCATGTCCTTGGGCCTGATTTTCACCTGCCTGCTTCTTTTCGCATTGGCCCGGGGCATCCTGCGCTATGCCGAACAGGCCTGCAACCACTTCATCGCCTTTAAACTGCTGGCCCTGATCCGGGACAAGGTCTTCGGCGCTCTGCGCCGCCTGTGCCCCGCCAAGCTGGAGGGCCGGGACAAGGGCAACCTGATCTCCATTATCACCTCCGACATTGAACTGCTGGAAGTATTCTACGCCCACACCATTTCCCCCATCTGCATCGCCTTCCTGTTCTGCGTGCTCATGGCGGCCTTCCTTGGTTCCTATCATACCGCGCTGGGGGTGCTGGCGCTGGCGGCCTACGGAACCGTCGGCATTCTCATTCCCCTGGCCACCTCCAAGCTCAGCGGCGACACCGGCGCAAAGTTCCGCGGCCAATCCGGCGCGCTGTCCAGCTTTGTCCTGGACAGTCTGCGGGGCCTGTCCGAAACCATCCAGTACGGTCAGGGTCAGCAGCGGCTGGCAGCTATGAACGCTATGACCGACGCGCTGTCCTGCGAGGAAGAGAAAATGAAGCGCACGGCGGGCCGCAACACCGCTGTGACCAACACCGTTATTTTGATTTTTGATCTTGCCATGCTGTTCCTCTCCGCTTCCCTCTGCGGCTTTGAAGGAACGCTTGTGTGCACGCTGGCACTGATGAGTTCCTTTGGCCCTGTGGTGGCCCTGGCCGCTTTGGGCAGCACGCTGCAAAATACCTTCGCCGCAGGCAACCGGGTCCTGGATCTTTTGGAGGAACAGCCTGTTGCAGAGGAAGTCAGCGGCATGGCGGAAACGGAATTCCACGGCGCGGCGGCGGAACATGTCACCTTCGCCTATGACGGGGAGACCATTCTGGACGACTTTTCCGTCACCATTCCCGAAAACAAGATCATCGGCATTGTAGGCCGTTCCGGTTCCGGAAAATCCACCCTTTTGAAGCTGTTCATGCGCTTCTGGCAGACCGGCCGGGGCGAAATTAAGCTATCCGGGCGGAATGTGGATGAGATCAACACCGCCAACCTCCGGGAAATGGAGAGCTTTGTCACCCAGGAAACCCACCTGTTCCATGACTCCATCCGCAACAACCTTCGCATTGCCAAGCTGGACGCCACAGACGAAGAAATCATGGCGGCCTGCAAGCGGGCTTCCGTTCACGATTTTATTATGAGCCTGCCCAAGGGATACGCCACCCCTGTAGGCGAACTGGGGGACACCCTCTCCGGCGGCGAACGGCAGCGCCTGGGCCTTGCCCGGGCCTTCCTCCACGACGCCCCCTTCCTGCTGCTGGATGAGCCCACAAGCAATCTGGACAGTCTGAATGAAGCGGTGATCCTCAAATCCCTGCAGGAGTCCCGCGGCGGCAAGACCGTCATTCTGGTCTCCCACCGGGCATCCACCATGGGCATCGCCGATACCGTCTACTCCGTGGAGCACGGGAGGATGTGCTGATGGATGTATCGTCCAAACGGCAGCGGGAACAGCAGGTCGTCTCCCTGATGATCTCCCTCTACTGCCGCAAACATCACGGCGGCAAGGCCCTGTGCCCGGAATGCGCCGCGCTGGATGCCTATGCCCGGCTCCGCAGTGAAAAATGTCCCTTCATGGAGACGAAAACCTTTTGCTCCAACTGCCGGGTACACTGTTACAAACCGGAGATGCGGGAAAAGATCCGCGCCGTCATGCGCTTTTCCGGCCCCCGGATGCTGTTTTACCATCCCGTTCTGGCCATCCGCCATGTCATCGAAACCAAAAAAGAAACCAAACGACTGGAGAACAAACCATGAATTTGAAGAAAACCTTTTACATCCTGTTAGGCTGCATCGGGCTGGGCATCGGCGCTGTCGGCGCGGTGGTACCTCTGCTGCCCGCGTTCCCCTTCCTGCTGCTGGCGGCGTTCTGTTTCGCCCGATCCTCCGAAACGCTGCACCGCTGGTTTATCAGCACCAAGCTCTACAAGGACAATCTGGAAAGCTATGTTGCCGGGAAAGGCATGACAAAGAAGACAAAGGTCCACATCATGATCACGGTGACGGCGCTCATGTCCATCGGCTTTGTTATGATGCACGCTGTGCCTGTGGGCCGTATTGTCCTGGCCTGCGTGTGGATCTTCCATATCGTTTATTTCCTGTTCGGAGTCAAGACCATCCCTGCCGCCAACGCGGAAACCACCGCCGCTTAAAAAGGAGCTTCCATGTCTCAGAAAACCAAATCCCTCTCCGGTGCCAAACTCCTGAACCTGGCACTGCTGGTCAGTTTTATCCTCACCGTTCTGGTCCCTCTCACCGGAATCCATATCCACAAGCTGGCATCTGTTCTGTTCCTGCTGCTCAGCATCGTCCATACCATCGTCTACCGCAGGAAGCTGGGCGCAAAGCGGTATCTGTTGCTCGCTTTGGTCCTCCTGTCCTTTGTCAGCGGCCTGTTGGGCATGATCCTGGATCCGTATCCTTTGGTTTTGATCCTCCACAGAGTTCTCTCCATAGCAGTGGTCTTTTTCCTCGCCATCCACATTTTTGTGTATCACAGAAAGCTCCGCTGAACGCACAACTCCCCCGGCACTTTGGGTGCCGGGGGAGTTGTGGAATAAAGGAAAGGAAGAGGTGGTATATGAAAACGGATGGGATCCACCCGATGTTGTTTTGTCCGGCATCCTGTCACCGATGGCCGGGAGATGCCGCTGCGACGCCTTTCGGCGGCGCCTTCTTAATGAAAGCCAAAGGTTTTTATTAAGAAGGCGTATTACAGGTTGGCTTCGATGAAGGTGCGCAGAGCTTCGATGGCGGCGTCTTCGGAGGAGCCTTCTGCCTTGACGGTGATCACATCATCCTCACGGATGCCCAGGCTCATAATGCTCATCAGCTGCGTTGCGTCGGCGCTCTTGCCATCCCGCTCCATGGTGATCACGGTGTCGGCATACTCTTTTGCGATCTTAACGATCTGGCTTGCGGGACGGGCGTGAATGCCCTTTACATCCTGAATGGTGTAGTCGAACTGATTCATATATTTTACCTCCAATTTATATATTGAATATCTAATTTAGATATTATTCATGGTTATGCGATTTATTTGTTGAAATTGCTCCAGTTCATGCGGCCATAGCGCAGGGTCTGGGTTCGGATCTCCTGCTGAAGCGCTTTGCTCAGCTGGGCATTCGTCACACGCCAGCGCCAGTTGCAGCCGATGGTGGACGGCTTGTTCATGCGGCAGCTGTTGTCCAGACCCAGCCAATCCTGAATGGGGATGATGCAGTATTTTGCCACGCTGCCCAAGGCCAGAGCCAGGAAGGGCTTATAGATCTCTTCCTCGGGGGTGTAGTAGTCGCAGAGGTAATTCCGGGCCAGGGCACGGTCCTTGGTGCAGATGGTATCGAACCAGCCCACCACCGTTTCATTGTCGTGGGTGCCGGTGTAGACCACTGCGTTTTCTATGTAGTTATGGGGCAGGTAATCGTTGGCGGATCCGGAGTCCCGGGAGTCGAAGGCAAATTCCAGCACCTTCATACCGGGGAAGCCGCTGTCCCGCACCAGCTGCCGGACAGAGTCGGTCACATAGCCCAGGTCTTCCGCGATGACCTCGTGCCAGCCCAGATTCTGCTCCGCACAGCGGAACAGACCGATGCCGGGACCTTTTTCCCAGTGGCCGTTTTCCGCGGTCTTGTCGCCGTAGGGGATGGAATAATATTCGTCAAAGCCCCGGAAGTGGTCGATGCGGGTCACGTCATACAGCCGGTACACATACCAAAGGCGGCTCAGCCACCAGCTGTAGCCCGTCTGAGCGTGGTAGTCCCAGCGGTACAAAGGGTTGCCCCAAAGCTGTCCGGTGGCAGAGAAACCGTCGGGAGGACAGCCCGCTACCGCGGTAGGCACGTTGTTTTTATCCAGCTGGAACAGCTCCGGGTGTGCCCAGGTATCGGCGGAATCCAGGGATACATAAATCGGAATGTCGCCGATGATCTTGATATTCTTCCCGTTGGCGTAGTTTTTCAGGTTCCAATACTGCTGGAAGAACTTGAATTGCAGGTACATCTGGAACTCAATATCGAAGTACAGCTCGCGGCGGTAGTAGTCCAGGGCATAGCCGTAACGCAGGCGGATGTCCTCGGGCCACTGATACCAGCACTTACCGCCAAAGAAATTTTTCAGAGCCATGAACAGGGCGTAGTCATTGAGCCACCAGCCGTTTTCGCTGAGGAAGCGCTGATAATCCGGATTTTCGCTGATATTGCTGCGCTCATAGGCCATGGTCAGCAGGATATAACGGTTTTCATAGAGGGCTTCGTAGTCAACGTCCTCCTCGTAATCGCCGAAATCCATGCTGTCGCACTCTTCCCGGGTCAGCACGCCCTCTCCGATCAGGGCTTCCAGATCAATGAAGTAGGGATTGCCCGCGAAGGTGGAAAAGGACTGGTAGGGAGAGTCGCCATAGCTGGTGGGGTGGATGGGCAGGATCTGCCAGAAGGTCTGGCCGGCCTCTGCCAGCCAATCCACGAAGGCATACGCTTCTTTTGAAAAACAGCCGATGCCGTACTTTCCCGGCAGACTGGTGATGGGCATCAGGATGCCTGCTGCTCTGCTCATGTCTTTTTACTCCTTTACGTCGATGAGAACGGCGAAATGGTCGGATACAATTGGTTCTTTCGTTCCGTTGAACATGACACGGGAGGAACGAATCTCTTTTTTCCGGCTGCACCAGATGTAATCCATGCGCATTCCTTCTACATTTTTACCTGCAAGTTTTTCTTCCCAGCCGTCGATGATGCCGGAAACGGTGATGCCGTCATCCCGGTAGGCTGCGGCCTTATAGGTATCGACCCAGCCGCAGGCTGTGATCAGGTCGTAGCTTTCTCCCAGCACAAGGTCCGGGGAATTGAAATCGCCCAGCAGCCACACCGTACCGCACATGCGCTTGCTGGCGATACAGCAGTTCAGCTTCTTCCACTGGTCCAGGAACCGTTCCAGCTCGTCGTCCCACCAGCCCATGTGGAGGCAGTAAAACCAGTCGTCCATTCCTTCCACCTGAACGCCCAGCACTGCCCGGGTGCGCCAGTTGTGGTAATCATTGACCTTGCTGATGGGGAACGCGTCCACACAGCGGATGGGGCGGCCAAGGCTCAAAATTGCGATTCCTTCATCATAACGTTCATATGCCAGTTTAATGGGGATCCAGGCCCAATAGCATTCCACGCCAGCCTGGCGCAGCCGGTGGGCCACCTGGGCTGCGTGGTTATCCTGGCGGATGATCATACAGCCCGGAACGGGATACTGGCCTTCCAGCATTTCCGTGGGCATTTCTTCCGCGTTAAATGTCTGGTTCACTTCCTGCAATGCGATGATGTCGGGCTTTTCCCTGAGAATGCCCTCAACGAACCAGTCGAGCTTTTGTTCATAGTTTTCTTCCTGTAATGAATGTGTGTTCAGAGTCAGAATTTTCATAATACCATCCTTTTCCGTACACGGTTGGAAGCGGCAAACAGCGTTCGTTTTCAATCATGCTGTTTCAAGTTATGCTCCCAAGGTTTCTGGTATGTTGCAGAAATCTTTCTGCAAATAGAATACAACGATTGCACCAGAATTTCAAGTTATTTTTTCGGCATATTTCCCTATTCTACGTTTTTAACAATACAGTTCTGTTATTTTGCTGGATTAATCGCAATAATGCTACAGGAATTTTTCAGAGCAAAAAATACAATTGACAAGACTCGAAAAATCCGTTAAAATGAAACACGCAGAAACCGTTTGCATAAAAGCGGCATTTGTTTCATGAAAAGGATGTGCAACAATGGCAGTAACGATCAAAGATGTAGCCAAGTTGGCCGGTGTTTCTCCTTCTACCGTTTCTCGGGTGTGCAACGATAACCCGGCCATCAGCAAAGAGACCCGGGAGCGGGTGCAGAAAGCCATGGCAGAGCTGGGCTATGAACTGCCCGCCGCCAATGATGCGCAGTCTTCCGCCTCCATCAAGACCGTTGGCATCGTCCTGCCCCCCTCCGACCGGGAAGCCTATGAAAACACCTTCTATCTGAAAGCCATCCGCGGCATCAGCCAGGTCTGCAACCAGCGGCAGGTCACCAGCACCGTCATCACCGGCAAGGATTACGAGGAGATCCTCCTCTCGGTCCGCACGCTCCATCTCAGCGGCAGCGTGGACGGCTTCATTATGCTTTACTCCAAGCGCAACGACATTGTCATCGATTATCTTTGCGAGCACGGACTGCTGTACGTTATCGTAGGCAAGCCCAATGAACTGGCCAGCCAGACAATCTGCATCGACAATGACAACCTGCTGGCGGGCCGGGAAGCGGCGGACTATCTGTACGGCCTCGGTCACCGGCGCATTGGTTATCTGGGCAGCAAGAACGACTTTATGTACGCCGCTGACCGCCGTTCCGGCTACCAGCTTTCCTTGCTGCTCCACGATCTGCCTGTGCGGGCTGACTATTGTGTGGAAATGGAGAGCGTCAACTCCGACGGCACCAGCGCCCTGCGCCAGCTTCTGAGCCGGGAGGACCGTCCTACTGCTTTTGTGGTCAGCGACGACATGTTTGCTTTGGCCCTGGAACGGGTCTGCGTTCAGATGCAGCTTTCCATCCCGGAGGATGTTTCTATTATTGCCTTTAATAACTCCCTTTATGCCCAGCTGGCCTCTCCCCAGCTTACGGCTGTGGATATCAACTCCTACCAGCTTGGACAGGAAGCGGCCAATCAGGTCATCAATCACGCGGAAAATCCCAACCTGATGACCACAAAAATCGTTGTTCCCCACCGTATTGTGGAGCGCAGCAGTTGTAAGAAGATTTAAAAACGGAAAGCCTGCGGCATTCGCCGGGTGTTCATAAAACTGTGAAAGCCAAGCGGTACAATGCCGCTTGGCTTTTATCACTGTTCGCACTGCATAGCTGGATGCTATGTATAGAAGTGCGACCTTAAATCGGCTTTGCAAATTGAAGTTTAGCATACGAATCCGAGCCATTGTGTATTGCAGCAGCCCAAGGTTTTATTCTATGACAGCGGCCAGCTCGAAAGCCAGTAGGGCGATCTTCTGCTTATCATCCAGCCGGGCGTAACCGGAGAGGCTCCGGGGATCCCAATCGGAATGGTCCAGGTTGTCCCCGGCGTAGAGGAACTGGAAGAATTCCACACCCCGGAAACTGCACATGGCCTGCATGGCGGCACATTCCATCTCCACGCAGACAGCACCCATGGCCTTTCGCGCTTCGATCTTCTTCGGGGTTTCCCGGAAAAAGGCGTCGGTGGTCCAAGTGACACCCTCCACATAGGGGTAGCCGAACCTGTCGCATACTTCCTTGAACTCCCGGCGGTATCTTCTGTTCACGTCGATGTAATCTGCGGCAGGAGCATAGTGGTAGCTGGTTCCCTCGTCCCGGATGGCTCGGGTGGGGATGATGATGCCGCAGTCCCGGATGTTTTTGTCCAGCACGCCACAGTTTCCCAGTAGAATGATCCGCTTGGCGCCCAAAGCGATGACTTCCTCAAAGCAGCCTACGCAGGCGGGAGCCCCAAGCCGGGCCTTGTAAAAGCCCAAACGTCTGCCATGATAGGTGACTTCGTAGATGGGCCAGTCTCCATCCACATCATGGCTCTCAGCGATCTTTCTGCCGCCGAGGAAATCCACCACAGCATCAAAAAGCTGGTGGGAGAAGACGGAAACCACCGTTTCGGGAAAATTCTCTACAGGCTCCATGGTCTGTTCGGGGTTGATCACCGCCCGGCGGCTTTCGTCAAACTCGGATAAAAGCATATTTCCGGCTCCTTTCGTTTTTGGGCCTAGTTTAGTACAGAAATGCGAGGGGTATGGAATGATAAAAAAAAGTTGTCGGGCTTTTTGTCTACATATTATCACAAGAAACCGAATGATACAAGAACAGGCACAGCAGATCATACTGCTGTGCCTGTTCACTGTCTTAGGATGCCCGCCCTTTTGTTTCCGGAGAAATGGCAAAATCCGCAGCCGGAAACCGCCGCTGCCCATATTTCTGAATTTTTCTCAAGGACTGGCACAAACTGTCTTTCTTTCCGCAAAGAACCAAGCATACAAAAGTCGAAGCGGGCAAAAATATGTGTGCGGAAAGAAAAGTCGGTTTCCTCCCGGAAAGCGTCTTAACTTTCCGGGAAAACGACAAAAGGAGAGAATTACAATGAGCAACAACAATATCAATGTTCCCCAGGCAAAGCAGGCTATGGAGCAGTTCAAGATGCAGGCAGCTTCCGAAGTGGGCGTCAACCTGACCAACGGCTACAACGGCCACCTGACTTCCCGGGAGGCCGGCAGCGTCGGAGGGCAGATGGTAAAGAAGATGATCGAGGCTTACGAGCAGGGTCTGCAGTAACCTATCCCCCCAAAAAGCGGGCAGCCTAAGGGCTGTCCGCTTTTCTTTTCGCAAATCTGCGCAAAGACCTTTTCCTGCCGGCGGTGGATTTTGGCATAATCGCAGAATGTCAGTTCTTCGCCGGAATTCTACCCCGATTTCTTGATTTTTTATGCCGTCTATGCTATAGTTAGCATAATTACGCTTTATCGGAGGCAGATCCTTCATGCTTTTCTCTTCTAAAAAAACCGCCTGCGCTGTCTGTGCGCTGGCTGCCGTCTTTGCGCTGAGCGGATGCGGCAGTTCCAAGGCCGCAGAGGCCTCCGTTCCGGATGCTACTGAGATCATCACCCTTCCCACCGCTCCCGTAACGGAGGAAACCACCGCTCCCACCGATCCTAAGGAACAGGTGGAAACCCTGGCCGTGGTAATGGAGGCGGGCGAGCTTTATACCCTGGACCATTACCCCAATCTGAAATCCGTGGACTTAAGCGGCAGCACCTGCTACGACGCCATTCTGGATTATATCTCCAAACACCCCAATGTGGATGTGACCTACACCGTCTCCATGGGCAGCGCCGCAGTCTCCAACAAGTCCTCCAGCGTCACCCTGAATCCCGGTGATTTTGAATATAACACGCTGCTGGAAAACCTGCAGTTCCTCCCCAGCCTGACAACCATCATGCTGCCCGACATCAGCCTGAACGCGGAGCAGATCAGCGCTGTTCTCACGGCTTACCCCGACATCACCCTGGATTACACCGTGGACCTGTTCGGCGACACCTTCGGTCTGGACACCACGACGCTGGACTTGAGCTACATGGATGCTTCCAATGTGGACGAAGCCTGCCGGGAACTGGGCCTGCTGACCAATCTGACGGATGTGACCCTGAACAGCAGCCTGTCCTTTGACGACGTGGACCGGCTTCAGGCCGCCGCACCCAATGTGGTGTTCCATTATAGCTTCTCCCTCTTCGGCAAGACCATCTCCACCGCCGATCAGGAAGTGGAATTCAAGAATCAGAAAATCGGCAACGACGGCGAGGAGAAGATCCGGGCCGCGCTGAAGATCATGGACCACTGCGAGCGGTTCATTCTGGATAACTGCGGTCTGGACAACGAAGTGCTGGCCTCCATCCGGGAAGATTTCCGGGACGGCCCCAAGGTGGTCTGGCGGGTGTACTTCGGCGTGGACGGACGGTACAACACCCTGACCGACGACGATACCATCCGGGCGGTGTACAATGTCACCAACGACACCTGCGGCCCCATGAAGTATCTGGAAGATGTGAAATACATGGACATCGGCCACAATGAATATCTGAGCGACCTGAGCTTTATCAGCTACATGCCGGAGCTGGAAGTTCTGATCGCCTCCGAAAGTGCAGTGACTGAGCTTACGGGGTTCGACAACTGCAAAAAGCTGACCTGGCTGGAGCTGGCTTACTGCTACAAGCTGGAAAACATCGACGCTCTTGCCGGCTGCGACGGGTTGAAGTATCTGAACATCAGCTACAGCAAGGTCACCAGCTTTGAGCCGCTGGACGGCCTGCCGCTGGAACGATTCGTATACCTTTCTCCCAAGGCATCCACCAAGGAGCAGAACACCTTCACCGCCATCCACCCCAAGGGGGAATGCATCACCGTATTTTACGGCTACTCCATGCCCTACAGCTACGGCTGGCGGTATGATGACAACGGCAAGACCATGTTCTGGTATTACAAGGACGTGATCCGCAAAGTTTTCAACTACGACCAGGCGGATGCGATCCTGAAGGCTCAGGAGGATGCTGCCAAGTAAACGCGGCGCCGCTGAATTTTGTATTAAAAAGAGATGTTCCTTGCGGAACATCTCTTTTTCTTATCCTACCGGGCTTTATTCCTCACCAATCAGCGCCGAAACGATCTTCACGTACTCCTTCAGGTATTGCACCACCTCTGCCGCGGATTCCCGGCGGCCGTTTCTTGCCCAGGTGATGAGGGTCGCCACCATGGCCATGGCCAGGTGGGAAATGGTATATTCCCGCTGAACAGGGTCCATGGCCTCCGGGAACAGGGAGCCGGTGGCGTCCATCATGCGGAAACTCTTCTCCGTATACTGAAACAGCAGGTCGAAGCGGCCGTTGTCCACCATGGCTTTTAAGAATTCGTGGTTCTCCATGCCCATGGCGATGGCATTCTCGAACAGCTCCCGGGGCGTATACTCCTTTGTCCGGTCATAATCCCTGGACAGCAGCTGGTCGTAATGGTAGCGCAGCACATCCTCCGGGGTGTCGAACAGGCGGTAGAAGGTAGCCCGGCTGATGCCCGTGGCCCGGTGGAGGTCGGAGACGGTGATGGCTTTCAGCGGCTGATTTCCCAGGCACCTCCGCATTCCCTGGACGATCTGTTCCGCCGAAGCCTGGGAACGCTTGTCTGGTTTGATGTGATACATAATTCCCCTCTTTTGTACTATTATTGTAATACATATTGTATCATATTTTTCTTTATGTTACAATGCTTATGTATAATTTGCCGATACTTTCGGCATTTTTGTGCATAAAAACTATGCAAACATGATATAAGGAGCGTGCCACATGAAAAAGAACCCCGTTACCATTGATCCCAATATGGTCAATGGCTACATCCCCGCCCCCTACGTTCTGGAGGAAGGCGAGCACATCAATGACTTCTATCTGGAGCCTGTTCTGTTCCATAACGAGAACGGCCCCACCATCGGTGTCACTACCTGCGGCGTCATCGTCAAAGACGGTCTGTTCTTCAAGGATATGGACAACGACGGTGTTCTTTCCCCCTACGAGGACTGGCGGCTGGATGACGAGACCCGTGCCAAGGACATGGTTGCCCATCTGCCCCTGAAGCAGCAGGCCGGTCTGGTGCTGAACACCCTGTGGAACACGCCCCTGTCCTTCACCCGGGAGGGCGCCAAGGATGAAAACGGCAACATCGTTCCTTCCAAGATCTTCAAGAAGTACGACCCCAGCGAGCCTATCCCTAAGGGCATTCTGCCCGGCCTGGACAACCGCGTTGACGACGGCCAGGTGCTGGACAATAAGCTGGCCGCCGGTGTTTACCGTGGCGAGATGAAGGCCGAAGCCGGTGTGGCCGCTCTATACCACAACCTGGGCACCCAGTATGTGGAGTATGAAGCCTGCCAGGGCGGCGTGGCAATCCCCTACTCCCTGCACACCAACCCCATCAACATCGGCTACCCCGACTTCCTGGGCATGGGCGCTGCTGTCATGGGCGACGGCAGCTTCGATATCGTCTACAATATGGCCGAGACCGACCGCAAGATGATGGCTGCCTGCGGCCTGAACATCATGTACGGCCCCCAGGTGGACGTGTCCACCGACCCCCGCTGGCCCCGTAACTCCGGCACCTACGGCGAGCGTCCTGAGATCACCGCCGGCATCACCAAGGAACTGGTCCGGGGCTACCAGGACGGCGAAGACGGTCTGAAGAAGGGCGCCATCGCGCTGACCGTCAAGCACTTCCCCGGCGACGGCCCCGCCGAAAACGGCTTCGAGCCTCATCTCCCCATCGGCCAGTGGCGTCTGTATCCCACCGAGGGCTCCATGGCAAAGTACCATCTGCCCCCCTTCCAGGCAGCGTTCGACATGAAGGCTTCCGCCATCATGCCCGACTATTCCCGTATCGCCAATGACGGCCGCACCGTTCCCCAGTACTACAAGGGCAAGCTGACCTCTTCCGAGTCCGTTCCCTCCACCTATTCCAAGGAACTGATCACTGACCTGGCCCGGGACACCATGGGCTTCACCGGTTATGTCAACTCCGACTCCGGCATCACCACCACCCAGATCTACGG
>JAXJGV010000057.1:0-23962 GCA_036300205.1 Oscillospiraceae bacterium
CTCAAAGGCATCGGTTTTGACCAGCGTTTCAAAGATGACCATGTGCTTGGTATCCTCCCGGAAGCGGTGGGTGGAATACAGGGAATGACCAGAGGTAACTCCAAATTCAGCAGACATTTGTAACAGGCTCCTTTCTCAGCTTAAATACATCCGTTCCGTACTTGGCAATCAGAATGGCGTTGATGATAAGGCGAAAAGCGGAATCATTGACCATTGCTCTGTCAGCCAGATCACCAACTGTCATCCGCGCAGCTCCTGTATTGAGGTCACAGGCCACAGCGCAGAGGGCATAATCATGAAGCGAAATACCTTTGAGAATCGCAAACTCGAATGCCAGACCTTTTCGATAAAAACAGTTGGATGTTCTGCGGTGCAGTTCTTCGCTGGATGTCAGCAAGTACAGTGCTGCATAGTAGGCCGGTGTATTGCGCCTGGGGTTGTAGCCCAGCTGATGATTGAACCATTCCATTCGGTTCCGGTGCCGTTCATCGATCCAGAATGTTCCGGGATAGGAATCCACCAGGTCAGCCAGCCTGTGTCGAAGTAAGCCGTAAGAAGAGAACACTTTCATAACAGCTTCAGCATAGGAAACTACACCGGCTTCAATCCGTTCTGCTATCCAGGGGCAACCTTCCAGAGTACACTTGCGTTTCCTAAACTCGGTGCATAGACGGCAGTCCACATCATCAGGTTTATACTTAAATCGTCTGATGTACATAAAGACCTCCTTGAGATGGGCATAAAAATAACCGGCCAAGCAATGCCTGTCCGGTGCGATACAATATTCGGTTGTCAGCGACTCTGATCCCGCTGGCGTTTTCGCTGCCATGCCTCCAGCAGCTTGAAAATCACATTTTCCATTTGAATGGGGGAGTATGATTTGGGAAAGTACTTACGGAGTTTCTCGCCTGATAGGGTAATGTCATTCCGCACAGGCTTTTTCTGCTCCATCATAATTTCTAGGAGAACATCTTCGTTCAACTCTCCATTTTGACTGAGACGCTTCATCCTCTGAGCTTGTGAGAGGGACGGTGTGGCTTGTTCGCTTTCGATGGTATCCAATAATAATGATTGCTCATTATGGGGAAGTGCGGCAATCTGATACGCAGGAGACAGCTTTATTCTGCCTTCATCGACCATCTGCATCAACTCCGGAACTAGGTTCGTCAGAGATGCGTAATTGCGGATTGTGTCACCGCTGACTCCGACTTCCTGACCAAGTTCATCGTCCGAACGGAACTTAGCCGAAATGTTCGGCGAAGTTAAATCCGTTCTGGCACCTTGTCGCTTCATGGCTTCCATACGCATTTTGTAAGCCTTGGCTCGTTCTGAAGGGAGGATGTTTTCCCGCTGGATGTTGCTGTCAACGAGTTGTATGATTGCTTCATCATCGTTCAGATCCAGAACCACAACGGGCATAAAATCAAGACCGGCTAATTCACAAGCCTTCTTTCTTCTATGACCAGAGATAAGTTCAAAACCATTATCGGGTCTGGGACGAGCAATGGCCGGAATAAGCACACCAAACTCTTTGACGCTTTGAACAAGCTCTTGCATAGAAGGATCATCGCGGATTCCAAATGGATTATCTGGGTGGTCGTGTAAATCTGCGGTTGATATTTTATAAATCAAACCCATTGGTTCTTCTGCAGCATTTGATACTGCTTTAGGCATTTTTTAACCTCCTTTCACTAATTTTATTATGAAGAAAGGCACTCAATTAAGTGCCTTAAAACATATGAGTTTATATGATTCGATAGATTATTCGCATTAAGAAAAATGTATTGCCATCAGATAAATAATTCGATATAGTATAAAATAAGAAAGAGTTTTGAGAAGAAACTAAATTGAATAAAGAGGGCAATATATGGAGAAGCCAAGTTATGTGAAATGGATCGTAAAAGAGAATAATGTTGTCTTTGAAGATGGAGTTGCTTTGGATTGCTATCTTTTGGATTATTCAATAGACGATGAAATACTTGATAATTGGGCATTACACATTCGTAGACATTATATATCTGATGAAGAACTGATCGATGACATCGATTTGCTCAAAATGCCTGTTGAGCAGTATCTAAAAGAGTACATTATTCCTCAAAAGGGTGAACCTTTTGGTCCAACTGCTCGCTCAAATGATATCAGTGAGATTTTATTTGCGGATTTACTGGAATTTATAAAAGAATATTCAGTACCTAGGTGTAAACAACATAACCGTTCTGGTAAAAATGAATCTGAACACGGAACAGACGTTATTGGGTACAAATTCCACGACATTAATAAAGCACCTAACAAAAACGATGAATTAATTACCATTGAGGTAAAGGCTAGACTTACAGCAAAAGAGCCCACTGCTACAATAAAGGATGCTGTGACGGACTCAAAGAAAGATGAATACCGGTCAGCTCATACATTGAATTATTATAGAAAAAAGCTTCGCCTAATGGGAAAAGAAGGAGAAGCAAATGATATTGCGAGATTTCAACAAAAAACAGAGTATCCTTACAAGGCATCATATATTGGTGCCGCAATCACAAGCCAAGAAACAATAAAGGATAATATAATTGTTGGGGTTAAAGGTGAAGAACTGGAGCTAAATTCTAATGGTTCTGTTTTTTATGTTCATGGTAAAGATCTGATGGAATTAACACATAAGGTTTTTGAGAGGTGTAAAAAATGAAATACTCTGAGACCTCAAAATATATGTTGAAATATCAGAAAGCAAAAGCAAAGCTGGTAGAATACAACATCGATGAAAGTAACTATCCTCGCTTTCCATTAAACTCTAATGAACTATCATATCCCACTGTCTATGCACTATCTCGATATGCTGAAAGTGTGATAGAAGACAATTATGAAGATCAGCAGGAATATGAACCAATGTTAATGGTTGCAGCACAATACTATGATGCAGCAGTAAACTCCAAAGATCGTTCAAACTATGATACAGACTTTCTTCTCTCAGCAGCTGCTGCATATTTTCTTTCGGATGACTTTGGAAGTACAAAGGTTATGTGTGTTGAGATGAACGGCCAAATTAGGTCAAAGGTAAATTCACCGCAAAATCTCTTGATTGACCTGTTGCAATTTCTCCTGCTGAACAGAAAGTGCGCCGAATCAGAAGAAAACAACCTCTATGGCAAAATCCGAAATGCTTTCTGTTTGTATTTTAATAATGGTGCTGGTAAAGACTCTTTGTTGAAGTACCTAACAGAATATAGAATAGAGACTTATGGCGAAGAAAATCCGATGCAAATATTTTTTGTGGATTTACTGTACGCAATTGTTATTAGAGCAATAGAAAAGTCATCGTGGAATTTGCTGCCTATATACTCAGCTTTATCCGCTGAGCACTGGAATGACTACTTATGTAATTCCAATTCAATAAAAATGCTTTGGCCATCTCAACAGCTCATTGGAAGGGAAGGTATTCTACAAGGAAAAAATGCAATTGTTCAATTACCAACTGGTGTGGGCAAGACAAAAGGCATTGAATTAATTATTCGTTCGGCCTTCTTAGCTCAACGAACTGATACAGCAATGATTATTGCTCCCCTCAGAGCATTATGTAATGAAATAACTACAGACTTACAGGCTGCGTTTGATGATGTAATTATTAATCAGTTTTCTGATATTCTGGAGGATGATTTCACCATGGGATTGGCTTCAAGCAATACTCCACGAATTCTGATTTGTACCCCAGAAAAACTAAACTATATTTTGCATCATCAAGTCAATGTAATAAGCGAAATTGGGTTGTTCATTTTTGATGAAGGGCATATGTTTGATGATGGCAGTCGAGGTGCTACATATGAGTTGTTAATGTCTGATATCAGAAAAAAATTAGATGTGAATCAACAACTTGTTCTATTGTCAGCTGTTTTATCGAATGCAGGCCAAATCAAGAATTGGTTGTTAGGCGACGATGGCGTTTTGGCATCCCAACCTAAAATAAGAGCAACACCAAAAGCCATTGGTTTTGCTTCTGCAACAAGAGACATTCATTACTACTCTGATGATCCTGCAAATGAAGACTTCTTCGTGCCGAGAAGCATTGAAGTGGTTAAGTTAAATAAACTTAGTCGAGAAAGAACAATACGTTTATTTCCCAATTTATCTGATTCTAAGGACGTATCAATATACTACGCGTCAAAATTGTGCATTAATGGTGGAGTGGCTATTTTTGTTAGTCAATCACGAAGTGTCCGTACAACGATAGAGAGGATAATTGATTTACATGTACGGGAATATGATCTTTCTCAAATTACGGAGATATGTAATAAAGAAGAACTGAAGAAGTTATCAGTGCATATTTCAGATTATTATGGTCTGGACCATCCTTATTCTTTGGCTTGCTCAATTGGAGTTGTTCCCCATTATTCAAATCTTCCAAATGGTTTAAGAATTGCGATTGAACATGCATTTAGAACGAAAGCTGTAGGTTTTGTGGTTTGTACATCAACACTTGCCCAAGGAGTGAATATACCAATTAGATATCTGTTTATGACAAGTTTCATGGTATCTAATAGCAGCATGCAAATTAGAAATTTTCAAAATCTAATGGGGAGAACGGCTCGATCTGGTATGTACACAGAAGGAAGTGTTATAGTAACAGACACAAAGATATATGATCAGAAAAATGATAGGAAACATGGCGGAAATTATAAATGGCGTGATCATATTCGCATGTTTGATGCAAATAGCGCTGAACCATGTAGTAGTTCAATTCTAATGTTGGTGAAAGACTTTGTTATAGATTTTGATACTTATGTCGAGGGTGAGAGAATTGGAAAATATATTATTGAACACTACCTGGACAAAAATTGTTTTGAAATTCTAGCGGAGAAACTCAATAAAGCATATTTGAAGAAAAAACCTAGCCGAAGTCAAAACAACATTTTTCAAAGTGCGATGCTTCTGAAAACTGTTACTCATTCAATCGAGAACCATCTTTGTTATGTGTATTCAGTGGACCAGGAAGGAGATAAATTGAGCATAGCGAACGACCTATGTCTTAATACATTAGCCTACTCATTAGCTGATGAAAAAGAACGTGTCCTATTAGAAGAAATTTTTGCAACTATTGCAGAAAAGATTGCAAATCTCAACCCAATACAAATTGTCAATTTCTCAAAAGCCATGGTTGGTGTAGACCATTCCATTGAAATAGAAGTTTGGCTGGAACAGCAAAAATTAACGGAGAATAATATCTCTGAACAGCAGTTACTCTTATTAATTGTCGATTTTTTTAAATCAACACATAAGATAAGAAAGGCAGAAACAGAGTTTGACGCAATATGCGAATTATGGTTAGCGGGAGAAACCTACCATAAGATGCATCTTGCTACCAATGTGCCATTTTCTGACTTGGAAGATATATGTAGTAAGACAATTTCTTATGAACTGAGTTACTTTATCGGGAACATTATTGATGTTATTCAAATCAAAGAAGAGGATATGTATGATCCATGTACAAACCTAAGCCTGCTTCAACGGAAAATTAAATACGGGGTGCCCAACGAGACTGCTGTGTCAATATGTGAAAAGATATTTAATGATAGAATCATAGCATGCCAATTATCGAGAATTATCGATAATGACTCCATTGGATCTGAAAGAATTATAGGTGTTGTAAAAGTTCATCAAGACGAAATCAGATCAGTTTTAAGTCGATATCCGAGTTTCTTCACAAAACGGTTGGAGTGGTTGAGTAAAGACAATTGATAAAGCAAAGCTCTTCGTTACGAAATGAATTATGTAAAATGGGAGTTTCTTTAATGAAACTCCCATTGATATTTTAGGGTTATTCTGTTATAATCAATCCTCGATAGGGAATAGGAGAGAACTGATTTCTTTACATTTCCTGATACAGAAGACTTGTGAACTGAGCAGTTGTAACGATGCAGTGTATCTACCATCATCTACCAGTTATCTACCAGTTTTCTGAAGAATGATTTTTTGAAATATTAATATAATCGCGATTAGTTCGCGGTTTGTTGGTTTTTGTGGATAGAATACCACAAAAGACCTCTAAAAACCTCTGGATGCTAAATAATCCATAAAAATGGGGTTCAAGAGGCCTCGAGTTCGAATCTCGACACTCGGACCAAGAAATCCGTGGAATTTATTTAATTCCACGGATTTCTTCTAACTTTCTGATCGGAAATTACGCCGTGATTTTTTCGCTTTCTACCCCTTATCCCGGATAAGTTACTTGTCAAAGATGCAGCTACTTTGTTCTTTCTTGTCACATCCAGATGAGCATAGATATTTGCTGTCATCTTGATATCTGCATGTCCGAGCCATTCCTGTACATCCTTCAAAGAAAAACCTAATGAAATCAATATGCTGGCACAATTGTGTCTCAATTCGTGAAAACGAATATGGGGCAGGTTGTGCTTTTTTAATAGGTCATTGAATCTGTGACTTATGTACCAAAACTGCTGGATGAGTATGTGTATTACTTCAATAACAGGCGGCCTGCGGCCGCTCTGGGCTATAAAAGCCCAGTTCAGTACAAGACCGAACTGGGCTTCTAATTCTATGGGGTTTTTAAGTGTCTACTTTTACTTGACAGATACAGGAGTTATTTATGCCTACGGGATTACTTATTGCTTGCTTTTTCGCCGCGAATGTGCGACAATATCTCAAACAGCAAACAAACGAACGGAAACGGTGGATCTATGGATAAGAGGGAACTTTTGCAGCGTGTTTTTGGCTATAACGAATTTCGTCCCGGCCAGGAAGCGCTAATTGACGGGATCCTTGGCGGGAGAGATGTATTCGGCATCATGCCCACCGGCGGAGGAAAAAGCATGTGCTATCAAATTCCGGCGCTTTTGCTGCCGGGAATCACCCTGGTAGTTTCTCCGCTGATCTCCCTGATGCGGGATCAGGTCATGGCGCTGAAAACTGCGGGTGTGCCCGCGGCTTATATTAATAGTACGCTGAATGCAGCGCAGATGCAGGCGGTCTATCGGAATCTGCTGGCGGGGATGTATAAAATCGTCTACATCGCCCCGGAACGTTTGGATTATGCCGGTTTCGGGAATGTGGCCGCCCGGCTGCCCATTTCCTTTTTGGCCGTGGATGAGGCCCACTGTATTTCCCAGTGGGGACAGGATTTTCGTCCCAGCTACTTGCGGATCGTGAATTTTATTGAGAACCTTCCGCAGCGTCCGGTGGTTGGCGCATTTACCGCTACGGCAACAAAGCAGGTGCGGGAGGATGTGGAACGGATTTTACAGCTGCAAAACCCGGTGCGCACTGTCACCGGATTTGACCGGCCGAATCTTTATTTTGAAGTACTCCATCCGGAGTTTAAGGACCGGGAGCTGAAACGGATTCTGGCTTCCAAAAAAGGGAAGAGCGGCATCATTTACTGTTCTACCCGAAAAAACGTGGAAGCGGTCTGCGAAAATCTCCAGGATCAGGGCTACGCGGCCACCCGCTATCATGCAGGCCTGGAACAGGAGGAACGCAGTGCAAACCAGGAAGACTTCCTCTACGACCGCAAAAACATTATGGTTGCTACAAACGCCTTCGGAATGGGGATCGACAAATCCAATGTCAGCTTTGTCATTCATTATAATATGCCTAAGAGCATCGAGGCGTATTACCAGGAAGCGGGCCGGGCAGGACGTGACGGCGCTGAAGCGGACTGCATCCTGCTTTTCAGCAGCTCCGATGTCAGTACCGCCCGGTTCCTGATCAACAACAGTTCGGAAAACGAAGAGCTGGATCCGGCACAGCAGGAAATGATCCGAAAGCAGGATATGGCCCGTCTGGAAGCGATGGTGGGCTACTGTAAAACCAAAACCTGTTTGCGGGGATACATTTTGGAATACTTTGGGCAGAAGCATCCGGAAATCTGCGGCAATTGCGGCAGCTGCAAGAGTGGCTATGAGGAAGTGGACATTACCCAGGAAGCCCAGATGATCCTGTCCTGCATCAGGCGGATCCATGACAAGCTGGGGTATTGGGTTGGCATCAATCTGGTTGGCAATGTTCTTCGCGGCAGCCGCAGCAAACGGATATTGGAACTGAAATTGGATGAATTGAGCACTTACGGTCTTTTAAAGGAACGCACCCGAAGCGATATCCACGCCATGATCGACCATCTTGAGGCAGAGGGCTTTCTGAAATCAGAGCAGGAACATCAGACGCTCCAGCTGACGCCAACGGCGGCGCAGGTACTGTACCAGGGAAAGGCGGTACAAATGAAGGTGGAGATTGAGCCTGAGGAAACCGTCCAGGCAGCTCCTGCAGCTAAGCTGGCAGGGGAGGATGCGGAGCTGTTTGATGTTCTGAAAGAGCTGCGGGGAAAGATTGCCAAGGAATCCGGGATCCCCGCCTATATGGTCTTCTCCAATGCCACTTTAACGGATATGGCAAAAAAGAAGCCGAAAACCATGTCGGAATTCCGCAGAGTCTCCGGTGTGGGTGAGATCAAAGCGGCCTGGTATGGAGCGGCCTTCTTAAAACGGATCCAGAAATACGCGGACGAGAACGAATAGGGAAGTGCTAAGATTTACATAGAGGGAATGCATAAAGATTTTACCTCAATTTTACACAAATTACACAAATCGGCATTTGGACATTGACATGGACTTGTGATGATTGTATAATCAATTTGCTGAAAAGCAATAAAATTGGAGGTATGACAAATGAAAAAGCTGCTTGCTATCCTGTTATCCCTGCTGATGGTCGCAGGCCTGTTCGCTGGCTGTGGTTCCAGCGAAAAAGCCCCTGAGACTACCGCTGCCCCTGCTGCCGCCGAGACGGAAGCTGCGCAGGCCTCTTACATGGACGAACTGATCGCCGCCGCTCAGGCCGAAGGCACTCTGGTCGTCTATGGTTCCTGTGAAGAAGAATATCTGGCTGTTGCCTGTGAGAAGTTCCAGGAACTGTACGGCATCGAAGTGCAGTACCAGCGCCTGTCCACCGGTGAAGTCCAGAGCAAGATCGAAGAAGAAAACGGCAATCCTTCCGGTGACGTTTGGTTCGGCGGCACCACTGACCCCTACAACGTCTGTGCCGCTGCCGGTCTGCTGGAAGCCTACGAAGCACAGAACGCATCCCACCTGTTGGGCGACGCTTACCGGGATGCTGACGGCTACTGGTATGGCATCTACAAGGGCATCCTGGGCTTCATGGTCAACATCGACGAGTTGGACCGTCTGGGCCTGGAAGTTCCTCAGGACTGGGCTGATCTGACCGATCCCAAGTACGAAGGCCTGATCTGGCTGTCCAACTACAACACTGCCGGTACCGCCAAGCTGGTCATCAACACCATGATCCAGAAGTACGGCCATGACGAAGGCATCCAGTACCTGGTGGATCTGGATAAGAATGTCCAGGTCTACACCAAGTCCGGTTCCGGTCCCTCCAAAAACGTTGGCACCGGCGAGTGCGTCATCGGCATCGGCTTCCTGCATGACGGCATTACCCAGATCGTAGACAACGGCTACGGCAACATCCAGCTGGTGATTCCTTCCTCCGGCACTTCCTACGAGATCGGCGCTACCGCCATCTTCAAGGGCTGCAAGCATCCCAACGCTGCTAAGCTGTGGATCGAGTTCGCTCTGAGCCCCGAGTGCGTCAACCTGGCACAGGACAACGGCTCTTACCAGTTCCTGGTCATCGACAACGCAACCCAGCCCGAGGTCGCTACGGAGTTCGGCCTGGATCCCGAGAACGTCATGGACTATGACTTCGAGGACGCTAAGAACAACATCACCACCTATGTGGAAGAAGTTATGACGGCTCTGGGCGGCGGTGACGACCGTTTCAAGACCGAATAATTCTAACGAAACTGAATCGTCCTACATATTGCGGGGGATGGGGCTTTCGCCGCCATCCCCCGTTTCTTTGATACCCAGAAAGGAGGGAACAAATCGATGGCTACCCGCCAAGGCGCGTCTCTGGAACGGAGAAAACTGCTGGCTGACCCCATTATGGTTACAACCATCGTGGTTCTCATTGCGTTTTTGACGCTGTTTATCCTCTATCCCCTTGCTGTTTTGCTGGTAGACAGCGTTTATGCTAAGGAAACCGGCTTAACCATATCCATTTTCAAGCGGATCTTTGCCATGAAGTCCTTCCGTACCGCCATCAGCAACACGCTGAAGATCGGCTTTACCGTTGGCATTTTCTCCACGATCATCGGTTTGCTGTTCGCCTATGTGGAAGTATACGTACGGCTTCGCACAAAGTTCATGAGCGGCCTGTTTCAGGTGGTCTCCATGCTGCCGGTGGTTTCTCCGCCCTTCGTGCTGTCGCTGTCCATGATCATGCTGTTCGGCAAAGCCGGCATTATTACCCGCTACCTGCTGAAGATCTATGACAACAGTGTCTATGGCTTTTGGGGAATTGTCATCGTGCAGACGCTGACCTTCTTCCCGGTGTGCTATATGATGCTGAAGGGTCTGCTGAAAAATATCGATCCTTCCCTGGAAGAAGCGGCCCGGGATATGGGCGCGTCCCGCTCCAAGGTGTTCACCAGCGTGACCCTGCCGCTGATCCTGCCGGGCCTCGGTAACGCGTTCCTGGTGACCTTTATCGAGTCCATCGCGGATTTTGCCAACCCCATGATCATTGGCGGTTCTTATGACACCCTGGCAACCACGATCTATTTGCAGATCACCGGCGCTTACGACAAAGAGGGCGCCGCGGCCATGGCTGTGGTGCTGCTGTGCATTACCCTGGCTATGTATCTGGTTCAAAAGTATGTGCTGGAAAAGAAAACGGCAGCGACTCTGACCGGTAAGGCTTCCCGCGGCAGAATGCTCATTGAGGATCGTTCCGTTACCATTCCTCTGACCATTCTGTGCTCCCTGATTGCCTTGTTCGTTATTTTGATGTATGCCTGTGTTCCCTTTGGGGCGCTGTTCAATACCTGGGGCTATGACTTTACGCTGACCACCAAGTGGTTCGTCCGGGTCTTTGAAAAATACAAGGGATTTAAGGCCTTCAAGGATTCCTTCCTGCTGTCGCTGGCTTCGGCGCCCATCACAGCGCTGCTCAGCATGATCATCTCCTATCTGGTGGTCAAGCGGAAATTCCGGGCCAAAGGCTTTATCGAATTTGTCTCCATGCTGGCTATGGCTGTGCCCGGAACGGTTCTCGGCATCGGATACATCCGCGGCTTTGTCAACGGCGTGTTCAGTACTGGGTTCCTGAAGGGAATTTACGGCAGTGCGGCAATTTTGATCATCGTATTCGTGGTACGTTCTCTGCCCACGGGCACCCGAAGCGGTATTTCGGCCCTGCGGCAGATCGATAAGAGCATTGAGGAATCCGCCTACGATATGGGCGCGGACAGTTTCAAGGTCTTTATGACGGTGACCCTGCCGCTGATCAAGGATTCCTTCCTAAGCGGTCTGGTGACGGCTTTTGTTCGCAGCATCACCGCCATTTCCGCCATTATTCTGCTGGTGACTCCGGAATTCCTGCTGATCACCGTCCAGATCAACGAATTCGCGGAAAAGGGCTCCTATGGCATCGCCTGCGCCTTTGCGACAATTTTGATCGTAATTACTTACGGCTCGGTGCTGCTTATGAATCTGTTCATCAAATATTTCGGAACCAGCCGGAAACTCAAGGAGGTCGATTGACATGGCAAAAGAGAAGAAGGGCGTTCGCCTGGAACATATTTCGAAAATTTATCAGGATCCCAAAACCGGCAAGGACTTCTATGCAGTGAAAGACACCTCCCTGGAAATCGCCCCCGGTTCCTTCGTGACGCTGCTGGGCCCCTCTGGCTGCGGAAAAACCACCACCCTTCGCATGATCGCGGGCTTTGAAAGCCCCGACGAAGGCGAGATTTACCTGAGCGGCGAACCAATCAACGCGCTGACTCCCAACAAGCGGGATACGGCCATGGTCTTCCAGAGTTATGCCCTGCTGCCGCACTATAACATTTTCGACAACGTGGCCTACGGCCTGAAACTGCGTAAGCTGGATAAGGCAACGATCAAGGAGAAAGTTACCAGAATTTTAAAGCTCGTGGGTCTGGAAGGCATGGAAGAGCGCATGACCAATCAGCTTTCCGGTGGCCAGCAGCAGCGTGTTGCCCTGGCAAGAGCGCTGGTTCTGGAACCCGGCGTGCTGCTGTTTGACGAGCCTTTGTCGAATCTGGACGCCAAACTCCGGGTCTCCATGCGTACGGAGATCCGCCGTATCCAGCAGGAAGCCGGCATCACCGCCATCTACGTAACTCATGATCAGTCTGAAGCCATGGCACTGTCCGATCAGATCATCATTATGGAAAAGGGCGTCGTAGCTCAGATCGGTACGCCCCAGGAAATTTACTACCATCCTGCCAACGAGTTCGTTGCAGACTTTATCGGAGAAGCCAACTTCCTTCGGGGCAAACTGTCTGGGAAGCAGGGGGATAACGGTATTGTTACCGTGGAAGACATTCCCGTTCCTGTTGTCGGCGTATCCGAACTGTCCGACGGCAAAGACTGCACACTGGTGCTTCGGCCGGAATCCGCGGTTTTGGCGGACGAGGGAATTCTTCCATGTAAGGTCGTCGTATCCTGCTTCATGGGCTCCTACCAGAATTATCATGTGATGGTAGGGCAGACACTTGTCAAGATCACAGATTTTAATCCCAAGAATAAGAAAATCTATAAGGTGGGGGATATGGCATTTGTTGCCTTTGAAAAGGAAAACGTTCACGTTCTGTAATGCCCCAAAAGAGAAGATACGCGTATGCAGTATCATTAATTAAAAAGTAAGAAGTCTCCTGTGCCGCAAATGAAGCGGCACAGGAGACTTTTAGCGTTTTTGGGGCAAGGTCATAATACTCTGGATGGTCTTACCGCGGAAGAAGCGGAGATCCTGAAAAAGAGCGAAAACTGATTTTTTACCGTATCTATCATACGCAAAAACAAGACCGCTGTATAACAGCGGCCTTATTTTGCTATTTTCACTCTTCCTCGTAATCCAGAACTTCCTGGGCGATATAGATCGGGCGGTTCTTGCTTTGCTCAAAGGTTCTTCCCACATATTCGCCGATAATTCCGATGCAAAACAGCTGCACACAGCTAAAGAAAAGGATCAGAACGATGATGGTGGCATAGCCGGGAACATCAATACCCCAAACCAATTTCTCAATAATGACCCAAATCAGATAGATCACAGCGGCAATGCCGGTCACGCCGCCAAGAACGGTAGCCAGGCGCAGGGGAGCCGTAGAAAAGCCGATGATCCCTTCAATCGCGTATTCCACCAGCTTCCAGAAGCTCCATTTGGTCGTACCGGAAGCACGCTCACAGGCTGTATAGGGAATAAAAATAGTATGATAACCTACCCACGCAAAGAGGCCCTTGGAGAAACGGTGATATTCCGAAAGCTCCAGCAGACTGTCCCGGACACTGCGGCGGAAGGTGCGGAAGTCGCTGGCATCAGGCTGTAAAGTCACTTTGGAAAGTTTATTGATGATGGCATAGAAGCTCTTCTTGAAGAAGGAAAGCACCTTGCCTTCACCGCGGCGGTCCTGAAAGGCGGCCACAACATCGCATTCAGGCTGTTCATCCAGAATTTTTACCATTTCGCGGACGATTTCGGGCCGCTGCTGCAAATCCGCATCGATCAAAGAAATATATTCTCCGCTGGCATGCTGCAGTCCGGCGTAGAGTCCGGATTCCTTGCCAAAGTTGCGTGAGAAAGAGATGACCTTCACAGGGCATTTCTGGGCAGCGTGAAGTTTTTTCAGATTATGCAGCGTTGCGTCCCGGCTGCCGTCATTGACAAATACGATTTCGTAATCATAGCCGCATCCGTCAAACGCGCCGATTACAGCATCCTGAAAAGCGGCTACATTTTCCGCCTCATTGTAGCAGGGGACAACAAGAGATAATTTCATAGGATCAACTCGCATTTCAAAATGATACTTCATTATAGGAAAATAACCGCATTCCGTCAAGTCAAATTGGCGGAATTATTTGGAGCATTCCGAATAAATTCTTCACTATTTTAGTTGACAGTTACTAAAAAATATGTTAATTTATTGTGGTAAATGCCTTGATGGGGAGGTTTCGCTTCCAATCCACAAAGAGAGTGTCCGGTTGGTGTGAGGACATGTGGGAGGAAACGGATGGTCGCCCCGGAGCGGATTTCCTGAATTTTCAGTAGGGAAGTACGGGTCAGCCCGTTACAGCTGTATGAGTGCCCGAAAGGGAATTCAGGTGGTACCGCGGAAAATGTTTTTTCGCCCTGAACGCATTTTGCGTTTGGGGCTTTTTTATTTTGAAGGAAGGTGACAGCAATGGATCGGACAGGAACAGAATATGGCTATTTCGGATCCATTACCGTTGCTGCGGTATCCCGTATTTGAATCTACACGAAAAAATAAACTCATAAGGAGATATTAATAATGGCAAGAGAATTACCCAAGATCTATGAGCCTCAGCAGGTTGAGTCCCGGATCTATCAGATGTGGCAGGAAGGCGGCTACTTCCACGCGGAGAAGGATGAGAGCAAGAAGCCCTTCACCATCGTCATGCCCCCTCCAAACGTCACCGGCCAGCTGCACATGGGCCACGCAATGGACGCAACGCTGCAGGATACCCTGATCCGCTTCAAGCGTATGCAGGGCTATAATGCCCTGTGGATCCCCGGTGTGGACCATGCCGGCATCGCAACCCAGATCAAGGTGGAGGAAGAACTGCGCGTTAGGGAAGGCATTACCCGCTATGACCTGGGCCGTGAAAAGTTCCTGGAGAGAGTCTGGGACTGGAAGTACAAGTACGGCAACCGGATCGTGGAACAGCAGAAGAAGCTGGGCGCATCCTGTGACTGGGACCGTGCCCGGTTCACCATGGACGAGGGCTGTTCCAAAGCCGTTCGGGAGGTCTTTGTCTCCCTGTACGAAAAGGGCCTGATCTATAAGGGCAGCCGTATCATCAACTGGTGTCCCAACTGCGTCACTGCTCTGTCCGATGCTGAGGTCGAATACGTGGATAAGCCCGGTCACCTGTGGCACATCCGTTATCCTCTGGCTGACGGCTCCGGCGAAGTGGTGGTTGCTACTACCCGTCCCGAGACCATGCTGGGCGATACCGGCGTCTGCGTCAACCCCAATGATGAGCGCTACAAGGATATTGTCGGAAAGACCGTGATCCTGCCTCTGGTGAACAAGGAAATTCCCATCGTGGCCGATGATTACGCCGAAATGGAATTCGGTACCGGCTGCGTTAAGATGACCCCCGCCCATGACCCTAACGACTTTGAAGTGGGCCTGCGCCACAATCTGGAAGTCATTCGTGTTCTGGACGATAACGGCAAGGTCAATGAGCTGGGCGGCAAGTACGAGGGCATGGACCGTTACGATGCCCGTAAGGCCATCGTTGCCGATCTGGAGGCCGGCGGCTATCTGGTGAAGATCGAAGAGCATCAGCACAATGTGGGCACCTGCTACCGCTGCCACAAGGATGTGGAGCCCATCATCTCCGCTCAGTGGTTCGTGAAGATGAAACCTCTGGCAGAAGAAGCCATCCGTGTCGTCAAGGAAGGCGAGACCAAGTTCGTCCCCGAGCGTTTCAGCAAGACCTACATGAACTGGATGGAGAATGTCCGCGACTGGTGTATTTCCCGCCAGCTGTGGTGGGGCCATCAGATCCCTGCCTGGACCTGTGCTGACTGCGGTCACATCACGGTTTCCCGTGAGGACGCTTGTAAGTGTGAAAAGTGCGGCAGCACGAACATTACCCGGGAAGAGGACGTGCTGGATACCTGGTTCTCCTCCGCTCTGTGGCCCTTTGAGACCCTGGGCTGGCCTGAAAAGACCGAGGACTTCAACTATTTCTATCCCACGGACGTTCTGGTCACCGGTTACGATATCATTTTCTTCTGGGTTGCCAGAATGATCTTCTCCGGCTGTGAGCATACCGGCAAGACTCCCTTCCACACCGTCCTGATCCACGGCCTGGTCCGTGACAACCAGGGCCGTAAGATGTCCAAGTCTCTGGGCAACGGCATCGATCCTCTGGAAATGATCGACAAGTACGGCTGTGACGCCCTGCGTATGAACATGGTCACCAGCAACTCTCCCGGCAACGACATGCGTTTCTATGTGGAGCGATGCGAGGCTATGCGTAACTTTGCCAACAAGCTCTGGAATGCAAGCCGCTACGTCATGATGAACCTGGGTGAGGATGCCAAGAATGAATTGCCCGAGATTTCCAAACTGGAGATCGCTGACAAGTGGGTCCTGTCCAAGCTGAACAACCTGATTGCGGAAGTCACCGAGAATCTGGAAAAGTATGAGCTGGGCATTGCCGTCCAGAAGGTCTACGATTTCATCTGGGACACTTACTGCGACTGGTATATCGAGCTGACCAAGGCCCGTCTGTACTCTGAGGATGCCGACCGGAAGCAGACCGCCATTCAGGTGCTGGTGTACGTTCTGGACCAGACCCTGCGGCTGCTGCATCCGTTCATGCCCTTCATCACCGAAGAGATCTGGCAGAGCCTGCCTCATGAGGGAGAAGCGCTGATCGTTGCCAAGTGGCCCGAATACCGGGAGGAGCTGGCATTCAAGTCCGAGGAAAGCCACATGGAGTCGGTTATGGAGGCGATCCGTGCCATCCGCGCACGCCGCACCGAAATGAACGTTCCCCCCAGCAAGAAGGCTGCCCTGTATATTCTGACTTCCAAGCCTCAGGTTTACCAAGAGGGCGAGGGCTTCATCCAGAGACTGGCTTACGCCGATACCGTGACCATGCTGGAAAACGAGCCTGACAACCTGGACGGCATGGTGACCATCACCACCGCAGACGCCAAGCTCTATATCCCCATGGGTCAGCTGGTGGACGTGGCCAAGGAGCTGGCAAGAATCAATAAGGAGCTGGATGCTGCCAAGAAGTTCCTGGCATCTCTGGAAGCAAAGCTCTCCAATGAGAAGTTTGTCTCCCGCGCTCCCGAGGCAGTTGTCAATGCCGAGCGGGATAAGGCGGCAAAGCATCGTGATCTGATCGCCCAGCTGGAGCAGAGCCTGGCCGCAATGAAGAAGATGGCTGAATAATTGAACTTAAGCGGTGCAAACCATTCGTTTGCACCGCTTCTCTTTTTTTCACAAATCCCGTTTCCGACTGTAAATTCGGAAGCGGGATTTTATACTGTTTACGAGAAAACAAACAAGGAGGACAAACTATGCACTTTACCAGCTTTTTAGAGGAGGGCCGGTTAACGGTAGCCCTCACCGGGGAGATCGACCATCACTGTGCCAAATCCTATATTCAGGCCATTGCCGCCAAAATAGAAGCCTATACGCCGTCCATCTGCGTTTTGGATTTCCGGGATGTTTCCTTTGTGGATTCCTCGGGAATCGCGGTAGTCATCAACGCCCTGCGGAATATGACACAGATTGAAGGCCAGCTTTTGCTGACCGGCATCGCACCTCAGCCCATGCGCGTATTCCGGGCATCAGGAATCGATAAATTGGTGGAAATCAAGGAGGCAGTATCATGAAGTTCGACAATTATATGATTTTGGATTTTCCCAGCAAATCCGCCAACGAGGCGTTTGCCCGGTCTGCCGTGGCCTGCTTTGCCGCGCAAATGGATCCAACGCTGGAAGAACTGGGCGATATCCGTACTGCGGTATCGGAGGCGGTAACGAACTGCATCGTCCATGCATACCCGGAACGGCTGGGAAATATCACACTCCGCTGCCGGATCCTGAAGGACAATGTGTTGGACATCGTGGTCAAGGATAAGGGGATCGGCATTGCGGATGTGGAGCAGGCCCGCCGTCCTACATATACCACAGGCGGAAATGACCGCAGCGGCATGGGCTTTACCATTATGGAGAGCTTTATGACCGATCTGGAAATCAGCTCCAAACCGGGGAAGGGGACTACGGTGCATATGCGCCGCAAGCTGCAGCGCCGGCAATGAGCAGACTGGAAGAACTGATCGCTCAATCCCAGGCCGGAGACCGGGATGCTACAGAGAAGCTGGTGGAAGAAAATTCCGGGCTGATCTGGTCTGTGGCACGTCGGTTCCTGGGCAGAGGCGCGGAACCGGACGACCTGTATCAGTTGGGATGCCTGGGGTTCCTGAAAGCGGTAGAGGGCTTTGATCTGGAATATGGCACGCAATTTTCCACCTATGCGGTCCCCAAAATTGCCGGTGAGATTCGCCGCTTTCTTCGGGATGACGGTGCTGTCAAAGTCTCCCGCAGTCTGAAAGAGCAGGCGGCAACCATCAAGTCCACCCGTAACCGACTGACAGCCGCGCTGGGCAGGGAGCCTACCGTTCAGGAGATCTCCCGCCAGACAGGCCTTTCTCCCGAAGAGATCGCCCTCGCGGAAACGGCAACAGCCGCAACAGAATCCATTCAGCGGGAAACCGGGGAAGAAGGCTTTTCTCTGGAAAACATCCTGACAGATACGGAATCCGAGGAGCGGATGGTAGAAAAAATCGCTCTGCGGCAGGCCATCGAAGCGCTGCCGGAACGGGAAAAAATGGTGGTGAAACTCCGTTATTTCCACAGCCTGACCCAGCAGCGGGTTGCAAAAGTGATGGATGTGAGCCAGGTACAGGTATCGCGCATCGAGAAAAAGGCTCTTGCAATGCTTCGGGAACTGATGGATTAAATTATCCTCTTTACCTTTTGCGGAAAATGCGCTAAAATAGTCGCATCAAGTTAGATGGATAGGTGCGACTATGAACGAACAACTGGATTCCCGATTCCTTGCTGCCAGGCGGCGTTATATTGCCAGCCAGTTTTCGCAGCTGAATGATATGCAGCAGGAAGCTGTCCTTACCACGGAAGGCCCCCTGCTGCTGCTGGCCGGCGCAGGCAGCGGCAAGACCACTGTGCTGATCAACCGGATCGCCAACCTCATGCGCTTCGGCCGGGGAAGCGACTGCAATGAAATCCCGGAAACGGTTACAGAGGAAGATGTGGCGTTTCTGGAAAGTCTGGGGGAAAACCTCAACGAATATGACCGCTGGCGGGTGGATAACCTCTGCGCGGTGGAACCTGCGGTACCCTGGAGCATCATTGCCATTACCTTCACCAATAAGGCCGCAAACGAACTGAAGGAACGTCTTTCTTCGCTCCTTGGGCCGGAAGCTCAGGATATTTGGGCCATGACCTTCCATTCCGCCTGCTGCCGAATTCTGCGGCGGGATATCGAACGGATGGGCTACACCCGCAGCTTTACCATTTATGATTCTTCCGACTCTGAGCGCGTGATGAAGGAGATCATCAAGGACATGGGCCTGGATGATAAAACCTTTCCCGCAAAATACGTTTTGGGCGCCATCAGCAAGGAAAAGGATAAAATGGTGTCCCCACAGGAGATGCTGGAACGTGCCGAAAACAGCGGCGATATCCGCGCATTGCATATTGCCAGAGCCTACAGTAAGTACCAAACCCGGCTGAAAGACAATAACGCCTTGGATTTTGACGATATCATCTATGTGACCGTAAAACTCCTGCTGGAAAACGAGGATGTGAAGCGGTATTATCAGCGTAAGTTTAAATACGTGCTGGTAGATGAGTATCAGGATACCAACCATATGCAGTATCTGCTGACATCGCTGCTGGCTGGCGGCTATGAAAACATCTGTGTCGTTGGCGATGATGACCAGAGCATCTACCGTTTCCGGGGCGCAACTATCGAAAATATCTTAAATTTCGAAAAGCAGTACCGCGGCTCCCGCACCATTCGCCTGGAGCAAAACTACCGTTCCACCCAGTCTATCCTGAACGCGGCCAATGCGGTGATTTCTCACAATTTGGGCCGGAAAGGAAAACGTCTGTGGACAGCCAACGGACAGGGTGACCCCATAACGGTGTATGAGGCCAATGACGAGGGAAGCGAGGGTAATTTTGTAGCCGGTAAAATCATTTCCGGCTCCAAGGGCAGAAATTTCAAAGATTATGCCATCCTTTACCGTACCAACGCCCAGTCCAACGCATTGGAATTCGCCCTCAAACGCAACGGCATCCCATACCGTGTGATCGGCGGCACCCGGTTCTTTGACCGGGCAGAAGTCAAGGATATGCTGTCTTACCTGTGCGTTATCAATAACCGTGCGGACGATTTGCGGTTGAAGCGCATTATCAACAATCCTCCCAGGGGCCTGGGCGCGAAAACCATTGAGACAGCTCAGCGCCTGGCGGATGCGGAGCATAAGCCCCTATACAGCATTGTTTCCGATCCCTATTCCTATGCGCCGCTGGAAAAGCCGGCCATGAAGATGATGCAGTTCACAGCGCTGATTGAGGGGATGGCGCAGCTTTTGGAAGACGGCATGAGCTTGCCGGATTTCTATGACGAATTGCTGATCCGCACCGGCTATGTGGACATGCTGAATGCCAAGGACACCGAGGAGAACAAGACCCGCCTGGAAAACGTACGAGAATTAAAATCCAGCATCAATTCTTATGTAGAAAACGCGGAAGTCCCCACTTTGGCAGGCTTCCTGGAAGAAATCGCCTTGTATACCGATTTGGAACAGTACAATGAAAGCGACGATGCGGTGGTCATGATGACCATGCATTCCGCCAAGGGCCTGGAATTTCCCCACGTGTTTCTGGTTGGTTTTGAGGACGGCCTTTTCCCAGGTATGCGCGCCATTGGCGATGCGGAGGAAATGGAAGAAGAACGCCGCCTTTGCTATGTGGCCATCACCCGGGCCAAGCAGACGCTGACCATCAGCTACGCAAGACAGCGTATGCTTTATGGCCGAACTTCCGCGGCGCTGCCTTCCAGATTCCTGAAAGAAATCCCCGAGGAGTGCGTTGTGAAGAAGGGCGGCTACCGCCGGGCCCAGGAACCCGGCTATGGTTACAGCGGCGCCTACGGCCAGCATTCCGATTATGCGGCTCCTGTGCGGAAACCGCAGCCTAAGCGCTCCGAAAGCGCCATGGTTTCCGGTGCCAAGACGGCTTACCTGGATTTGAATCAGGGCGATATGGTGCTTCACGCGGCTTTCGGAAAGGGTATGGTTCTGTCTGTTATGAAGATGGGCGGCGATGCCTTGCTCGAAATCGCCTTTGACGATATCGGCACCAAGAAGCTCATGGCAAAAACGGCTTCCGCCCATATGAAAAAGCTGTAATTTTTCGCTTTTCCCTGCATATCCTCTTCCGGGGGGATGTGTATGCGTCGGCGAATTCGCTCGTTTTTTCGCTTTCTATTGATCCTGCTGGTGGCAATGCTGATCCTGTTCCTGATGCTGCGCAGCCGATACCGTGATGTGATCCGGGAACTGGCAGAGACCCAGGTGAAAAATACCACCTCAGACCTGACCAATGATGCCATTGCCAAGCAGATTGCGGATGGAATCATTCAATACGACAGAATCGTATATTTTGAAAAAGACCTGGACGGCCGCATCACAGCGCTGAAAACCAATATAAGCGAAGTGAACCGGCTGAAAACAGATATCTTAAACATCATCAATGATGAGATTTTGGCATTGGATACGTCGGATATCGGCATCCCATTGGGGAGCCTGTTCCTTCCCGAACTGCTCTCCGGCAAAGGGCCGGCCATTCCGGTACATATCCTTTCCATTCGAAACTCTGATGCCTATTTTACCAGCGCCTTTTCCCAGGCCGGCATCAACCAGACCCTGCACCAGCTGAACATGATGGTCAGCGTGGATGTTGCCGTACTGGTGCTGGGCCAGACCAGCAGCTTTACCATTACCAGCGAGGTGGTGGTGGCTGAGACGGTCATCGTCGGGGATGTCCCCAATACATTTTTACAAACCGGAGGGAATTATGAACCCTAAAGAGAGAATTCCGGAACTGACGGAGCTTTTGAAAGAGGCAAACTACCGCTACTATGTTCTGGATGATCCTACCATGCCTGATTTTGAATACGACCACCTCCTGCGGGAACTGGAAGAGCTGGAAGCTGCCAACCCGGAGCTGGCCGCCGCTGACTCTCCCACAAAACGGGTGGGCGGTGAAGCGCTGAGCCAGTTCGAAAAGGTTACCCATCCTGTGCCTCTGATGAGCTTGCAGGATGTGTTCAGCATGGAAGAGCTGAATGAATTTCTGGAAAAGACTTTGGCTGCAGAGGGCAGTGCGGCTTTTTCCGTGGAACCCAAGATCGACGGTCTTTCCGTGGCTTTGGAATATGTAGAAGGCAAATTCGTCCGCGGCGCTACCCGCGGTGACGGCAATGTGGGAGAAGATGTAACGGAGAATCTGAAAACCATCCACGCTATCCCGATGACGCTCGATAATGCCCCGTCACGGCTCATTGTCCGCGGCGAGGTATTCATGCCGAAAAAAAGCTTTGAAAAGCTGAACGCCCGGCAGGAAGCAGAGGGAAAGTCCCTCTTTGCCAACCCCAGAAACGCCGCCGCCGGTTCCCTGCGCCAGCTTGACCCGAAGATTGCCGCAAAACGCGGACTGGATATCTACGTGTTCAATGTTCAGCTTGCCGATGGTATGGAGTTCACCAGCCACAGCCAGTCCCTGCAATATCTGAAAAGTCTGAAATTTAAGGTGATCCCTTACAAGAAGCTGACCTCCATTCAGGAGATCGACGCGGAAGTAGATGCGATCAACGAAAACCGGGAAAAGCTGACCTGTGACATTGACGGCGCTGTTATCAAAGTTGACGATCTTGCCCAGCGAGAACGCCTGGGTACTACCGCTAAATTCCCCCGGTGGGCTGCAGCCTATAAGTATCCCCCTGAGATCAAGCCCACCGTAGTAGAAGATATCATCGTTCAGGTGGGGCGTACCGGTGTCCTGACGCCAAAGGCGGTAGTCCGTGCCGTCCGTTTGGCGGGCACCACTGTGACCAATGCCACACTGCACAATCAGGATTTTATTTCGCAGCGGGATATCCGCATCGGTGATACCGTTTTGATCCGCAAGGCTGGCGAGATCATTCCGGAAATCCTGGAAGTGGATCTTACCAAGCGGCCGGAAGGTTCTGTGCCCTACCATCTGCCGGAAACATGCCCTGTTTGCGGCGCGAAGGTCGAGAAGGATGAGGATGGCGCTTTCCTGCGCTGTACAGGCGCGGAGTGCCCTGCACAGCTGAGCCGCAACATTGCCCACTTCGTCAGCCGGGACGCCATGGACATCGATGGTCTGGGTGCGGCGATCGTGGATGGACTGATCGAAAAAGGCTTGATCAAGTCCCCGGCGGATATCTATTATCTGACGCTGGAGGACATCAAGAGCCTGTGGAAATCCGGTTCTACTGCCGCCAAGAAGCTGCTTGCCGCCATTGAAGCCAGCAAGCAGCAGGATGTCAGCTGCCTGATCTATGCTTTGGGCATCCGTCAGGTCGGCGCAAAAACCGGCAAAGTGCTGGCCGCTACCTTCGGCGGTTTGGACGCCCTGATGGCCGCTTCTGAGGAAGAGCTGACGGAGGTTCCTGACGTAGGCGGCATCACCGCAGCCAATATTTGTGATTGGTTCAGCCAGGAGCAGTCAAAGCATTTGATCGAACGGCTGCGCCAGGCCGGAGTCAACTTTGAGAGCAAGCGGGTAATTACCGATGCCCGTTTTGCCGGAAAGACGTTTGTGCTGACCGGAGCATTGAGTAAATTCACCCGGGAAGAGGCGACGGAAAAGATCGAACTTCTGGGTGGCAAGGCGGCTGGTTCTGTTTCGAAAAAGACCAGCTTTGTTGTCGTGGGCGAAAATGCCGGTTCTAAGGAGCGGAAAGCCAGAGAACTGGGTATTCCCATTTTGACGGAGGATGAGTTCCTGGAAATGATCCGGTAGAACAGCAGGAACAAAGGAAAGTCCAGGCGGTGCCTCCAATGAAAAGGATGTCAAATATCAAAATTCCCCCAAAGGATGTCCTTTGGGGGAATAAAATTATGTGCTTATCGACTTAACTCAGCAAGCCACCATATCTTGTAACCGTCCGAAATATTGGACAGCACTTATGCGATAATGAACCCAGAAAGCAAGGGGGGTAATCATTATGGCAAAGGCTGCAGCGATTAGTTTCAAAGAG
>JAXJGV010000058.1:0-12178 GCA_036300205.1 Oscillospiraceae bacterium
AGACCGACAGCGTAACCACATAAACAAGCTTTTCTCAGAGCGCCGTTTGCGACGCTCTACTTGTCATACCATTCCTGCGGTAGTAACTTTTTTACAACATCCTGTGATTGAGGCTTGACTTATTATAGTTAGTCTTTCGTTTTGGTGTCCTTAAGAACTGGCGTTATTATATAACAGAAAAAATGGTTTGTCACAGCTTTTTGCGTGACCAGTGGTTTTTGGGAGGTATGTGGTCAAAATTTAGAGGTGAAATGCCGGATTTGGGCGTGAAAATGGAGCCATCCGAAAGGGTGGCTCCATTTGCGTCTTAATATTCTCCCAGCCAGCGTTTGGACGTGGTCTCCACAGCATGGCCCGCTGCCAGACTTTTGGGAACATCCAGAATCCGCTGGTTCCGGCTGCCCCGGAAAGCGATCTCAAGGCTTTTCTGGGCCTGCACAAACCGACCGTCGATCAGAACGTCAATGGCTTCCAGCAGCCGCTTTTGGTCCTCCGTGCCATTGAGCAGCTCCTCGAAGGTGTAACCGGAATAGGATGCCACCTCAT
This sequence comes from Oscillospiraceae bacterium, assembly GCA_036300205.1. Lineage (GTDB taxonomy): Bacteria > Bacillota > Clostridia > Oscillospirales > Oscillospiraceae > Faecousia. Next base: position 547 of record JAXJGV010000058.1, read on the forward strand.
AGCCCTTGTCCGTCAAGATCCGGGCCAGCTCGGCAAATTCCGCTGCCTGGGCGAAGGGCTCGCCACCGGAGAAGGTGACGCCCCGGCACAGGGGATTGGACTGGACGATCTCCGCCACGGCCTCCACGGGAATCTGCGTACCGCAGCCAAAGGCCCAGGTTTCCGGATTGTGGCAGCCGGGGCAATGGTGGGGGCAGCCCTGGGAAAAGATGGCGGTGCGGATGCCGGGGCCGTCCACAATGCTGTCGCTGACGATGCCGCTGAGATCAAGCATGGTCGGTATTCAGGGCGTGCTTTACACGGTCCCGCTCTTCGGCGCGTTTTGCGTCGTTCCATTTGTCCATGGTGCCCACCAGATAACCGGTGATGCGGCGGATGCGCTCAAAGCCAACGCCCTGGCCCAGCTTTTCGTTCTTGGATTTCACAGTCATAAAACAGTCCTCCTTATTCAATGGAAAGTTGAAAATGCAAAATTGAAAATTGCGGTATCGCTTCGCGATGATTTTAATAATTTTCAACTTTCAATTTTCAATTGTCAATTTATTCGATTCCCTGGAATGCGGGCATTTCGGGGTAGAGTCTTCTCAGTTCCTCGATGCGCTCGAAGGGGATCTCCTCGCCCTCCCGGCGGCCGCAGCGGGGGCAGACATCACCGATGATGCCTACGTAGCCGCAGATGGGATCCCGGTCCACGGGATGGTTGATGGAGCCGTAGCCGATACCCTGATCGTGCATACAGCGGACCACGGACTCAAAGGCCTCCACATTCCGGGCGGTGTCACCGTCCAGCTCCACATAGCTGATGTGGCCTGCATTGCACAGGGCGTGGTAGGGGGCTTCCAGACGGATCTTGTCGTAAACGGAGATGTTGTACCAAACGGGGATGTGGAAGGAGTTGGTGTAATATTCCCGGTCGGTGACGCCAGGGATCTTGCCGAAGCGCTTCTGGTCCATGCGGATGAAGCGGCCGGACAGGCCCTCGGCGGGGGTGGCCAGCAGGGTGAAGTTCATCTTCATTTCCTGGGACTTTTTGTCGCAGTAGTCCCGCATATAGCCGATGATCTCCAAACCCTTTTTCTGGATGTCTTCGCTTTCGCCGTGGTGATGGCTGTAGAGGGCGGTCAGAGTTTCTGCCAGGCCGATAAAGCCGATGGACAGGGTGCCGTGCTTCAGCACCTCCCGCAGGTCGTCCTGCAGGGTCAGTTTGTCGGAATCCAGCCAAACACCCTGGCCCATCAGGAAGGGGTAGTTGTAGATGTGCTTGTTGGCCTGGATCTCGAAGCGGTCCAGCAGCTGCTGGGCCACCAGCTCCAGCATGTAGTGCAGCTTCTCGTAGAACACTTCCTCATCGCCGTCGGCTTCAATGGCCAGGCGGGGCAGGTTGATGGAGGTGAAGGAAAGGTTGCCGCGGGAGTAGGCGATCTGGCGGGTGGGGTCATAGACGTTGCCCATGACTCTCGTACGGCAGCCCATGGTGGCCACTTCCGTTTCGGGGTGTCCGGGAACGTAGTATTGCAGGTTGAAGGGGGAGTCCAGGAAGGTATAGTTAGGGAACAGCCGCTTGGCGCTGACCTTGCAGCTCAGGCGGAACAGGTCATAGTTGGGGTCGTCTTCGTTGTAGTTGACGCCTTCTTTGACCTTGAAAATGTGGATGGGGAAGATGCAGGTCTCACCGTGGCCCAGACCGGCGTCCAGGGCCAGCAGGATATTGCGGATGACCATGCGGCCCTCGGGGGAAGTGTCGGTGCCATAGTTGATGGAGGAGAAGGGTGTCTGGGCGCCTGCACGGGAGTGCATGGTGTTCAGGTTGTGGACAAAGCCCTCCATGGCCTGCTGGGTGTCCCGGTCGGTCTTCTTGTAAGCCCGGACGGAAGAGCGGGTGATGAGCTTGTTTGCCTTTTCCTCGCTCAGGCCATACTGGGCCGTCAGACCATCGGCAACGGCGCGCAGATAGGCTTTGCTGCTTTCCAGTTTGGCGGTTTCTCCGGTGGCATTTTCCGCCTTGGCGATAATGGCAGCGATGGTGGAGTCCTCGTCTCCCAGATCCAGATAGTCCTCGACCGTATCCCGCAGGCGGCGGGTAAAGGCCTTGCGGTAGGTCTTGGCAACGCCCTCAGCCATGCCGTAGTCGAAATTGGGAATGGACTGGCCGCCGTGCTGGTCGTTCTGGTTGGACTGGATGGCGATGGCTGCCAGGGCGGCGTAGCTCTGGATGGAGTTCGGCTCTCTCAAATAGCCGTGGCCGGTGGAAAAGCCGCCGTGGAACAGCTTTAGAATATCGATCTGGCAGCAGGTGGTGGTGAGACTGTAGAAGTCGAAATCATGGATGTGGATGTCGCCTTCCCGGTAAGCCTTGGCGTGCTCCGGGCGCAGCAGGTACATTTCGTTGTAAGCCTTGGCACCGGCGGAACCGATCTGGAGCATAGAACCCATGGCGGTGTTGCCGTCAATGTTGGCGTTGTCCCGCTTCATATCGCTGACCCGGGCGTCGATGTTGGTGATCTCGTCGATGGTCTTCATCAGGGACGTGTTGGCTTCCCGTGCCCGGGTACGGTTGGCCCGGTAGAGGATGTAGGCCTTGGCGGCGGCGCTGAAGCCGTGGTTCATCAGCTGGCGCTCCACAGCATCCTGGATGTCCTCAATGTTGGGGGCCTGGGTGGGGAAGCGGCCTTCCAGCTCCCGCTGGACATCATTGGCCACCCGGGCGGCGTCGGCGGCGTTGCCGTCACCGGATGCTTCCAGGGAGCGCAGAATGGCAGCGGCGATCTTATTCTGATCGTATAATACAACGCGTCCGTCGCGCTTGATAATGCTTTGGATCATAGAGTCAGTCCTGTCTTTCTTTTGAGATTGAGGAAAAGGAAGCCGAATCCCGGCACAGGACACAATATGTTGTGTCATAAACTTCAAACCTCCACAATATATTGCCACATAAGCGCCTGTTTGTCAAGAGACAATACGGTAACAAATCCGTATCCGGGAAGCGCCCGGATGCTTTTTTGCAGGATCTTCAGCGGCTAGTGGAACAATAGCATATGTTATGTCCAATAAAACACACTTTTGGCCGGAAAAGGAAAAATCTTGCTTTTTTGAGGAAGCTGTGGTACAGTGGCGGAAAATATGGGGAAGGAGGAGAAAATATGACCATCGAAAAAATCGTCCGCAATGGTGTGGTGGTGGCGGCAGTCACGGCCGATGAGAAGGTCATCACCGATGTGCAGTCGGCGCTTGACCTGATCATGACGGCCAAGTATGATGCCGGGACGAAAAATATCGCCCTGGACAAGAAGCTGATCACAGAGGCGTTCTTCATCCTGAGCAGCGGCCTGGCGGGGAAAATATTGCAGAAGTTCGTCAATTACGGCGTTCGCTGCGCCATCTACGGCGACTACTCCTGCTATACCAGCAAGCCTCTGCGGGACTTTATCTATGAGAGCAACAAGGGCAAAGACGTGTTCTTCGTGGCGACCAAAGAGGAAGCTGTGGACATGCTGGCCGCACGGCAGTAATGGGCTGCAAACGCTCAATTGCCGCTGGACTTAGGGCGGATTATAAATCCGCCCCTACGGAGTGGCATGCGGTAAAACGATGATTTCACGCAAAAACCCGGGCAGTACCGTGTTGGTACTGCCCGGGTTTCCTATTTTCTCAATATTTTCTGGAAAGCAGCGCTTCCGCTTCTTCCCGGGTGATCTCACCGGAGTTGCATTTTGCCATGATCTGCACGTCCTTGTCGTTGAGCTTGTAGCCCAGGTAGAAGAAGGTGGAAATGATCATGCCGATGACGGGCACCAGGGCGTAAACGATCCACAGGCCGTTCAATGCTCCCGTGCTCTGCTGAACATTCAGCGCGGCAAGCTGCTCAAAGCTCTCCGCTTCCACACTGATCCAGCGGAACAGGCCCAGCAGCGCCAGCGCCAGGGAGGAGGACACCGCGCCGGTGATCTTCACGGAGAAGGTCTGGATGGCGAAAGTGATGCCCTTGGCGCTGATGCCGGACTTGTACTCGCCGTACTCGGCGCAGTCCGGGGTGAACATGAAGGCCAGAATGCCCACCAGACTCATGGGAACGGTGCGGATGCAGGTCAGCGTCAGGAACAGCGCCTGGTTGCCGTAGCCTGTGAAATAAATGACCAGTCCCAGGAGGATGTTGACGATGTTGCACCAGAACAGGGTCTTGAATTTGTCGAACCGCTTCAAAATGGTGGGCATCAGCATGGCGGCGAAGACGCCGGGGACCATGTTCAGGATGTTCAGTACGATGGAATACAGGGAGTTGCCGAAAAGGTAGAAGGAGACGAACAGGGTAACGGCGCTGGAGGTTTTCAGGGCGTCGGTGGCGCAGTAGCCGCCGTAGTAGGTCAGCAGATACTTGTTCTTTCCCAGATATTGCAGCATCTGCTTGGGGCTGAAACTCTCGTCATCTTCCTCGGGCTTGTAGTTGCGCTCCTTGCAGTTGACGGACAGGGGCACCATGGTCAGGGCGCTGAAAACAGACAGGATCGCCACCGCCCAGCTGGCGCTCATGCCCACGCTTTCGCTGATGAGCAGCGGCAGCACCACGCCGTAGATCAGCACACCGGCACCGGAGAAGACCCGGTTGACGGACAGCAGGGTGTTGCGCTCAGGTAAATTGTCGGTCATGGTGTTCAGCATGGCGTAGGCAGGAACGTCGGTCAGGGTGTAGACGGTATCCCACAGCACATAGGCCACGCCGAACCAGACCAGCTTCCCCGTTTCCGACAGGGCGGAGGGAATGGAGAAGAGGAGAATGGTGACCACGGGGATCAGGGCTGTGGCGATGCGCAGCCAGGGCAGGCTCTTTTGACCGCTCTTGAACTTGACTTTGTCGAAGATGTAACCGAAGATGGGATCGTTCACCGCGTCCCAGACCTTGACGATCAGCAGGACCACAGCCACTTTGGCAAGATCGATGCCCTGCATGGCAAGATAGGTGGAAATAAAGGCGGCGGTGATGTTGTAGTAGATGTTCTGACCAATGAAATACGTCCAGTAGCTCAGACGCTCTTTGAACGTGGTCATATATTCCGGGTGTTTGTTAGCCATGGGTTCTCTCCTCTTTTATTGGGTAATGGTATGGCAGGACGACGATCGTGCAGGCAGTGCGCGAGATTACAGTGACTTTAACTGCATGACGCATTCCAGCACATGCCTTGCGGCTTCCTGCATTTCTCCCAACGTGATGCCGCCGGGCTTGCCGAAGGTGGCCAGCAGCGTGCCGTCAGGCTTGCAGCTCCGGTCGGCAAAGTGCCGTCCGCCGGGCATCAGTACGTCCACCCGTGCGCGGACGCGGTAAGCGTTGCCCCTGAGCTTGGGGAATTCCGGGCTGGATGCATACTGCATCCACCAGTCGGTGATCACCAGACCCTGGTAACCCCATTCGTCCCGGAGGAGGGTCTTTGCCAGCTCATAATTGTAGTGGCTCCAAACGCCGTTGATCTTATTGTAGCTGGTCATCAGGGTTTTGGGCTTTGCCAGGTTGACGCAGATCTCGAAGCCTTTCAGGTAAATTTCCCGCAGGGCCCGCTCCGTGACTGCGGAGTCCGTCTTGGTGCGGTTGGTCTCCTGATTGTTGCAGGCGAAATGCTTGGGGCAGGCGGCCACGCCCTGAGACTGGACGCCCTTGACCACCGCCGCGGCCATCCGCCCGGTGAGGTAGGGGTCTTCGGAGAAGTATTCGAAATTCCGCCCGCAAAGGGGATTGCGGTGGATGTTCATGCCGGGAGCCAGCAGCACATCGCTGCCCCGGTCCTTCATCTCCTTGCCGATGGCAGTGTACAGGGTCTCCACCAATGCAATGTCAAAGGTGCTTGCCAGCAGCGTGCCGATGGGCAGCAGGGAGCAGGACTCGTACAGCCGCAGGCCGGAAGGACCGTCGGTGGTGGTGATGGGCGGGATGCCCTTTGCCCGGAGGGACTCGGTGACGCCGCCGAAAATACCGGCATTGCCCCTGGCACCCAGAGGATGGCCCATGACGTAAGCGCCCCGGGAAATGGCTTCCAGCTCGTCTTTATCCAGCTGGGCGACGAAGGCGTCCAGTGTGACCCTGCCTTCTTTCACATCCTTCAGCTTGTACCCCTTGTCCCCGGTGAAGCCCACAGACTGGGGAAGCTCCTTCAGGATCCGGGCTTTCCGGTCCATGGTTCTGGCAGGGGAGAACCGCTGGGCGGGCATTCCGTCCCGGTTTTCCAGAATGGCCAAGGGCTGGGCGGGAGCGCAGACCTCGGACAGCTGCTTGAGAACGGCGGCTTCCTCCACCAGGAAATCCCCCACGAACTGGGCATCCCGGACATTTTCGCCGCAGTAGAAGCGGTATGTGCCGCTTTGCAGCACATAGCAGGACTTGTGCCCGGTCAGGCCGCTGTCGTCGTAGGAAGAAAGCTGATACCGGGTGGCGGTCAGGGTCAATTCCTGGCTTTCGCCGGGAGCCAGCTCTTTGGTCTTGCCGAAGGCTACCAATTCCCGGGCGGGATTGCCCAGCACGCCGCAGGGCTTTTCTGCGAACAGCATGACCGTGTGCCTGCCGGAATAGCTGCCCGTGTTGGTGACAGTCACCCGGAAGGACAGGGGAGCGGTGTGCTCTGCCTGAGCGGCGAAGGTGGTATAGGAAAGGCCGTAGCCGAAGGGATAGCGCACTTTTTCCTTCCCGAAAGTCTCAAACCAGCGGTAGCCCACATAAATATCTTCAAAATATTCGTTCCGCTCTTTCACGCCGAAATGGCCGGCGGATGGATAGTCTTTGTACTGGCGGGCGATGGTGTCCGTCAGCCGACCGGAGGGAGTGGCTTTGCCGCAGAGCAGGTCTGCCACCGCGTTGCCGCTTTCCATACCGCCCTGCCAGGGGATCAGCACCGCGCCGAAGGAATATTCCTCCAGGAAACTTAAATCCATGACAGAGCCGATGTTCAGCACCAGCACCGCGTCGGGGAACTGGCTTGTTACAGCGGAAAGCAGGGCCTTTTCTTCCTCCGTCAGATAATAGCCGCCGGGTTCCAGCACATTTTCCCGGTCCTCGCCGGAGGCCCGGCCCAGCACGATGACCGCCTGGTCGGAGTCTGCACGGGCCTGCTTCACCAGTTCTTCGGTCACCGGCATTTCCGGATGGAACCGGGGCCACATGCCCCATACGCCGTGGTCGGCAGGCTTGGCCTTGATCCAGTCCGCATAGACCTTTGCCAGACTTTCGTTGACTTGCAGGTCTTCACAGCCCCGCAGACCTTCCAGCAGGCTGACGGAGTAAGGGTAATTCACATCGCCGCCGGAACCGTAGCCGGTGTAAAAATAATCGCACTGCACCCGGCCGAACACAGAAATCCGGGTCCCGTTCGCCAAGGGCAGCACCCGGTTTTCCAGCAGCACCGCACCCTGGGCGGCTACACTGCGCAGAAGTTCCGGCATACCGGGCGTAACGGTCTTCAACGGGTTGTGATGGTCCTGATCCTGGGACATCAGACCCAGTGCGCGGCCGCCGATCAGGATGATTTTTTCCTTGAGTTTCATGGGGAATCCTCCACATTCTCACATGTTTTCAATTTAATTCTATCACCGGAAAAAGCGGAAGTCAACGGCGCGTCCAATGCGGAAGAATTGAAATTGCAGAGAATCCGATCCTGTGCTATACTGGAAAGAAAAAACGAAAGGATGGCTTCCCTATGAAAATCGGAATTCTTGGCCCTGGCCGCATCGCCCATACCGTTGCCCCTGCGCTGACAGCGCTGCCGGAGATCGAATGCTATGCCGTCGCTTCCCGGACTCCCGGCAAGGCGGCGGAATTTGCGGAAACGTTCGGCTTCGAGAAGGTCTATACCAACTACGAGGATATGCTCCGCGATCCCAATGTGGAGCTGGTGTACATCACCACGCCCCACTCCCATCACTACGAACACATGATGCTGTGCCTGGAACACGGCAAGAGTGTCATCTGCGAAAAGGCCTTCACCATGAACGCGGAACAGGCGAAGAAGATCAAGGCCTATTCCGAAGCCCACGGCCTGTTTGCGGCGGAAGCCATCTGGACCCGCTACATGCCCTCCCGCCAGCTGATCCAGGACCTGCTGGACAGCGGCGTCATCGGAAAGCTGAACACCCTGACGGCGAACCTCTCCTACAACGTTGCTTACAAACAGCGCCTTGTGGACCCGGCTCTGGCCGGCGGTGCGCTGTTGGATGTGGGCGTTTATGGACTGAACTTTGCCCTGATGCACTTTGGCGATGACATTGAGCGTATCGAATCCAGCGTGCGGCTCACGGACACCGGGGTGGACGGCATGGAGAACATCACCATCTTTTATCGGGATGGCCGCATGGCGGTGCTGACCCACAGCATGTTCGCCCGGTCCGACCGCAAAGGCATCTTCCACGGGGACAAGGGCTACATGGTGGTGGAGAACATCAACAATCCCCAGTCCGTCAGCGTCTACGACACCACGGACAAACTGCTGGCCCACTATGCTGTTCCGAAGCAGATCAACGGCTATGAATATGAGTTCCAGGAGGCTGTACGCTGCATCGGGGAAGGGAAGACCGAACCGGATTCCATGCCTCTGGCAGAAAGCGTGAATGTCATGGAGATCATGGATTCCCTGCGCAGGCAATGGGGCGTGGTCTATCCCCAGGAACGGGTGTAAACAAAAACCTGACAGTTCGGAAGAACTGTCAGGTTTTTTGCGGAAAGTGTATGGGGTGATTGTTTGTTGTTTAACGCACCAGCCACTGTAGGGCGGGGGCATGCCCCCGCCCTACAGTGCCGTTTTATCGAAACTCCAATTTACCATCACAATTGTTTTGTGAAGCAAATGATGCGGTTGGCTTCTTCAAAGCCCATCTTCAAATGAAAGCGCAGACTTTCTTCGTTCACAAGCTCACAGTCACTGGCAAACTCCCGGCAGCCTTTTTCTTTTGCCCAAACCTGGCAGGCGGCCAGCAGCAGTTTGGCATAACCTCGGCGGCGATGGCTCTCCGCAACAAAAATGCCTTCCAGATATCCCACGGGACTGCTGTTTGTTCCTTCCACATAGTCGTGCCTTAGCTGACATTGGGCAAATCCAATGGGTGCGCCGTTATCCAAAGCGAGAAAAACCGCGGCGTTTGACTGGGAAACCAGCGTTTGGAATTCTTCCGCAAATTCTTCCGGGCTATGACCGGGCCAGAGCTGCAAAGCCAGCCCGACGATAGCCGGTACATCCGCCTGTGCTGCCTTGCAGATCATGGCTGTCACTCCTTCGGCAGTTTCACGATCCGGGGCGTGTGGCCCATGGCGGGGATGATCTTCTCCACCAGATCCCGGGTGGCAATGCGCAGGCTGGAAGTGTTGATGCAGGGGTGGCAGCCGAAGTAGTCTCCCTTCAGCACATCCTCGTCCATCAGCAGCTCCACCTGGTGCTCGCTGTCATTCATCAGGCCCAGAACACTCAAAGAACCGGGGGTGATGTCCAGGAAACGCTCCATGTATTCCGGCGCGGCGAAGCTCAGCCGGGAGGAGCCGATCTCCTTGCTGAGCACGCTGGTTTTGAAATGCTTGTCTCCTTCGATCATCAGCAGGTAAAAGGCGGTGCACTGCCGGTTGCACAGCAGCAGATTTTTGCAGATGGTGGCGTCCAGCACCTCGTCGATGGCGGCGCAGGCTTCCATGGTCATGGCGGCCTCGTGGTCAACGCGCTGATAGCTGACCCCCAGCTTATCCAGCAGGTCGTAGCAGCGGATCTCTTTCTCAAGCCGCCCGGTGCAGTCTTCGGGACGGCCAAATACCAATTCCATATTCTTTCTCCTTTACTTTCTCAGCTGCCAGAAGGCAACGGCGCTGGCGGCGGCGACATTCAGAGAGTCCACGCCGTGGTACATGGGGATTTTTACGGTATAGTCGCAATTTGCGATGGTGGCCTCCGTCAGACCGTCTCCTTCGCTGCCCATGAGAATGGCCAGCTTTTCTTCCGCCATCAATTGGGGATCGTCGATGGAAACGGAGTTGTCGCTGAGGGCCATGGCGGCGGTTTTAAAGCCGAGAGCATTCAGCTGGGACATGCCTTCTTCCGGCCACTGCCCCGTGTAAGTCCAGGGAATCTGGAAGACGGTGCCCATGCTGACTCTTGCGCTGCGGCGGTACAGGGGATTGCTGCATCCGGGGGTCAGCAGCACGGCGTCCATGCCCAGGGCCGCGGCGCTGCGGAAGATGGCGCCCACATTCGTAGGGTTCTGGACGTTTTCCAGAATGACGATGCGGCTGGCAGCGGCACAGATCTCCTCCACGGTGGGCAGCTTGGGACGGCGCATGGCGCACAGTACGCCCCGGGTCAGGTGATAGCCGGTGAGCTGACACAGCACCTCTTCATCGGCGGTGTAAACCGGAATGCCGGGACAGCGGTCGATGACCTCTTTGGCGGAACCATCAATATCCTTACGCTCCATCAGCAGGGAGACAGGCTTACAGCACCCATCCAGCGCCCGGTGGATGACCTTGGGGCTTTCAGCGATAAACATGCCCTTGGCAGGCTCGAAGCGGTTTAACAGCTGGGCCTCTGTCAGCCGGGCGTAAACATCCAGCTCCGGGGCGGAAAAGTCGGTGATCTCAATAACATTAGACATAGGCGTTACCTCATTTTGGAATTGTTCCTATAGTATCAAACCAACGTCCAAATGTCAAAGATAATGGGAGTAAATTCTCGCACCAGCCACTGTAGGACGGGGGCATGCCCCCGCCGGGCACCTACGGAACGGAACGCTTTCGTTTTGGCAGAACGGTTTCCCAATACCGCCATTTTAATCGCTCTATCCTTGTAACCGCCCTACGTGTCATTCTCATATAGACTGCAATTTACCAGATAAACGGAATCATCCGGTATTTTACTTTTTCCTTATATTCCCGGTAGCCGGGCAGGCCTTCTTCCAGCACGGCCTCCTCATTGCGGATGCGCTTTACCAGCAGCACGGGATAAATCAGAAAAATCACAAAAGCCGGAAGACTGCCCAATACCAGCGGGATGGACAGAAACAGCAGCGTGGTCACCATGTACATGGGATGCCGCACAATGCCGTAAAGGCCGGTATCCACAACTTTCTGCCCTTCCTGGACCTCCACCGTGCGGGAAAGATAGGTATTTTCCCGCATGACCTCAGCGTACAGGCCGTAGGAAACCAGCAGAACCACAGACGCCGCATTGACCGCCCAGCCCGGCAGATGGGACCAGCCAAACCGGAAATCCAGTCCGGCCACCACAAATCCGCCCACAAACATCAAAAGGGAAAGCCCAATGACCGCTTTCTGTTCCGGTTCACTTTCCTTGCTTGCCAGCCGTTTCTCCAACAGCTCCGGGGCTTTCAGAAAGAGAACGACGCCCAAAACCAGCATGGGAAGAAACAACAGCCCGCAGAACCGCCAGCCGTTTGGGTAGTCCAGCGTTCCCGCAGGGACAAACAGGAGCAGACCGATCATCAAGAGGCCTGCGGCAAATTTCGCCAGGGCCTGAAAAAGAAGTTTGTGCTTATCGACTTAACTCAGCAAGCCACCATATCTTGTAACCGTCCGAAATATTGGACAGCACTTATGCGATAATGAACCCAGAAAGCAAGGGGGGTAATCATTATGGCAAAGGCTGCAGCGATTAGTTTCAAAGAG
>JAXJGV010000059.1:0-14519 GCA_036300205.1 Oscillospiraceae bacterium
AGTCCCTCGATTTTAGTAGAGAATTGTCCGAAAATTCAGGAGATTGCCACGCCACACGGCCCGCAGGCCGCGTACATAGCGCAACCGCCGAAGGCGGCTCTTAGCGCGGAGTAGTGTGCGCACTGGCTCGCAATGACATGGTTTTTTGACAGTCTGAGGGGAGGGTCTTGACCCTCCCCTGCGGAGAACGGACATCCCTTTGCTTTTACTATATCATCCCTCCAAAACAAATGCAACTTCCGGAGGAATGTTACGAAACGGTAAATTTTCACCTCACTTTCAGCAAAACCCCCGAAAACAGCTTGCGGATTTTGGAGAGGATGCTATAATGAACTTTACAAAAGATTTGAGGCGATTTTACATGAAAAAAATGCTCTTTATTATGAACCCTTTCGCAGGACAGAAGCGGGCAAATAAATTCCTGCCCGAAATTCTGCTCCTGTTTAACCAGGCAGGCTATGAGGTCGTCACCCACATGACCACCGGCCAGGGCGACGCCGCCGCCGCCGCGGAACGGCTCGGCAAGGCCATGGACCTGGTGGTCTGCTGCGGCGGCGACGGCACCCTGAACGAGACCATTACCGGTCTGCTCCGGGCCGGAGCAGACGCTCCCGTGGGCTACATCCCCGCCGGAACCACCAATGATTTCGCGTCCAGCCTGAATCTGTCCCACAACCCCATCCAGGCCGCAAAAGAGATCCTGGAAGGCGAGGCCGTGCCTTACGACGTAGGCCATTTCGGCGACCGCTACTTCTCCTATGTGGCGTCCTTCGGCGCGTTCACCAAGTCCAGCTACATCGTGCCCCAGAACATCAAGAACGCACTGGGCCACACCGCTTACGTACTGGGCGGCATCTCCGAGATCTCCCAGATCCGCAACGAGCATATCCGCATGGAGATCGACGGTGACGTGGTGGAGGACGATTTCCTCTTCGGTGCCATCTGCAATTCCACCTCCATCGGCGGAATCCTGACCCTGGACCCCAGCCAGGTGGATATGGGCGACGGCCTGTTCGAGGTCATGCTGGTCCGGGCCCCTAAGAATCTGACGGAGATCTCCGAGTGCATCCGGGCGGTGCAGAGCCAGAAATACAACTGCGCCATGATCACCTTCCGCAGCGCCAAGACCATGAAGATCTACGCCGACCCCGAAATGCCCTGGACTCTGGACGGGGAAAAGGAAGACGGCCACGAGGAAGTGCTGGTGGAGAACCTTCACCACGCCATCCGCCTGATGCAGAGGAACGCCGAAAGTGTATAATTCCACCTTATGCTACATCACCCGGGGAAACGACGTACTGATGCTCCACCGGGTCAAAAAGAAGCACGATATCAACAAGGACAAGTGGATCGGCATCGGCGGCAAGTTTGAAGCCGACGAAAGTCCCGACGAATGCCTGCTCCGGGAAGCCAAAGAAGAAACGGGCCTGACCCTGACCTCCTGGCGGTGCCGGGGCATCGTGACCTTCCTGAACGACGCCTGCGAGGGCGAGTACATGTACCTGTTCACCGCCGACGGCTTTGAAGGTCAGCTGCTGGAATGCGACGAAGGAGACTTGCAGTGGATCAGCCGGGAATTTCTGAACGAGCTTCCCAAATGGGAGGGCGACCGGATCTTCCTGGATCTTCTGTGGCAGGACGCGCCTTTCTTCCTGCTGACCCTGCGCTATCATGGGGATACTCTGGTGGAAGCCGTACTGGACGGCAAAAAGATCAAATAACCCATCACAGGGAGGGAGCCGTCCCTCCCTGTTGCCGTATATCGTGCCGGACGTTTCGTCACGCAGGCGCCCCGCCCTGCCGCGTTTCCTGCGAAAAATAAGAAAATCTTAAGCTCTCCGAAAAGACTTCCTAAATATTCCTGTGCTATAATACCCCCAGTCAAAAGGAAGGTGACTGAATTGAAAACAAAGAAAAGCCTTATTATCCCCTTTACCGTTCTGGCGGTGCTGCTCCTCGCGCTGGTGGGGGCCAAGCCTATGTATAACCTCTACCGGGACGTATCCTTCTACTGGGAAGAACGCAGCGAAGCGGAACAGGAGATCAAAGCCTTTGCCGAAGAACAGGGCATCTCCTACGGCGAATACCCTTACGAGATCATCGCGCTTTACGAACACAACGCCGAAACCAAGGATTTTGTCCTGAATTATCCCTTCCGGGAAGACGCGGACGCAGACCTCAGCGCCTACGCGGACAGGTCCACCGTCCCCCTGTTCCTGCAATGGGACCCCATGTGGGGCTATGAAAACTACGGCAGCTCCTGCATTGCCGTCACCGGCTGCGGCCCCACCTGCCTTGCCATGGTGGGCTACTACCTCACCGGAGACACCAACATGAGTCCCGACAAGGTAGCCAAATTCGCCGAACGCAGCGGTTACTACGAAAAAGGCTACGGCTCCTCCTGGAAGCTGATCAGCGAAGGCGCCCAGGGTCTGGGCCTGACGGCAACGGAGCTGCCTCTGGTCAAGAGCAAAATGGAAGACGCTCTGGAAAACGGCAGTCCCATCATCCTGGCCATGGGCGAGGGAGATTTCACCTCCTCCGGCCACTACATCGTACTCACCGGCGTGGAAGACGGAGCCTTCCGGGTCAACGACCCCAACAGCCGGATCAACTCCGAAAAGCTGTGGACCTACGAAGCGCTGGAACACCAGATCCGCAACATCTGGGCCATCAGCAAAGCATGATGTTAAGAGCGCATTTTTAATTGACAGTTGACAAGGAATGTCATCCCGAGCGAAGTCGAGGGATCTGCGCACTTTCCGAAACCTTACAGGTAAAATCGGTGCGTAGATCCTTCGGCTCGCTTTGCTCGCTCAGGATGACCGCAAGGCAGCCGTGTGCGGCGCTGCCGCATCTAACCCCCCATTCAACTGTCAATTGTCAACTCAAAAACCCCGGCGCTTTACAATCCTCCGAAAATCTGTTATTCTATAAAAATGAGAACGGCGGTGGACCTATGAAAACGAAAAAACTGACCCTTTTGGCCCTTTTGGCCGCCATCGCTTTGACCATTTTTATGGTGGAAGCCCAGATCCCGGCGCTGGTCCCCATCCCCGGCATCAAGCTGGGACTTGCCAATATCGTGACGGTCTTCACCGTCTTTACCCTGGGGGCGAAGGAGGGCGCGGCGGTGCTGTTCGTGCGTATCTTCCTGGGGGCTGTGTTCGCGGGTAATTTCAGTACAATCTTTTATTCCGCCGCCGGCGGCGCCTGCGCCATTGGTGTGACGATTTTGCTTAAGAAAGTTCTGACCAAGAAGCAGCTGTGGGTGGCAGGGGCGCTGGGCGCCATCGCCCACTCCATTGGGCAGATGGCCATGGCCATGGCCCTGACCGGGACTCCCGGTCTAATCGCCTATCTGCCTGTGATGATCGTGGTGAGCATCCTTACCGGCACCTTTACCGGGCTGTGCGCCCAATTCCTGGTGAATCGAGGAAATTTATGGAAAATTACTTCAAAATGAATGTAAGCAGGCAGGAGATCGACGCCATCTCCAATCTGGGCCTTGCCCATATGGGCGACTGCGTGTTCGAGATCCTCTGCCGGGGCTATCTCTGCGCCAAAGGCGAGAAGACCGTTGACCGCCTTCACCGGGACACGATCCAGATGGTAAAGGCCACCTCTCAGGCAAAATTCGTGGACAAGCTGCTGCCTCTGCTGACGGAGGAAGAGCTGGCCTACTACCGCCGGGGCAAAAACGCCCACGTCCACGCCGTCCCCAAATCCGCCACCCCCGCCGAATACGCCAAGGCCACGGGCCTGGAAGCCCTGTTCGGCGCGCTGTATCTGGCAGGACAGACGGAACGGCTGAATGAACTGTTTAAAAAAGTAATGGAAGATGGAACGTGGTTTTGAACGGATGCCGTCAGGCATCCCCTAATTTCCCACTTTCCATCATCCTGTCAATTTGGAGATTCGTATGGCTTTTGACGCGTTTTTCTTATCCGCTGTGCTGGACGAGGTGCGGGACCGGTGCATCGGCGCCCGCATCGACAAGATCCACCAGCCCAGCCGGGATACCTTGATCCTGCATCTTCGCTGCCGGGAAGGCCGGGAAAAGCTGCTTTTTGCCGCCAACCCCACGGCCCCCCGGCTGCATCTGACCACCGCCTCCCCGGAAAACCCGGCGGAGCCGCCCATGTTCTGTATGCTCCTGCGCAAGCACCTCATGGGCGCGAAGCTGGCGGAAATCACCCAGCCCCCCATGGAGCGGGCAGCCACGTTCACTTTTGACTGCACCGACGAAATGGGCTTTCCTGTGCAGAAACGGCTGGTGGCCGAGCTGATGGGCCGCACCTGCAACCTGTATCTGCTGGGGCCGGACGGCCGCATCCTGGACTGCCTGCGCCGCATTGGGCTGGACGAAAGCGCCAAGCGGGCGGCATTGCCGGGTCTCATGTATCAGGAACCGGAAACTGTTATAAAGTTTAATCCCCGCAGCAGCGTATGTCATCCTGAGCAAGCGAAGCGCGTCGAAGGATCTTCGCACCAAGATGACCTTAGCAGCAGGAATCCGTGCCAAGATCCTTCGACTTCGCTCCGCTCCACTCAGGAGGACAGCATTTTCGGTTTTGGAAGTTATGTAAACTTATTGACCGCACCCGGCGCGGATGTTCTTGCCGACCGTTTGATGGACACCTTCGGCGGTCTGTCTCCGCTGGTGTGCCGGGAGGCGGCTTTGTTTGCCGCCGGAAGTACGGATGCCCGCATGGATGCGTGTGATGTGGACACCGTGGCCGACAGGCTGGCGCTGTTCTTCCACGAGCATCTGAACCACCCCAAGCCCTATTACTACGCCCTCCCCGACGGCACCCCCAAGCAGTTCGCCTTCTGCCCCATCCGCCAGTACGGCGAATACCGGGAGGCGGAGTCCTTCGGCGCACTGCTGGACATGTACTACACCGTCCGGGACCGGAAGGACGCCATGCGCCAGAAAAGTCAGGCCGTCCGTAAGACCGTGCAGAACCTGTGCACCCGCCTGACCAAGAAGCTGGCCATTCAGGAAAAGGAACTGGAAGCCACCTACGACCGGGAACGGCTGCGCCAGCTGGGCGACATCGTTACCGCCAACATCCACAAGATCGTGAAGGGCCAGACGGTGGTCCAGTGTGAGGACTTCTACGACGAGAACATGGCCCTCATCGACATCCCCATCTCCCCCATCCTGTCCCCCCAGCAGAATGCCGCGAAATTCTACAAGGACTACACCCGGATGAAGAACGCGGAAAAAGAGCTGACCCGCCAGATCGAACTGGGCGAGAACGAGCTGAACTACCTGAAAAGCGTGCTGGACGAGCTGAACCGGGCACAGACCGAAGCGGAGCTGGAGGAGATCCGGCGGGAGCTTCAGGACGGAGGCTACCTCCGGGCCGAAGCAGGCAAAAAGAAGGTCAAGCAGGCCAAGCTCGCCCCCATGCGCTTTGAATCCACCGACGGCTACCCCATTTACGTGGGCCGCAACAACCGCCAGAACGACGAGCTGACCTTCCGTCTGGCGAGAAAAGACGACATCTGGTGCCACGCCAGCAAGGTCCACGGCTCCCACGTGATCATCTCCTGCGGCGGCACCACGCCCCCGGACGACACCATCACCCAGGCCGCCCAGCTGGCGGCATACTATTCCGAAACCTCCGGCGGTCAGAACATCCCCGTAGATGTAACAGCCGTCAAGCAGGTGAAAAAGATCCCCAACGGCAAGCCCGGCATGGTGATCTACCACACCTACAAGACCGTCATCGCCAATCCCTACGCACAGATCGTCGTGGACGCGCTGAATGCGGAGAAAAAGGAATAACGACAATACCGGGGAATTGCCCCCAATGTCATCAAATTCATACTGTATCCTGTAGGGCGGAGGCATGCCTCCGCCGGGCATTTGCGGGATTGCGCGTTGTTTTTACCGCTCAGTCAAACCGCTGCCCGGCGGGGTCATGCCCCCGCCCTACAAACGCGCTCAGCCGAAAAATCCTTCCCGCCGGAAAATGTGAATAAGCTTCTACAAAATGTTCAAGAATAATTCAAAATCAACCCATTGACTTTTTTAGCACTCTCTGGTATAGTGTGCTTAGCACTCAAGGATATGGAGTGCTAAACCAAAAGGAGGGATTTCATGGAGCTTACCGAGCGTAAGAAAAAGGTGCTTCGATCTGTTGTAGACCTGTACATCCGCACCGCCGAGCCTGTTGGCTCCAAGGCCATCACCGAACTGCCGGACATGAAATATTCCTCCGCCACCATCCGAAATGAAATGGCGGACCTGACCGCAATGGGATATCTGGAGCAGCCCCACACCAGCGCGGGCCGCATCCCTTCCGCCGCAGGCTACCGGCTGTACGTCGATGAGCTGATGATGGATTACCGCCTCTCCATCGACGAGACCAAGTCCATCAGCACCGCCATCGAGGAAAAGATGCAGAAGGTGGACAAAATGGTGGAAAAGGTCGCCAAGCTGGTCTCCCAGGCCACGGACCTCCCCGCCATCTCCGCAGCTTCCCGCTCCGGCGACGCCTGCGTCAAGCGCTTCGATCTGATCCTGGCGGGCCAGGGCAGCATCATTCTGGTGCTGATGCTCCCCAGCGATCAGGTGGTCAACAAACTGATCAAGCTGCCCCTGAACGTGACGGAGACCGACCTGAAGCTCCTGAGCGCGGTGCTGAACGCCAGCATGACGGACATTCCCCTGGAAGGCTTCACCGCCGAGCTGATGGATAAGGTCATGCGTTCCGCCGGCGCAGCTGCCAGCCTGGTTCCCGTGATCCTGGACTTCACCCAGGAGACCCTGAAAAACCACGGCTCCACCAACATGGCCGTCTTCGGCCAGTCCCGGCTCCTTGGCCTTCCGGAATACCAGGATGTGAACAAGGCCCAGCGGGTCATGGCCTCCATTGACGAAGACACCCTGAGCAATCTCCCCGCCGTCATGGAAGGCACCAACGGAACCAAGGTTCTGGTTGGTCCCGAAAATGTAGCGGATGAATTGAAAGACACCTCCGTCGTCATGACGAAATTTGACATCGGCGATGGATTACAGGGCATGATCGGTGTGGTTGGCCCCACCCGAATGGACTACGCAAAGGTCACGGCGCGGCTCAGCTACTTCGCCGAAAGCCTGAGCAAGATGTTCGCCAAGCCCGACGCACCGCAATTACCGGAAGCGATTTCCGATGAATCCCATAAGGAGGCCTAAAACGTGGCAAAAAACGAAAAAGAAATGAACGAAACTCCCGTGGAGGAAGCCGTTGAGACCCCCGAAGTCCAGGAGGAGACCCCTGAGACCGCGGAAGTCCCCGAGGTGAATCCCTGGGAAGAAAAATACAACGCCGAGCGGGACGCCCACCTGCGGGTAGCCGCGGAGTTCGATAACTTCCGCAAGCGCACCGTGAAGGAAAAAGAGCAGTCCTACGGCAATGGCAAAGCCGACGCCGTGGCGAAGATCCTGCCCATCTACGACAATCTGGAACGGGCCCTGAACCAGCCCACCGAGGACGCCGCCTTTAAGAAGGGCGTGGAAATGACCATGACCGAGCTTGTCAAGATCCTGAACGGCCTGGGCGTGGAGATCTTCGGTGAACCCGGAGACGCCTTCGACCCCAACCTGCACAACGCTGTGATGCATGTGGAGAATGAAGAGCTGGGCGAAAATGTCATCGCGCAGGTCTTCCAGAAGGGCTTCAAGATCGGCGAGAAGATCGTAAGATTCGCAATGGTCCAGGTGGCCAACTAAATCACAAACCTAAATCTTCCATGTCATTGCGAACCAGTCCGCAGACTGGTGTGGCAATCTCCGAAGATTTATGAGCTGTCTGAATATCCGGGAGATTCCCACGCCAGTGTGCGCACTGGCTCGGAATGACACGGAATGATTAACTTTGTAAAAATTTTTAAGGATTTATATAGGAGGAAAACATTATGTCTAAGATTATCGGTATCGACCTTGGTACTACCAATTCCTGCGTCGCTGTTCTGGAAGGCGGCGAACCCGTTGTCATCGCCAACGCTGAGGGCACCCGCACTACCCCCTCCGTCGTCGCGTTCTCCAAGACCGGCGAGCGTATGGTGGGCCAGGTGGCAAAGCGTCAGGCTGTCACCAACGCTGACCGCACTGTCTCTTCCATCAAGCGCCACATGGGCGAGAACTACCACGTCACCGTGGACGGCAAGGGCTACACCCCCCAGGAGATCAGCGCCATGATCCTGAGCAAGCTGAAGGCTGACGCCGAAGCTTACCTGGGCCAGACCGTTTCCGAAGCCGTCATCACCGTTCCCGCTTACTTCTCCGACGCACAGCGTCAGGCTACCAAGGACGCAGGCAAGATCGCCGGTCTGGAAGTCAAGCGTATCATCAACGAGCCCACCGCCGCTGCTCTGGCTTACGGCCTGGATAAGGAAACTGAGCAGAAGATCATGGTCTACGACCTGGGCGGCGGTACCTTTGACGTGTCCATCCTGGACATCGGCGACGGCATTATCGAGGTTCTGGCTACCGCCGGCGACACCCGTCTGGGCGGCGACGACTTCGACCAGAGAATCATGGATTACCTGGTTGCCGAGTTCCAGAAGGCCGAGGGCATCAACCTGGCAAACGACAAGGTCGCTATGCAGCGTCTGAAGGAAGCCGCTGAGAAGGCCAAGATCGAGCTGTCCGGCGTGACCTCCACCAACATCAACCTGCCCTATATCACCGCCGACGCCACCGGCCCCAAGCACCTGGACGTGACCCTGTCCCGGGCCAAGTTCAATGAGCTGACCGCCGATCTGGTGGAGCGCACCATGAAGCCCGTCCGTCAGGCTATGTCCGACGCCGGTCTGACCGCTTCTGACCTGCATAAGGTCCTGCTGGTGGGCGGTTCCACCCGTATCCCCGCTGTTCAGGACGCTGTCAAGACCATCACCGGCAAGGAAGGCTTCAAGGGCATCAACCCCGACGAGTGCGTCGCTGTGGGCGCTGCCATCCAGGGCGGCGTGCTGACTGGCGATGTCCAGGACATCCTGCTGCTGGACGTTACCCCCCTGTCTCTGGGCATTGAGACCATGGGCGGCGTGTTCACCAAGCTGATCGAGCGCAACACCACCATCCCCACCCACAAGAGCCAGATCTTCTCCACCGCCGCTGACGGCCAGACCTCCGTTGAGGTCCACGTCCTGCAGGGCGAGCGTGAGATGGCCGCTTACAACAAGACTCTGGGCCGCTTCCAGCTGGGCGGCATCGCTCCCGCTCCCCGCGGCGTGCCCCAGATCGAAGTCACCTTCGACATCGACGCCAACGGCATCGTCAAGGTCTCCGCTAAGGACCTGGGCACCGGCAAGGAGGCCAACATCTCCATCACCGCTTCCACCAACCTGAGCCAGGAGGACATCGACAAGGCTGTCCGCGAGGCTGAGCAGTACGCCGCCGAAGACAAGGCCCGTAAGGAAGAGGTTGACACCCACAACGCCGCCGACCAGACCGTCTACCAGACCGAGAAGACCCTGAACGAGCTGGGCGACAAGATCGATGCTTCCGAGAAGGCTTCCATCCAGGCTGCCATCGACAAGCTGAAGGAAGTCAACAAGGGCAGCGACGTAGCCGCCATCAAGGCCGCTACCGAGGAAGTCCAGCAGGCCTTCTACAAGGTCAGCGAGAAGCTGTACCAGCAGGCCAACCCCCAGGGCGGCGCACAGGGCGGCAGCTACCATCAGCCCGGCGATGACGGTGTGGTTGACGCTGACTACGAGACCGTTGACTAATTGACCCCAGAAAAGGGGCGGCCCCGAGCCGCCCCTTATTGGTGTATTTATGACCGCTCCCCGGCAATTTCTTCCCCCGGGGGGAAGGTGGCCCGGCGGAGCCGGGGCGGAAGAGGAACGGCGATAGGTAACGATATTTACGCACCTTCGCCAAACGGGAATGTGATGGAACAAAATCAGTCTTTAAAAAGATATGCGCAGGATCTCCGCAAAAACCAAACCAAGGAGGAAGGCCTGCTCTGGTACCGATTCCTGTGCCGCTATCCCTGCCGTTTTCGCAGGCAATATGTCATCGGAAATTACATCGCAGATTTTTACTGTCACAAAGCAAAACTGGTGGTAGAACTGGACGGTTCCCAACATTATGCGCCGGAGGAAATGGTAAACGACAAAAAGCGGACCGAATATTTAAACTCCCTGGGGTTAAAAGTGCTTCGGTTTACAAATTTAGATATTCAGCAGCGGTTTCGCGGTGTCTGCGAAGCCATTGATATGACAGTGAAAGAACGGACGGTTTCCCTCTGATCCGCTGCAAAGCGAAATGGAAGCTGTCGCCGTTCCTCTTCCGCCCCGCTTCGCGGGCCACCTTCCCCCCGGGGGAAGGAAATGTGCTGTGAGCATTTGAGGTGAATCAAAAAATGGCAGAAAACAAACGTGATTACTATGAGGTGCTGGGCATTAACAAGGACGCCAGCGTCGAGGAAATAAAGAAGGCCTACCGCAAGAGCGCCATGAAGTACCATCCCGACCGGAACCCCGGCGATAAGGAAGCCGAGGAGAAGTTCAAGGAATGCGGCGAGGCTTACGAAGTCCTGTCCGATGAGACCAAGCGCCAGCGCTACGACCAGTACGGCTTCGCCGGTGTGGACCCCAACTTCGGCGCAGGCGGCAGCGGCCCCTACGGCGCCGGCGGCTTTGGCGGTTTCGGTGACTTCAGCGACCTGGGCGACATTTTCGGCGATTTCTTCGGCGGCGGCAGCCGCAGCCGGGCACAGCAGCGGAACGCTCCCCGCCGGGGCGAGAACGTCATGTCCCGTCTGGAGCTGACCTTCGAGGAGGCCGCCTTCGGCTGTGAGAAGGAAGTGGCCACCCAGCGCATTGAGAACTGCGCCGTGTGTAACGGCACCGGCTCTTCCGACGGCGTGGTGGAGACCTGCTCCCAGTGCAAAGGCTCCGGCCAGGTTCGCACCGTGCAGAATTTCATGGGCATGCAGATGCAGTCCACCACCACCTGTCCCACCTGCTCCGGCCGGGGCAAGGTCATCAAGAACCCCTGCTCCACCTGTAAGGGCAAGGGCAAGGTCCGCAAGACCAACCGGGTCAAGGTCAAGATCCCTGCCGGTGTGGACGCAGGCCAGTCTGTCCGCGTCCGGGGCGAAGGCTGCGTAGGCTCCAACGGCGGCGTCAACGGCGACCTGCTGGTGGAAATCTACATCAAGCGCCACCCCATCTTCACCCGTGAGGACAACGACGTTTTGTGCGAGGTGCCCATCACCTTCACCCAGGCGGCTCTGGGCGCGGAGATCGAAGTGCCCACCATCGACGGCAAGGTCAAGTACGAGATCCCCGAGGGCACCCAGACGGGCCGGGAGTTCGTGCTCCGGGACAAGGGCATCCCCGAAGTGGGCAATTCCCGCCGCCGGGGCAGCCACCGCTTCACCGTGGTGGTAGAGACCCCCACCAGACTGACCAAGGAGCAGAAGGACCTGCTGCGCCAGCTGGACGGCACCATGGAGGAAACCCCCAAGCGGAAGAAGTTTATCGATAATCTGAAAGACTTCTTTGATTAAATTAAGTTGACAGTTGACAGTTGAAAGTTGACAATTGTGGTATCGCTTCGCGATGATTTAAATCATTCCCGAAGGGAATACCATAACTGTCAATTGTACACTGTCAACTGTCAACTATTTTCTTGCCTTTCTGTTCCGTCTTATGTATAATAAAAAGAAAACGCCGGAGGAACCATTATGAAACGTGCGGATTATATCAGCTGGGACGAATATTTCATGGGCATCGCCATGCTGGCGGCAAAGCGCAGCAAGGACCCCAACACCCAGGTGGGCGCCTGCATCGTTTCCCAGGATAACATCATCATCTCCACCGGCTACAACGGGATGCCCAAGGGCTGTTCCGACGACGTTTACCCCTGGGAACGGGAGGGCGAGCAGACCAAGTACCCCTATGTGGTCCACGCGGAGCTGAACGCCGTGCTCAACGCCAACGGCCGTGACCTGCGGGGCAGCAAGCTGTATGTGGCCCTGTTCCCCTGCAACGAGTGCGCCAAGGCCATCATCCAGAGCGGCGTGAAGGAAGTGTACTACCTGTCCGACAAGTACGCCGACTCCATGGCGACATTGGCCTCCAAGCGCATGATGGACTCCGCCGGCGTGACCTACACCCAGCTGAGGACCCACTTAAAATCCATCACCCTGGATTTTACCCCCGAAGAAGAACGAACCTGACTGCACCGGGCCGCTTGATAAGCGGCCCTTTTTTCATCCCCGCAAAATACAGGGCAGGCCTTTTAAGATATCTCCAATATTTTACCAAAATCCCCCTTGTTGTATGACAGGAAATCCGTTATAATACACATAATGAACCAAGGGGGTCGATTACATGATGGACAACAAGCATTCCTTTACGCCCGAGCAGCTGCATTACCTGCGCCTGCTTTCCAAGCAATACCCCACCGTCCAGGCCGCAGGCACCGAGATCATCCGCCTGCAAGCCATCCTGAACCTGCCCAAGCCCACGGAGCACTTCATGTCGGACATCCACGGCGAGCACGAAGCCTTTCTGCATATCCTGAATTCCGGCTCCGGTGAAGTCAAGGAGAAGCTGGAGGAGCTGTTCGGCAATTCCATGACCCAGCGGGACCGCAACGACCTGGCTACCCTGATCTACTATCCCGGCTCCAAGCTGGCGCTGGTGGCTGACGAAGAGGAAAATCTGGAGGAATGGTATCGGCTCACCATCCACCGGCTGGTGGACCTGTGCCGCTATGTCTCCACCAAGCACACCCGGGCCAAGGTGCGCACCTATATGAATCCCGATTACGAGCAGATCCTGGACGAGCTGATCCATCTGGCCGAGGAGGGCGGCTCCCGCCGGGACCAGTATGAGAACATCATCAACACCATCATCCAGATCGGCCAGGCCGCCGATGTGATCAAGGCCATCTGCAACGTCATCAAGTCGCTGGTGGTGGACCAGCTGCACATCGTGGGCGACATTTTCGACCGGGGCCCCCGGGCGGACATCGTCATGGATTCCCTGATGAATTCCCACAACGTGGACATCCAGTGGGGCAACCACGACGTGCTGTGGATGGGCGCGGCTTCCGGCTCCCGGACGCTGGTGGCCACCGTGCTTTCGAACTCCATCCGCTACAACAACCTGGATGTCATCGAGACCGGCTACGGCATCTCTCTGCGGCCCCTGAGCATCTTCGCCAACGAGGTGTACAAAGACTGCAACACCGACCAGTTCAATGTCAAGCTCACCGGCACCGACGCCGACCAGTACACGGAAAAGGACAAGCTCCTCTCCGCCCGGATGTACAAGGCCATCACCATCATCCTCTTCAAGCTGGAGGGTCAGAAGGTGCTGCGCCGTCCGGAATTCGGCATGGAGGACCGGCTGCTGCTGGATAAGGTAGACTACCAGACCAAAACCATCACCATCGGCGGCAAGGTCTATCCCATGCTGGACTGCGATTTTCCCACCGTGGACCCCGGGAACCCCTACGAGCTGACGGAGGAAGAAAACCACGTCATCGACCAGCTGACAGACTCCTTCCGCAACTCCGAGAAGCTGCAAAAGCATATCCGCTTCCTGTACTCCAAGGGCGGCCTGTACAAGATCATGAACGGCAACCTTCTGTTCCACGGCTGCATCCCCATGAATCCCGACGGCAGCCTCATGACCTTCACCATCGGCGGCAAGGAGCGCAGCGGCAAGCGGTTCCTGGACTACGCCGAGAAGACCGCCAGAAAAGCCTACTACGACAAGCGGGGCAGCGCCGAACGGCAGTTCGGCATGGACTTTCTGTGGTGGCTCTGGTCGGGCCGCAACAGCCCCATCTTCGGCCGTGACCGGATGACCACCTTCGAGCGGCGGTTCATCGCCGACGAATCCACCTGGACGGAGCCGAAGAACGCTTACTACACCTATTATCAGGACGTCACCGTGGTGGAGAACCTGCTGGCGGAGTTTGGCCTGACGGGGGACCACTGCCATATCATCAACGGCCACGTTCCCGTGAAGACCAAGAAGGGCGAAAGCCCCATCAAAGGCGGCGGCAAGCTCATCGTCATCGACGGCGGCTTCAGCCGGGCCTACCAGGCCACCTCCGGCATTGCGGGCTACACCCTGATCTACAACTCCCGGCACTACCGCATCGTGTCCCACCAGCCCTTCCACGGCAAGTGGAACGCCATCCACAAAAACGACGACATCCAGAATGAGTCGGAAGTCTTCGAGAAAATGGAGACCCGGATGCGGGTGAGCCAGACCGACGAGGGCAGCGAGCTGCAAACCCGGGTCCACGACCTGATGCTGCTGCTGGAAGCCTACCGCACCGGCGCGGTGACGGAGGATCACAAATCCTGAATCTTTTAAAAGGCACCCCTTGGGGCAATGTCATTAAATTAAGAGTATATGTCATTCCGAGCCAGTGCGCTTGAGTGGCGTGGGAATCCCCATCATCGAAGGAGATTGCCACACTAGTGGTGCTCCGCGCAGCGAATCTGAAATGTGAATGATTGCCGGTGGCAATCATTCCATAATTC
>JAXJGV010000060.1:0-35675 GCA_036300205.1 Oscillospiraceae bacterium
AAGGTACACCATGAAGTCACCGCCATCCACCCGGAACGGAAGGCTGTCACAGTCCAAAACCTGGAAACCGGAGCCGTTTTCGATGAATGCTATGATAAACTGCTCCTTTCCCCCGGTGCACAGCCAACCCAACCAAAGCTGGAGAAGCCTCTCTGATCTCTCTTGCAGGCCCAGCCAACAAGCAAGGCCGCATTGCAGCAGATAATATCTGCGGTGGAGACAGCCGCTATCCCGGTTCTCAGGGCAGCAGCATTATCAAAGTTTTTAATCTGACAGCAGCAGTCACCGGAATCAACGAAACCAATTCCAGAAGGGCTGGATTTCCTGTTGATTCTGTTATTCTCTCCCCCATGAGCCATGCCGGTTACTATCCCGGTGGTAAGGTTATGACCATGAAAGTAGTCTTTGAAAGAGAATCCTTCCGCCTGCTAGGTGCCCAGATCATAGGCTATGACGGTGTGGACAAGCGGATCGATGTTCTTGCCACTGCCATCCATGCAGGGATGAAAGCCACAGAGCTGAAGGAACTGGACCTTGCCTATGCGCCCCCTTATTCCTCTGCAAAGGATCCGGTCAATATGGCGGGTTTCATGATCGACAACATTGCTTCCGGTGTCTTGAAGCAGTGGCATATGGACAAGCTGGACGATCTTCTTCAAAACGATTCGGTTATCTTGCTGGATACCCGTACTGTCGGTGAATTCAACCGGGGGCATATTCCCGGCTTCCGAAATATTCCGGTAGACGACCTAAGAAATCGTATTGCAGAATTAGAGCCAGGAAAGTCGGTCTATGTGATATGTCAGAGCGGCCTTCGCAGCTACATTGCCTGCCGGATTCTGGCGGGGTTTGGGTTTGATGCCTATAATTTCTCCGGCGGCTACCGTTTCTATGAAGCTGTTTCCCATGACCGCACCCTGATCCAGCAGGCACTTGATTGCGGTATGGACAGGATCTGATTGTGTGAGTTCATCACAGAATCCAGTGTTAATTGAAGATATACTAAGCGCAGAAAGATAACCATTGGGAATGCAAATAGGAGAGATTACTATGAACCAGATACATATCATTCAGAATATTATCGGCCGGGAGATTCTGGATTCCCGCGGTAACCCCACCGTTGAAGTAGAAGTTGTACTGGGCAGCGGAGTTGTGGGACGCGCTTCGGTTCCTTCCGGTGCTTCTACAGGTATTTACGAAGCCCACGAGCTCCGAGACGGTGATGCCAGTCGTTACCTGGGAAAAGGTGTGGCGAAAGCAGTTGAGAATATACATACAGAAATCGCCCCCGCACTGATTGGCAAAAACGTTCTGGATCAAACGCACCTCGATCAGACCATGATTGATTTGGATGGAACGCCAAACAAAAGCCGACTGGGTGCCAATGCAATTCTGGGCGTATCCCTCGCCTGTGCTATCGTGAATAATCTGAAGGGCGATTCCAGAGCACAGGGTCCCCGGATATCATGCCCTTGTTCAAAGTTTTGTCAGAACCCCTTAGACATACCCTGGCAGTCATAAATACAGTTCCTACAATTCTTACAGTTCCTACCATGAGAAAAATACGCGCGTATTAAGGGGATCGAAAGTGCAACGCCAGTTTTGGCCTCGTCTTCCATCTCCTTCTCATAGGCAGTCACCACAATTCTGCTTCTCCATGCGATCATACAATTCAGGCGCTCAGAATCAGAGCCTCGTACACTGATCTTCTTTCCTGCTTTGCGGATATCATTCAGAACCTTGATCACATCCTCATGCTCGGGCATGGGAATCTCAGATGCTGCAGGATATATGCGATTGAAAATGACACAGCCATATGCACCAGGCAGCCGGAACAGAGCGTAGGTATCCTCATGCTTCTTAAAGAAACGCCATACCTTCGTCTTCTCCCAGCCCCAGCGTTTTCCCAAGCCATCCAGGGTTAGAACGCTTCCATATTTGCCATACTGGATTGCAGGACCCAAAAAAGAAAACGCATTGCCGTAATCTCCGTATGTGGTATGGCACCACAGATCCAGCCATGCATCTGCTTCTTCAAAGGTTCTCTTGCCAACAAGCCTTTCGGTAATGTTACGGGGCATACAGAGGAACCCATACCCTTCTGTGGCATAAACTGCACCATCTTTACACTCCGCTCCGGAACACTTCAGTACCCAATCATTGATCTGATATGTCAGCTGCTTCGTCTTAGGGTCAAGCGAGTATGAGATATATCCAAGATCCTGGAGCTGGTTCATGATCCACAGAGCCTTCACTCTCTTTTTTGCACTCAAGATGCTCTTAAGACCAACAACACCGCCAGACCACATTCCTGCGGTTACGGGGTTGATATGACCGCAGTAGACGGCATTACCCTTTCGAAAGGCTGCACGGGAGGCAAGCTTGGCCCAGTAACCCATAAGGCCCTTTCCGCCAGGCAAGTGCATTCTGGGCAGTTTAACCCATTTGTACTTGCGCAGACATTTCATACGCTTACCTCCTTCCAAAAGAAACAGCAGCAAGGAATTCCTTACTGCTGTTGATGTATTATATCCGGACTATCAATCCGACTAGAGAATCCGTCTTAATCCCAACCAAGAACCAATCCTTGGCCATTTCAAGCCTTGTGGGAATCCATTTGGACCCGTTCTTCACTTCCAATGTCTGACCGCAATGAAGGCCACCATGATACTCATTCAGAGAGAATCTGATATCCATCCGCCCCGAGGTCTCATCATACACCAAGCATCCTTGTCTTTTCATCTAGCTCACCTCCCAATAATTACACGGCTCAAAAACCAACCGAAAAACCCAACAGAAAACCATACACCCACGTTTGACACCCCAAAAAGCGCCATTCACGCCAGCCTACGGTTCTCACGCTGGAAACCCTGTTATTTTGCTCATTTCCCTTATTTTTTGCGTGATGATACTCACAAAACCACACGATAATCACGTTTTTCAACGATTATCACGTACTTGTTCTTCTCAGCAAGAGATAATTTTTGCGAACTTCCAAGCCTGTATTCAAGCATTTATGCCTGGATACAGGCTTTTCTTTACACTTTTATTGGGTGAAAGTTTGGGTGGTATGCAAAAACCCAACACAAAACCCAACACAGAACCTTTTCCTAATTGCTGTTTTTCTCATGATAAAGGCGTCCTTGGATCAAATTCCAGGGACGCCTTTTGCCTAAAAAACTTGTCGTAATCAGCACCCAAAACACTCCGATTTCTTGTGTTTTTTCAAAAAACCAACGAAAAACCATACAGTCACGATCTTCACGCATTGACACGCAAATCACGTCAGAGTATAATATTCACACTGGATTTGAACTAAATATGGGGCTTTAACTCAATTTACCGCGTTACGATTCTCACGGAAGTCCACGTTTTGCACGCTTGCGAACACTTTTCACTTAGTAAGCCAGCACTCCAAGCGCTAAGCCTTATATTGTGCACCTTTACAAGGGATTTCCGCAGGGAAATCCCTTGTTTTTTGTATTTCTTCTTTTTTCTGCATACTTCCACAGGAAGTGCTTCCCTTTTTCAAAAGAATACGCTATAATAAACCCGCATATGAAAAAAGGAGGTAAAACCAATATGCGTAAATTTATATCCGTATTGCTGGCTCTGGCGCTGTGCCTTTCCCTGGCTGCCTGCGGCGCCGCGGAGCAGACACAGACCACTGTCGCCACCGCTGCGGCAACGGAATCCGCAGCTCCCGCTGAGGATGTCGTCATTCTCTACACCAACGACGTTCATACCTACATCGACGGCGTGCTGAGCTACGATGTCATTGCAGGTCTGAAATCTGAGCTGCAAGCTCAGTACGGCAATGTCCTGCTGGTTGACGCAGGCGACCATATCCAGGGTACCGCTTTCGGTTCCATGGACAAGGGCGCAACCATTGTCAAGCTGATGGGCGCGGCAGGCTACGACCTGGCTACGCTGGGCAACCACGAGTTCGACTACGGCATGGACAGAATCATGGACATCCTCAGCAATGGGGAAGTCCCCTACGTCTCCTGCAACTTCTACCACGAGGAAAACGGTGAAAAAGGTGTGAACGTTCTGGAGGCTTACCGCATCTTCGAGCTGGGCGGCCAGAAGATCGCCTTCGTCGGCATCACCACCCCCGAGTCCTTCACCAAGTCCACTCCTGCCTACTTCCAGGATGACCAGGGCAACTACATCTACGGCATCTCCGGCGGTGAAGACGGCGCTGACCTGTACGCCGATGTTCAGGCCGGTATCGACGCCGCCAAGGCTGCCGGTGCTGACATTGTCATCGCCCTGGGCCACCTGGGCGACGACCCCGCTTCCCAGCCCTGGACCTCTGAGGAAGTGATCGCCAACGTCTCCGGCCTGGATGCCTTCATTGACGGCCATTCCCACTCCACCGTGGAGGGCAAGGAAGTCGCGGACAAGGACGGCAATTCCGTTCTGCTGACCCAGACCGGCGAATATTTTGATGCCATCGGCATGATGCGCATCGACGGTGAGACCGGTGAGATCACCACCGACCTGATCGGTTACTCCGAGATCACCGAGGTGGTCAAGGACGAAAACGGTGAGCCTGTCCTGAATGAGGATGGCGAGGAAGAGACCGAGGTCGTCGGCTACGAGTTCGTTTCTGATTTCGACCTGGGTACCGCCTGGTGCTCCAACGAAAACGTGGCAGCCATCCAGGACGCCTGGATTGAAGAAATCAATACCCAGCTGGGTAAGGTCATCGGCTCCACCGAACTGACCTTCGACAACTACGACGCCGAGGGCAACCGTCTGGTCCGCTCTCAGGAGACCAACACCGGCGACTTTGCCGCTGACGCTCTGTACTACCTGTTCGACAACATGGGTCTGGACGTGGATGTTGCCATCATGAACGGCGGCGGTGTCCGCAACAAGGCCATCACCGGTGACATCAGCTACCTGACCGCCAAGCAGATCCACACCTTCGGCAACGTGGCCTGCCTGCAGACCATCACCGGTCAGCAGCTGCTGGACGCGCTGGAATGGGGCGCACGCTGCGCCGGCACCGGCGAGGAGTGCGGCGGCTTCCTGCAGGTCTCCGGCATCACCTATCAGATCGACGCCGAGTGGCCCACCTCCGTCCAGCAGGACGATAAGGGTGTCTGGGTCGGCGCGCCCACCGGTGGCTACCGCGTCCACGATGTGAAGGTCTACAACAAGGGAACCAACGCCTACGAGGATCTGGATCTGACCGCATCCTACAACCTGGCAGGCTACAACTACACCCTGCGTGACCTGGGTGACGGCTTCAACATGTTCGACGGCGCTGTGAACGTTCTGGACTACGTGATGGAGGACTACATGGTCCTGGCAAACTACGTCCAGGCTTTCGAGGGCGGCGCTGTGAACGGCACCAACTCTCCCCTACTGGCTAAGTACGACGGTATGCTGCTGGATTACAGCACCGTCAACGGCAGCGGCCGTATCGTGATGGAAGCAGCTGCCCACTGATCAGCAGACCCTTCCGCATATTTTTTGGAGATCCCCTTCGGGGGATCTCCTTTTTGTCTGCGCCGTCAGGCGGCATGGCCTTGCGCCTTGGGAAAACTTGTGTTACACTATTAAAAAGTAAACCAGACACTGCACAGAAATGAGGTATCTGTATGAAAGAAATCGGAATTATGGAAGTAGGCGGCTTTCGGGTCGGCCATGCTCAGAACAAAGAAGCGGCCACCGGCTGCACCGTCCTGCTTTTGGACAGCATGTGTCCCGCCGGATTGGATGTCCGGGGCGGCGGCCCTGCTTCCCGGGAATCTCAGATTCTGTCCCCCGTTGCCCAGGCGGAAGCCATCAATGCCGTCCTGCTTTCCGGCGGCAGCGCTTTCGGCCTGGATGCCGCCGGCGGTGTTCAGAGGTATCTGGAAGAGCGGAACATCGGGTTTGATGTGGGCGTTACCAAGGTGCCACTCGTGAGCCAGTCCTGCCTGTTTGATCTGGGCGTGGGCCGGGTGGATGTCCGGCCTGACGCCGCCATGGCCTATGCCGCCTGTGAAAACGCCAGCCACGATGCCCCGGCAGAAGGCAATGTGGGCGCGGGCATTGGCTGTTCCGTGGGCAAATACCGGGGTATGGACCGGGCCATGAAGGCCGGCTTCGGCACCTATGCCCTCCAGGCAGGCGCACTGAAGGTCGGCGCGCTGGTTGCGGTCAACGCTCTGGGCGACATCTACGAGGACGGGCGCATGATCGCCGGTCTGCTGAATCCCCAGCACAGTGGCTTATCCAATACGCTGGACGAGCTGTTTGAAGATGTGACGATGGCCATGTCCAGCCTTGCCCCCAATACGACGCTGGGCATCATCGTCACCAACGCCAAGTTCCACAAGACCCAGCTGACCAAGATCGCCGGAATGACCCACAATGGCTACGCCCGGGCCATCCGTCCGGTGCACACCAATGCCGACGGCGACAGCATTTACGCCCTGTCCGTTGGCGAGCTTCCCGGCGATGTCAATGTAGTGGGCGCCATGGCCGCCCGGGCTATGGAAAAGGCCATCGTCCGGGCTGTCCGGGCCGCGCGCTCCGCTTACGGCCTGCCCGGCTACGGCGGGCTGTGATTCCCGGCATTCCATGAAACAAAGCATAAAAAATTCCCGGAATCCTGAGATTCCGGGAATTTTCCTTATTTCTTAGGCTCTGTGTAGGTCATCGCCTGTTCACTGTCGCAGACGCCTTTGGTGGTGGGGTCTGTGACCACGCCGATCATGCTCAGCACCGTCAGCACCGCCTTCACCGCTGCCAGCAGGGCGTTTTCGTCGATGGCAGGCGCGATGCCCAGCAGCGTCAGGATATCATAGGCAAAGCCAATGACCAGCGCCGCCAGAGACATCAGAAAATAGCCGTTTTTGAACCGTACCTTCCAGTTGATTTTCATTGTATGTACCTCCTCAAATAATTTCCCATTCCTGCATCTCCCCGTAGATATGGTCGATGAAGGAATTGCCGCCCAGGGCTTTGTAGGCCTTATAACACTGTACGAGATTTCGGAACTCATATTCATGCAGCTGCTTATCCTTCATATTGCGGTAGTAGATCCGCACGATCTCGGAACGCAGCAGACAGCGCTGGCCCTCCCGGATCTGTTCCGTTCCCATGATCCGTTCCCTGATGGGCTTGATGAGCAGTGCGGCGCAGGTGGCGATCTGGCACAGATCCCCCGCGTGGTCCGCGATCAGCCGCAGCATCTCCACATTTCTCACCTCGCTCCCTTGGGGATGTCGAAATGGACATTGGTGGAATTAATCTTGTAGGCATAGCGGATCTCCGGCTGCTGCCGGACGTAGGATAGCAGCTCGTCACCGCTGACACCTTCGATGCGCAGGTCGATGGCTTCGCCGTACATGTGCTGGCTTTTGACCACGCCGCCCTGATTGGCGTTATGCTGCTGACAGCGCAGGCCGCTGACCACGTATCCCGGCCGCCCGAAATACTTCCGTGCCCGGTCCGCCACCTGCACCACCTCCTGCTGCATCTGCGCAGGGTAGCCGCCGCAATAGCGTCCGCCGCACTTGCATTTGAATTCCTCCCGGGTGAAAAATTCGATCGTGTCCCACCAGTCGTCTCCCTGACTGACGGGTTCTTCCTCTTCCCCAATGACCCTGCGTATCCGCTCCTGGGTCAGGGGTCCGAATACGCCGTCGGATTCCAGGCCGTATGCGGCCTGGAATTTTTTCGCTGCGGCTGCGGATTTTTCGCCCCATTGGCCGTCGATCTCCTGGGCCGGATAATAGCCCAGGAAGGCAAGAAGGCACTGCTTTTGCGTATCGGTCATCATGCGCCCACCGTAAACGTGCCGGTACCGGCATTGCCGTAGAAGGTCTGAGACACGATGTCAAACAGGCCCGCGGCGCCGTCGGAGTTTCTGACCACAGGGACAAAATTCCGGATCAGCTCCCCATCCGTATACATCTTCAGGAAGGAAAGCTGCATACTGGCCATCAGGTTGGGCTCGGCGGCGGAATTGAACACATACCAGCTCTTATCTCCCCAGCCATTGCCGATGTAGTCCACGCTGATGGAATATCCGATGTGGGTCACTTCCGCGTCATCCAGATAAATCTTACCCGTGGTTCCGTCGTAGCGGAAGGTATGTTCCTCCGTGTCCCCGGCGCTCCAATCCAGGATCCACATGCCATCCGCCTGGGCATCACCGAGCTGGGCTACAACGGATTCGCTGCCGTTTGCGTAGTACAGCTTCGGAATGGGAGAATCGCCCACACCCGCAAAATACTGCTCATAGCTGACAGCCAGCGCGCCGAGGGTGCTGAACCGGATCTCATAGGAGGCGTTCGTACCGCCGGATACGCCCGTATCGATATACTGGGTGCCGCTGGACGCAAGGTACGAAACCTTGGTATACTCAGCGGGGATCTCAGATTCCTCCGTATCCTCCGTCTCTTCCCCCTGAACGCCCATCTGCTGATCCACGTAGGCCAGCCGGTCCCGGATGAAATTGCGAAGCTGTTCCAGATTGTTCTCATCCGCAGAAGGGATCCCGGGATAAACCGTCAGGTCTTCCACGTAAAGCACAGGCCCGATCACGTCCGTGAACCGCTCAAAATGGGTGACCATATTGGGAAGGCTCAATGCGCCGTCTCTCAGCTGCAGATACCGTGCCTTCATTTCCTCCGGGTAGTTCGCCGCCAGACGTTCCCAAAGCAGGCTGAACGGCTCCTGATAATCGTCGGGGCAGGCATAATCCGGGGAAACGAACTTGGAGCCGTCCCACCAGAGGCCGAAGGTGCTGTCCATGTCATACTGGCCGCAGATCCACTTGACACCGTCATAGGTCGCCAGCAGCAGATTCTGCCCCAGGCTGTCCAGGCCGCAGCTGACATAGCTGAACAGGTAATAGTCAATGGCCGACAGCACATCCAGATACGTTCCGATCCCCGCTCTGAAGTCTTCCCCATCGTTTTCCATGACGAAGCCAATCAGGGCGTTCAGGCTGTCCTTCACCGCGTCGCTGTTGCTGCCCACTTCCACCGTCCAGTCCGTGCCGTCCTCGCCGCTCCACAGTGCGCGGAAATTGCAGGCATTTTCCCCGTAGGTGCCGTTGGTGTTGGTCTCGCCGCACAGCAGCACATGGCTGGCATTGTCCTCATCCATCCCCCACATCCAGTCGTCTTTTCCGATATTCCAGGTATAGATGCCCTGATAGGTGCCGTTGGTGTAGAGCTTGACAGGGAATCCGTCCACAGCGCCGTTTCGGGGACTGCCGCGCATTTCCTCAGGCAGGTCCCCATAATCCGGGCGGCTTGACACGATCTCGTTCCATACTCTGGCGGAAACAATGTTTCTCGCATGGCTGTGGTCGATGTAGTTGGCTTTCAGCACGTACTTGTGCGATTCCTGACCCCAGTCCCGGAATTCTTTTTTCAGCTTGGTTTCCCTTGCTTCATCGGCGTACATTTTGATGGTGAAGTTCTTCTTGGGATAATTCATGGAAGAATTGCCCTGGCACTTGATCTTCAGGTAGGCCCGGAAGGATTCTGTTCTGGAAATGTACTCCATTTTCGCCAGAACTTCCTCCTTTGTGGTGGGGATCTTCCCCGTAAGGAACACCTTGGGTATGTCCGCCTCCATGGGCTCTCCGGTCCCCAGCACATTCGCCAGGCCCACGGCTTCCACGCCGGTCACCCTGCCCTGATCGTCCACAGAAGAGATCCGGAAGAGCTGTCCCGCCGACCCGCTGGACGGCGCGGGCAGGAACCGGGTCACATAGCAGTAATCCTCCGATTCCCCGATGGTCTCATTGACCGCCGCCTGAACGTTCAGCAGCACCGCAAAGGTGCTGATCTGCTGTTCCTCCTGGATCAGCGCCACCATCAGGTGCACCGGACCGGCCGCCGTCAGCACCTGGGGCGCCAGGGCAACCGTCAGAACATTTTCCGCCGCCGACCAGGCCTGCGTGCCGTCGGGCAGCGTATCGTATTCTCCTCCCTTCCCGTCGGATTTGCTGTAGCGGATCACCACCGCGGCTTCCTCCGGAACCGTCCAGGCTTCGCCGCCGGAGCACAGCGTAAGCTCCAGATTCCGGGAGTACCTGTCATTCTGCACCGCGCTGATCACGGGCACATAGGCAGGCTTGGTAAGATCCATGGTTACTTTGTTGGTTACAATCATATACATCCCTCCACCCCTACGGAAAAATGCGGGATGGGTTGCACGTTTGCGTCTCACTTTTGCAAAAAAATCCCTCTCACCCGGTTTTTTCGGGTGAGAGGCAGGTATTTATTTAACCAAACAGGGAATTCCAGATCCGGGCA
Organism: Oscillospiraceae bacterium; assembly: GCA_036300205.1. GTDB lineage: Bacteria > Bacillota > Clostridia > Oscillospirales > Oscillospiraceae > Faecousia. Next base: position 10,281 of record JAXJGV010000060.1, read on the forward strand.
AACCAGCTCAGGTCCTCCAGGTGGCCGCTGTAGATGTAGCCGCTTTCTCCGCCGCATTCCACCTGATACCACTGATTTCCCAGGGCGTTTTGAATGCTGCCGACTACCGTTACCTTCTGCCCTGCTTCCAGGGCCGCCACTGTCCGGGAGCGGGCATCCGTGGCATTGCTGCATGGAAGGGTCATCACGTCGGTGTCCATTGCCGTGCGCATGGTTTCCGTTTTCTCATAAATTTTTACATCTGCGCACTGCGCCAGATAGGTCTCCGGCTGGATTTGGCGGGTGTTCGTTAAAAACGCGTCCACCGCATCCGGGTCTTTGTAGAGCGTGTACAGCTCTGTCCGCAGGGCCTGCCGGTCGATGGTCAGGGTTCCAACGAAATTGCCGACCTCAAAGGAATCGTAGGTGGTGTAATAGGCTGCGTAGATCAATTTCCAGAATTCCCACTGATCCCCGTCGCCCACCAGCGGACAGCCCGCCGACCACATGCCCACACCGCTGGTGTGGTTGCTGGTTCTGGTGTGAATGTTGATCTCATTGGCCCGGTAGGAGGTGTAACCCTCCGGGGTCATGTAGATGGCCTCCAGCGTCCCGTCCCAGTAATCCGATCTGACGTGCAGCGCCTCGTATTTTCCTTTGTGGTATACGGAATAAAGCTGGTATGTACCGTCGCAGACCGTGGCCGGCCCCACTTTCCCCACTTCCGGCAGGGACCAGGCGCCATATTCCAGGGGACGGTCCGGGATGGTGCTGCAATTGTTGTTGAAGTAGATCATCCGGGGCTCCCCAAAAGCATCCAGCTTGATGACCACGCAGACGCCGGAAACCCGGTAATAGGACAGGTCGGACAGGTCCGGGTCATTCATATGGTCAGAGCAGCCGTCAAACAGGAAGACCGCGGCAAAGCCGCCCTCCAGGGCGTTCTGAACATCCTTGTTGGTGCGCAGATGATAATCCAACATCATCTCCACATACTCCCGGCTTTCCTCATCCTGGATCCAGGCAGACAAGTCCTTTTGGTAAGCCTCGCCGATCTCATAGGCGGCAGCATTGGGGGCCGCGGATACAGCAAGCAGCAGGATCAGAACCATGGACAGCAAATACATCGGAATTTTCTTCATGGGCAGGGACCTTTCTATGTTTCTGCTATCAGTTTACCATTTTTGTCAGAGGTAGTCAATCACAAGAATAATCCTTGACATTTTTGCTCTAATGCGTTAGATTAATTATATACTCTAACAGATTAGAGAAAAGGAGGTTACCCCATGGAGATTCCAAAGGTATATGAAAGCGAGTACCGCTTCTGTCTGATCCTCTGGGAGCACGAGCCGGTGAAAAGCAAAGAGCTGGTACGGCTGTGTCAGGAGCAGTTGGGCTGGAAGCCCACCACCACCTACACCGTTATCAAGCGGCTGTCGGATCGGGGCGTGCTGAAAAACGAAAAGACCATCGTCACTTCTCTGGTGTCCAAGGACCAGGTCCAGGCGGCAGAACTGGATGAATTCGTCGAAAAGACCTTCGAAGGTTCCCTGCCCGCCTTTGTGGCGGCGTTTACCAGGCACCAGAAGATTTCCGACGAGGAGATCGACGCTCTCCAGGCCATGATCGACCGTTACAGAAAGGGTGAGCACATTGACTGAGCTGACTGACCTGTTTCTGAAAATCGTCAATAGGAGCATCTCCGCCACCTGGCTGGTCCTGGCGGTGGCGGCGCTGCGGTTTCTGCTGAAAAAGGCCCCCAAATGGGTCAGCGTCCTGCTCTGGGGGCTGGTAGCCGTCCGGCTGGTCTGCCCCTTTACCCTGGAAAGCGCCCTGAGCCTGATCCCCAGCGCCCAGACCATTTCCCCGGAGATCCTGACGGACGCCGCTCCCGCCGTCAGCACCGGCATCGCCACGGCCAACGATTCCATCAGCCCCGTTTTGCCCGAAAGCCTGGCCCCAGCCCCCGGCGACAGCGCCGACCCCCTTCAAATCTGGATTCCCATTGCCGCCATGGTCTGGCTTTTCGGCATTGCCGTCTTGCTCCTGTACACCGGCATCAGCTATGACCGTCTGCGCCGCCGGGTCAAAACCGCCATCCGGGTCAAGGACAACCTTTACTTAAGCGAATATGTGTCCTCCCCCTTCGTCCTTGGGGTGTTCCGGCCGAAAATCTATCTTCCTTACCACATGAATGAGCGAGACCAGACCCACGTTCTGGCCCATGAGCGCACCCACATCCGCCGCAGGGATCACTGGTGGAAGCCCCTGGGCTTCCTGCTGCTGACCATCCACTGGTTCAACCCCCTCATGTGGGTGGCCTACATCCTGCTGTGCCGGGATATTGAGCTGGCCTGTGATGAGAAGGTCATTCAGGAGCTGGGCGCCGAGCAGCGGGCGGACTACTCCCAGGCCCTCTTAAATTGCAGCATCGACCGCAAAATGGTCGCTGCCTGCCCCATCGCCTTTGGGGAGGTGGGGGTGAAGGAGCGGGTAAAAAACGTGCTGAGTTACAAAAAGCCCGCCTTCTGGGTGATCCTGATTTCCATGATCCTGTGCATCGTTGTAGCTGTCTGTTTTCTCACCGATCCCAAAACGCCGGAACAGCTGAAATGGCTGCAAACTCTCCCCGAAAAGAATGTCCGTTTCATCGAATACTACGCTTCTGACGCGGAACCCAGCGAGCAATACGCCCTTTATGATGGCGAATCGCTTGACGCACTGGTTGCACTTTTGAGCAGCTTCGAGGGAAAAGCCGCCGACCCGTCGCCAAGTGACCTTCTGGAATGCAAATATACGCTGAGCGTCTTCGTCTACGGCAACGCAGCCCGCACCATTGAAAACTGGGATAACACCTATCTATGCATTGACGGCTGCTATTTTGAAGACACCCAAGGTGTTCTTGCACAGGACTGGGACTCCTTCTTTGACGATGCCACCTACCTCCCCGCAGACGAGAATACCACCCTTGGCGTTTCCGTGACCATTGAGGAATTCAGCCCCACCGGCATCACCCTTCTGTTCCGGCAGAAGGAAAACTCGAATGGCTATGTTCTGTACGGCGGCAACGACTACTTCCTCCAGCGCAAAACCGGTGACGATGGCTGGGAGGACCTGCCCACCCGGGAGAACCCTACCTTTGCCGAAGGCTCCTATGACCTGCTCAACATCCGCCGCCACAAAATCGACTGGGAATGGCTCTACGGCTCCCTTCCCACCGGGCATTACCGCATCGGCAAGCGGGTCTCCCTGAATGAAGGCGGCATCCGCTATAACGCCGGTACCGTCTACGCCGAATTTGAGATCGATTCTTCCCTAAGCACACCGCTCACCATCACTGCCGAAAATGTCACATCCACTGGGTTGGATATCGTTTACCACCCCGCCGACATTTTCACGAGCAGTGATGCTATCGCCGGGGATTACTGGCTGGAAGTCTATCAGGACGGGCAGTGGGTTGTACAGGAACCGACTCAGGAAGTGGCGCCTGAACTGGAAGACAGGCATGACCGCATCCAAACGCTCGTCACCTCCGATCGTGAACGTCATTCTTTGAATTGGAGCACCAATTACGGCGAACTCCCTGTGGGAACCTACCGTATCGGCATTCAATTTACCTTCCGCGATACCCAGACTACCGGCAATCTTTACGCCGAATTCACCCTTGACGGCACCGCCAATACCCCCTATTCCATCACCAGCACCCTGACAGCCGACGGTCTTTCCGGGATGGCAGCGTATCAGAGCGGCGGCGGCTACGTTTTCTTCGACTACATGGAGCAGGAGATCGTGGACATTCTGAACGCGCTGACGGTGGGAGACTTCTTCCCCTCCCCCAGTGTTGACTCCAACACCACCATTACCCTCAGCAATCAGGATACGAAAATCATCCTGGACTCCGACGGAGAATCTGTGGAATTTTCCTTTGATAACCAGACCGCAAAAACCATAGGCAGCGCCGTATGGGCAACGAAGGACAGCCGCCTGCTGGACTTCTTCACCATGATGAACCGTTACTCCCCGGAAAACAGCACCTATGAGATTTACAATGTGGCCCCGCTGGAAGACCTTCCCCAAAGCTACACCCTGGAGGAAGCCGCCATCGACAAGGTGGTGACCATCATCGAAGGCGACGTGAGGGACAATCAGGATGTGTGGGAAGACTTCATCGCCTCCGTCAGCGCCAAGACCCCCGCCACTGTACGGATCCTGAAATACTACGGTAAAACAGCGGAATACGACGCCGTGAAAGCCATCTGCGACCTGGAATATGATGGAACCCAATATATTCTTCATGGTGTTCAGGACGGAATTGCTTATTCCCTGACTTATCAATATCTGCGTCATGTCACCGATACCATTTATCCCATAGAACGGTCCTTCGATGAATATACCTGTTATTTTCTGACCAACAGCAAAACCGCCACCGTCACCGTAAAAGACATGGATGATGACCGCTTTGCCGATCCCGCATCCGCTGACCAATACACGCCGATCATCGTCTGTTCCGATTTGAGGACCTATTCCGCCCATCCCCAGATCCCCACGGATCTGACCTCGGCGACCCTGGAGCAGGATGGCGGGATCGTCGCCAAAGTCACCGACCGCAGCACGCTGGAAAAGCTCCGCACCCTTTTATCCGGCGCGGAAAAGCAGACTTCCGGCGAGCGGCATTTGTTGAATTCTCTGCGTCTGATACTGATTTCTGCATCCAGTGAAACCGTCACCCTCCATATAGATGCCGAAAGCGACCTGTGCCGCATTGGCAATGCTTACTACGACTATGGCCCCGGCGACGGCGTGGACGCCCGGGAGACTTTCTTTGCGCTGCTGGGAATTTCCTACACCGATCCGGAAGCATTGCAGGCAATCCGAAGTGCCGTTCACCGGGAAGAAACCGAAGCAGACCGGTTACGGCAGGCACTGGCCTTACAGACAGCTCTCCCGTCTCTTGACAATTAAGCCTTTTTCCTTTAAACTGGTAAAAAAAAGCAGAAAAGGAGCGCAGCATCATGGCAAACACACTGGTCGTATACTACTCCCGCAAGGGCGAGAATTACTCCCCCAACGGCATCCAGGTTCTGGAAAAAGGCAACACCGCCTATGCCGCCGAGTACATCCAAAAAGCCCTGAACGCGGACATTTTCCAGGTGGACACCGTCAAACCCTACGCAGAAAATTACCGAGCCTGCTGCATGGAGGCCGCCGCCGAAGCCAAGGCAAACGCCCGCCCTGAAATCAAGGGCTATGTGGAGGATATCCGCGGCTACGATACCATTTTCGTCTGCTATCCCAACTGGTGCGGCACCGCTCCCATGTGCGTCTTCACCTTCCTGGAGCACTACGATCTCACCGGAAAGAAGATCGTCCCCCTGTGCACCAATGAGGGCAGCGGCATGGGCCATTCTGAGGAAGACCTTGCCAATACCTGCAAAGGCGCCGCAGTAGCTCCCGGCCTCAGCGTCCGGGGCCATCAGGTCAAGGACAGCGAAGCCCAAATCGCCGCCTGGGCCAAGGAAAACGCATAACGAAGAAGGCAGACACTTACCGTGTCTGCCTTCTTTTGTCGATTTTGGTTTTCAACGTCAGCAGAAGCTGATACACAGCAGGAAACTGTGCTATGACCCAGTAGGCGATTTTCCGGGTGAACGGCATAGCGGGCGTTTTCTTCAGCTGGACCATACAGCCTGCAAGCAGCGCATCTATCTGTGCTTTCCGGAATGCTTCGGAATTCCGGCGGCAGGTTTGCCGGGCAGAAAAGGCCAGTTTCCAGGCTTCCGTCAGATACAGCTGCTTTTCCTGCCCCGAAGCCGCTTCACATCTTTGAAGAAACCGGCTTGCCAGAGTGATCCAGCCGTCCGGCGCCGCCGTGTTGACAGCGGAGTCTTGCCGTGAAAAATAATAATACATGGGCTGTGCCAGCCGCAGGATCCGAATTTCCGGGTGCCTGGAAACCAAATCCAGATTAAACGCCCGGTCCTCTCCCAGCGCTATGTCCTCAGGGAACTGCATCCCGTCGAGAATCTCCCTCCGGAAAATACGGCCCCAAACATAGGCCTTGGCCGTATGGTCCTGCATCATGCGCTTTCCGCTGAGCCACTTGCAGTCCAGGAAATCCACATCGCCGATGGTTTCCGGTTCCACAGCTTCGCCGGAACAGACCCTCTGCCGCTCGCAGATCACTACATCCGCCTGCCGCACATCCAGCCAGTGGGCCATCACCGAAAAGAACTGAGGATGCAGCCAGTCGTCCGCATCCAGAAAGGCGATCCCTTCCCCGGATGCCGCGGCCAATCCCGCATTTCGGGCGGCGGAGACCCCGTGGTTCTCCTGGCGGATCAACCGGATTCGGGCGTCTTTTTCCGCATATTGGGCAAGGATTCCGGCGCACCGGTCTGTACTGCCGTCATCAACGCAGATAATTTCCAAATCAGGATAGGTGTTGTCCAGGACGGAATCCAGACATCTGGGCAAATACGCTTCCACGTTATAGACAGGAATGATCACAGATATGGTTTTCATGGGGCCACCCGTTTTTTATGACCATTGTATTTTCCTGCCGAATTTTGCGCTATCCCTATTGAATTGAAACAAAAGCAGCCGGAAACGTTCGTTTCCGGCTGTTCGATTCCTCAAAAGAAAGTCCATTCTCTTTCCGGCCGCATTTCAAGATCCCGCAGATCGTCTCCGTCCACCAGGTACGCTCCCATCTGTTCCAGCTGTTCGGACGCGTCGCTGCCATCCCGGAAGCAGGCCACCGGGCTCCAGCCAAAGCGAAGATTCTTCACCGTGCCGTCCCAGGTGCCGCCTTTGCCCAGATCCGACTGGGCCACAAACACCATGCGGCCCAAGGCATGGATACAGCGGTTGCGGCTTAAAGCCCGCTGGGCGGAGAAGGGCTCGTCAAAGCCGTCCTCGCTGAGATACAGCAGATTACGCCGCCGGGGCTGTTTGCTCAGTTCGTCGGCCACAATGCTGATGACCCGCCCTCCCGCTTCCAGGCAGGCTTCCTGAGCCGTGCGGTCCGCGCCCCGGGCATTGCCGGAAACCAGCGTCAGGCCTTGCTCCGCCGCCTGACGGCCTACCGCTTCCGCAAACCTCCGGTTGGATTCCCGCAGTTCCCGGCTTCCCACCAGCGCGATGGCGGGGGTATTCAGGATGCGGATATCCCCCTTGGCCCAGAGACAGCCGGGGCTGTCCAGCCCCAAACGCTGGCGCAGGAGCAGCGGATAGCCCGGACTGACGCGGGTGATGGGAATGCACTCCATCTGCCCCGCCCGCCTGAGATAATAGTCCAGAACCGCTTCCTCTTCCAGAAGTCCCAGGATCCGCTTTGCCATTTCCCGGTCATAGCCCAGCTTTACCAGGTCTTTTTCCAAAAGCTCCCTGTTTTCTTCCGGCTTCTTCGCATCTTTCATCCGGTCCGCCAGGGTGCGCAGCTGGGCAGTGGTCAGCACCCTCCGCTCCGGATTTCCCAAATGGCCGGTCAGCAGCAGAAAGCCCCGCTCCGTCGTCCTCAACGGAACCGCCTCTTGGGCGCTGCGGGAGCCTTGATCTCTTCCTCCGTCAGGGTGCCGTCCGCGCCCAATACCATGGGCTTGATCGTGAAATTACAGAATTTGCAGATCTCGTCCAGCTTGGCCTTTTCCGGGAAGTTGCTCACCATGCTCCATGCCACGCCCTTGCGCTTGGCACGGCCCGTACGGCCGATGCGGTGGACATAGTATTCATTCTCTTCGGGTACATCATAGTTGATGACGCAGTCCACATCGTCCACGTCAATGCCCCGGGAGGCCACATCCGTGGCGATGAGGATCGCCAGCTTGCCGTCCCGATACTTCTGCATGGTCTTTTCCCGCTGGTTCTGGCGGATGTCGCCGTGGATGCAGTCGCAGTCCAGACCCGCCCGCTGGAAATCATCGCAAAGCCGCTGGCACATGTGCTTGGTATTGCAGAAGATCATGACCCGTTCATAGCCCTGGGTCTTGATGAGCCGCAGAGTGGTCTCCGCCTTTTCCAGGGGCGTGCAGCTCAGGCTGTACTGGTCGATGTCGGGGCGGTCCTCCTGCTTGGGCTCCACGGTGATCTCCACCTCGTCCCGCTGGTACATCCAGGAGACGGTCATGACCTCCTGAGAAATGGTGGCGGAAAACAGGCCCAGATTTTTGCGGTTCTTGACCTTTTCGATGATCTTCGTCACATCCTTGAAAAAGCCCATATCCAGCATCCGGTCGGCTTCGTCCAGAACCACGGTCTGAATCTTGTCAAGGCGAATGGTCTTGCGGTTGTAATGGTCCATCAAACGGCCGGGGGTGGCTACCACGATCTGGGGCTTGCGTTCCAGCTGCTTGATCTGACCGCCGATGCCCGCGCCGCCGTACAGCACCGCAACCCGGATGCCCTGATAGTAGGTCAGCAGGCCCCGCAGTTCGTCGCCGATCTGGATAGCCAGTTCCCGGGTGGGGGCCAGGATCAGGCCCTGAACATCGTCGCTTTTCGCGTCAATGTGCTCGATCATGGGAATGCCGAAGGCAAAGGTCTTGCCGGTGCCGGTGGGAGCTTTGGCAATAACATCCTTCCACTGCATAAAATGGGGGATGGCTTCGGCCTGGATGGTGGTGGGATAGCCGTAGCCCTTCTTTTCCAGGGCTTTCAGCATGGCCTCGGAAAGTCCAAGGCTCTCAAATGTTATTTCCATATTTCTCTTTCCTTTATTTTTTCATAATTCGTCAGAATATTGTAGCATCTTTTCTGCGGTTTTGCAACCATTTCTAAGAGGATACATTCCAATGCCGGACGGCGGCCTGCGGGCAAACCGCCCGGCTGAAAAGATCGCCCTGTTTGCAGAAAATTAAGAAATCCCAAACCCGCGAACGGTGGACAAATGGGGACAAATATGGTATATTGTAAGCTATGATAATATGTCCGTACTATAAGGAGACACAATCATGGGCAAACTAATCGTTATCGAGGGTACCGACGGCTCCGGCAAGTCTACCCAGTTCAAGCTCCTCACCCAGCGGCTTGAAAACGAACACCATACCTTCCAGAAGCTGGTCTTCCCCCAGTATTCCGAACCCAGCTCCGCGCTGATCCGGATGTACCTGGGCGGCGAATTCGGCACCCATCCTTCCGATGTGAATGCCTATGCCGCATCCGCATTTTATGCTGTTGACCGCTACGCTTCCTACAAAAAAGTCTGGGGCCAGTGGTATGAAAACGGTGGTCTCATCGTTTCCGACCGCTACACCACTTCCAACGCCGTCCATCAGGCCTCCAAGGAGCCGGAGGAGCGGCAGGCGGAGTTTTTGAAATGGCTCTATGACTTTGAATATGACAAATTAGGCCTCCCCCGCCCCGATCTGGTCCTTTATCTGGATGTCCCCACGGACTTCACAGAGACCATGATGCGCCGCCGGGAGCAGGCCACCAATACCCACGCGGATATCCACGAACAGGATATGGCCTACCTGGCCACCTGCCGCCGCACCGGCAAGGCTGCCGCCGAATACTACGGCTGGACGGTCATAAACTGCGTCCGGGACGGCGAAATGCGTTCCATTGAGGACATTCACGAAGAAATCTACCGCCATGTGGCGGAATGCTTAAAAATTGACAATTGAAAATGGACAGTTAGAAATTTCTCTATCCCTTCCCTTTTTATCGTGCCGAAGGCATTCTGCAATTTTTCATTGTCCATCACAGAAATTGGAGGTTACATTATGGTTTACATGTTACTGGGAACCGGTTTTGAAGAGACCGAAGCCATCGCTCCCCTGGACCTGCTGCGCCGGGCAGGCGTACAGGCTGCCACTGTGGGCATCAACGGAAAGGTCGTTTACGGCAGCCACAAAATTGGCGTTGAAGCCGATATGGAGATCAGCGAAATGGATCTGACCAATTTGGATATGATCGTCCTTCCCGGCGGTCTGGGCGGCGTGGCCTCCATCAAGGCAAGCCAGCCCGCCCTGGAAGCCGTGCGCTTCGCCTGGGAGAACGGGAAATACGTGGCCGCCATCTGCGCCGGCCCCACCATTCTCGCCCAGCTGGGCATCACTGACGGCAAAAACGCCACCTGCTACCCCGGCTGCGAAAGCCAGATGGGCACCGCCAACATGGTGCAGGCCGCTGCCGTCACCGACGGTAAGGTCATCACCGGCACCTCCGCGGGCTGTGCCGTTCCCTTCGGCCTGGCACTGATCGCCGCTCTGAAGGGCCAAGAAGCCGCGGACGCCATTGCCAAGCAGATCGTCATCCGCTGACCTAGGAGGAACAAACATGGATAACAAGCAAACCCCTGAACAGGAAGAGGGCGGCATTCTCCCCGAGGATGTCACCATAATTCCTGCGCAAACGGAACCGGCGGAGGACATGCCTGTCATTGAGGAACTCACCTTCACGGAAGAACCCCCGGTAACGGCGGAAACAACCTTCACGGAGGATGTCCCTGCCGAAACAGCAATTCCTGCCGCCGTGGAAGAAGCGCCCACCGCCCCGGAAACCGCCCCCATCCCCGAAGCGCCTGCTGAGGAAGCCGTCTCCTTTATGGACCGCATTCCCAACGTGGACGAGGATTATCCCGCCGCGGAAGCGGAAGTAGAGCATGATAAGCTGTCCGATCCCGCCGCAGGCCAGGAGATTCTGGCGGATGACCGGGCCATGGATTCCCACGGAATGCTGGGCCACGGAGAGGAAGAGCCTCCCTTCGACATGAGCATTCTGGACGATCCCGATCTGGCGCTCCCCGAAGATCCGGAGCCTGTGGAAGACGTCCAGGATCAGGAATACCGGGACAACGGCAAGGATTTTGACACCATCTTCAGCGCCCCCGCCCCGGAGAAAAAGAAGCCCGAAAACAACCGTCCCACCCGCAAAGGCCGCCCCAAGCGCAAGAAGGGCGAGGGGCTGTTGGGCATTCCCAACATTCTGGTCACCGTGGTCTGGCTGGCGCTGATCGTAGCCATCGGCGTGACCCTGGGCCGTATGCTGTGGGTCTGCGCGGCGGACGTTCTGGCCTTTGGCCGGGAGGACAAGGCCGTCACCATCACCATCTATGAAGCCGATACCATGGACGATATTGCGAACAAGCTCTATGACAACGGCCTGATCCGCTATAAGAGCCTGTTCAACCTCTACGCCTCTATTTCCGATGCTGAGGAAGACATCGATCCCGGCATCTATGACCTGAACACCCGTTACGACTACCACGCCCTGGTCAATATGATGTCCTCCAGCTCCACCCGTACCGTTATCGAGGACGTGCTGATCCCCGAAGGCTACACCTGCCAGCAGATCTTCAGCCTGCTGGAAGAAAAGCGCATCTGCACCGCCGTGGATATCGCCGCCTACGCGGCCGAGGGCGAGCTGAAGGATTACTGGTTCCTGGAAAATGTGGAGCGCGGCTCTGAGAACTGCCTGGAAGGCTTCCTGTTCCCCGATACCTACGATTTCTACAAGAACTCCACTCCCCGTGAGGTCCTGGAAAAGCTGCTGGACAACTTTGAGTACCGTTTCAGCGAGGAAATGCGCGCCCAGATCGATACCCTGAACGCCAACGTCACCGGTGGCAGCTACGGTGTCCGTGAGGTGGTCATTGTGGCCTCCCTGATTGAGAAGGAAGCCGCGGCCCCGGCCGAAAGTCCCACCATTGCCGGCGTGATCTACAACCGTCTGTTCAACTGGGGCGGCACTCCCGCTTACCTGAACATCGACGCCGCCATCGTCTACGCCCAGGGCGGTCAGAGCGATACCATCGACACCAGCCTGGACAGCCCCTACAACACCTACACCCACACCGGCCTGACTCCCACGCCCATTTCCAACCCCGGCCTGTCCAGCCTGAAGGCCGCCCTGTCCCCCGAATCTCACAACTACTATTACTACGTGCTGAATCCCTCCACCGGTATGCACACCTTCTCCACCACTTACGAGGAGCATTCCGCCTACGTGAATGCTTACGCGGAGGTACAATGAGAAAGTTAGAATTGCTAAGCCCCGCCGGAGATATGGAACGGCTGAAAATGTCCGTGCTCTACGGCGCGGACGCCGTGTATCTTGCCGGCACCAGCTTCGGTATGCGCTCCTTCGCGGGGAATTTCACCCCGGAGGAGCTGCCCCAGGCGGTGAAATTCGCCCATGACCACGGGGTCAAGTGCCACGTCACCGTGAACACTATGCCCCGAAACGACGAGATCGCCCACCTGCCCGAATATCTCTCGCAGCTGGACGATGCCGGGGTGGATGCCCTGATCGTTGCCGACCTGGGAGCCTTTACCCTGGCCGGGAAATACGCCCCCCACTGTGAGCGGCATATTTCCACCCAGCAGTCCATTGCCAACTACGCGTGCGCCCAGGCCTGGTTCGACCTGGGCGCCACCCGGGTGGTGCTGGCCCGGGAGTGCTCCCTGGAAGAGATCCGCACCATCCGCCAGAAGGTAGACCCCAAGCTGGAGATCGAGACCTTCGGCCACGGCGCCATGTGCGTCAGCTATTCCGGCCGGTGTCTCTTAAGCAACTACATGACCGGACGTGACAGCAACCGGGGCGCCTGTGCCCAGCCCTGCCGCTACCAATACGCCCTGATGGAAGAAAAGCGCCCCGGCGAATATTTCCCCGTCTACGAGGACGAAAAAGGTACTTACATCTTAAATTCCCGGGACATGTGCATGATCGACCACCTACAGGACCTGATGGAAGCCGGCGTTGACTGCATCAAGATCGAAGGCCGGGCCAAATCCGCCTACTATGCCGCCATCGTCACCGGTGCCTACCGGCACTGCATCGACGATATCGCCGCAGGCCGCCCCATCGACCCGGTCTGGCGGGATGAAGTGGACCACGTATCCCACCGCATCTACTCCACCGGCTTCTACTACGGTGAGCCGGGCCAGTACACCGAGCATTCCCGCTACATCCGGGAATGGCAGATCGTTGCCAAAGTGGAATCCTGCGACGAAAACGGTCTTGCGGTGTGCAGCCTGAACAACAAGTTCAAAGCAGGAGGTGCCCTGGAAGTGGTCGGCCCCGACCTGCGCCCCTTCCCCGTCACCGCCCCCGTCATGGCGGACATGGAAGGAACCGCTTTGGAAGAGCCGAAGACCCCCCAGATGAAGTTCACCATGCAGCTGCCGAAGCCGGTTCCGGCACTCAGCATGATACGCAGAAGTGTTGATCTTTCCGCAAAATAACGTAAACCGCACCGAACAAGTTCGTTCGGTGCGGTTTTTCATAAATCTTGTCATCCTGTCACATAGGCATGAACGAAAGAAAACGGGAGGGTCGACGACCCTCCCGCACAAATGGTTTAGTTTTTCAAACTCTGCAAAGGCGCAGGAATCCGACCGCCTCTGGCGATGAAATCCTCGCTGGACTTGTCGTGGACAGGCATAACGGGAGCGCTACCCAGCAATCCGCCCATTTCCACCCGGTCGCCGACGACCTTGTTGGGTGCAGGGATGATGCGCACCGCGGTGGTCTTGGTGTTGACCATGCCGATGGCGGCCTCGTCGGCGATGATGGCGGAGATGGTGGCAGCAGAGGTGTCGCCGGGAACGGCGATCATGTCCAGGCCCACAGAGCAGACACAGGTCATGGCTTCCAGCTTGTCCAGGCACAGGGTCCCGCACTCGGCGGCGGCAATCATGCCCTCGTCCTCAGACACAGGGATGAACGCACCGGACAGGCCGCCTACGTGGTTGGACGCCATGACGCCGCCCTTCTTCACCGCGTCGTTCAGCATAGCCAGAGCAGCGGTGGTGCCGTGGGTGCCGCAGACTTCCAGACCCATTTCTTCCAGAATCCGGGCAACGCTGTCGCCTACGGCGGGAGTAGGAGCCAGGCTCAGGTCCACGATGCCGAAGGGAACACCCAGGCGCTTGGAAGCCTCCCGGCCCACGATCTGGCCCATACGGGTGATCTGGAAAGCGGTCTTCTTGATGGTCTCGGCCACCACGTCAAAGGGCTGGCCCTTGACGCTCTGCAGGGCGTGGTACACAACGCCGGGACCGGAAACGCCCACGTTCAGCACGCACTCCGGCTCGCCCACGCCGTGGAACGCGCCTGCCATGAAGGGATTATCCTCCACAGCATTGGCAAAAACCACGACCTTGGCGCAGCCCAGGCCATCGTTATCGGCAGTAAGCTCGGCAGTCTTCTTGATGATCCTGCCCATTTCGGCCACGGCGTCCATATTGATGCCCGCCTTGGTGGAACCCACATTGACGCTGGCGCAGACCCGCTCGGTCTCACGCATGGCCTCAGGGATGGAGCGGATCAGCTTCCAGTCGCCGCTGGTGCAGCCCTTCTGCACCAGCGCAGAGAAACCGCCGATGAAGTTGACACCGCAGGTCTTGGCCGCGGCATCCAGGGTCTTGGCGATCTCCACGTAAGAATCGGTCTGGCAGGAACCGGCCACAATGGAAATGGGGGTAACGGAAATACGCTTATTGACGATGGGGATACCAAATTCCTTCTCGATATCCTCGCCCACCTTCACCAGATCCTTGGCGCAGGTGGTGATCTTCTTGTAAATCTTGTCACAGCAGACCTTCAGGTCAGGATCGCAGCAGTCCAGCAGGCTGATGCCCATGGTGATAGTGCGGATGTCCAGGTGCCGCTTTTCGATCATATCCTGGGTCGCCAGGATGTCCTTCTGATTCAGCATGGCTCCACCTCAGATCCGGTGCATGGCTTCGAAAATGTCCTCCCGCTGCACGCGGATGGACAGGCCCATTTCCTTGCCCATTTCGTCCATTTTGGTGACCAGCTCGCCCAGGGGAACATTGCACTGGGAAACTTCGGTGGCCATCATCATGGTGAAATAGCCCTGCATGACGGTCTGGCTGATGTCCAGGACGTTGACGTTATAGTTTGCCAGGGCAGTGCAGACGTTGGCGATGATGCCGACACGGTCCTTGCCCACGACGGTTACGATTGCTTTCATAATTCTGTCTCCTTCTTGATGAAGTATTGAAAAATACAACATTTTCATCCGTAGGGAGGGTCAAGCCCCTCCCCTACTTTTTCTCACAGGTCGTAGTCGGCAGCAACGCGGCTGTCCAACAGGTGGAAGAAGTGGTTCTTGGCTTCCTTGTGCAGGGGATGAACGGCATAGTTTTCCAGCGCCTCCCGGCTTTCGAACTCGGAATACAATGCGTAGTCCATGCCGTTGAATGCCTGGCGGATCTCCATTTTCAGCAGTCCGGGGATCTTGCCCACCAGAGGCTCCAGAACGGACGCAATGAGCTTCACGGCATCGGCCTTGTCCACGCCCTCTTTCAGCGTATACAGAACGATATGCTTAACCATGTTCCTTTTCCTCCTCAGATTTTTTTCTTTCCTTACGGTATCTCAGATAATTCAGGATTCCGCCTGCCAGCCAGACCAGTGCCAGAAGATAGCCAAAAGCGTTCCGGTCCCGCAAGCCATTGATCAGCCAAGCCGCCGCGCACACCCAATACCCGACCGCATTAAACAAATACAAAACTGTCACTCCCTTTATATTATCTGAAAAAATACCGGGGCTACGTGCGCAGCCCCGGTATCTTGTTTACAAATTACTCAGCGTCCTCAGCGGTCTCTTCCAGCAGAGCACGGATGGACAGGGAGATGCGCTTGTTCTCAGCGTCAACATCGGTGATCTTGACCTTGACATCCTGACCCTCGGACAGAACATCCTCGGGCTTGCCGATGCGGCGGTCAGCGATCTGGGAGATGTGGATCAGGCCGTCAACGCCGGGCAGGATCTCTGCGAAAGCGCCAAAGGTCATCAGCTTCACGACCTTAGCATCGACGACATCGCCGACATTGTAGTTGGTCATGAACTGGTTCCAGGGGTTCATCTCAGCGGTCTTGTAGCCCAGAGAGATCTTGTGCTTCTCGGGATCGAAGGAGATGACGTAAACATCGATCTCGTCGCCGACCTTGACAACGTCAGCGGGAGTCTTGATACGGTTCCAGGACAGCTCGGAAACGTGGACCATGCCGTCAACGCCGCCGATGTCCACGAATGCGCCGTAGGAAGTCAGGGACTTGACAACGCCGTGGTACTTCTTGCCGTTCTCGATCTCAGCCCAGATCTTCTCCTGAGCAGCCTTGCGGGTCTCGGAGGAAACAGCGCGGATGGAGCCGATAACGCGGCGGCGTGCGCGGTTGACCTCGGTGATCTTCATGGAAACAGTCTTGCCGACCATACCGGTCATGTCGCCGCCCTTGGCGATACCGGACTGGGAAGCGGGGATGAAGACGCGGATGCCCTTCACATTGGCGACCAGGCCGCCCTTGTTCTCTTCGGTGATGGTGCCTTCAACAGTGGTCTTGTCCTCCACCCAGGCAGCCATGTCGTCCCAAACCTTCAGGCCGTCCAGCTTCTTCTTGGACAGCTGCACAGTGCCCTCCTGGTCATTGACGCGAACGACGAAGACCTCGATCTCGTCGCCAACCTTCAGGATGTCCTCAGGCTTCACAGAAGGATCGGTGCTGACTTCGTCATAGGGGATGTAGCCGGCGTGCTTGGTGCCCAGATCGACCTGGACTTCGGTGTTGCCGATGCCGGTGACGATGCCCATGACCTTATCTCCTGTATTTAAAGTCTTGATGGACTGCTCGAGAAGTTCAGCAAAGTTCTCCTCCTGTACAGTCTCAACATTCGTAATTTCGCTCATAGTCTTGTTGACCTCCTTTATAATCCACGCCGGAGTCGACGCACCGGCAGTGATACCAACATCAGTGACACCGTGAAATGCTTCCGCATTCAGCTCGGCGGCGTTATCCACCAGGAAGACTTTGTCACAGTGTTCTCGGCAAATCATAGCGAGACGGCCTGTGTTGGAACTCTTGGGGTCTCCGACAACGACCATTGCCTGACAGACTTCACTTAACTCTGCTGCTTCGCTTTGCCTATACTCAGTTGCTCTACATATTGTATCAAAAATTTTCAAGTTAGTAAACTGTTTTTTTGCAAAATTTCCGCACGATTTCCACAAAGATTCTGTACTTGTGGTCTGTGAAACCATGCAAATTGCCGAATTCTTAAGATTTTCTTGCGATGCGGCCCATTTTTCCAGGTCTTCCCTGCTGGCAAAAACCCGGCAGTCACCGCACCATCCGGCAATGCCCTCCACCTCCGGATGGGTGGGGGTTCCGATGATAATGGGCAGCCGTCCCTCTTCCTCCGCCCGGCTGACGATACCATGAATGCGCTTGACGAACGGACAGGTGGCGTCGATGATCTCCACACCCCGCTTTTCCAGTCTCTCATAAACATCGCGGCTGACGCCGTGGGAGCGGATGATGACCGTCTCGTCCGCTTCCGCTTCTTCCGGAGATTCAATGACCCGGACGCCCATTTTCTCAAACTTGTCCACCACGTGGCGGTTGTGGATGATGGGGCCCAGGGTAGCTACCTTCTTCCCTGCCGCTGCCGCCTGCTCCACCAGCTCTACGGCGCGGCTGACGCCGAAGCAGAAGCCGGCGCTTTTGGCGATACGGACGCTCACAGGGCCACCTTCCTTGCGATGATCTCCTTCATGGCGGCAATAACGCCGTCGATATCCAGGTCGGAGGTGTCCAGCTTGATGGAATCCCGGCTCATCTTCAGGGGGCGCACTTCTCTGTGGGTGTCCTGGTAATCCCGCTGCTGGATCTCCTTCAGCACCTTGTTATAATCTGCCTTTTCTCCCTTCGCCAGCAGTTCCGCGGTACGGCGTTTGGCCCGGACCTCGGGAGAGGCAGTCAGGAAGATTTTCACATCGGCCTTGGGCAGTACTACCGTGCCAATGTCCCGGCCGTCCATGATCACATCATATTCCTTCGCCACATCCCTCTGCATATCCAGCATGGCATCCCTGACGATCAGATGGGCGGACACCAGGCTGGCCTTCTGGCCGATCTCCTGGGTGCGGATGTCATCGGTAACGTCCATGCCGTTCATGATCATGTGCTGAACGCCCTCTTCGTCGTATTCGATGTTGATGGTCAGCTCATCGATGTAGCGGTTGATGCCGTCGATGTCCTTGGGCGCGATGCCCCACAGGTCAAAAAAGTATGCAACGGTGCGGTAGATCGCACCGGTATCCACATAGTGGTAGCCCAATTCTTTGGCCAGGCGGCGGGCGATGGTAGATTTACCGGCGCCGGCAGGGCCGTCAATGGCGATGGAGATTTTTTTTGCCATAACTTAATTCCTCTTTCTTATCATTTCCTATCTGTCATTGCACGCCAGTCTGCGGACTTTTGCACAATGACAGACGATATTTAAGCATTCCTCAGCTTTGCCAGCGCGGCGGCTTCCCGTGCCACCACTTCATCGGGCGTCAGGCCAAGACGTTTGCCCGCGTCCTCAGGCGACATAGGCTTGCCGCCTTCCAGGCCGAAGCGCAGAGTCAGCAGCTTCTGGTCTTCCTCGCTGACGCCGGACAGCAGATCCAGGATCCGCTGGCGCATCTGGAACAGGGCGGTATCTTCCACAGCCTGTTCCTCTTCTTCCTTCTCTTCCTCCGGCTCCGCAGGTTTTTTCGCCTGGGCCAAAAGACGGGCATCCTCCAGCATTTTCTTGACAGAAGAGGCCTCATCCACGCTCATGTGCAGCTCCAGGGCGATCTCTTCCAGGGTGGGATTCCGCCCCAGCTCTCCCAGCAGGCGCTCGTCCACTTCCTTGTAGTCTTCCAGGGCCGTGCGCATTTTCTGGCCCACGCCGTTGGCTCTGGCCTGTAAGGTCACCGCCTTGGCCATATAGAAGCGGATCCAGCGATCCCGGTGGGGAGCGTAAGCACCGCTGCGGTAGTTGCGAATGGCCTGCCACAGGCCCAGACTGCCCTCCTGAATCAGGTCAAGCAGCAGCACGCCGTAACCAACATATCCGGCGGCCAGTTCGATCACACGGCTCAGGCCCAGATTGGTCAGGCTCAGCATGGCCGTTTCGCTTCCTTTAGCGCATTTTTCCGCCAGGAGCTGCTCGTCGCCGCAGACGGGGGTCTCCGCCACTTCCTCTAAGTACAGCCGCAGGGGATCGCTGGGATCCAGCTCTTTGGGGTCCATGCCTTTTTTCACAAACTGCATCTCCTGCCGCAGGCGCAGAGCCGCCTCACCCATGCCGCCCGCTTTCGGCAGGCCGGAAATGTCCAGATTCATGCAGCCCGTTTCCAGATCCAGCAGAGCATCTTCGATCTGCTGCTCGTCCTCCCCTTCCAGCATGGTCAGCATGTTGGCGGCGGAGATGGTGTCGCCCATCTGTTTGGTCATTAAAAATGCCTCCCAGGGGCTTTGTTCAAAGGAAAAATCCAAATCATTCATTCAAAAAGTCCTCCAATCCAAGGCTGGCGCCGTTCTTTTGCAGCTTGTCCATGGCCTGACGCTCGATCTGACGGACCCGCTCTTTGGAGATCCCCAGCATCTTGCCGATCTCTTCCAGCGAATAGCAGGTTCCGTCCTCCATGCCGAAGTGCAGCCGCAGGATCTGCTGCTGGCGGTCATTCAGGGTCGCCAGCAGTTGTCCCATGGTGTGCTCCAATTCCCGGCGCACCAGCTCCTCATAAGGCTGGGGAGCCTGAACGTCTTCCACAAGCGAACGCAGAGCGCCTTCATCTCCGTCCCCGGTGGGGATGTCCAGGGAGCAGACCTCCGGGGTCAGCTGCATCAGCTCCGTGACCTTTGCTTCCGGGATGCCGCTCTTTTGGGCGATTTCCGCTGCGGTGGGTTCTTCACCGTTTTCCTGCCGCAGGGCGGCCCGGGTGGCCTCCACCTTGCGCATCCGCTCGGCAGTATGCAGCGGGACGCGGATCACGCTGCCATGGTTCAGCAGGCACCGGGTCACACCCTGGCGGATCCATTTTGTGGCGTAAGTCGAGAAGCGGTAATCCAGGGTATAGTCAAATTTCCGGGCCGCCACCAGCAGGCCGATGCTGCCCTCCTGGATCAGATCCAGCAGCGCAACGCCCCGCCCGGCGTATTCCCGGGCAATGCTCACCACCAGCCGCAGATTGGAGTTGACCATGTGGCGGATGGCATCCTCGTCCCCTTCCGCACAACGGCGGGCCAGCTCCCGCTCCTCCTCCGCGCTCAGCCGGGGAAATTCCCGAATTTCCCGGAGGAACTGGCGCATATCATCTTCACCGGCGCTGACCGGGGCTTCCGCCTGCTTTTCCAAAAGCTCTGTCATGCTTTGATTCCTTTTCTTTGCTTCATTCGTTCCTGCAAGGCGCGGATATCTTCATCGGACTGCACCTTATTGGACTGGTATTCACTCTGGATAGTACGAATGCAGTCCAGCAGCGCCTGCTCATTCACAGGCCCCTCCTGCCGCTGCAGGATGCCCGCGATATGGGACATTTCCTCGGCCGTAAAATCCGTCAGGCCTCCCAGGGAAACCTCCAGGCCCTCATGATGCCGCTTGCTGAGCTGCGCGAATACCCTGCCCAGCAGTTCCGACGAGAACATCTCCGGCTTCAAGTCCCGGGTATGATCCAGCAGCGCAGGCTCCCGCAGGGCCAGGGCCAGAACCATTTCTTCCGCCATGGCGGATTTTATGTTGTCGTAGCGGATATTGCGGCTCTTCGGCTGCAAATTCCGGGCAGGAGACAGGTCAATCTTTTCCTGCTTTTTCTTTTCCTTATACTGGCGGCGCTTGTAGGCCCGGTCAACTTCCAGCTTCATGGCGTCCATACTGATCTTCGCTACCTCCGCCACACGGCCGCTGTAGACCTCCCGCTGAACGGAACTGCCCAGGGTGCTGATGAGTTCCGCAGACTCCTGAAGGTATTGCACCTTCTGGTCATCGTCCCGCAGGTCGTATTTCTTTAAAATCGCATTCAGCTGGTATTCCACCCGGTTGGAGGATTCTTCCAGCAGCAGTTTAAAGCGGTCGGCGCCAAATTTTTTCAGGAATTCATCCGGGTCCTTGGCGTCCCGCATTTTCAGGACTTTCACCTGCAGGCCCGCCTTTTCCAGAATGGGAATGGCCCGCTGGGTGGCGTTCTGGCCCGCGGCATCGCCGTCGTAGATCAGCACCACCTGATCCGTGTACCGGGACAGCAGGGCCGCGCCGTCCTCCGTCAGGGCCGTACCCAGAGAGGCCACCGCACAGTCGAAACCGTATTGGTGCAGGGCGATGGCGTCCATATAGCCCTCCACCAGAATGAGATACCCCAGCTTGCTCTTTTTCGCAAGATTCAGGGCAAACAGGTTCTTTCGTTTGTTAAAAATCAGGGTTTCCGGGGAATTTAAGTATTTGGCGGCGGATTTGTCCTTGTCGTTCATGATCCGCCCGCCGAAGCCGATCACGTTGCCCCGGACGTCGATGATGGGGAACATCAGCCGGTCCCGGAACCGGTCAAACAGATTGCCGTTTTTCTTGGAAACAGTGACCAGGCCGGAATCCCGCAGTTCCTGATCGGTATAGCCCTTCTTCCGCATGGCGTCCACCAGATCGGTCCAGCTGTCCGGAGCATAGCCGATGCCGAACTTCGTCAGAATGGATTTGGGCATCCCGCGGCCCGCGGCATATTTCAGCGCTTCCGCGCCAACGGGAGCGTAAAGCTGACTGTGGAAAAACCGGGCCGCTTCCTTGTGCAGTGCCCACAGCCGTTCCTGCTGGCGGTAGCGGCTCTGATACTGCTCATCCTCCGGCACCTCCATGCCCACCCGTTTGGCGAGGGCGCGGACGGCATCGGGATAGCTCAAGCCCTCGATCTCCATCTGGAAATTGATAACGCTGCCGCCCTTATGGCAGCCGAAGCAATAATAGATGCCCTTATCCGGAGCAACGGAGAAAGACGCAGTCTTTTCCCCGTGGAAGGGGCAAAGGCCGAACAAATTGGAACCGGAACGCTTCAGCGTCACATACTGGCCCACAACGTCTTCAATTGGATTTCGTGCCGTTAATTCATCAAGAAATGCAGGTGGGAAAGCCATAGTCCCCCTCCCTCCCAGAAAAGTTGACAGTGGACAATTGACAGTTATGGTTTTTCGGTAAGCGATGACGGATGACTTGACCGTTACATTTCCAGTAATGGAAAACCTAATTTAACTGTTAACTGACGATTATTAATTGTATCACATTACCCGCGGACTTGCCAGCCGGAGGGAATGAAAATCTCGGTATATTTGTCCACGGCGTAGTTGTCCGTCATTCCCGCGATATAATCGCAGACCGTCCGTTCCATGCCGTCGAAGGAAAGCTGAGGCTGGAAATCTTCCGGCAGGGCTTCGGGATTTTTTATGTAGTATTCAAAGAGCTTGCCCAGCATGGCTTTGGCCTTGCTTTCCTCGGCCTTGGCAATGGGGTTGCGGTAGACATTTTCAAACATGAACGAGCGCAGGTCTTTCAGTGCCTTTTCCACATTGGGTGACAGGCACACGGTCCCCGCTTCCCGGGAAGTATAGATGGCGTCCGTTACCAGGGTATTGATGCGCACCGAATGGCTGTGGCCCAGGATGTCGGTGATGGCATCAGGGATATCGTCATTGGTCAGGATGCCTGCGCGAATCGCGTCGTCGATGTCGTGGTTGACGTAGGCGATCTGGTCGCTGCGGCGGACGATCTGGCCCTCCAACGTATTGGGCCAAGGGTCGTTGGTGTGGCAGAGAATGCCGTTGCGGACCTCGTGAGTCAGATTCAGCCCCTGGCCGTCCTTTTCCAGCACGTCCACCACGCGGAGGCTCTGCTCATTATGGCGGAAGGGCTTGCCCAGGCACTGGGTCAGGGCCACCTCACCGGCGTGGCCGAAGGGAGTGTGTCCCAAATCGTGGCCCATGGCAATGGCCTCCGCCAGATCTTCGTTCAAGCCCAACGCACGGGTGATGGTGCTGGCAATTCTCGCCACTTCCAGAGTGTGGGTCATACGGGTGCGGTAGTGGTCGCCCTCGGGCTGTAAAAAGACCTGAGTCTTGTGCATCAGGCGGCGAAAGGACTTGCTGTGCACGATGCGGTCAATGTCCCGCTGATAGCAGGTGCGCACGTCCTCCTCCCGGGGTTCCTCATACCGGGGCCTTCCCTTGCTTTGATCCGCAAAGGCAGCCAAAGGGTTCAGTCTTTTGTGTTCCTGACGTTCCAGTTCTTCCCGCACGGTCATATGTAACACCTCACAAAATCTGTAAAAACTTCCCAAATGGACAATTGTCAATTATCCGTTTCCGCAAAATTCCCGCTTATAAGGTTCGTTATGCAGCTGTGAATTTCTTCTATTGTTATCTCTCCTGTTTCCAAAACTGTCAACTGTCAATTGTCAACTGGAAACGCCCGGTATTCCTGGCCGACCTCCATGCCCTCCACGGTTCCGGAGGTCATGTCGGTGAGCCGCTCCAGGAAGGCGCCCGTCTGGTTTTCCGGGAACAGCAGTTCTAGCTCCACTTCCGAGCCGAAATCGGTCTGGCGGATGATGCCGCCGAAGGCCGCCACCTCCAGTTTGACACGTTCGTAGAAGGAATACGGGCACGGAACGTACAGCACCGTCCAGACCCGCTTCATGGACTTTCCCGCCGCATCCACGGCGATTTTGGCGCCCTTTGTATAGGCCCGGACCAGGCCGCCCGCCCCCAGCAGGATGCCGCCAAAATAGCGGGTCACCACACACACGATGTTATACAGCCCCTCCCGCTGCAAAACCTGCAGCATGGGCATTCCCGCGGTGCCGCCAGGCTCACCGTCATCGGAAAAGCGTACCGCTCCATCCCGGATAATATAGGCCCAGCAGTTGTGGGTAGCGTCGTAATGCTGTTTCTTCATTTCCTGAATTTTTGCCAGGGCTTCTTCTTCCGTCTCCACCGGCCAGGCCCGGCCGATGAAGCGGGATTTTTTCTCAATGAATTCGTCTTCGCCAAACCCCGTGGGGACAAGGTACTCGTCCAAGCTCAGCACTCCTTCACGACATACTCCCGGAGCCGTCCATAGAGAATATCGTCCAAAATCGTTTCTATTTCAATGCCGTTGGCCGTGTAATCCACGCTCAAAACCTGGGCGTTGTCGTGGAGGGTCTCCACCATGCCGCCCATGGCATAAGGCAGGCACACCGCCACATGATGCCGGGCATGATTCAGCGCGTTTTCGATGGCTTTCAGCAGTCCGTCCATGTTCATGCCCCGCTTGGCGGAAATGGCGATCACATCGTCACCGTGGGGGATGTCCTCGGGGTAGACCAGATCCGCCTTGTTGTAGCAGCGCAGCACCGGAGTCTCGGGCTTGGCCAGCTTGGCGATGAGCTTGTCCACCACCTCGATATGCTCCTCCCGGTGAGGATCCGAAGCATCGATGACATGAAGCAGCAGGTCGGCGTATTCCAACTCTTCCAGCGTAGCGTGGAACGCGTTCACCAGATGGTGGGGCAGTTTTGCGATAAAACCGACGGTATCGGTCAGAATCACGTCCAGATTATCGGACACCGTCAGCTGCCGGGCCGTGGTGTCCAGAGTGTCGAACAGGCGGTTGTTGGCGGGAATGCCCGCGTCGGTCAGCTGGTTCAAAAGGGTAGATTTACCCGCATTGGTGTAGCCCACGATGGCGACCACGGGAACAGAGTTCTTCATCCGCCGTTCCCGCTGCAAAGCGCGGACCCGGCGCACTTGTTCCAGCTCGTCTTCCAGGCGGTTGATACGCTCCCGGATGTGGCGGCGGTCCGATTCCAGCTTAGTCTCGCCGGGGCCCCGGGTGCCGATGCCGCCGCCCTGGCGGCTGAGGCTCGCGCCCATGCCGGAGAGCCGGGGCAGCAGGTACTTGTACTGTGCCAGCTCCACCTGCAAACGGCCTTCCTTGGTCTTGGCCCGCTGGGCGAAAATATCCAGGATCAGGGCGCTGCGGTCCAGCACCGTCACGCCGATGATCTCTTCCAGTGCCCGGATGTTGCCGGGAGACAGCTCGTTATCAAAAATGACCATGGTGGACGCTGTGGCCTCCACCAGCATCCGCACTTCCTGAGCCTTGCCCTCGCCGATGAAGCTGTGGGGGTCGGGGGTATGCCGGTTTTGCAGCACTTTGCCGGTGCAGAAGCCGCCGGCAGTTTCCAGCAGGGCTTCCAGCTCTTCCAGCGTTTCGTCCGTGGCGGTCTGTTCCTTTTTAAAGCAGTCGGCGTTCAGGCCCACCAGCACGGCCCGTTCCTGCACCGCTTGTTCAAAATTCGGTTCCATAGTTCCTCCAGGAAATCTGCGGCAGGGCGGACTGCCCTACCGGATTCTTATTTATTGTATAGTATACCACATAATACGGAATGTGGACAACCATTATCTTGTCAGAAATTGTAAACAAAATAAAAAAACCGCACCACGAAACCGTGATGCGGAATTTTCATGTCTTACTTCAGGCCAAAACGCTTGTTGAAGCGATCAACACGTCCACCGGTGTCAACCAGCTTCTGCTTGCCGGTATAGAAAGGGTGGCACTTGGAGCAGATCTCAACACGAATGTCCTTCTTGGTAGAACCAGTGGTAAAG
>JAXJGV010000061.1:0-21907 GCA_036300205.1 Oscillospiraceae bacterium
CACACGGCCCGCAGGCCGCGTACATAGCGCAACCGCCGAAGGCGGCTCTTAGCGCGGAGTAGTGTGCGCACTGGCTCGCAATGACATGGTTTTTCGACAGTCTGGGGCAACGCCTTTAGGCGTTGCCGATTGGAGAATATTCGAAATTGAATATTCTCCAATCCCGTCTCATTATGATCTTCATATAAAAAACTTCAATTCATCCGAATGAAAGTTTTTTGCTGAGTATCAGTATAATATGCTGCAAAAGCCAGATAATCGTATAAAAAAGCACCGCCGAAAGGCGGTGCTTTTTGCGACACAGGTCTATAAGCCGGGTTCTGTTTTAACAGCCATCTATCTAGCCCTGCGGTTGCCCGCAGGATCGAGCCGCCTCCACAGGACGGCCGGGCCGGCCTTGTGTCCCTCCACGGCGTTGCTCCGGGATAGAGTTTACATCGTAAAACCCATGTTGCCATGGGCCGGGTGCGCTCTTACCACACCTTTTCACCCTTGCTGCGGGTCGAAGACCCGCGGCGGTATCTCTCTGTTGCACTTGTCCTGGGGTCACCCCCGGCGGGCGTTACCCGTTATCCCTGCCCTTTGGAGCCCGGACTTTCCTCATCCGCAGCCTTTCGGCTTGCGTCCGCGGCTGTCCAACCTGGTCGCGGAAATATTGTACTCCAATAAGGCGAAATTGTCAAATGTCTTGCAAATTCTTTTCGGAGGGGATATACTATTGAAATAAAACCAAACCAATTGAAATGAGGAATGATTATGATTTCTGCATTTGAACAATACTTCAACTCCCTGAAGGGAAAGAAGACCGCCGTTTTGGGTCTGGGCGTCAGCAACCGTCCGCTGGTACGGCTGCTGCTGGAATTCGGCTGCGACGTGGTGGGCTGTGACCGCACCCCCCGGGAAAAGCTGGATGCCGAAGTGCTGGAGCTGGAAAAGGCCGGGTGCAAGCTCCATGTGGGCGACAATTACTTAGAGGGCGTGGAGGCGGATATCGTGTTCCGCACGCCTGGTATGCACCCCGGCAACCCCGCCATCCAGGCCCTGCGCAGCCGCGGCGCACAGGTAACCTCGGAAATGGAAGTTTTCTTCGAGGTCTGCCCCTGCACGCTGCTGGCGGTCACCGGCTCGGACGGCAAGACCACGACCACCACGCTGGTGTCCGAAATGCTGAAAGCCGCAGGCAAGACGGTTTGGCTGGGCGGCAATATCGGTACACCCCTGCTGCCTCTGGTGCGGCAGATGAAGCCCGAAGACTTTGCGGTGGTGGAGCTGAGCTCCTTCCAGCTGATGGATATGACCCGCAGTCCTGCCCGGGCCATCATTACCAACCTGGCCCCCAACCATCTGGACATCCACAAGGATATGGACGAATATGTGGACGCCAAGAAAAATATTTTCCGCTATCAGGATGAAACCGGCATCCTGATCCTGAATGCCGACAACGCCATCACTTCCGGCTTCCAGGGCAACGGCGCTACCCGTTTCTTCTCCCGCCAGGGAAAGGCCTATGTCTGCCTGGAAGACGGCGTGATCTGCCGGAACGGCGAACAGGTGCTGCCGGTCAGCGATATCCTGATCCCCGGCGTCCATAACATTGAAAATTACATGGCGGCCATTGCCATGGTGGAGGGCCTGGTGGAGGATGATGTCATCCGCCATGTGGCCAAGACCTTTGGCGGTGTGGAGCACCGCATTGAGCTGGTGCGCATTAAGGACGGTGTGAAGTTCTATAACGACTCCATCGCGTCCAGCCCCAGCCGCACCATTGCGGGCCTGCGCAGCTTCCGCGAAAAGGTCATCCTGATCGCCGGCGGCTATGACAAGCACATCCCCTATGATGTTCTGGGCCCGGAGATCTGCGCCCATGTCAAGAAGCTGTTCCTGGGCGGCGCTACCGGCCCCAAGATCCGTGCGGCCGTGGAAAACTGCCCGGAATATGATCCCGAAACCCTGGAGATCGTGGACTGCGGCACTTTCGAGCCTGCCTTCCGTGCAGCAGTGGCCGCAGCCAAAGAAGGGGACATCGTTCTGATGAGCCCCGCCAGCGCGGCCTTTGACCAGTTCAAGAACTTTATGGTGAGAGGCGAATATTTCAAAAAACTGGTAAAGGAGCTGTAAGCCGTGGATGTAACCAAAATCACCCGTCCCGCCCGCAAGCTGCTGCCCCTGAAGACCTGCGGCGCCGTCATTGTGGCGGCAGGCAGCGCTTCCCGCATGGGCGGCATCGACAAGGTCATGGCCCAGCTGAAGGGGGAACCGATGATCGTCCGCACGGTGCGGCAGTTTCAGGACTGCGACGCCATTTCCGAGATCGTCATCGTGACCCGGGAAGACCTGATCCTGCCTATTACCGGCCTGTGTAAGGATATGTCCAAGGTCAGGGCAGTGGTGGCAGGCGGAAAGAGCCGCCAGGAGTCGGTTCATCTGGGGCTGAACGCCTTGTCGAACAAGGTAAAGCTGACGGCTGTTCACGACGGCGCGCGGCCTCTCATCACCTGGCAGGTCATTGACCGGGCTGTCCGGGCGGCCAACACCTACGGTGCGGCGGCTCCCGCCATTCCGGTGAAGGACACCATCAAGGTGGTGGAGGGCAGGGTGGTAAAATACACCCCGGACCGGGCCACTCTGTTTGCCGTCCAGACGCCCCAGGTCTTCGACTTTGACCTGCTGCGGGGCGCCCTGAAAAAGGCGGAGATGGACGGCGCCCAGGTCACGGACGACTGCTCTGCTGTGGAGCTCATGGGTATGGCGGTGAAGATCGTGGAAGGCGACGAGCGGAACATCAAGGTCACCACCCCCATGGATCTGAAAATTGCGGAAATGCTTTTGGAGGAACTTACATGAGAATTGGACACGGATATGACGTACACCGCCTGGTGGAGGGCCGGGACCTGATCCTGGGCGGCGTGAAGATCGACTACGAAAAGGGCTTGCTGGGCCATTCTGATGCCGACGTGCTGCTTCATGCCGTTTCCGATGCGCTGTTGGGCGCGGCTGGACTTGGGGATATTGGCAAGCATTTCCCAGATACGGACCCTCAGTACAAAGGCGCGGATTCTCTGATGCTGCTGCGGGTGGTGGCCCAGCGGGTGCAGGAAGCGGGCTACCGGGTCAGCAACATCGATGTGACCATGATCGCCCAGCGGCCCAAGCTTATGCACCACATTCCCCAGATGGTGGTGAACATTGCGGATGCCGTAGGCATTGACGCCAGCCGGGTGAATGTAAAGGCAACCACTGAAGAAAAACTGGGCTTCACCGGAACCGGCGAAGGCATGTCCTGCCACGCGGTGTGCCTGCTGGAGGAGTAAAAGCCTTCCCCTCTGGGGAAGGTGGCACGGTGCAGCCGTGACGGATGAGGGTGTCCCGAAGGGACACAATATCGGGAGGTTAACGGGATGGACTTGGGCTATTTTATGATCTATCGGGTGATGCTTACTTTTATCCCCATTCTGGTGCTGCTGATCATTGCTGCACGGCTGATCCAGAGTATTTTCCAATGGAACAAGAACAACCATGCCCCAAAACTAACGGTATCTGCGGCTGTGGTCACCGAACGGGCAGACCATTACCGCCGGAAGAGTGCCCACAGGACCCACTATTACGCCACCTTCCAGTTTGACAGCAGCGACCGGATGGAACTGCAAATGCAGGGCTGCGAATACGGCCAGCTGGTGGAAGGCGACAAAGGGGACCTGACATTCCAGGGCAGCCGGTATCTGGGCTTTGCGCGTACATAACAACACAAACAGGGCGGGGTCGTGACCCCGCCCTGAATTTGCTGCATATATGTCAGCGTTTGATGTCGAAATTCATGTTCATGATTTCCTTGATGGCCCGTGCGTCATCGGTGATGTTGGCGTCACCGTGGATGGTGTGCTTAATGACGGAGCTGGCCACGGCGAAGTTGACCATGTCCATGGGCTTATAGCCGCGCATCATGGCATAGATCAGGCCGCTGGCGAAGGCATCGCCGCCGCCCACGCGGTCCAGGATGTTGAAGGTGAATAGCTTGCTTTCGAAGGTGTGGCCCTGATACCACATGTAGGCCTTCAGGCTGTTGGAGGAACCGGAGTGGGCATAGCGCACATGGCGGGCGATGCACTTGATGTTGGGGTAACGCTCGATAAAGTGCTGGAACACCTCGTCCTGCTCTTCGTAGCTGGGCTGCAGGGGAACGCCGTCCTTCCAGTCGCCCTTGCTGTGGTCTTCCTCATCCTTCCACAGGTGGTAAGGCTCGATGCCCAGCAGCACATCCACGTAAGGCAGGCATAGGGTGCAGTAATCCCGGGCCTCTTCCCAGGTCCACAGCTTGGAGCGGAAGTTGCCGTCAAAGCTGGTGGTCAGGCCCAACTCCTTGGCGGTCTTCAGGCAGTTCAGGATGAAGTCGGCGCAGGTCTTGTTCAGGGCGGGGGTGATGCCGGAGACATGCAGCCAGGTGAAGCCCTCCAGCAGAGACTTGATGTCCACCTTGCTCAGGTCGTACTCGGTAATGGCGGAGTGCTTGCGGTCGTAGGTGACCTTGCTGGCACGGATGCCGTAGCCGGTTTCCAGATAATATGTACCCAAGCGGTGGGTGGGGGTCTCCTCGGGCGTGGAGAGGATCACGGGGGAGCAGTGCACATCGTTGGAGCGGAGCATCCGGATGGCGCTCTTGCCGATGGAGTTGTTGGGCACCACACTGAAGAAGGTGGAGTCGATGCCCAGGTTGGCCAGCGCCAGGGCGATATTGGCTTCGGAACCGCCGTAGGTGGCTTCGAATTCGTTTGCCATACGGATCTTCTCGTAGTTGGGGGGAGTCAGGCGAAGCATGATCTCGCCGATGGTGATGAACTTATGGTCGCTCTTCAGGTTGGTCAGCAGGGGGTTGTGGTGTTCCATGGTGTGCCTCCTTCATTTTCTGTTATTTGTATTATAAGACAAGAAATTGTGCATTTCAATAGAGAAGATGAGAATTTGAAAAATATTTTTGGATAATGTAGACAAATACGGCGCGGAGCTTTCGAAATTCCGTTCGTTATCCGCCTTCCCGGGGACCAGCGACACCGCTCCCCATTCCGCATGCCGTCTGCCCTGCACTTATTCGACTTCTTTGGCATAGATTGTGCCGGGAGGTTATGCGTATGAAATTCTATTTTATTACCTTTCGCTCGGTGACCTTTGCGCAGCGGGCGGAGGCGCTTTTGACGCGGAACAATATGCGCTGCACGCTGCAGCGGACGCCGCGGTGGATGGAGGAGCAGGGCTGCGGGTATGCGTTGAAGCTCTGGACCAAGGATGTGATCCCGGCGGTAGAGCTCCTGCGGGGGGAACAGGTGCCTATGCGGAAGATCTATGCCCAGCGGGGTGACGGGCAGCTGGAGGAGCTGACGGTATGATCTATCTGGATAACGGCGCTACGTCCTTCCATAAGCCCCGGCAGGTATACCGGGCGGTGGAACGGGCGATGCGTACCTGCGCCAATCCGGGCCGGGGCGGTTATGGGGCGGCTATGGAGGCTTCCCGGACGGTTTACGACTGCCGGGAAGCGGCGGCGGAGCTGTTCGGCTGCCGGCCGGAACAGGTAGCCTTGACAACAAGCTGTACCCACGGATTGAACATCGCCATCCGCTCCATCGTAAAGCCTGGGGGGCGGGTGGTGGTATCGGGCTTTGAGCACAACGCGGTGACCCGGCCCCTGCACGCGTTGGGAGCGGAGATCAAAGTGGCGGGGCGGATGCTGTTTGACTGGCAGGATACGCTGGACAGCTTCGAGCGGGAGCTGAAAGGGGCGGAGGCGGCGGTTTTCACCCACGTTTCCAATGTCTTCGGCTATATCCTTCCGGTGGCGGAAATGGCGGCGCTGTGCCGGGCCAGGGGAATTCCCTTTGTGATCGACGCGGCCCAGTCAGCGGGGTCTCTGCCTGTGAATTTACAGGAACTGGGCGCGGACTTCATCGCCATGCCGGGGCACAAGGGCCTGCTTGGCCCCCAGGGGACGGGACTGCTGCTGTGCAAGGGCAGCGCCGAGCCGCTGCTTTTCGGCGGCACGGGAAGCGCCTCCATCCAGCAGACCATGCCCCAGGAGCTGCCGGAGCGTCTGGAAGCGGGCACACTGAACGTACCCGGCTATGCGGGACTGGCAGAGGGTCTAAGGTATCTGAAGCGGGTGGGGGTGGAGCAGGTTTTCAAAACGGAGCACCGCCAGCTGGAACGCTGCGCCGCCGGGCTGAAAAAGCTGGGGATGCAGGTCTTTGCCGGGGAGCACCAGGCGGGAACGGTTTCCTTTGTGCCGGGGCTGGACTGCGAGGAAGCGGCCCAGCGTCTGGCGAATCAGGGCATCGCCGTCCGGGCCGGACTGCACTGCGCGCCCTTTGCCCATGAAAGCGCGGGAACGCTGGAAACGGGAACTGTCCGGGTCAGCTTCGGACATGACGCTTTGGACGCCGAAACCGACGCCTTTCTCCGGGCCGCATCCAAATTACCCCAGTTTCGGCAATAAAATTTTTACAGAATGTCTATTGCCATCGGCGGCGCAATCCGCTATAATAGTACGGATAATAGGTAAGTATACGAT
The DNA here is from genome assembly GCA_036300205.1 of Oscillospiraceae bacterium. Taxonomy (GTDB): domain Bacteria; phylum Bacillota; class Clostridia; order Oscillospirales; family Oscillospiraceae; genus Faecousia. The sequence continues at coordinate 6,557 of JAXJGV010000061.1, forward strand.
AGCGCACTATGCGCTGCCGATGAGTTGACATAAAAGGGGTTAAAGCGGCGATGAATACCATTCAGAATTTCATTCAGTTAGTGCTGCGAATGCAGTGGACCGACTATCTGGACATCATTGTGGTCGCGTTCCTGATATATAAATTGCTCCCGCTGGTCCGCACCCCCAACGTTATGCGTATCACCCGTACGGTGGTGGCTCTGGTGCTGATCACCTGGCTCACCGGAGCCATGGAACTGCATACCCTGAACTGGATCCTGGACCAGCTTCTGGCAGTCGGCCTTCTGGCCTTCGTGGTTCTGTTCCAGCCGGAGCTGCGCCGGATGATCGACCATTTGGGAAATGTGAAGATCAGCAAGTTCTTTGGTGTCACCAGACCGGTTCAGGAGATGGAAGCGGTGATCACCCAGACGGTCATGGCCTGCGAGACTATGAGCCGGGAAAAGGTGGGCGCGCTGATCGTCTTCGCCCGGGAGCAGCACCTTGACGAGTATTTCAAGACCGGCACCCTGATCGACGGCCAGGTCTCCGACCAGCTACTGCGCAATATCTTCTTCAAGAACTCCCCGCTGCATGACGGCGCAATGATCATCCGCGACGGACGTGTGGCGGCCGCAGGCTGCGTGCTGCCGCTGTCCGACAGCCACCGGCTCAGCGCCGACCTGGGCACCCGGCACCGGGCCGGTGTGGGCATGAGCGAAGCGTCTGACGCGGTGGTGGTCATCGTCTCTGAGGAGAACGGCACCATCTCCGTAGCGGTTGGCGGTATGCTCAAGCGCCATCTGGCGCCCCAGACCCTGGAAAAGCTGCTGCGCAATGAGCTTTGCCCCACGGAAGATGAGGATAAGGTGCAGAAGTCCGCAGCCCGGGTGCTGAAAAAAATCACCGGTAAGACCAAGGAGGGTGACGGCGATGCAAAGAAATAAGCTGTATTCTGTTTTACTGTCCGTTGCCATTGCTTTCGGCCTTTGGCTGTACGTGGTCAGCAACGTCAGCGAAACAGATGACAATACGTTCTACAATATTCCTGTGGTCATGGAAGGTGAGTCGGTTCTGACCGAGCGGAACCTGATGATCACGTCCAAATCGGCGAGCACCGTATCCCTGAACATTTCCGGCGCCCGCAACGATCTGAATAAAATCAATTCCAGTAATATTACCGTAAAGGTGGATCTTTCCTCTATCACAGAACCGGGAGAAAAGATTCCGCTTACTTATAAAGTATCCTATCCCGGCGATGTGGCGTCCAACGCCCTGACGGTTATAGGCAAAAATCCCAGCGAGATCTATGTGGCAGTGGATTACCGCAGAACCATTGATATCCCTGTCCAGATCAAATGGACAGGCACCCGCTCTGAAAACTACATTTACGACACGGAAAACGCTGTTCTGGATTATCCCACCATCACCATCACCGGCCCTGCCGCGGTGGCGGATCAGATTGACCATGCCGAAATCGAGATCGACCTGTCCGAGCGTGTGGAATCCATCAGCGAGAGCTTCCGCTACACCCTGTGTGACGCGGAGGGCAATCCCGTGGATGCGGAGCAGATCACGACCAGTGTGGAAGAGGTTCGTTTGGATGTGCAGATCCAGCGCATCAAGGAAATGGATCTGGTGGTGGATGTGATTTACGGCGGCGGCGCTACCGAGGAAAACACTGTGGTCAAGGTTTCCCCTGAGACCATCCGGGTATCCGGCGGTGAAGCGGTTCTGGCAGAACTGGGCGATACCTACACGGTCTGCACCATCAACCTGGCGGATGTGGAAAAGTCTACCAATGAACTGAAATACACCATCAGCCTGCCGGAGGGCGTTACCAACCAGACCGGTGTTTCCGAGGCGACGGTTTCCGTACGCTTCACCGGCCTGAAGACCAAAGAATTTACCATTGACAACTTCCAGATGATCAACGTGCCGGAAGGCATGGAGGCAGAGATCATCAACGCCAACCTGACCATCAAGGTTCGCGGCCCCGAGGAGGAGATCAACAAGCTCCACGAGCGGGACATCACCGCCGTGGTGGACTTCTCTGCCGCAGAGGTGGGCACAGCCACGTATAAGGCGACCATCGTTTTCAGCGATAAGTACCCCAATGTGGGCGCCATGAAGACCAATTCCGTATCGGCAACGGTACAGAATGCGGAGGAATGACATGGAACAGCTGGTACGCGTGAAGGAAGTCTATGACAACGGCACCGCAATGGTGATCCATGTCCGGGAAAGCGCCTGCTCCGGAGACTGCCACAAGTGCTCCGGCTGCGGCGCGGCTAAGGAAGCGGTGCTGTTCACGGCGTCGAATCCCATCGGCGCCCGCCGGGGAGACCTGGTGAAGGTGGAATCCGAGACCGGCCCGGTGCTGAAAGCGGCGGTGGTGCTGTACGTTATCCCGCTGATCCTGTTCTTCCTGGGCTATTATCTGGGAACCCTGCCCGGTAATTTTGGCGCGCTGTTCGGCTGCTTGGGATTTGTTCTGGGCGTGGGGATCGTGGTGATTTATGACCGCAAGGTCGTGAAAAAACAAAATATTGGTTACACCATTACGGCCTTTGCGGAGGATGCTCTGCTGAAGGCTATGAGAAAAGAGGATCAGAACCATGGTTAAAAGCATGACCGGCTACGGCCGGGCCGTGGAAACGGTAAACGGACGGGAATTTACCGTGGAGCTTCGCTCCGTCAACAACCGTTATCTGGACTGCACCGTAAAGCTGCCCCGCACCTTGTCCTTTGCGGAGGAGGCTGTCAAGCAGGCAGTGAAGGCTACCATTTCTCGGGGCAAGGTAGATGTGTTCATCACCGTCCGCTCCGAGGGCGCTGCTGATGTGAAGGTGACGCTGAACGCCTCCATGGTGGAGGGTTACCTGTCTGCCATGAAGCAGATGGTGGCGGATTACGGCGTGCAGGACGACATCAGCGTATCGGTCATCTCCCGGATGCCCGACGTGTTCACGGTGGAAAAGCCGGAGGTGGACGAGCAGCAGCTCCTTGCCGACCTGATGAGCGTGGTGAATAAGGCGCTGGAAAGCTACGACGCCATGCGTTCCACCGAGGGCAAGGCCCTGGAGAACGACCTGCGCAGCCGGGGCAACACCATTCTGGACCTGGTGGCCCAGGTGGAAGCCGGCAGCGGCCAGACCGTCATCGACTACCGCACCCGTCTGGAAAACAAGCTGAAAGAAGTCCTGGCCAATACCGCCATCGACGAAAGCCGCATCCTGACGGAAGCCGCCATTTTCGCGGACAAGATCGCCGTGGACGAGGAAACCGTCCGCCTGAGAAGCCATTTGGAGCAGATGAACACCATGCTGACCACCGGCGGCGCCATTGGCCGCAAGCTGGATTTCCTGCTGCAGGAAATGAACCGGGAGTCCAACACCATCGGTTCCAAGTGCTCCGATGTGCGCCTGGCCCGGATCGTGGTGGACATCAAGGCCGAGCTGGAAAAGATCCGCGAGCAGACACAGAACATTGAATAAGGAGCGGCCATGAAACTGATCAATATTGGTTTCGGCAGTATGGTGGCGGCCAACCGGCTGCTGGCCATCGTTGCTCCGGACTCCGCCCCCATCAAGCGTGTCATCCAGGAGGCCCGTGACCGGGGAATGCTCATCGACGCATCCTACGGACGGAAAACCAAGGCTGTCATGTTGATGGATACCGACCATGTGATATTATCTGCTATCCCCACCGAGACCATCTATGCCCGGTGGATGGACAAGCAGGAGCCAGAAATGGAGGAAGAGGAATGAGCAAAGGAAAACTTGTTGTGATTTCCGGGGCATCCGGTGTTGGAAAAGGCACCGTTCTGGGTATCATGATGAATAAACGCAGTGACTTGGCATTTTCTGTTTCCGCTACCACCCGGGATCCGAGACCCGGCGAGGTGGATGGCATACATTACTATTTCATTACCAAGGAACGCTTCGAAGAGATGATCGCAAACGGAGAATTCCTGGAATACGACGCCCATGCCGCCAATTACTACGGCACCCCCCGTGCCCAGGCGGAGGAAAAGATGGAGCGTGGCTCTGTGCTGCTGGACATTGAGCCCAACGGCGCAAAGCAGGTGAAAGCGGCGGCTCCCGAAGCTACGCTGATCTTCATTATGCCCCCTTCCATGGAAGAGCTGGAACGGCGGCTCCGGGGCCGGGGCGATACGTCGGAAGAACAGATCGCCATGCGCATGGAGCGCGCCGTTTGGGAAATGGAGCAGCGCAGCTGGTACGACTACGTTGTGACCAATGACGATGCAGAGCGCTGCGCTGATGAAATTTTGAAAATCATTGCCGAATAAGGCAGACGAAATTATTGGAGGAATTTGAATATGCTGTACCCCCCTGTTGCTGATTTGCTGAAGAATGTGGATAGCCGTTACCTGCTGGTGAACGTGGTTGCGCACCGCGCCCGTCAGATCGCCGCTGAGGCAGAGGCTTTCCAGGAAGAGCTGCCCGAGAAGCCTGTGACCATGGCCATCAAGGAAGTGGCCGACGGCAAGCTGTCCGGCACTGTTAAGGAAGATTACAAGAACTAAAACCACTCTGTCATTGCGAGCCAGTCTGCGGATCGGAGCACAGTGACAGCAGATTTTGAACTGGGAGGGCTTCTATGATCGGGAAAATTGCTGTGTCAGCGGCGAATTTTGCCATCGACAAGCCCTATTCCTACCGCATCCCGGAAGGAATGACGGTGTTGCCCGGCCAGCGCGTCCAGCTTCCCTTTGGACGGGCCAACAAGCGCGCCGAAGGTGTGGTTCTCGCCGTGGAAGGCGGCGAAGAGGGGAAACTCAAGGCCATTGAGCGCTGCCTGGATGACGAACCGATCCTGACGGACAAACAGCTGCGGCTGGCGGCGTTTCTGCGGGAACGGTATTTCTGCACCTTCTACGATGCTATCCGCTGCCTGCTGCCGGCGGGACTGTGGTTCCAGTCCAAAGAGACCTTTTCTCTGACCGACGACCGCAGCTGGAAGGAAAAGGCCATTCGCAAGGAAGATGCCGCCAAAATTCTGGAATTGCTGGAAAATATGGGCGGCCAGGCGGAGGAATCCGCCCTGCGGAATCTGATTCCGCAGGAGGAAGCTCTGCATGACGCGGTTTCCTACCTGGCAAAGAAAAAATGGATCACCGCCCAAACGGATTTTCTGCGCCGCACCAACGACAAAACGGAGAAGATCGCCACCCTGGCGTCCTCTCCGGAGGAAGCGCTGGAGTTTGCCTCCCATCGGCCCAAGTCCGCCGCCATGCAGAAAAGCGTGCTGGAGCTGATGTGTAGCGTGGGCAGTGTGGCAGTGAAGGAGCTGTGTTATTTCACCGGCGCGTCCATGGCCACGGTGAACCGGCTGGAAAAGCTGGGATATCTGACCTTAACGGAACGTCCTGTTCTGCGCTGCCGGGAAATTCGCCCGGTGAAGCTGGACGGGCCGCTGGAATTAAATGACGATCAGCAGGTCTGTTTTTCCGGACTTGCCAATCAAATGAAGGAGGAGCATCCCGGTGTTGCGCTGCTGTACGGCGTTACCGGTTCGGGAAAGACCTCCGTTTATATCAAACTGATCCGGGAATGTCTGGATCAGGGGAAAAGCGCCATGCTTCTGGTGCCGGAAATTGCGCTGACGCCTCAGCTTCTGGGGCTGATGGCGGCTCATTTTGGCGACCAGGTTGCCGTGCTCCACAGCAGCCTTTCCGCGGGAGAACGCTATGACCAGTGGAAGCGCATCCGAAGCGGCGACGCCAGGGTGGTGGTTGGAACCCGCAGCGCGGTGTTCGCTCCCTGCACCCCCGGCATTATCATTCTGGACGAGGAGCAGGAGCACTCCTACAAATCCGAAAATTCTCCCCGTTATTCGGCCAAAGAAGTGGCCATCTGGCGGGGGGCGAAGGAAAACGCTCTGGTGCTTCTGGGGTCGGCCACGCCGTCCATTGAGAGTATGTACCGGGCAAAAAGCGGCGCTTACCGCTTGTACACTCTGAAAGAACGCTATAACGGCAGGCCGCTGCCCGATGTGGACATCGTGGACATGCGGGAAGAGCTGAAGATGGGCAACGACCTGTCTCTCAGTGTTCCCCTGCGGCACGCCATCATGGATACCCGGGACGGAGGAAAGCAGACCATTCTGCTTCTGAACCGCCGGGGCAACAGCCGCGCGCTGGTGTGTGTGGACTGCCGGGAGACCCCGGAATGTCCCCGGTGCAGTGTCCGGCTGACCTACCACAGCGCCAATAACCGGCTGATGTGCCATTACTGCGGCTATTCTCAGCCCAATCCTGAGCGGTGCCCCTCCTGCGGCGGCCCGCTGAAGACCATCGGCACCGGAACCCAGAAGGTGCAGGAGGAGCTGACCTTCCTCTTCCCGGAGATGGAGACCAGCCGCATGGACGCGGACACGGTCAGCGCTGTGAATACCCACGAAAAAATCCTGGAACATTTTCAGAAGGAAAAGGTTCCCGTGCTCATCGGCACCCAGATGGTTGCCAAGGGCCTGAATCTTCCCGACGTGACCCTGGTTGGCGTGCTGGATGCCGACCTGAGTCTTTACACCGGCGGCTACCGGGCGGGGGAGACCACCTTCAATATGCTCACCCAGGTGGTGGGACGGGCAGGCCGGGGCGATACCCCTGGACGGGCCATGATCCAGACCCTGGTGCCGGAGCATCAGGTCATCCGGCTGGCGGCAAAGCAGGATTACGATGGGTTTTATGAATTGGAGATCAACTTGCGGCGGGTGCAGAACGCGCCGCCCTTTGGCGACATCGCTTCCGTGACTTTCATCGGTCAGGACGAAGCGGCGGTGCTGCGGGGCGCGGCAAAATTTCGGGACAGCCTGAATGCCTGCCTGCGGCAAGCAATATATAAAGAAGAACAGTGCACGGTGCTGGGGCCCGCGCCCTGCGTTGTGCCGAAGATTAATTATCATTTCCGCTATCAGCTGACGCTGCGCTGCCGGATGACGAAGCCGCTGCGGCTGCTCATCGCCCATCTGCTGCGGCAGTTCAGCAGCGACAAGGCAAACCGGGGCGTCAGCGCCTTCGTTGACGTGAATGGATTCGATTAGAGAAAAGGGGAAAGCAATATGGGACTGCGTAAAATTTTGACGGATAAGGACCCGGCCCTGCATAAAGTTTGCAGACCGGTGGAGAAATTTGACTGGCGGCTGCACAAGCTGCTGGACGACATGACCGATACCCTGGCGGAAGCCAACGGTGTGGGCCTTGCGGCGCCCCAGGTGGGCATTCTGCGCCGGGTGGTGGTTGTGGACACCGGTGACGGGATCCTGGAGCTGGTAAATCCCACTTTGATCGAAACCGACGGCGAGCAGATCGGTGCCGAGGGCTGTCTCAGCGTTCCCGGAAAGTACGGTCTGGTGAAGCGGCCCTATTATGCCAAGGTCCGCGCCCAGGACCGCAACGGCGAATGGTTCGAAGCCGAGGGCGAGGAACTGATCGGCCGCTGCTTCTGCCATGAGCTGGACCACCTGGACGGCATCGTTTACACCGAAGTCATGGAGCGCTTCCTGACCGAGGAAGAACTGATGGCGGACGAAGACTGAAGGATAGCCCGTCATTGCCAGGAGGGCGCAGCCCGACGCGGCAATCTCCCCGTTGGTGGGCATGCCGCAAAAATCAGAGGAATGGCATCTGATATCTCATAATTCGGAGGAATACCTTTGCGAGTTGTATTTATGGGAACGCCGGACATCGCGGCGACCTGCTTAAAGAATATCCTTGCCGACGGCTTTGAGGTTGTCGGCGTTTACACCCAGCCTGACCGTCCCAAGGGCCGGGGCATGAAGCTGGTGGCGTCTCCCGTCAAGGAGGTGGCCCTTGCCCATGACCTGCCTGTTTTCCAGCCGGAGAATTTCCGGGAGGAGGAGACGGTGGAGCAGCTGCGCTCCCTGAAGCCGGATATCTGCGCCGTGGTAGCTTATGGCCGCATCCTTCCCCAGAAGGTGCTGGATGTGCCCACCTACGGCTGTATCAACATCCATGCCAGCGTCCTGCCGAAATACCGCGGCTCTGCGCCCTATCAGTGGGCAGTGCTGGATGGCCTGACGGAGACCGGCGTCACCGCCATGTACCTGTGCCGGGAAATGGACGCGGGCGACATCATCGACGTATCCAAGACGCCCATTGGGGAGAATGAAACTGCCGGCGAACTGCTGGACCGGCTGGCCGTGCTGGGCGCGGACCTGCTGAGTAAGACTTTGACCCGCTTTGAAAGCGGCAAGGTGGAAGCCGCCCCCCAGAACCCGGCGGAAGTCTGCTTTGCCCCCATGCTGGACAAGACCATGTGCCCCATCGACTGGACCAAGACGGCCCGTCAGGTGCATAACCATGTCCGGGGCCTGCATCCCTGGCCCGTGGCTACCATGGAACTGCAGGGCAAAACCTTCAAAGTCCATGAGACCCGGGTGGTGGAGGGCGGCGGTACGCCCGGCCAGATTTTGGGCCTGACCAAGACCGGACTGCGCATCGCCTGCGGCGAGGGTGCTGTTGAAATTCTGTCTTTGCAGGCGGAAGGCGGCAAGCGCATGGCGGCTCCCGATTATTTCCGGGGCCACCCGCTGGAAGCGTAATGGGCGCTCGGGAAACGGCGCTGAATGCGCTGATCGCCTGCCGCAAAAGCGGCGCCTGGTCCAACGGCGTTCTGAAAGAATATATCCAGCGGGACCGGCTGGACAGCCGGGACGCGGCGCTGGCCACCCGCCTGTGCTATGGCGTTTTGCAGAACCGCAACAAGCTGGACTTTTATTTAACCCAGCTTTTGACGGGGAAGCTGAAGGACCTGCATCCTGTTGTGCGGGACATCCTTCACCTGGGTTTGTATCAGATTCAGGAGCTGGACAAGATTCCGGACAGCGCGGCGGTGAACGAGTCCGTCACGCTGGCGAAGAAATACTGCAAAAATCCCAGGGCATCGTCCCTGGTCAACGGCGTTCTGCGCAATGCCGTGCGGATGCGGGGCCAGCTGAAAGAACCCACCTCCTACGCCGACCGCTACAGCCATCCCGACGAGCTGATCTCCCTGCTGAAGGCCAATTTGCCGAAAGGCAAGCTGGAGCCCATGCTCATGGCGGATAACGCCGCCCCTCAGACCGTGGTGCAGGTGAATACCCTGCGCATTTCCACTGCGGAACTGGTTCGGCGGCTGGAAGCGGAACAGGTCTGCGCCCAGCCCCACGGCTGGATGACGGACTGCCTGGTGCTTTGCGGCACGGGCAGCATCGAGAAGCTCCCCTCCTTTAAAGAAGGACTGTTTTATGTCCAGGACCCTGCGGCGAAGCTCAGCGTCCTGTGCGCCAAACTTCCCAAAGAAGACATCCGGGTGCTGGACTGCTGCTCCGCTCCCGGCGGAAAGAGCTTTGCGGCGGCCATCGCTATGGAGGGCAGGGGACAGATCACATCCTGTGACGTTCATGCCCACAAGACCGGGCTTATTGAAAACGGCGCGGCACGTTTGGGGCTGACCAATATCACCGCCCGGCAGCAGGACGCTACGGAAAAGGTTGCCGAGTGGGTGGACGCTATGGACGTGGTCATTGCGGACGTACCCTGCTCCGGCCTGGGCATCATCCGTAAGAAACCGGATATCCGCTACAAAAATATCGCGGAAATGGCGGAACTGCCTGCCTTGCAGCTAAAAATTCTGGAAAATCAGGCAAGCTACGTCAAAAAAGGCGGCGTACTGCTGTATTCCACCTGTACCGTGCTGAAACGGGAAAATGAGGACGTGGTCAGCGCGTTCCTGGCAAAGCATGATGATTATACCTTGGAACCTCTGGATTTGCCGGAGGTCTTCCCCGAAAACGAAACCGGGATGCTGACGCTGATCCCCGGCGAATATGACACCGACGGCTTCTTCATCTGCCGTCTGCGGAGGAACGTATGAACCTGAAATCCCTGACCCAGCAGGAGCTGGCTGACATCTTAAAAGAGCTGGGCCAGCCGGGCTTCCGGGCCAAGCAGGTCTACACCTGGCTCCATAAGGGCGTTCGTTCTTACGACGAAATGACCAACCTCCCCAAGAACCTACGGGATGTGTTGGCGGAGAAATACCCCATCAACGCTCCCAAGGTGGTGCGCAAACAGGAATCCCAGCGGGACGGCACCATCAAATACCTGTGGGAGCTGTCTGACGGGAACTGTGTGGAGACCGTTCTCATGCGCTACCACTACGGCAACACCGTCTGCATCTCCACGGAGGTGGGCTGCCGCATGGGCTGCGCATTCTGCGCCTCCACCATCGGCGGTCTGGTCCGGCGGCTGGAGCCGTTTGAAATGCTGGACGAGGTACTGTTTACCCAGATCGATTCCGGTTTGCCGGTTTCGCATATTGTACTTATGGGCATTGGCGAGCCGCTGGACAATTTTGACAATGTCATGCGGTTTTTGGAACTGGTGAACAGTCCCGATAGCATGAACATTTCCATGCGGCACATCAGTCTGTCCACCTGCGGCTTGGTGCCGAAGATCGACGAGCTGGCAAAGCGGAAATTGCAGATCAGTCTGGCAATTTCCCTCCACGGCCCCAACAACGAGATCCGCAATCAGATCATGCCGGTGAACAAGGCGTATCCCATCGACGAGCTGCTGGATGCCTGCCGCCGGTATTACGCGGCCACCAGCCGCCGCATTCACTTTGAATACGCCATGATCGACGGCGTCAACGATTCGGAGGAAAATGCGAAAGAACTGCTGCGGCGGTTAAAGGGTCTGCCTGCCCACATCAACATGATCCCGCTGAACCACGTGGAAGAAAGTCCCTTGAAACCCAGTTCCAAGGCGGCTATCGCCAGATTTCAGAAGATCCTGGAAGACGGCGGCGTGACGGCGACCATCCGCAGAACCCTGGGCGGCGATATCGACGCCTCCTGCGGACAGCTGCGAAGAAAACATATCAATGGAAAGTAACACTCCCCTGAGCGGGGAGACATAGAGCCGGTAATTTGAGAGGAGCTGAGCCTATGCAGAGCTGGGGATTGACCGATCCTGGCTGCGTCCGAAAACAGAATCAGGACGCGTACCGAATTGAACAGCTTGATCGCGGCACGCTGCTGTGCGTTGTCTGCGACGGCATGGGCGGGGCAAAATCCGGCAATATTGCCAGCACCCTGGCGGTGGAGGTCTTCGTGGAGGAGGTCCGCCGCTGCTGGATCCCCGGCATGGAGTCCGACAAGATCGACCAGATGCTCCGGGGCGCGGTGAAGCTGGCGAATTTCACCGTTTATGACCAGTCCGCCCAGTTCGAAGAGTTTGACGGCATGGGCACCACCCTGGTTGCCGCTCTGGTTCGGAACAAAAAGGCCACCATCGTCAATGTGGGAGACAGCCGGGCCTACGGCATCGACCGCAGCGGCATCCGCCAGATCACCAAGGACCATTCCCTGGTGCAGATGATGGTGGACCGGGGAGACCTGACGGCAGAGGTGGCCAAGAGCTATCCCGGCAAAAACTTTATTACCCGTGCCATTGGCACCGAGCCATTGGTCATCTGCGACATTTACCACCGGGATGTGAGCAGGGGAGACTTCCTGCTGCTGTGTTCCGATGGACTGAGCAACCTGATGGACGACCAGGAAATTCTGTTTGAAGTTGTCCACGGCGTCAACAAGCAGCACTGCTGCAAGCGGCTGCTGAACATCGCGAAAAACCGCGGCGCGCCGGACAATGTGACAAGCGTACTTGTTTTGATTTAGCCGATTGTGCGAAAGGAGCATATATCAAATATGGATCAATATATTGGACGGCTGCTGGATAACCGGTACGAGATCCTGGAGGTCATCGGAACCGGCGGCATGGCTGTCGTATATAAAGCTCGCTGCCATCGGCTGAACCGGTTGGTTGCGATTAAAATACTGAAAGACGAATTTGCACGGGACGAGGAGTTCCGCCGCCGCTTCCACGCCGAGGGCGAAGCCGTGGCGATGCTGAGCCATCCCAATATCGTGCAGGTCTACGACGTTTCTACATCCGACAGCGCCAACTTCATCGTCATGGAGCTGATCGACGGCATTTCCCTGAAGCAGTACATGGAGAAGAAGGGCGTGCTGAACTGGAAGGAAACCCTGCATTTCTCTATGCAGATCGCCAAGGGCCTGGAGCACGCCCACAGCCGGGGCATTGTCCACCGGGACATCAAGCCCCACAATATCATGGTGCTGAAAAACGGCTCCGTTAAGGTCATGGACTTCGGCATCGCCCGGGTCATGAATAAGAGCAATACCCTGACCAAGGAAGCTCTGGGCAGCGTCCACTACATTTCCCCCGAGCAGGCAAAGGGCGGCCACACGGACAACCGCAGCGACCTGTATTCTCTGAGCGTGGTCATGTACGAGATGATGACGGGCCGTCCTCCTTATGACGGCGAATCCGCTGTGGCCGTGGCCATCCAGCACATCAACGGCGGCGCGCCCATGCCCTCCACCCTGAACCCCAACATTCCCGGAGGCCTGGAACAGATCATTATGAAGGGCATGTCCCTGGAGATCCGGGACCGCTACGTTTCCGCAACGGAAATGCTGCAGGATATGGAAGAATTCCGGAAGAATCCTGCCATTTTGTTTGATTACCATACCCTGATGGATGACGCCACCCGGGCCATCCCCACGGCGAACCAGCCCATGACCACGGCGGAGAAAAAGGTTCATGCCAAGACCGGAGAGCGTCCTGCTCCCAGCAGCGCGCGTCCCCAGCAGGGAACGGCCCAGCGCCGCAGCACCAGCACCGTGGCAATGAACACCGCGGGCCGGGATAACGAAGCCATCCGCCGGGCCCAGCAGCGCAGGCAGGCGGAAGTCCAGAAGAAAAAAGAGGAGCGCAGCCGCGTCACGACCACAGCTATCGTCATTTGCAGCGCGGTGGCGGTGGTAGCCATCATTATTTTCCTGATCGCGCTGTTCAACGGCGCCCTGCTGAATAAGGAAAAGGACATCGTGGAAGTGCCTTATCTGGAAGGCGAGACCTACAGCGACAGCCTGGTTGCCAAGCATTCGGATTTCAATATCCGGCTGCTTCCCAAGGAATATAGCGATTCCATTCCCAAGGATGAGATCATCAGCCAGGAACCGGCAGGCGGCGAAAAGGTCCAGCGCGGTTCTGATATCCTGATCGTAGTCAGCATGGGCGAGGAGCCTGAGGTTAAGACTCTGGATAATTTCGTGGGCGCGGATGCGGAAGAGGCCTGCGCATTGCTGGAAAGCCAGGGCTTTAAGCCCCTGAAAAAGAAGGAATCCAGCTATGTCTATAACGAGGGCGAAGTCACCCGCACCGATCCCGCCGCGAATTCCGAGGTGACCGAGGGCCAGACGATCTACATCTACGTAAGTACCGGCCCGGACATCGTTGAGGTGACCATGCCCAATGTGGTTGGCTATGAACTCAGCGTGACGAAAGAAATGATGACCCGGCTGGGCTTTACCAACGTCCGCTATGAGCCGACGGAGAGCCAGAAGCCCGAGGGCGAGGTGGTCTACCAGTCTGTCATGCAGGACGAAGTGGTGGACGCCTCCTCCGAAGTGATCATCCATTATTCCATAGGCCTCCAGGAAACGGTGGCGCCCACTGCAGAGCCTACCGTTCCCGAAGAGACCCAGCAGGAGACTACCTCCTTCACCGCGTCTTTCCTGGTGCCGGAGCGGGATGTGGAATACCGCCTGGATATCTGCGTGGGCGGAACCCAGGATGTGGTGGAATCCCGGATGATCGCCCCCGGCACTACCAGCGTCCTGGTAGAGGTGGCCGGAAGCGGTACCATGTCCTTTGACCTGTACGTTGACGGTGTTTTCGAACGTACCCAGAAAGTGGGGTAATGGATGGCGGAAAAAACGACAGGCCGGATCATCCGGTCTATCAGCGGCTTTTATGATGTGCAGACAGCCGGGAAGGTGATATCCTGCCGGGCAAGAGGCATCCTGCGCAAGGAGGGGAACAGCCCCCTTACCGGCGACATGGTGGAGATCACCGTGGAGCGGGGAAAGGGCATGGTGGAAAAGATCCTGCCCCGGAAGAACAGCTTCGTCCGGCCTGTGGTAGCCAATATTGACGCGCTGGTGGTTTTTGCCGCCAATGTCAACCCGGTGACGGAGCCTTACCTCATTGACCGGGTGGCGGCCATTGCCGGCGATCAGGAAGTTCCGGTCTATCTCTGCGTCAACAAGTGCGACCTGGATCCTGCGGTGGATTTGGTTCGAATCTACGAGAACGCGGGCTTTCCTGTGATCTGTACCAGCGCGGAGACCGGAGAGGGGGTCCCGGAACTGCGGGAGCTGATCCGGGGCAAGCTGGTAGCCTTCACCGGAAATTCCGGTGTGGGCAAAAGCAGCATCCTGAACCGGCTGTGCCCCGAGCTGAATCTTGCCACCGGCGAAGTTTCCGAAAAGCTGGGCCGCGGCCGCCATACCACCCGGCATGTAGAGCTGTACCGCCTGGGCCAAGACACCTATGTTGCCGACACCCCCGGTTTTTCCTCCTTTGACACCGACCAGATGGATGTGATCTTGAAGGAAAACCTGCAATATGCGTTCCCGGATTTCGGTAAGTTCATCGGCAAATGCCGCTTTGACGACTGCTCCCACCGAAAAGAGCCGGACTGCGCAGTCCGCGCCGCCTGCGAAAACGGTGAGATCGAAAAGACCCGGTATGACAGCTATCTGAAGCTGTATGAAAAGTCCAGTCAGATCAATCTGTGGGAACTGAAAAAGTAGTATTTATTATATTTAATGTAGGGAGGGCTTCAGCCCTCCCGTTTTGCATTCATTGAGCGTAACACGATCCAACATCCAACAAACCTGTCATCCTTCGACTTCGCTCCGCTTCGCTCAGGATGACGACGTTTTCGATAACTTCAAATTCCTAATTCAAAAAATCCACACTCCGCTCTCCGAACTCCACACGAAACAACTCCACACGAAACAACTCTACACGGAAGCCAATTGGTGCGGAAATATTTATTTCGCATTATGACCGAAATTTATCTGCAAAGTTTGTGATTTTTCCTAAAATAATGCTTGACAATTTGTAGAATAGGTGGTATCATAATTGAGCGCGTGTAGGGGAACTCTGCGCGTGCACTGCGATGATGCGGGAGATTGCGTCGAAAGACGGTAACTTCCGCGGAGTATGTCCGGTCATCGGGCGGCTGAACTGCTTCAGAAGCGCTTGCGTATATCGCTGCGCGTATGGGGAATGGGTCGGCCTCGGTCGGCCATTTTTCATGGCTCGGAATGATACGCACGGCGGCGCGGACAAAACAGTTCGACCGTACCCAGACACTACGCAAACTGAGTACGTAATTCAAGGAGGAAAACAAACCATGGCAAACCAGATGATCCGCATTCGGCTGAAGGCTTATGATCACC
>JAXJGV010000062.1:0-4488 GCA_036300205.1 Oscillospiraceae bacterium
ATGCCGTAGATATAGGTCAGAGCAACTTCGATCCGCTTATCGCGGGGAAGATCGATACCAGAAATACGTGCCATATTCTTTCAGCACCTCCTATTAGCCTTGTCTCTGCTTGTGCTTGGGGTTTTCGCAAATTACCATTACGCGACCCTTGCGCTTGATGATCTTACACTTTTCGCACATGGGTTTAACGGACGGTCTTACCTTCATACTGTTTAACCTCCATATGAGAACGGGTTTCTCTTATTTTACTTACTTCTCCAAGTGATCCGACCCTGGGTCAGATCGTAAGGAGACATTTGAACGGTTACTTTGTCACCGGGCAAGATCTTAATGAAATTCATTCTGAGCTTGCCGGAAATGTGTGCCAGAATGGTGTGTCCGTTGCCAATGTCGACTTTGAACATAGCATTCGGCAGTGCATCGGTTACGATGCCCTCAATCTCGATTACGTCGTCCTTAGCCAAGTTATTACCCTCCCAGGTTATTCGCTTGCATTTTCTCTGGCGAGGAACGCCAGATCTCTTCGTAATTCGCCGTTGAGCACTTTGTCGCCGTTTTTGATCTTCGCGGCAACTCTGGTCTCAGAGCGAAGGACCTTTTGTACGTGCTTACGCTTTTTACGCTTGGGCTTATCCAGTGGCCGGTCCTTTCCGTTTGCCAGGAACAGATAAACAGGATCTTCGCTGATCACGTAGAACCATTCACCTGCATCCCGGCCTGCTGTGGAAACTACCACATCCGAAATAGTGATATCGGGTTTAGCTGGGTCCATAGTTCAAAGTCCTTCGGTGACGGTGAGTATTTCCGGCTCGCCGTCGGTGATGAGTACAGTATTTTCATAGTGAGCCGAGAGCTTGCCGTCGGCGGTCACCGTGGTCCAGCCGTCTTTAAGAACGCGCACATCATATGTGCCCACATTCACCATAGGCTCCACCGCGATGGTCATACCGGGCAGTAATCTTGGCCCCCGGCCGGGATTTCCGTAGTTCGGAACTTCCGGCTCCTCATGCAGCTGCCGTCCAACGCCGTGACCTACGAAGGAACGCACAACTGAAAAACCGTTAGACTCCACATACGTCTGGATGGCGTGGGAGATATCTTGAACGCGTTTGCCCTTGATGGCGAACTTCATGCCTTCGAAGAAGGACTGCTTCGTCACATCAATGAGCTTCTGCGCTTCGGTGCTGATGGCACCACAGGCAAAGGTTGCAGCACAATCGCCATGAAAACCCTTATAGTACGCGCCCACGTCCACAGACACGATGTCCCCTTCTTTCAGGGTGTAGCCACCCGGAATTCCGTGGATGACCGTGCTGTTGACGCTGATGCACGCGCTTGCAGGGAAGCCGTTGTAGTTCAGGAACGACGGTTTCGCGCCCTGACTCACGATGAAATCGTGGACGGCCTGATCTATTGCTTTCGTCGATACGCCGGGTCTTACCATTTCCCCTGCCAGAGCACGGGCTGCCGCGGTAATTTTACAAGCCTGGCGCATGGACTCCAGCTCACGTTCATTTTTGATCGTGATCATACCTGAGCCCCTATTGCCTTGAGGATATCCTCGTTGGCTCCCTCAATAGACTGGCTGCCGTTGACCAGGCGCAGTCTGCCCAGCTTCTCATAGTAGCCCTTCAGGACTTCGGTGGAAGCGTGGTAGACCTCCAGGCGGTGACGCACGGTTTCGGGCTTGTCATCCTTACGGATGATCAGCTCGCCGCCGCAGCTGTCACAGACACCCTCAGTCTTGGGGGGATTTGCGACGATGTGATAGCTGGCGCCGCACTTGGCACAAACTCGACGGCCGGTCATACGTCCCTCGATCTCACTATCGTCGACTTCAATGGAAACAACATGGTCGATCTTGACACCCTTTGCCTCCAGAGCCTCAGCCTGGGACAGCGTGCGGGGCACGCCGTCCAGAATGAAGCCGTTGCGGCAGTCGGGCTGAGCCACACGGTCAGCGACGATGCCGAGGATCAGCTCGTCGGGGACCAGTGCGCCTTCGTCCATGTACTGTTTTGCCTTTTTTCCCAGCTCTGTGCCGTTGGCAATCGCTTCACGGAGCATGTTCCCGGTAGAAATGGCGGGAATGGAGAGCTTCTTAACAAGCAGCTCTGCCTGGGTTCCCTTTCCGGCGCCGGGTGCGCCCAGTAAGATGAGATTCATCCTGCCATACCTCCTAATTAATCCAGGAAGCCTTTGTAGTGCCGCATCAGCATCTGAGCCTCCAGAGCCTTCACAGTCTCAAGGGCAACGCCCACGACGATGATGACGGAGGTGCCGCCGATGGCCAGGTTCCGGACACCCTCCATGAGGTTGCCGGCAACGATGGGCAGCAGGGCGACGATACTGAGGTAAACTGCACCAAAGACAACGATCTTGTTGATGACCTTCTGAATGAAATCTGCGGTGGGCTTGCCGGGACGGAAGCCGGGGATGAAGCCGCCGTTCTTCTTCAGGTTGTTGGCGATCTCCACGGGATCATACTGGATGGTGGAGTAGAACCAGCTGAAGAAGAAGATCATCAGGAAGTACAGGATTGCGTAACCCCAGCTGGAGGAGCTCCAGATGCGGTTATAGAACCAGCCCTGGTTCCAGCCAAGGAAGGTGTACAGGGTAGCCGGCATGGAGCAGATGGACTGCGCGAAAATGACGGGCATAACACCGGACATAGCGACCTTGATGGGCAGGTTGGTATTCTGGCCGCCATAGATCTTGCGGCCCACAACGCGCTTTGCGTACTGGATGGGGATCCGACGCTCGGCATCGTTGATGAAGATGATGAACAGAACCAGAGCGACCATGCCCACCAGAACGATGATCACCTGCCACCAGGTCATGGTGAACAGAGTGCCGATCATGCTGGGGATGCCGGAGATGATGTTGGCAAACAGGATCATGGAGATGCCGTTGCCGATACCAAACTCGGTGATCTGCTCGCCCAGCCACATGACAACAGCGGAGCCGGCGGTGAAAGCCAGAACGATGACCATGGCAGGCAGGAAGCCTTCTGCGGTGATGATGGAATACCCCTGAGCGGAGTAGTTGTTCAGCATCATGTAGTAGGCCCAGCCCATCAGCAGACCCAGACCAACCGTGGTGTAACGGGTGATGCGGGCGATCTTCTTCTGACCCTCCTCGCCGCCGTCCTTTGCCAGCCGCTCCAGAGCGGGGATGGCGATGGTCAGCAGCTGGATGATAATGCTGGAGTTAATGTAGGGCTGGATGCCCAGTGCGAAGACGGTCGCCTGGGAGAAGGCGGAACCGGACATCGCATTGTACAGGCCCAGGATGGTGGTGGACAGCACGCTATCGAAGTAGCTTGCCAGGGTGGCAACGTCAATGAAGGGAACAGGGATGACGTTGCCAACGCGGTAAATCAGCAGGATGAACAGGGTGAAGATGATCTTCTTTCTCAGTTCGGGAATCTTCCATGCGTTCTGCAGTGTCTGCAACACTTAGACCACCTCGGCCTTTCCGCCTGCCTGCTCGATCTTTTCCTTAGCAGACTCAGAGAAAGCCGCAGCCTTAACAGTAACCTTCTTGGTCAGAGCGCCGTTGCCCAGCACCTTCAGACCATTGGGGCATGCAGAAATGATGCCAGCCTCGATCAGTGCGGCTGCATCGACCACAGCACCGTCTTCAAACTTGTTCAGCACAACCAGGTTGACAGCAGTCAGAGGCTTTGCGAACACGTTGTTGAAGCCACGCTTGGGGATGCGGCGAACCAGAGGCATCTGGCCGCCTTCGAAGCCGACGCGGACCTTGCCGCCGGAGCGGGCCTTCTGGCCCTTGTGGCCGCGGCCGCCGGTCTTGCCGTTGCCGCTGCCTGCGCCGCGGCCCTTACGCTTACCGACCTGAGTAGAGCCGGCAACGGGAGAAAGTTCATGAAGTTTCATAATTCTTCTCCTCCTTATTCAACTTCGGTGACCTCGAGCAGATAGCCGATCTTGGCGATCTTGCCGCGGGTCTGGGTGTTGTCGGGCTGGATGGAGACCTGGCCGATCTTACGCAGACCCAGGGACTCAGCGGTAGCGATGTGCTTTTCCAGACGACCGTTCAGGCTCTTAACAAGCTTAATCTTCAGGTTTGCCATGTTAATTGCCCTCCTTAACCAACGATTTCTTCAACGCTCTTGCCACGAACAGCAGCGACCTGCTCGGGAGAACGCAGGGAAGTCAGGCCAGCCATGGTGGCCTTGACAACGTTCTGGGGATTGTTGGAGCGCAGGCACTTTGCGCAGATGTTCTTGATACCAACAGCCTCCATGACAGCACGGACAGCGCCGCCGGCGATAACGCCGGTGCCTTCGGGAGCGGGCTTCAGCAGAACAGTGCCAGCGCCGAAGATGCCGATGACATCGTGGGGGATGGTGTTGCCGGCCAGGGAAACCTTGACCATGTTCTTCTTGGCATCAGCGATGCCCTTCAGGATAGCCTCGGAAACTTCGGCAGCCTTGCCCAGGCCGTAGCCGACAGTACCCTTGCC
>JAXJGV010000063.1:0-9982 GCA_036300205.1 Oscillospiraceae bacterium
AAAATTAGATGTCATCGCGAACCAGCCCGCAATGAATTATGGTATGATTGCCACCGGCAATCATTCTCATTTCTGATTCGCTGCGCGGAGCACCACTAGTGTGGCGATCCCCCCAAAAGAAGTAAAAACCCTCGATTTTAGTAGAGAAATGTACGAAAATCCAGGAGATTGCCACGCCACACGGCCCGCAGGCCGCGTACATAGCGCAACCGCCGAAGGCGGCTCTTAGCGCGGAGTAGTGTGCGCACTGGCTCGCAATGACATGGTTTTTTGACAGTCTGGATCCCGAATGCATTGCATTCGGGATTTTTTGCGTAAAAGAAACTTTTTTCTTTACTTTTTTTCAGGAAGTGCTACTATGGAGGAATGAAATTCACGGAGGCGATGTTATGACTTTAACACCCCGCATGTTCCTGATCGTTTGCCCGCTGCTGTTCCTTGCCGGCTTTGTAGATGCCATCGGCGGAGGCGGCGGATTGATCTCCCTGCCTGCCTACCTGCTGGCAGGCGTTCCCATCCACCAGACCATTGCCACCAACAAGCTGTCCTCCACCTGCGGCACCGCCATGGCGACCCTTCGGTTCATCAAGGAAGGCCTGGTGAACTGGAAACTGGCAGTCCCCACCATTGTGACGGCGATGCTGGGCAGCACCCTGGGGGCCAACGCTTCCATGGCAACGGAGGACAGCAGCATGGAGAAGATCCTGTTCTTCGTTCTGCCGGTGGTGGCCTTTATCGTTTTGAATCCCAAGATCTTCCACGACAACGAAGACGCCGAATTAACATTGACCTCCAAGGTCTGGATCACCGCTCTGGTCAGCAGCTTCGTGGTGGGCTTCTACGACGGCTTCTACGGCCCCGGTACGGGAACCTTCCTCATTATTGCCTTTACGGTGTTTGCCAAGCTGAACCTTCGCACTGCCAATGCTCAGGCCAAGGTCATCAACTTGACTACCAACATCACCAGTCTGGTGATCTTCCTGATGAACGGGCAGGTGGTGTTCCTGCTGGGTCTGGCCGCGGCAGTATGCAACATGGCGGGCAACTACTTGGGCGCAGGCCTAGCCATGTCCAAAGGCAGCCGCATCACCCGCCCGGTGATCATTCTGGTGCTGGGACTGCTGTTTTTGAAAGTGCTGGGCATCCTATAACAAAAACCTCTGGCTGCTGAAAGCCAGAGGTTTTTCGTTATTCCAGCTCGCGCATGTCCAGCACTTCGCCGTCCGGATTCAGCAGCTCCATGACGCCGTCGCGGAGCAGATAGCCAAGGCCGCACAGCAGCAGACAGCCGTCATCCTGATAGAAGTAGCTGCCGTCGGGCAGAACGAAGAACATCTGACCGAAGCTGTCGGCAAAGGTGATATCCTCATACAGCCGCTGTCCATCCAGATAGTTGTCCTTGACCTTCTGATAGTGGGGGAGGATGTTCACGCCGGTGAGCCCCAGACCAGGGGCGAAGCGTTCAAATTCCGGGGCGGATTCGCCCTCCTCCTCGGGCTGGACGTAAACGGTGTCGGCGCAGTTCATGCTGCCCGCGCTGATGCCCACCACCACACCGGGGAAATCGTCCAGCAGCTCCCCCAGGCCGATCTCCTGAAAAAACGCGTTCTGGGTGGGTACATGGCCACCGGAGAGGAAGATCACATCACAGTCGGCGATGAGGCCCCCAGCGTCTTCGGCGTTGAAACCGTCCAGAATGTGGTAAGACTGAAAGGCCATGCCGAACTCGGCGAAGGCCGCCGTGGTCTCCGCCGCAAAGCGGCAGGTCATATCCCGGTCTTCCGGGTTGGAAGTGATGAACAGCGCTTTCGGATGGGGAGGCAGAACTTCCCGAATGCGGTCGATGAAGCCGTTGGCGTCGCTGAGGATCGCCCGGTCAGCGCCGTCCACGAAAGGGCTGCTGGTAAGAAACAGGGTCATAAAAATGCCTCCTTAAGCTCGAATTGCAGGGCAGGGCCAAGACCCCGCCCTGCAGAGGAAGTTAGATTTTGGTGCCGGGGAAATACTCTTCCACAAAGTCCACCTTCTCCACCTGGAAGGACTTGCCGTTCAGGTACGCCAGAGATCCGGCATCCGTGGTAAAGGTGAAGGTCAGCTTGTAGGAATACAGGGCCTGATAATTCCGGTCGAAGCGCTTGTCCAGCTTGCCGTATTTGCCGTCGCCCAGCAGGGGATGGCCCGCGTGGGCAAACTGGGCGCGGATCTGATGGGTGCGGCCGGTGATCAGCTCGCACTCCACCAGGGACAGGCCGTTTTGGGAAGTGAGGGTCTTATAATTCGTCTGACAGGTCTTTGCGCCGGCCTGGGGGGTGTCGGTGACGAAGACCCGGTTCTTCTTGGCATCCTTGAACAGATATCCCTTCAGGCTGCCCTCCCGGGGCTTGGGCGTACCCTCCACGATGGCTAAGTACCGCTTGTCCAGCTCCCGGTCCTTGATCTTCTGGTTCATGACCCGCAGGGCTTCGGCAGTTTTCGCCGCAATGACAATGCCGCCGGTGTTCCGGTCAATGCGGTTGCACAGGGCGGGGGTAAAGGCGTTTTCCTCCCGGGGCCGCCATTCCCGCTTCTGGTAGAGATAGGACTGGATGTGGTCGATCAGCGTTCGCCCGTATTCGGCGCCGTCGTGGGGATGTACCGCCAGACCGGGGCGCTTGTCTACCAGCAGAATGTGTTCGTCTTCATAGACGATGTTCAGTTTGGGCGCTGCCACAGTCAGGTAGGCGTTATCTTCCCGGGGTTTGTCGAAAAATTCATCGTTGATGTACAGCTGCAAAACGTCGCCGGTATTCAGCCGGGTGTCCCGGTCGATGCGCTTGCCGTTGCATTTGATGCGCTTCAGGCGGATATATTTCTGGGCCAGAGAAACGGGCAGCAGGGGAACGGCCTTGGTAAGAAAACGGTCCAAACGCTGCCCCGCGTCGTTGGGGCCGATGGTAAATTCCTTCATAAATGCTCCCTTTTTAAGTGTGGAGTTAGTATATGGGGTCAGGTTTCCGCTTTGTGTTAACCTTTTCCAATGTTTTCGTCAAAGTGGCGGTTGATCTGTTCGGTGAATTCCACAGCCGCGTTGTAGCCCATCTTTTTCTGACGGTTGTTCATAGCGGCAACTTCCAGGATCACCGCCAGGTTACGGCCGGGGGTGATGGGAATGGTGTACATGGGCACTTTTACACCCAAAATGTCTGTAAACTGGTCTTCCAGGCCCAGCCGGTCGTAGGCCTCCTGGGTGTTCCAGGGGACGATGTTTACCACCAGGTTGATCTCGTTTTCCAATTTGACAGCGCCCATGCCGTAGAGCTTTGCCACGTTGATGATGCCGATGCCGCGAAGCTCGATGTAATTGCGGATCAGCTCGGGGGCGGTTCCGATGAGGGAATTGGTGGCGACTTTCCGGATCTCCACGGCGTCGTCGGCGATGAGTCGGTGGCCGCGCTTCAGCAGCTCGATGGCGGCTTCCGATTTGCCGATGCCGCTGTCGCCGATGAGCAGGATGCCTTCGCCGTAGACTTCCACCAGAACGCCGTGGCGGGTGACCCGGGGAGCCATGGCGGTTTTCAGATAGGTGATGATGGTGGAGACGATGGCGCTGGTAGCCTCCTGGGTGCGCAGGATGGTGATGTTATGCTTTTTCGCCATGGCCAGCATTTCCTCGTGAGGCGCGATACCCCGGGCGATGAGCATGGCGGGGAACTTATAGGAGAACAGCCGGTCAAAAATGGCAGACCGTCCCGCTGTAGGCAGCTTGGACACATAGCTCATTTCCACGTTGCCCATGACCTGCAGACGCATGGGCTCGTAATGGTCGAAGAAGCCTGCCAGCTGCAAGCCCGGACGGGCCACATCCTCCACAGTGATGCGGATGGATTCGTAGTCCGTGGAGGCATAGACGATCTCCAGGTTAAATTCTTCAACCAGGGTCTTTAAGGGGACGGAGTATGTATCGATCATAGCGCGTACCTCATTTTCCGCATATGTATTGCAGGGCAGGGAAAACCGCCGTCCCGCAGAGACTGGGATGCTTTTTTGCTTATTATACCCGCCGGAGGGGGGAATATCAACCTATTTTCAAAAATTCAAAAAATTTTGAAAAAAATGCTTGCATTTTCGGAAAAAGTCTGATATCATATTCAAGCGCCTGTGATAGGCGTAGTTTGTTGAGTAAACATCCGGATGGGAGGTGCAATGAAATGGCTAAGTGTGATTTTTGTGGTAAGGGCGTAACCTTCGGTATCAAGGTTTCTCACTCCCACAGACGTTCCAATCGTGCATGGAAGCCCAACGTCAAGCGCGTTAAGGCTGTCGTGAATGGAACTCCCTGCCATGTGTACGCATGTACCAGATGCCTCCGCTCCAATAAGGTCGAGCGCGCCATCTGATTTCCCTGGCATATAAAACACGCTGCTGAAGTTTTCGGCAGCGTTTTTTATTTTGCCTTTCTTGACAAAATCCTGTGCTTTTGATATCGTTAGCGTATATTTTTAGAGGAGCGTTAGCTATGCGGTACCGTCCGATTTAAAAATACACTGCTTTTGCTGCCAACGGGTGAACAGCTCACACGTTGGTGATTTGCTGTGCGTATTTTTTTGAAGGAAGGCATCCATGAACAAACGAAATATATACATTCTCTACGCCATCGCCCTGCTTCAGGGCATGGTGTTTTACGCGCCGGTAGCCACCCTGTACCGGCAGGCGGCGGGAATCGGGATCTTTCAGATCACGCTGATCGAAAGCATCAGTCTGGTGCTGATGATTCTGCTGGAGATCCCCTGGGGCTGGGCTGCGGACCGGATCGGATACCGCAGGACCATGCTCGTTTGCTGCGGACTCTATTTTGTATCCAAAGTCGTGTTTTGGAAAGCGGACAGCTTTTCCATGTTCCTGTTGGAGCGCATCCTACTGAGCGTAGTCTGTGCCGGGTTGTCCGGAGTGGACAGCAGTATGCTGTACCTGTCCTGCGGCGAAACGGATTCCCACCGGGTATTTAGCATCTACAATAATTTACAGCAGATGGGATTGATTGCGGCGGCGGGAACCTATGCCCTTTGGATCGGAGAAAATTACCGGCTGGCAGGCTTCCTTACGGTGATCTCCCATGGTGCGGCGGCCCTTTTGGCTTTAGGACTGCGGGAAGTAAAAGCGCCGGATATCAAAAGAAACGGCAGTTTGCGAAGCAGTCTGACGGTCCTTACACAGCAGCTTGGGAAAAAGGAACTGCTGTTTCTGCTCCTTGCGGTTGCCCTGGTAAACGAGACACACCAGACGGTCACGGTCTTTTTGAACCAGCTGCAATACAGCAGGGCAGGGATGGATACCCGTGCAATCTCCCTTGCTTATATCGCCGTAAGCATTACCGGCCTGGCAGGCGGTTTCTCCGCAAGGCTGTGCGCAAAAACCGGAGCCCGACGCATGGGAAGCCTGCTTATGCTTGCAAGCGCCCTGTGCTGTTTGGTTTTGGCGGTTACAGCCAGGCCGATGGTCTCCGTGTTGGCGGTGCTCGGACTGCGGGGGTGTTACAGCCTTTTGCAGCCTCTGCATATGGAGCTGCAAAACCGGATGATCACTACCTCCGACCGTGCCACAGCGCTAAGCATGAACGCGGTGCTGCTGGATGGCGTGGGGATTTTCCTGAATCTGATCTTCGGCTACATCGCGGAGAGAAACCTGACATGCACCATGCTTTTTGGAGGCGCGGTGTGCATTGCGGGTACTCTGCTGTTCCGGCGGAGCCAACAAACATAAAATGCCCATACCACGTAGGGGAGAATTTCCAATCCTCCCGCATCCCACATCCACAAAACGGCTGGTGTGATCCCGAATCCCACATCATTGGATGAAAGGTTAGGTTAGGGCGGATCACAGATCCGCCCCTGCGGAACGTCCTGCAGTAAAAGGAACCCCATACTTTTCCTAATAAAAAACTGGCATCCCGTTTGGGATGCCAGTTTTGCTGTTTGAAGTTACAGCCAGCCGGGATTTTCGGATTCCGCCTTGCGCTGACGGGTCAGCAGATTCTGGACAGCGGCCTTTACGTCAGCGCCTTCGTACAGAACTTTATAGGCGGCTTCGGTGATGGGCATGTCGATGCCCTTGGCCTTGCCAAGCTCGTAGGCGGACTTGGCGGCGTAGTAGCCTTCCACCACAGCGCCCACTTCCTTCATGGCGGTCTGGGCGTCCTTGCCCTGGCCGATCAAAATGCCTGCCCGGCGGTTCCGGGAGTGCATGGAGCAGCAGGTGACGATCAGGTCGCCCACGCCGGCAAGGCCGGTGAAGGTTTCCTTCTTCGCGCCCAGCGCAACGCCCAGACGGGCAGTTTCCGTCAGGCCCCGGGTCATCAGCATGGCCTTGGTGTTGTCGCCGAAGCCCAGACCGTCGGTGATGCCGGCACACAGGGCAATGACGTTCTTCAGCGCCGCGCCCAGTTCCGCGCCGACAGGATCGGAGCTGGTGTAAACGCGCAGGGTATCCGCCATAAAGGCATCCTGGACGAATTCTGCCAGTGCCTGGTTGGGGCTGGCGGCCAGCAGGCCGGTAGGAACGTCGATGGCAACTTCTTCCGCATGGCTGGGGCCGGTGAGGGCGACCACGCTCTTGCCGGTCTCCTGGGCTACCACTTCGCTCATGCGCATATGGGTGCCTGCTTCCAGACCCTTGGTGACGGAAACGACCACGGCGTCCTCATCGATAAAGGGAGCCACATTGCGGCAGACGCTGCGGGCGGGGAAGGAGGGGCTGGCCATGACTACCAGCTTGCAGCCCTTCACACAGGCATAGTCGCCGCTGATCTTCAGTTCCTCAGGCAGCACTGCCACGGGGAGCCGGGGATTGCGATGGGTAGCGTTCATTTCGGGGATCAGATCTTTTTCGAAGGTCCACATGGTCACATCGTGACCGTTTTTGCACAGGCGGATGGCCAGGGCCGTGCCCCAGGCGCCGCTGCCGACAACAACTGCTTTCATTTTTTATTTCCTTTCCCGAAGAGATTGGTTTTTCTTTCTTCGCCTTTCACCAGGCGGACAATATTGCTCCGGTGCATCCAGACGATGAGTCCGCTGAGCAAGAATCCCACCAAAATGGGGAACCAGCCCTCGCCCCAGTGCGCCCAGGCATAGAAAAAGCCAAAGGAGCCGGAGGACAGGATGCTTCCGAGAGAGACGTATTTGGTCAGCAGATATGCCGCCAGGAAAATGCCGAATACGAACAGGCCGATGCGCCAGTCCATCATCAGAGCCACAGTGACGCCGCTGAGGATGCCTTTTCCGCCCCTGAAGCCCAGCAGGGCAGGGAAGTCGTGGCCCAGAATCACGAACAGGCCGCCCAAAGCCACGCCCTCGGTATAGTAACCATAGCGTTTCAGCAGCAGACCGCCGATGAGGCAGGCTGCGACGGCTTTGCCCATGTCGATGAGGATAACGTACAGGGAGGTGGCGGAGCCATAGTTCCGGGTGAAGTTGGTCAGGCCCGCGTTGCCGCTGCCCTTGGTGCGCACATCCTCGTGGGCCACCAGACGGCTGACCACCACCGCGCCGTTCAGATTACCCAGCAGGTATGCGGCGATGGCGGTAAGGATCACGGATAGTGTCATTACTGTTCCTCCTTATCACCCTTCTGCCGGATGGTGATGCGCACAGGAGTGCCCTGCAGGCCGAAGACCTCCCGGATCTGGTTTTCCAGATACCGCTGGTAGGAGAAGTGGAACAGCCGCGCGTCGTTGCAGAAGATGACGAAATGAGGCGGTTTGGAGCTGGCCTGGGTCATATAGTAGATCTTCAGGCGGCGGCCCTTGTCCGTAGGCGGCTGAACCCGGGCGGTGGCGTCAGCCAGCACGCTGTTCAGCGCGCCGGTGGTGATGCGCATGGTGTTCTGGGCGTGAACGTCCTGGATCACCTGATACAGCTTGTCCACCCGGGAACCGGTGAGGGCGGACAGGAACAGCACGGGGGCGTAGAGCATGTAGCTCAGACCGTTGCGGACATCCGCCTCCATGTCCCGCATGGTGTTGGTTTCCTTGTTTTCCACCGCGTCCCACTTGTTGACCACGATGATGGCGGCCTTGCCCGCCTCGTGGACCAGGCCCGCGATCTTGGTGTCCTGCTCGGTCACGCCGTCGTTGGCGTCGATGAGGATCAGGCACACATCGGCCCGCTCGATGGCGTTGATGGAGCGCATGTTGGAATATTTCTCAATGGCATCGTCTACCTTGCTCTTGCGGCGCATACCGGCGGTGTCGATGAAACAGTATTTGCCGGTTTCATTTTCAAAGTAAGAGTCGATGGCGTCCCGGGTGGTGCCGGCCACGTTGGAAACGATGACCCGCTCCTCGCCCAGAATGCGGTTCAGAAGGCTGGACTTGCCCACGTTGGGCTTACCCACGATGGCGACTTTGATGATATCGCTTTCTTCCTCTTCCTCGTCCTCTTCGGGGATGTTTGCCAGCACCCAGTCCAGCAGGTCGCCGGTGCCGTGACCGTGGACCGCGGAAGTCTCGAACAGGTCGCCGATGCCCAGGGAATAGAACTCGAAAACGTCGGGATTCACCAGACCGATGGAGTCACACTTGTTGACAGCCAGGGCGATGGGCTTGCCGGACTTGCGCAGCATGGTGGCCACATCCTGGTCGGCGGCGGTAACGCCGCTGCGAACGTCCACCACCATGATGATGGCGTCTGCCAGCTCAATGCCGATCTCCGCCTGACGGCGCATGAATTTCAGCATATCGTTCTCGGTGCCCGGTTCGATACCGCCGGTATCCACCAGAGAAAAGGTCCGCCCGCACCATTCGCAGTCGCCGTAGATCCGGTCCCGGGTAACGCCGGGGGTGTCTTCGACGATGGAGGTACGCTGTCCGGTGAGCTTATTGAACAACATGGATTTGCCCACGTTGGGCCGTCCAACAATGGCCACTAAGGGTTTTACCATGAAAACACTTCCTTTCTATAAAGGTTATCAATTTATTATTACACATTTTCCCAACAAAAGCAATGGGAATTTGCTGTTATTTACAAAATTATAATAGGGGATTTGTTGATTTTGGAAACATCGGGACCGTGCGCAATAGGGTGGATGATGTAGGGGACGGGTTTCCCGTCCCGAATGGGTATGCTATCCGTTACTGGGCGGGACGGGAGACCCGTCCCTACAGATTGGATCATACGTCACGGAAAAATATCTGAGTTTCTTCACCCCAAATGGTTTTCCTGTTCTGCCAAAAGGTAAAGCCGTACTTTTCGTACAGTCCCTGTTCCTCGCTGGACAGGTATACCCGGCTGTGCCCCTGGGCCCTAGCCTGGGCGCAAGCGTGTTGGATGACGGTTTCGCTGTAACGGTGGCCCCGGTAGGCGGGGAAGGTATAGACGAAGCCGATCCAGGGAAACAGGGAATCGTCCAGGATCTCCTCCTGCCGGGAGAGTGTGCAGAAGGATACCAGTTGGTCCCCGTCCGTCAGGAGAAACAACTGTGCGTCCAGGGCTTCGGTTTGAAGCAGATGGTATAGATGGGCGGCACCCCGCCAGCCGGCGGTTTTTAGCTGGTCAGCCCAATGGGAACGTTCTTTCTGGGGTAGGGAGAAGTATTCTTGAAGTATAATAGGTTGAGACCTCCGTTTTTGGGGAGTTATGAATTGTATCTGTTGCCCGTAGGGGACGGGTCTCCCGTCCCCTACGGGCAATGTGGGGATAAATGGAAAAAGAGGAAGACTCGAAAGCCTTCCTCTGCATTTCCGCTTGTGCCTTACTCAGCCTCGACAGCCAGGACCTGGCGGCCATTGTAGGTACCGCAAGCCTTGCAAGCTCTGTGGGGCATGACGGGCTCACCGCACTTGGGGCAAACCGCGACGCTGGGAGCAGACAGCTTCCAGTTGGAGCCACGGCGCTTATCGCGGCGGGCCTTGGACACTTTACACTTAGGGACAGCCATGGTGACACCTCCTTGGTCAAACTGCTTTTAACAGCATAATTGGATTTACTTCTCAAGAAGCTGCTTCAAA
>JAXJGV010000064.1:0-7107 GCA_036300205.1 Oscillospiraceae bacterium
AGGGATTTTCATGGAGAATTATGGGGAGAAAATTTGTTGAGAAATGCCCTCTCCCTATTAAAAGTTGAAGCTAAAATGATAATGGGGAAGTATAAGGTTTGATGGGAATGTTGTGGGAAAGACGATGGGAAACTTTGCCCCTTAGAGAATATTTTGTTTTACCCTATGACAGAAATTTCACCCCATTTGCGAAAGCAAATGGGGTTTTTTCTGTTTTATAGCGACTCCGTAGGGGAGGGTCTTGACCCTCCCTTGCACCTCCAATCTGCACCATGTAAAAACAGCGCAATCCGCTCACAGTTTTGTCCTCCTGAGCGGAGCGCGAAGCGCGCAGCCGAAGAATCTGCGCACCGATTTAATCTTTCAAGATATTGCCACTGCGCAGATCCTTCGACTCGTTTCACTCGCTCAGGAGGACAGGGCTGTTATCTGGTTGCATCGGCATCTGCCGCTCAGTCACGTAATTGCCCGGCGCTGGCTGCCCCCGCCCTACAGTTTTGGATGCAGCACACCCGTAGGGGAGGGTCTTGACCCTCCCTTGCTTAGCTCAAAACTTGAGCTGCTGAAGAATACGGAAATTGTGGCTTTTTGTGTGAAATATACAGGGAAAAACCTTGTGGGCTTAGGGAGGGTCAAGCCCCTCCCCTACAGTGTCGATATATTTTTTGATGCCCGGCGGGAACATGCTCCTAGCCTATAGACGGAAAAAATCCCCACGGAATTTCCGTGGGGATGAAATGTTATTTCCTTGCAACTTTCACCTGTATGGGAATCCATTTTTCAATCTGCATCTGCCGTGCCTTTGCGTCCATCATGTCGGCCACGTCGGCGAACAGGTGGCCCCATTCCTCGGCGGTGCGCTTGCCGCTGACCCGGGTGTACAGGTAGGGACATTGATCCAGATTCCGGCGGCCAAAGGCCTGGGAGTAGGGATTGATGACACCCATTGCCAAAGCGTAGGGCGCCATGTTGAAGTAGTAATCCGGGTCGTTCATCAGCAGACGGTTGATTTCGTTCCGGGGCAGGTGCTTTAAGTAATGCCGCAGGCCCAGAACCTGTCCCGCGTCGTGACGGCCCAGGTCGCTGCGCCGTCCGCCGTAGGCGGCGAAGTAGCCGAACAGCCACTGACCCAGACTGCAGCACAGGGGGATCCAGACCTGTCCGCACATCAGACCCAGCAAAATCCAGATCACAATGCAGATCAGGCCGATGAGCACGGGAACCTTGCCCCGAAGGTGGGTCCGGTAGGCTACATCCTGAATCAGCCAGGCGGAAACCGCGCCGAAGACCGACAGAATGATGGCCATGAGGATCGCCAGGGGCATAATGCCCGTCATGTTCATGGCTACGCAAATGCCGCAGAAGATCTGGCAGATACAGGCAATTCCCCGGAAAATCTTCATGTTGCCGGAATTTCCCCGGAAGACATTCCGCTCCTGGGGCACGTAGCGTGCGACCTTGCGGCAGAGCTTGGCGTACTGGATGCCGGTGGCGTCCACCACCCGGCGGGAACCGAAGAGCATTTTGTAGACTTTGTTTTCAAAGGGGCCCCGTTCGTTGCCCATATCCATGCGCTTATGCAGCAGCACCCGGCCGTTGCCGTCCAGGGAGATCAGAAGATAACCCAGCTGCGCCCAGGTGAAGACCATCATGGTCAGGTCGCCGCCGGACAGGGTCAGACGGCAGCCCAGTTCACCGGCGGTGACGCCTTCCGGCGCGGTGGAGGTCTGGGTGCGGCGCAGGGGCAGTGCCCGCAGTGTCAAAATCCAGTACAGCAGCGCGGCCACGGCAAAGCCAATGATGTAAGGAAGTTCGGGGTTTCCCTCCCGGACGTAGGTGCTGACCGTGGGGAACATTTCCTCCGACACCAGCATGGTCATGGTGACGCCCTCATGGTCGTTCATGATGGCTTTGGAAGAACCGATGATCTGACTGCCCCGAACATTCACATCCAGATCCGAGGCAATGGAAGACTGGCGGTAGATGCTGGTGAAGGAGGGATCGTTGCTCATGGTGCCTGTGGGCATGGTAATGGTAAAGCTCAGGCTTTCCACGGGATAGTCAAAGCCGCACAGCAGCGGCAGGTCCAGCTGGAGTTTTTTCTCATTGTTGATCTTGACAACCTTCACCACTTCGGGGATCGTATACTCAAAGCGCATTGCGGCTTCGCCCACGTAGCCCTGACTGATTTTGCTGATGTCCACATAAGTAGCCGATTCGCTTTTGGACGTGGATACGGACGCGTTGTTCATGGTGATGTTTTTTGCGTTGGCAGGCAATGGGAAAGTGAGTTTGTCCAGAGCCGCTTCCAGACGCAGTGTAACGTTCATGGTGACAAGGCAGTCGCCGTCGGAAGTGACGGTGCACAGCATATCCACTTTTGAGGCAGCGCTCTCAGCGGACGCCGGGATCACGAGAACGCCGGACAGCAGGATGCAGACGGTGAGAAGTGCGAACAGTCGCCTCAAGCGTATACCTCCTTTATGAGAAATTATAGTTTTCATCTTAGCATTTTACCACGATGTATGGGAAAATGCAAGATAAATCGCAATTTGCTGGTTTTTACAAATGGTTTACATAATATTGAATAACGGAGCATGCGATTTATAAAAAAGACGTAGGGCGGAGGCACGCCTCCGCCGGGCACTTACGGGATTGGGTGTTTTCAAAAAAACCGCAATCAAGCCATTGCCCGGCGGGGTATGTCCCCGCCCTGTATGTTTATGTATTACTTATTCTTCAGCAGATCCCGAATCTCGGTCAGCAGCACTTCCTCATTGCTGGGAGCGGGAGGCTCTGCGGCGGCAGCGGCCTCTTCCTTCTTCTTGCCCAGATCAGACAGCTTGTTCAGGCCCTTCACCAGGAAGAAGACCACCAGCGCCAGAATCAGAAAATTGATAATGGCAGAGATAAAGTTACCGTAGTTCAAAGTATTCAGAATCTCGTTGCCGGCATCATCCAGCACAGGCTCGTTGAACAGCCGGGGCAGTGTGATCTTCAGCTCGGAAAAATCAATGCCGCCCATGAAGATGGCCACGATGGGCATGATC
The DNA here is from genome assembly GCA_036300205.1 of Oscillospiraceae bacterium. Taxonomy (GTDB): domain Bacteria; phylum Bacillota; class Clostridia; order Oscillospirales; family Oscillospiraceae; genus Faecousia. Next base: position 3,051 of record JAXJGV010000064.1, read on the forward strand.
ACGTCATCGGTCAGAGATTTGGTAATGGTGGAGAACGCGGCGCCGATAATGGTACCGACAGCCAGCGCCATGGCATTGCCCTTCACGGCGAAGGCAATGAATTCATCCACCCATGCGGGCTTTTTCATATGTAACAGATCCTTTCTTATGCTTTTTTTGAGTTGACAGTGTAAAGTTGACAGTTGTGGTATGGCCTTCGGCCATAAGTTAATTGTCAAATGGTAATTGTCAATTGGAAATCATCACTTCGTGATGATTTCCAGGCCGCCCAGGTACTTTCTCAGGGCTTCGGGCACCACGATGGAGCCGTCGGCGCGCTGGTTCTGCTCCACGATGGCAGGGAAAATACGGGAGGTTGCCAGACCGGAGCCGTTCAGGGTGTGAACGTAGTCGATCTTGCCGTCGGCGCGGCGGTAGCGGATGTTGCCGCGGCGTGCCTGGTAGTCCCGGGCGTTGGAGACGGAGGAAACTTCCTTGTAGCCGTTCATGGAGGGAATCAGGATCTCAATGTCGTAGGTCCGGGCCATGGAAGCGGAGCAGTCGCCTGCGGCCAGCTTCACGGTACGGAAGTGCAGGCCCAGACCGGCAACCAGATTTTCTGCCTTCTTTACCAGCTCTTCAAAAGCCTCGTCGGAGGTTTCGGGAGTGGTGAACTGGAACATCTCCACCTTGTTGAACTGGTGGCCGCGAACCATGCCGCGTTCGTCGGCACGGTGAGAGCCGGCCTCCCGGCGGAAGCAGGGAGTGTAGGCGAAGAACTTCTTGGGCAGGTCCTTCTCCGTCAGGATCTCGTCACGGTAAACGGAAGCCAGAGCGGCCTCGGCGGTGGGCAGCATGTAGTGGATACGGTCGTCGGTGGGGTTGGCGATCTTGTAGACCTCGTCGGCGAACTTGGGGAACTGGCCCGCAGTCTCGCCGCACTGGTACTCCAGCATGTGGGGGGGCAGGATGAACTCGTAGCCGTCGGAAATGTGGGTGTCGATGAAGTAGTTCAGCAGCGCCCACTCCAGCCGCGCGCCCATGCCGGTGTACATCCAGTTGCCGGAACCGGCCAGCTTGACGCCCCGCTCGTAGTCGATCAGGCCCAGGTTCTCGCACAGGTCCACATGGTGCTTGGGCTCAAAGTCAAAGGAGTGCTTTTCGCCGCTGTAGCGCAGGGGCTCATTGTTCTCCTTGCCGCCGGGCAGCAGGTCGGGGTCGGGCATGTTGGGCAGGCTCAGCATGGCCACCCGGAATTCCCCGTTGAGTACCTTCAGCTGTTCCGCTTCTTCGGCGATCTCACTGTCCAGACGGATGCTTTCCTGCTTGTTCTTTTCAATGATGGCTTCGATTTCGGCGGTGTCCTCGCCTTTCTTTTCCATGCCCTTCTTCTGACCGAAGAGCTTGCCGTTTTCCTTAGCCAGCTTGTTCTTCTGGGCGGTCTGGGTCTCGGTGGAGGTCTTCAGGGCGCGGATCTTCACGTCCAGTTCCAGAATGCGGTCAATGATGGCGTCGCAGTCCACTTCCTTGGCCTTCAGACCGGCCTTGATGGCTTCGGGATTTTCCTTGATCTTTTTGATGTCTAACATAATAATACCTCTCCTTAATTTTGAGAAAACTATATTGTAGGGCGGGGGTTGCCCCCGCCGTTAGGTCGGTGGTTATCGCGGCGGGGGCAACCCCGTCCTGCGTTCATTTTTGCAGCTTCATCAGCGCGTCGAGAAGATTCTGCAAATCCTCCTGACCGTAGAATTCCAGCTCAAATTTGCCTTTGCGCTTGCCGTTGATGATTTTAACGCCCCGACCCAGATGTTTGGACAAAGATTTTTCGCACTCGGCCACATAGTCCACGGCGAAAACCTCTTCCTTTTTGGGTTCGGGTTCTTTGTTCATGTTCTTGCACAGGGTCTCCGCCTGCCGCACGGACAGGGCCAGCGCAATGATCTTCTGCGCTGCTTCCATCTGCTTTTTCTCAGACTTCAGAGACAGGATCGCCCGGGCATGTCCGGCCGTCAGTTCTCCCTGCTTCAGCTTTTCCAGAACCTCGGGACACAGTCCCAGCAAACGCAGAGCATTCGCCACGGCGGGACGGGACTTGCCCACCCGGCCTGCGGCCTCTTCCTGGGTCAGGCCGTATTCTTCGATCAGCGCCTGATAGCCCAGAGCTTCTTCCACCGGGTTCAGGTCCTGCCGCTGCAGATTTTCGATCAGCGCCAGCTCCATGGCCTTCCGGTCGTCGGCTTCAATGACCACCACAGGTACATCGCTGAGATTCGCCAGCCGGGCCGCCCGCCAGCGCCGCTCACCGGCAATGATCTGATAATAGCCGTTGGGCATTTCCCGCACGGTCAGCGGCTGGATCACGCCGTGGACACTGATGGAATCCGCCAGCGCCTGCAATTCTTCCTCATCGAAGTCATGCCGGGGCTGATCGGGATTCGGCTCTACCTTATAAATGGGCAATGACCGGTAAGCGCTGGTTTCCAGAGGCTCGTCGGCAAAATCGCCCAACAGCGCTCCAAGACCCTTACCAAGGCCTTTGTTTGATGCCAAATAGATCACCTCTTGTTTTGGTTAATTGAAAATGGAAAGTTGAAAATTGAAAATTGCGGTATGCCTTCGGCATTTTTTAAAATATCGCGGAGCGATACCATAATTTTCAACTTACATCAGTTTCGTTTTGATTTCCTCTGCCATTTCTTTATACGCCTTGGCTCCCCTGCTGTATTTGTCGTAGGCGGTGACGGGGATGCCGTGGCTGGGGGCTTCCGCCAGGCGGATATTGCGCGGGATCACGGTGCTGAATACTTTACCGGGAAAGTGACGGCGGACTTCCTGGGCCACCTGGGTGGAGAAGTTGGTTCGGCCGTCAAACATGGTCAGGGCCACGCCGAAGATCTCCAGCCGTGGGTTCAGACGCTTTTTGACCATCCGCAGCGTGTTCATCAGGTCGCTGAGGCCTTCCAGGGCGTAGTATTCGCACTGTACGGGAATTAAGATCCCATCGGCGGCACACAGGCCGTTCAGGGTCAGCAGCTCCAAGGACGGCGGGCAGTCGATAAAAATGACATCGTACTTCCCTTTCGCGCTTTGCAGGGCCTTTTCCAGCTGACGTTCCCGGTGGTCGGCGGAGATCAGCTCCACCGTGGCGCCGGCCAGGTCTGCCGCTGAGGGCAGCACGTCGCCGTATTGGGTGGAAACAACGGCGTCTTCCAGGGGCACGTCGTTGATGGTCACGTCGTAGACGGAGTATTTGATTTTCCGCTTGTCCAGCCCAAGGCCGGAGGTGGCGTTTGCCTGGGGGTCGAAGTCGCACAGCAGAACTTTCAGACCCAGGTCATGGAGGGCAGCCGTCAGATTCACTGCGGTGGTGGTTTTGCCCACGCCTCCTTTCTGGTTGACAACAGCAATTATTTTACCCATTTCTGCCTCCTATCTTTCTCTTTTGTTTCACGTGAAACACAGATGATCCATAAAAGAAAACTGTTTCACGTGAAACAATCAATTTGCAGTTTCTTCCACAGTGTCCTCAGAAGCGGTGGTGACGGTGATGGAAGAATAATTCTGACCGGGAAGGAAGTGCTCCTCCTCGAAATACAGAACCGTGGGAACCGCCAGGGCAGCGATCAGGCCCACAGCGATCACCAGCAAAGCCGTCAGGACCTTCACACGCTTGCGCAGGATCTTCACCTGATCTTCCAAAGGAATCACGCGGCGTTTCCCACTTTTTTTGGGAGCGGGGTCCTGCTGCTTGGGCAGCTGGACGACAGTACCGGGCTTCACCGGGTACTTTTCCATTTCCAGCTGGCAATCCTGGCAAAAAACCTGTTCCGATTCGGTTTCCCGCCCACATTTCATGCAGTGCATGGCCATACCTCCCATTTTCGTATAGAATGTATTGTACTACAAATTTTCGCGTTCGTAAAGAGAAAAAACAAATTAGGGAACCTCTGAATAAATAAGCTTCATTCTGTTCCAAATGGTAAAAATGACCGATTTTTGGTTTAGTTAAGGAAATTTAAGTGAAAAACAGCCAATATACCTCAGGTTTTTCGCTTCTTTCCACTCCAAAGGGCAG
>JAXJGV010000065.1:0-53563 GCA_036300205.1 Oscillospiraceae bacterium
AACCAGCCCGCAGGCTGGTGTGGCGATCCCCCCAAAAGAAGTAAAATCCCTCAATTTTAGTAGAGAAATGTACGAAAATTCAGGAGATTGCCACGCCAGTGTGCGCACTGGCTCGCAATGACATGGTTTTTCGACAGTCTGGAAACCGGGACAGGCATTGCCTGTCCCGGTTCTTTTTTATGCTGCCGGGGAATAGGCTGTAGGGAAAGGGGAGAGGGAAATGGTCAGTAAAGCAAAACCTACAGGAAGAGCCTTATCCATGCCGGCAGGACTGACTTTGGGAGCTATGACCAGTCTGGGACTTACACTGCTGATTGCAGCCATTTTGGCCAAGCTGATCGATGCGGAAAAATTGCCATGGGAAAATGTCGGGTACGGAGTCATGCTGCTTCTGCTTGTATCGTCCTTTTTGGGCGCAATAGTGTCTTACGGCAAAGTAAAACGTCAGCGTTTGGCTGTGTGCCTGATGTCCGGTGCCGTTTACTTTGGGCTGCTTCTTTGCATGACAGCGCTGTTTTTTGGCGGACAATATGAAGCGGTTGGCGTCACGGCTGCATTGGTTTTGGGAGGAAGCGGAACAGCTGGGCTCATCGGACTCCGGGAGAAGAGAGGAGGGAATCACCGAAAAAGGAATCCGCACTATCGTTAAGTTACACAAATATGAGGTGCGGGTAAAGAAAATTTACTCTCTAAATTGGAATTGCAAGAAAAATTGCAAATCAATATTTAGTGCGTAAAACGCATTTTTGACGCAATATGTTGTCAAATAGTTGAAAATGGTAAAGAATATGCAGGTATCAAAATAAGTGGTTGACATAAAATGTTAACATAAATATCCGTCATAATTTACAAAAAAAGCAGTTTTGGCTAAAAATACTTGAATTTTTGTAAATTTTGGAGTATAGTATGGGTGTATTCAAATTAGGGCATTGCCATGCCCGTGCCATATACGCCCTTCTTTTTACGCAAGCAAGCTAACTTTCGTTTCAACTTGAGAAAAGGAGTATGTTCATGGCACGGTTTTTCATTTCCGGTTTGCCGTACAGGTTACGCAAGGGATATCGTTTCGTTCTTGCATTCTTCTGGATTGTTGGACTACTTTGTGGCATTACCGTTTACATTTCGGCCGAAGATTCTCTGTTTCCTGTGATGCGCAGTATATCCTTTCATGCTGTGTCGATCGTTAGTTTGCTGTGTGTAAACCTTTTTCCTTTTCTATTATCCGCTTTTGCGGTTTCTTCTTCCAAAACTGTGCTGATGTTACCAATCTGTTTCAGCAAAGCGTTTCTGTTTTCTTTTGTCTCACTTGGTATTTCTCAGACGTACGGTTCTGCCGGATGGCTGATCCGGAGTATGCTTCTTTTCAGTGATTGCCTTACGACCCCAATGCTATATTGGTTCTGGCTGCGTCATTTGCCGGAAAACCGCCCGTATGTAGGCTGGGAAACTTTCGGAATGTCTGCGCTGGGCATTCTGATTGGAAGCGTAGATTATCGCATCATTTCGCCCTTTTTGGCGTCTTTGATAGAATTTTAGAAAAGGAAAATGGGTAAACTGGTTCATGTTGGACTTGATTCATGCTTACGAAAATTACCTTACAAAGGTAAAGCAGGCGTCGAACAATACCGTTTCCTCCTATATGCGGGACATCCGGCAGTTTTCCGAATGGCTGCAGCATAGCGAGGGCACCGATATTCTGAACGCCACCCAACTGAATATCAGTGGTTATCTGGCTTTTCTTCAGGAGCAGGGGAAGTCTGGCGCAACTGTCTCACGTACTTTGGCAAGCCTGAAGAATTTCTACGCCTATGTCGTTTCCACCGGTTTTTTGGAAACCTCTCCCGTCGCACCGGATATCCATGTTGACAGGGGAGAAAAGAAGCTCCCGCAGATTCTTTCCGGCAAGGAAGTGGAGCTGCTGCTGGCACAGCCTTCCGGCGCCGATTCCAAGGGTCTGCGCGACAAGGCCATGCTGGAAGTTATGTACGCTACCGGCATCCGCGTAACGGAACTGATCGATCTGAATGTGGACGATGTTAATCTGGAGCTGGGTGTCATCAAATGCAGCAGTGCCAAGAAGTCTCGTGTGATCCCCCTGTATCCCGCAGCGCTTCGTGCACTGAGCGTATACATAAAAGAAGTGCGGATGCTGCTGGTTGCGGATCCTATGGAAAATGCGCTTTTCGTCAACATCGGGGGCGCAAGGATGAGCCGTCAGGGCTTCTGGAAGATCCTGAAGTTCTACCAGTCCAAAGCAGGGATCGAAAAGGAGATCACACCGCACACACTTCGCCACAGCTTCGCAGTGCATCTGCTGGAAAACGGCGCCGACCTCGGCTCTCTACAGGAGTTGATGGGGCACAGTGATATCTCCTCCACACAGATGTATACGCACATGGTCAACCAGAAGCTGAAATCTGTATATGAAAAGTGCCATCCAAAAGCATAAAAAGTCTGCCGCTTTCTGACGGCAGACTTTTTTATTCATATAGTATTCATGAATTTGGGATAGACTATAGGAAAGTGCTGAGAGGGAAGTGGTATTATGGCAAAGAAAAAATGGAAATGGTGGTTGGTGTTAATCCCCATCGTCATGGCGGCAGTAATTCTGGCCGTTCTTTTTTGGGATTCCATTTTGATTCGGATCGCCCCAAAGGCTGTGCTGACCGCTGCGTTTAACAAAGCATTCGTTCAGCTGGAAGAGCGTTTTCAGGATGATCCGCTTTTGATCCCGATAAGATCCATGGACCCGGAAGGGAAGTTCACGGCAGCAGTAAAATTAGATACAGAAAACGATATTCTGGGTCCGGTCTCCTACGATTTGACAGTTCAGACAGACAGGAATTCCCATCAGGTCTTCGCAGAAGGTACTGCCGCGGCTTCGGAGCAAAACCTGGACTTTTCGCTCTACATGGATGCAGACTTTATGGCAGTTTCCTCAGACGATCTGGTCAAAGGAACTTATTACGGCATTACCTACGATACCTTTGCATCTGATCTGCGCAGCATTCCGCTTTTGAATTATGTTGTAAGTGACCGTTTGCTTGCCTCGTGGAATGACTCCGTTCAGAACATCCAGGCGCAAATGGCCTGCGACGATTATGCACTTCCTTGGGTTTCTGAATTTTCTCAGGAGAACGTACAAAAATTGATGCTCGGGATTTTAACGACCCCCTGCGAAATTGAAAAATGTTCCGTTTCGCTTCCCGACGGCAGATCCGTGGATTTCCATAAGCTGAATTACAGCGTCAGCGCTGAACAGGTTAATGAAGTTCTTTCCGAATTAACAGGCAGTCAGTATAGCAGCGATATGTCCGCAACAGTTTCTTTCTATCTTTATCATAATTCCATCGTGAAGATCGCGCTTACATGCCTGGACCAAGAATGTATCCTGACTTGTAGCCTTACTCTCGGTGAAAATCCCGCAGAGGAAACACTGCGCTTGTCAATCAATCAAAGCGAAAACGGGCAGCAAAACGAGACTGTCATCACGGTGGCAACCCAGTATCATGACGCTCACTATGTTGAAACCTGGAATTTTTATAGGACAGCTGATGAGGAAAGCCAAAAGTCCATCGAATTCGACTGGGAAACAGTCAGCGGCGCGATGATTTTGAGGGACAACATCTCCCAGGATTCCGTTGCTCTGAATCTGTGTGAAACCGAAAATGGATTTCAATTGGAAACTGACGACCTGATACGTCTTCTGCAAATGATAGCCCAGAACAATCAGGAAACATCCGACAGCAAACAAGTTTCCTGTATTATGTCCGTCAGTAAAGGCGCTGAGATTTCAACGCCCGCCTATAAGAATATGGATCAGTGGTCTATAGAAGACTTTTTCGTTTTGCTTGGGGGCATAGGCTCACTCTTCGGAATTAAAATCAAATAGCAAAAACGCAGCCGTGCTGAATGAACAGCACGGCTGCGTTTTTACGGTAGAGTAGGGAAGGGCGCTTAGATACCAGTCATAGCCGCCAGAACATCAACTTCCATCTGCTGAATGTTCTTTTTCATGGACAGGCCTTCATCGATATCCACATCTGTGAAACCGCCGTCATGGGTACAGACAATACGGTTTGTCTTACCCTGGAGCAGCAGTTCCACAGCCATATAACCCATTTTGGTAGCATTCACGCGGTCACGGCCGGTAGGAGTACCACCGCGCTGAATATGTCCCAGAACCGTCACACGGGGATCCAGGTCGATTGCCTCTTTGATCTTGGCCGCAATCTCAGAAGCAGAGCCGGCGCCTTCCGCAACGACGATCATGTAATGGGTAAAGCCGTTGAAACGGGCCTGGCGGATCTTTTCGATAACATCGCGTTCAAAATCAATGGGCTCCTCAGGAACCAGAACAGCAGTCGCACCAACAGCCAAGCCAACATACATTGCCAGGTATCCGGCATTGCGGCCCATGACTTCCACAACAGAGCAGCGCTCGTGAGACTGCATAGTGTCACGAAGTTTGTCGATACACTCAATGGCGGTATTCGCGGCAGTATCAAAGCCGATGCAGTAATGTGTGCAGCTGATGTCATTGTCGATGGTTCCGGGGATACCGATGACATTGATTCCGTATTTGCTCAAAGCCCGGGCGCCGCGGAACGTGCCGTCGCCGCCGATGGCAATAATGCTGTCCAGACCCAGGAATTTGCACGTAGAAACAGCCTTACGCTGGCCTTCTTCGGTCATGAATTCCTTGCTGCGGGCGGTGTAAAGGATGGTACCGCCTCGGTTGATGGTGTGGGAAACACTCTTTTCGTCCAGTCTGACAATATCGCCGGAAATCAAGCCATTCCAGCCACGGCGAATGCCATAGCATTCCAAACCATGGTACAGGGCAGTACGAACAACTGCGCGGACGCAGGGATTCATACCGGGGGCATCGCCGCCGCTGGTAAGTACACCGATTCGCTTTACACTCATTTTGAATTCCTCCCGTTTTGGGTTTTAGATTCTGACATCATTTTACAGATAAAACGTGCAAATGTAAAGAAGTATTTTTTACAAAATAAAATTACAATCAAAAACCAATGTAACTACGGTCCCAGCGTCCGGAAGAGAAATCAGGGGATTGGAGACCGGCTTGATGGACATACTCATCCAAAAATGTGATGAACGCAACAAAATAAAAATTTTGTTGCGTTCAAAGAGGATTTGTGCTATAATAAAGGTACGCAAAGAGCTGATACTATAAGACAGGCATGACACCAGCCTGTCCTTTACTGGAGGAATTTGATGAAACGTTATGCTGATTGTCCGCAGATCCTGCGTGAATTTCTGATCTACCACGAAAACATTAAGGGCCAATCTCAACTAACCATTTCCGAGTATTATTTGGATTTGAGAATGTTCCTTCGCTTTATAAAATTGATGCGCAACGACATGCCAATTATAACACGGCTGGATGATATCGACATCAAAGATATTGACATCAAATTTATTCAGGAGATCGATACATCCGATATTTTTGATTTTCTGTCCTATCTGGCCAACGACCGCACTGCAAATCCTGATTCTGCAGCGCCGGAATATGGTATTTCCGCATCCTCCCGTGCCAGAAAACTATCCGCAGTCAAGTCGTTTTACAAGTATCTTACGGTAAGGACAAAACAGCTGGAAGATAACCCTGTTGCAGATCTGGAATATCCTAAGCTGCGCAAGAGCTTGCCGAAATATTTGACACTTGAACAGTCTGCCGCTCTGCTGCAAGCTGTTTCCGGGCCGAATGAAAAGCGGGATTATGCCATCCTTATGCTGTTCCTGAACTGCGGCATTCGCCGCAGTGAATTGGTAAATCTGAATTTGACGGATGTTTATGAAGACCGTATTCGGGTCGTTGGCAAGGGCAACAAGGAACGGTTTGTCTACTTTGGCTCTGCTTGTCGCAAAGCCATCGACGCTTACCTCCCCGAACGCAACAAAAAAGTTCTCTCTGACAACCGGGCACTGTTTGGCTCACGGGATAATAATCGAATCAGCGTTACAGCCGTCCACCGGCTGGTAAAAAAGGCATTGCTGCAGGCCGGCCTGGATTCTACGCAGTTCTCTGCCCATAAACTGCGGCACACTGCCGCGACTATGATGCTCTCAGGTGGCGTGGATGTAAAAACGGTACAGGAAGTTTTGGGACACGAAAACCTGAATACCACGCAAATCTACACGCATATTGAAAATACGGAGCTGAAAATCGCTGCCGAAGCAAACCCCTTGTCAAAGCTCGATTTTAGTGATAAAATTGAATAAAATATCAAACGCAACCGAAAGTTGACATATATTTGCGGGGGAATCTTATGTCTATTGGAGAACGAATTACAGCTCTTCGCAAAGAACGCGCTTTGTCTCAGGGGCAGCTTGCAGATGCTTTGGAGGTATCCCGCCAGGCTGTCAGCAAGTGGGAAAATGATCAGACAAGCCCGGATACGCTGAAACTCATTAAGCTGGCCGAGGTGCTTGACACAGAGGTCGAGTATCTTGCAACTGGCCGCAAACCGGTTTATGAAGAAGCTCCCATCGTGCTGAACATGGTCAAAAAAGTAGACAAAGTCGTGGAAAAGGTGGTTGAAAAGCCTGTCATAAAGCGGATTGTTCGAATTAAATACCGCAGAAATCCGCTTGAGTATTTTGCCGTTGGAATCGTGTGCTTTCTAATTGGCCTGGCTCTGGGAATGCTGCTATAGCCCTCCCCTTCCCTTTCAATTTAATTATCAGACAAAAACGGAGAACACCAAACGCCTGGTGTTCTCCGTTTTTATAATTAGTTTGCAGAGAAAGGAGCGAGTTATCCTATGCCGACGGGAAAATCCTGATCTTCTACGACTTCAAACGGCTCCCTTTTATAGCAGAAAAGCGTTGCCTCTTCCCTTCCGGACAGCATATTTCTCAGCTGCTTTTTCGTCAGCGGAAAGGTGATCAGATTTAGGGCTTCCTCTGGCGTGGCCCATATAACCTCGGTGCTTTCTTCGCTTGTGGTCAGTTCACCGCTGACGTAACGGGCTGTGAAATCGATGTTGACGATGTCTTTTTCCACGTTTTTACAGATCCCTACGAATCCGGTTATTTCTACCTCGACTCCGGATTCCTCCCGGATCTCCCGGTGCAGCGCTTCCTGAAAGGTCTCACCGGGTTCTATCAGGCCTCCAGGATATTCCCAGCCTCTCCATGGGCTGTTAACCAGAAGAATTTCTCCTTTTTCGTTGGTAACCAGTGCTGCTACAGATACCAAATGTGTTGGATTCATAAGTTTTCCTCTTACTTTATCTTCCTGCCGATTTGCAGGTCTTTCCGCCATTGCGGGGCCTCCCCGTCATCTCCCCAGTATTCGTCGATGGAGACAATGCGGTCATTTTCCGTGCGAATGAAGGATGTCACGTGAAAGTGCAGTTTTTCATCTTGACGGTAAACGTGTGTGACAGTGATGACAAGATCGTCTATGCAAAGTATCCTCTGAATTTCGCCATCCCAATTCCCCGGATACTCGCAGTTGGCGCGAAGAAATTCTTCAACATTGAAATGTTCGTTGGTATTATGCCAATTTATCCAAGCGTTTTTTGCAAAATGGGTTCGAATCGCATCAGCATCCTGTCGCAACACGTCTGCCCAGTATTGTTTGATATTCATAGCGCTGTTTCGATGGCCTCCCGCAGGTTTCTGACCCGATAAACCGTCAGGCCGGAGGGAATTTCCAACTTTTCAGAGCCGCTTCTGGGAATAATACATTTTTGGAATCCCAGACGAGCAACCTCGCCCAGCCGCTGGTTCATATGGGAAACAGCCCGTATTTCTCCCGTCAGACCAACTTCACCGATCGCCACCAGATCATCCGCAATTGGAGTATCCCGGTAGGAAGAAGCAACCGCAAGCGCAACAGGAAGATCTGCTCCGGGTTCATCCAAGCGAAGACCGCCAATGACATTGATATAAGCATCAAAGACGTTCAGCTTCATACCGGCCCGTTTCTCTGCCACAGCCATAAGAAGAACAGCCCGGTTAAAATCAAAGCCGTCCGCAGCTCTGCGTGGCACATTGAAGGTCGTCTTGGTCACCAGGGCCTGAACCTCTGCCAGCACCGGGCGGGTTCCCTCCATAACACAGGCAACACAGGTGCCGCTGGCACCTTCAGGACGGCCTTCCAGCAGCATTTGAGATGGATTGGGGACTTCTACCAGGCCGATATCCATCATCTCAAACACACCGATTTCGTTGGTGGAGCCAAAGCGGTTCTTCGCTGCCCGAAGCAGACGGTAGGAGGTATTCGGATCGCCTTCAAAATAGAGAACACAGTCTACCATATGTTCCAGAACTTTGGGACCGGCGATATTGCCGTCCTTATTGATGTGGCCAACAACAAAGACGGTGATCCCTTGGGCTTTGCTTAGCTGCATCATCGTCATGGTACAGTCCTTTACCTGAGAAACACTGCCGGGCGAAGAATCGTTCTCTTCGTTATAAAGTGTCTGGATGGAGTCCACGATCAGGATATCCGGCTTCATTTCTTCCGTGGCCTCTACTACATCCGACAGCCGCGTCTCAGAAAGAATGAAAAGATTCTCCGGTGCAACGCCCAAACGCTCCGCCCGGAGCTTCAGCTGACGCTCGCTTTCTTCACCGGAAACGTATAGCACCCGCCGGCCGGCACACAGGCTGTTGCAGATCTGCAGCAGCAGTGTGGATTTGCCAATGCCGGGCGCACCGCCTACCAGAATAAGAGAACCCGCTACCGCACCGCCGCCCAAAACCCGGTCCAGTTCTCCCATTCCGGTAGAAAAGCGGATCTCACCGTCGCTGGCGACCTCACGGATTCGCTGAGGTTTGCGGCTCATGCCCACTGGGGCGGATTTTGGCTTTCCGGATACAGCAGGCTTCTCAATGTGTTCTTCCATCGTATTAAAGGCACCGCAGCTTGGGCAGCGTCCCATCCATTTTGGGGTCTCGTTGCCGCAGTTGGTGCAGAAAAAGATGGTCTTTGTTTTAGCCATTGTGATACAGCTCCTCGTATTCCTGAGTATAATCCCGGCCCATGTTCCGGGCGTGTTTTTTCGCGTAGGCTTCGGAGATCTCTTCCGGGGTCACCTGGAAGCGCAGGAGAACGTCGTTGTAGTACATCAGAACATCCGCCATCTCTTCCAGAAAAGCAGCTCTGACCTCCGGGTCCTCCATAACCGCGCCACTCCCCTTCTTTTTCAGGATGGCAATGGTCTCCCCTACTTCTTCGATCATGTAGAGGATAAAGTCCCTGCCGTATTTTGGCTCCATGGGGTGCCATTTGTCCTTGTGGGGCTCAAAAAGCGCTTTCTGCATGCGCATCATTTGGGAAATGGATAGGTCCATAGTCTGCCTCTTTTCTTTTGTGTCTTGTGATGACTTTTATTATATCAGCCAAACGCAATGCGGTCAAGTGTTCGACAGGTTCTGTGCAACAACCGCTGCAATGACACAGCACAGTTTTTTCTGATAGGCTCCGTCCCGCAGCTTCGCTTCTTCCTCCGCGTTGGACAGGAAACCGCATTCAATCAGTACCCCGGTGCTGTCGATATGCTCCATCAAAAAGACGCCATCGCTTTTTTTGCATTTCCGGTTGCTCCCGGGATTCAGAGTGGAAACAAAGGCAGCTTGAAGCTGCCTGGCAAGCTGCTCACTTCCCTCGGTTCCTGCGTAGAATACCTGAGCGCCACTGTAGCGAGAATCGGAAAAGTTATTCTGATGGATACTCAGCAGCAGGGCATTTTCCGTTTCATTGACGATCCGGACTCGTTCTTTCAGGTCAGATATTTTCTTTTGAGCTATGGTATTTCCCTGGGTATAAATGGAAGTATCTGTGGTGCGGATCATCCGGGTCTCATACCCAAGGAAATGCAGCAGGTCATTGAGCCGCAGCGAAATGGTCAGATTATATGTACTTTCTAACAATCCGGTGCAGGATGTTGCGCCTCCATCTTCTCCTCCATGGCCGGGATCGATGATGATGCAGTGCTTCCGCTCAACAGGAGTATTCTCTGCAATGACAGTAACCGCTCTGCTCCCCCATTCAGCCGCAAACAGAACGCCCGCAATGGTCAGAAAATAGAGTAATATCCAGCGCTTTCGTTTCTTCATGTGCAACACCTCGGGATATTTCTATGCATCTAAGCTGCCGGCATGAACCTTCCGCGGAAAAGCGGCATAGAATGACCCGGAACGACAATTCCAACTTTCATTTTAGGAGGAATGACCTTTGGAGAAACAAAATCAGGAGCAAAACTACAGGGAAGGACGTCTTCCTGCCATGGCTCCTTTGGCAAATCCATATGTCCCATTTCAGCTGGAAGGCCCGCCAAAATATGAAGCCCGAAAAGGAATGGTCCGAGGCACTCTGTTCCCCGGACTGGACCTGCCTTTCATGGGCATGGTGAACACGGAAGAAAAGCCCATAACACCCCTGAGCGAACTGCAGGCTTTAGCTTTTGCTGTACAGGAGCTTGCTCTGTACCTGGATACCCACCGGGATGACAAGGAAGCGTTAGCGCTTTATCGCAGCTATCAACAGATGTACGGGAAGTGCATGGAGGAATACCGGAAAAGTCATGGGCCGATGAATCATCGCAGCGTATCCAGTTCGGAAAGTTACGACTGGCTGGATGACCCATGGCCCTGGGAATTCTCCAAGAATCAGGAGGTGTGACCATGTTTATTTATGATAAGAAACTGCAATACCCGGTAAAGATCGCCAATCCCAATCCCCAGCTGGCCTCCATCATTATCTCTCAATACGGAGGCCCTGACGGCGAATTGGGCGCATCCCTTCGATACCTTTCCCAGCGCTATTCCATGCCCTTTGATGAGCTGAAAGGTTTGCTGACCGACATCGGTACAGAAGAACTGGGGCATTTGGAAATGGTAGGTTCCATTGTGCACCAGCTGACCCGAAATATGAAGGATTCCCAGATGAAGGATCCTGCGTTTGCCCCTTATTTTGTGGACCACACTGCGGGTGTCTATCCCACCGCTGCCTCGGGAACACCCTGGAGCGCCGCTGGAATGCAGGTAAAGGGCGATCCGATGGCGGATCTGGTGGAGGATTTGGCCGCGGAGCAAAAAGCCAGAGTGACCTACGACAATATTCTGCGTCTCAGCGATGACCCGGATGTGAACGATGTCATCAAGTTCCTGCGTGAACGGGAGATCGTGCATTTCCAGCGGTTTGGAGAAGCGCTGCAGCTGCTGCGTGAAAAGTTGAATCAGAAAAATGTCTACTATATGAACCCGCCAATTGACATGTAAATGAAGCGGAAAAAGCCGCAGGCAAACGCCTGCGGCTCAATACTTTGGAATGATCGATCAGCGGTTGCCCAGCAGTGCTTCGATCTTCTTGATGGGATCACAAATGGAGGAAACGCTCATCTCGTGATTAATGGCAGCAACGAAGTATGCGCAGTACTTGGAGCAGTCAACATCAAAGTACCAATCACGCTTCAGCAGTTCGGGCTGACGGTAGGTCAGGTTAGTACCCAGTACAGCAGTCAGCGTGCCTTCTGCAACAGCTGCATCAAACTTCTTCAGGCCGCTGGTGAACAGCGGGAAGGTGGCATTTGCGATGATGTGCTTAGCGCCGCGCTTTTTCAACTCGCCGGCAACTTCCAGCATGCTTTCGCCGGATGCGATAATGTCGTCAGCAATAAAGACGGTCTTGCCTTCCACGCTCTCGCCCAAATACTCATGCGCAACAATGGGGTTACGGCCATTGACCACACGGGTGTAATCGCGGCGCTTATAGAACATACCCAGATTGCAGCCCAGCACACTGGAGAAGTACATATTCCGGTTGATGGCACCTTCGTCGGGGCTGATAACCATGAAGCTGTCCTTATCAAAGCTCAGCTCAGGCATATGAGACAGCAAAGTCTTCAGAACCTGATAAGTGGGCATGACGTTGTCAAAGCTCATCAGAGGGACTGCGTTCATCAGGCGGGGGTCATGGGCGTCAAAGGTAATGATGTTTGCCACGCCCATGCTCTGCAGCTCCTGCAGGGCAACGGCACAGTCCAGGCTCTCACGGGCGATACGGCGATGCTGGCGGCCGCCATACAGGCTGGGCATGATGACGGTCATGCGGTGGGCACGGCCTGCCACAGCCTGGATCAGACGCTTCAGGTTGGCAAAATGGTCATCGGGGGACATATGGTTTTCTACGCCGAACAGATTGTAGGTCAAGCTGTAATTACCGGGATCCACAACGATGAAAATGTCATCGCCGCGAACGGATTCCTTCACCAGGCCCTTGGCATCGCCGCTCTGGAAACGGGGGCATGCGCAGTCGATGATAAAGGTCTCCTTCTCAATACCGACTTCCTTTGCCCAGGAACGCAGGTGATCATCGATCAGGTTCGTCAGTTCCTCAGCTCCGGGACAGGCGATCAGGCCCAGATGTGCCACCTGGGTTTCGGGATTAAAAAACTCAGATGGCGTTACGCTGTTATTGGACATTTTTTCTCTCCTCCATCACAATGGTTGCTGTCTTTTGAAACAGAATATTTATAAATGTAACGCGAAAGGAAAATTAGCATTGCCATTATAGCATATTGTTTTCAGAACTTCCATATGAATTTTACAAAAATCGACAATTCTTGCGCTTTGCTGATTGGAATGCTTTTTTTTAAAGTCCAACTGGTCATTTTGCCAAGGAAAATTTTCAAAAGTCGTCATTTCACAGCTCTGGCAGAAATGCATTGTTTCTTCTGCTACTTTTCCGCATTTTTGCAGAAAATATCCACGGAATAAAAACCACAAGCCGTCAGCCTGCGGTTTTCATGGTCGTTTGTCATCCCTCAATCAGATAGGCATTTACAATTTCACCATAATAAGCAATATGCTTATCCCGGTCATCCCGCTCCCCTGCCGCAGGATAAAAACGCTCCAGCATTTCCGCGGGAACCGCGTTCAAATCCTGCTTCTGCCGGTAGATAACCTTGCATTCCAGTGTCAGAGGCAGTTCCCTGATTCCGGGAACGGAAATAACAGCCGGATCTTCCAGTGTCAAATTCAGATCCTTGATTTTGTCAGTCGTCCTACCGGATTTTGTACCGCAGTAGGAAAGAATTTTGCTGTCACACTCGCCATATGGAATATTGACCGTGAATTCACCGTTTTCCTCCTGCAGCTGCCTGGTGTAGCGGCTTTCCCGGATGTAGGCAACGAAAATCGGTTTGTTCCATTCAATGCCGATTGTTCCCCAGCCGATGGTCATAGTGTTGACCCGTTCCTGAGACTTAGCTGTCAACAGGACGCCATTCTTCATAGCCTTGCAGATATGCCCCGCATAGTCAAGTACGTCAATGCTTTTCTTCATAGGATTCCCTCCATTTCTTAAATATGTTTATTCTACCAGAATGTTCTTTCTTGTGCAACGAAATGTAAAGGAAAAACGATACCCGTGATTGACATTTATTCTAAAATAGATATAATAAAATAAAATTATATTTGGGAGGTATCGTGTATGGACCCTCTGGTATTTCAAACAGATTTCGGTCTTGTAGACGGCGCGGTCAGTGCCATGTACGGCGTTGCTTACTGTGTCAATCCCGAACTGAAGATCCACGATCTGACCCATGATATCACACCTTACAACATCTGGGAAGCCAGTTACCGCCTGATCCAGACCATCAACTACTGGCCAGAGAACACGGTCTTTGTCTCCGTTGTTGATCCCGGTGTCGGCTCGGACCGGAAAAGCGTGGTAGTTAAAACAAAGAGCGGCCGCTATATCGTAACTCCCGACAACGGCACTTTGACCCACGTGATCCGTCTGGAAGGCATTGAAGCCGTTCGTGAGATCGATGAGCACATCAACCGCCTCCCCCGCTCCGGTGAAAGCTACACTTTCCATGGCCGTGACGTGTACGCCTATACCGGCGCAAGGCTGGCCAGTGGTGTTATTGATTTTACCGGCGTTGGACCGGAGCTTTCCGTTGACAGTCTGGTAAGCCTTCCCATCGTGGAGCCTTATCTGGACGAGCATACCGCCTGTGGCACCATTGATGTTCTGGATGTTCGTTTCGGCAGCCTGTGGACGAATATTCCCCGCACACTGTTTCTGGAAACGGGCATCCGGTACGGCGACCGCGTCAGTATCACCATTGAGAACGATACCCGTACTGTCTACCGCAACATCATCCTCTTTGCCAAAAGTTTTGCGGATGTATATGTAGGCGAAGCACTGGCATATGTCAACAGCCTGGACTGCGTGGCCGTTGCGATCAATCAGGGCAGCTTTGCGCGGGCATACAATATTGGCACCG
Source organism: Oscillospiraceae bacterium (assembly GCA_036300205.1). GTDB lineage: Bacteria > Bacillota > Clostridia > Oscillospirales > Oscillospiraceae > Faecousia. The sequence continues at coordinate 14,277 of JAXJGV010000065.1, forward strand.
GCAACTCCTGGCGGATTCGTATTGAGCCTTTCAAGGGCTTTTAAGCGTACTGTTTTGGCGTTAACGCCTGAATAGATAGAATTTATGGAGGTAGAAACAATGAAGAAGTTTTCTGTAAAAAACATCGTCGCCATCGGAATTGGCGCTGCCCTGTTCTTTGTCCTGGGCCGCTTCGTCGCCATTCCCAGCCCCGTTCCTAACGTCACCTTCTCTGTGCAGTACGGCCTGCTGGCATTCTTGTCTGTGGTTTACGGTCCTGTCGCAGGCGCTCTGATCGGCTTTATCGGCCACGCTCTGATCGATTTCAGCTACGGCTGGGGTGTGTGGTGGAGCTGGGTCATCGCTTCCGCTGTGTTTGGCCTGCTGATGGGTCTTGCCGCTAAGCTCCTGAAGATGGACGAGGCCGAGATGGGTAAAAAGGGTCTGATCAAGTTCAACATCGGCCAGGTGGTCGGTCATGTCATCTGCTGGGGCGTTGTTGCTCCTGTGCTGGACATCCTGATCTACAGCGAGCCTTTGGATAAGCTGTTTGCACAGGGCTTGGTTGCCGGTATCTCCAATGCGGTTACCACCGCCATCGTCGGCAGCCTTCTGTGTGTTGCTTACGCAGCTACCAAGACCAAGGCCGGCAGCCTGACCAAGGAATAACGATACACATTTCAAAGGCAGGCCTGGTGCCTGCCTTTGTTCGTCAGGAGGACGACCCATTGGAAAAAGAAGCCATTATCTCATTTGAGAATTTCGGATTTCAATATACCGCCCAGGCGGAACCTACCTTATATGATATTAACCTTAAGATCCACAAAGGCGAAAAAATTCTGATCGCCGGGCCTTCCGGCTGCGGAAAGTCTACCCTTGCCCACTGCATCAACGGCCTGGCGCCCAATTCCTACCCCGGCAAAGCTACCGGAAGCCTGACCGTCGGCGGCAAAAATGCCCTGGAACTGGGGCTGTTTGATCTGTCCAAAATGGTCGGCACGGTACTGCAGGATTCCGACGGGCAGTTTATCGGTCTGACAGTGGCGGAAGACATTGCCTTCGCTCTGGAAAATGACTGTATTCCTACCGAAGAAATGCACGCCGAGGTAGAGCGTATTGCGGAATTGGTGGATGTAAAACGTGTTTTAAAACATGCCCCCCATGAAATTTCCGGTGGTCAGAAGCAGCGTGTCGGACTTGGCGGTGTCATGGCAGGCGAAGTGGACGTTCTGCTGTTTGACGAACCCTTGGCAAACCTTGACCCGGCTACCGGCAAACAGGCCATTGTTCTGATTGACGAGATTCAGAAGCGCACAGGCTGTGCGGTTATCATCATCGAACACCGGGTGGAAGATGTTCTCTACCGCCCTGTGGACCGGATCGTGGTTATGGGCGACGGCCGCATTCAGTACGACGGTGATCCGGATTCCCTGCTTTGCGGCGGTCTTCTGCAAGAGCGCGGTATCCGTGAACCGCTGTATGTGACGGCACTGAAATATGCGGGCGTAACGCTGACGCCGGACATGCATCCTTCCTATCTTCCGGAGTTGAAGCTGTCGGAAGCACAGAAAGCGCAGGTTCAAGCCTGGTTTGCCAAACAACCCGTAGCCGAGAAGGCGGCGGAGCAGGAAGTGCTGCTGCGGGCTGAAAACATCGACTTTACTTACGAAGGCGGTCATCATGCTCTGCGCGGGATCAACGCCGTCGTTCATAAAGGCGAAATGCTCAGCATTGTCGGTACCAACGGCGCAGGCAAGTCCACTTTCTCCAAGGTGATCTGCGGCTTCGAAAAGGCTCAGAGCGGTGTGCTGGAACTGGATGACGTTGATTTAAATACACTTTCCATTAAGGAACGTGCTGACCATATCGGCTATGTGATGCAAAATCCCAACCAAATGATCTCTAAAACCCAGATCTATGACGAAGTCGCACTGGGTCTGCGCAATCGCGGTGTTTCAGAGGAAGAGATCCACCCCAGGGTTGAGGAAACTTTGAAGATTTGCGGCCTGTATCCCTTCCGAAACTGGCCCATTTCCGCATTGAGTTACGGGCAGAAAAAACGTGTTACCATTGCTTCCATTCTGGCTCTGAAGCCGGAAATGATTCTCCTGGATGAGCCAACTGCCGGTCAGGATCTAAAGCATTATACGGAAATCATGGATTTTCTAAGCGAGCTGAACCGTCAGGGCGTTACGGTTGTGCTGATCACCCATGATATGCACCTGATGCTGGAATACACCCCGAGAGCCATTGTCTTCAATGCCGGCCAGGTCATTGCGGATAAATCCGCCGCCGAAGTGCTGAACTCCCCGGAGATTGTGGAGGCAGCCCATCTGAAAGAAACCTCGCTTTACCACTTGTCCGCAAGCTGCGGCATTGACGATGCCGAGGAGTTTACCCGTCGCTTTATCGCCCGTGACCGGGAGGTACGCAAATGATCAACTTATTTAACTATATCGACCGCCCCTCCGTGATCCACCGGCTCACCGGCGCCTGTAAGCTCGTTTGCCTGATTACCTGGAGTCTGGCAGCTATGACCAGCTTCTACACGCCTCTGCTGGTCGCCATGACCATTGCATCCTTTATTTTGTTCCGCATTGCAAAATTAAAAGTGAAAGATATTTCCTTTATGCTGGGTGTCATGGCCGTTTATATCGCCATGAATAATGTGCTGATCTTCCTGTTCAGCCCAGGTCACGGCACCAGTATCTACGGAACGGAAACGGTGCTGTTCAAAATCGCTGGCCCTTACGTGGTCACTGCGGAGCAGCTGTTCTATCATTTGAATGTCATTTTGAAAAATATCTGCACCATCCCCATCGTCCTGCTGTTTGTTTGTACCACCAATCCTTCTGAGTTTGCAGCTTCCTTAAGCCGCATTGGCGTCAGCTACCGCATCAGCTACGCGGTTGCTCTGGCTCTGCGGTATATCCCCGACATCCAGCGGGAATACCGGGATATCTCCCTGGCTCAGCAAGCCCGCGGTGTGGAAATGAGCAAAAAGGCCAGTCTGGTGAGCCGCCTGAAATCTGCCAGTTCCATTCTGATCCCGCTGATCCTCTCTTCCCTGGAACGGATCGAGACCATCTCCAATGCAATGGAGCTGCGTGGTTTCGGAAAAAGCAAAAAGCGCACTTGGTATTCCGGCCGGAAGTTCTCGAAGATGGACATTCTGAGTATGGTCGCCTGTACGCTGCTGATGCTGCTTTCCTTCTTGCTGACCTATTTCAACGGCAACCGTTATTTTAATCCTTTTATCTAAACAAAATAAGCGGTGAGGAATTCCCTCACCGCTTATTTTTTACAGCATAACCAGAAGAAGTACAACGATAATCACAATGCTGATGACCATTGCAATGGAATTCAGCGCACTGGACAATCCAACGTCCCCCTTCAATTCTCCGGTAAAGCCGGGAACCGCAGAGCCAATGGGGCTGAATGCGAGAATTACCAAGGCCTGGCGAACCTCCAGCGCAAACGGCAGCAGATAGTAAAAGATCAACGCAAACACCGCTGCAACGCCATAGCGGATTGCCAGCAGTTTGACAACGGTGCCGGTCTGCGATTTGCTGCCTTCCAGCTTGAAGCCTACACCGATCATCAACATGGCCATAAAAGCATTGGCATTGCCGATGATTCCCGCGGCAGACAGAACCAGGTTGGGAACCGGAATCTTCAGCAGATTCATAGTGAGCATAATCACATAGCAGACAAAGGGTACGGAGGATGCCAATGCCTTTCCGATTCGCTTGAGGGAAAAGCCATTCCCCTCTTTAACCATGGACGCAAGGCTGTATGCACCGCCCAGACAGATCACGGCGTTTCCTGTATCAAACAGACTTACCGCAATCACGCCCAAAGGCCCAAGAAAACTTTGGGCAAAGGGAATTACAAAGGTACCGATGTTATAACCCGGCAGATTCAGCATCTCAAAGGCTTGCTGCTCCTTGGGCTTCCGGCGATTGATCAGGAAGCCGATAGCAATATAGATCAGCCCGCAGCCAATGGCGAGAAAAACCAGACTGAGCATTGCCATATCGATTTCCTTTCCCGCAAAGCTGGTAATAATGGTTGCAGGGAGTGTGATCCGGATGGTGATCCGGGAAAGAATGGTGAAATCCTCCTGCTTGAAAAAACCGATTTTCTTCAGGAAATACCCCAGCAGAATAATCGATACAAAGCTCCCGGCGCGCATTAATATGTCTGCCATTTTCTCTCTCCTTTGGCTTTTTTACTTATCATACACCGAAATTTTTTGTTTGTAAACGGAAATTTTCAACTTATGATGATGGAAAACCCCTGACCAGATGGTCAGGGGTCTATGTTACTTGATGCGGTATTTTTTCAAAGTTTCCTTCTGTTCCGCAGTAATCCGATAGCTTTCAACTGCTTTCTGAATCGCTTTGTTGTGCGTCCATTTTTCAAGGCGATATTCAGAAATATACGGAAATACTGCTTCATATTGTTTGGCAAGAGCCGTTGCAAAGTACCAGGCAGCCATCATCTTCACATAATAATCTTCGTTTCGCACAGAGGCGACCATCTCCGGGTAATCCGGTTGGAAATCATCGTCCAGAAAATGTGCCATGAGCATTCCAATACCGAAGCGAATCGTATAGGGATGCTCTGATGCGATCCACCGATCGATATACGGCAGCAATTCCTGGCGGTGTTTTTTGAACACCTTAGGGCTCAGTTGGTCGCAGGTCGCCCAATTATCCACATAGGGCAGGAATTTCTCAACCTCGAAAACAGTGCGTTCGAAGTCTTTCCCGCGTTCCAGAAGAAAGCTGTGAATCTGATTTTCTTCAAAATAGTGATGGGGCAGATTCTCCAGGACAGAATCCGCATCCTCAATTTCCTTTGCGATCCGCCGCAGTTCCGGAGTCCGAACACCGATGATGGTATCCGGATCGATGTTGGGAATCAGGCGCTGCTGCATTTGCTGATACTTTCTATCCTGCAGAGAAAACAGAGTCTCCAATAATGTATTCTGTTTCATATTATACCCTGCGGTCCGTCAGGCTTTTGGCCAGTGCGATCATATAACCGGTATCCTCAAAAGCACCCAGCGCGTCAATGGCATACTGGGTATACTTTTGCACCAATTCCTCGCACTTTTCCAAGCCGTACAGTCGGACAAAGGTATTCTTCGCCGCGTCTGTGCCAACGCCCTTGCCCATTTCCTCCTGAGTACCGATGACATCCAGCATGTCGTCCCGGATCTGGAATGCAAGGCCCAAGGCTGCAGCAAATTTGCAGGCAGCTTCAAACTGCTGCTGTGTCGCGCCGCCCGCCAGGGCACCCAGCGCACAGGCTGCATGGATCAGTTTTCCGGTCTTTCGGGACTGGATGTCAATGACCTCCTGCTCCGTCAGTTCCCGTTCCTCACTCATGATATCCAATACCTGACCGCCGACCATGCCGAGAGAACCAGCACACTCCGCCATCAGGCCAATTGCCGTTGCCATATCCTCTGCCTTGGGCAGCTTTGCGGTAGACGCAAGCGCAAATGCGTCAGTCAGAAGTGCGTCACCTGCCAACACGGCCATGCCCTCACCAAATACCTTGTGATTGGTAGGACGGCCCCGGCGGAAATCGTCATTGTCCATGCAGGGCAGATCATCATGGATCAGGCTGTAAGTATGGATCATCTCGATGGCGGCCGCAAAAGGCGCGGCGTTTTTCCAGTCCGCGCCGCACATGCGGCAGAAATCAAACGCAAAAATAGGACGAAGGCGCTTGCCGCCAGCCAGCAGACTGTATTCCATGGCCTCAAACAGGGGCTTCTGGGGCTCGCTATGGAACCGGATATAGAAATCTTTCAAATATTGTTCAACATATTCCCGGTATTCCCGGCTTCGCTCCTCAAAGTTCATCGCCGAAATCCTCCTCAACAGGGCTGCCGTCGGGGGCTGTCATGATTTTCTTGACCTGAAGCTGCGCTTCATCCAGCAGTTTTTGGCAGCTGCGGACCAGCTCGGTGCCCTCCTGAAACAGCTTCAGGCTTTCTTCCAGAGCCACGTCTCCCCGCTCCATAGCACGGACGATCTGCTCCAGGCGAACCATGGACTCTTCAAAGGTCTTATTGGGCTGATTCATTTGCCTTCCTCCTTATTCATAACGGTTGCGGACAGCTTGCCGTCGCATAAAGAAATGCGGATCCGCTCTCCCAGCTCCACCTGGGACACGGAACGGAGCACCTCTCCCCTTTCCGTCTGCGCCATTGCGTAACCCCGGGTCAGGACCTTCAGGGGACTCATGGCATCCAGCTTGGACACAGCGGCAATATAGCGTTGATTTTTCCGGGTTATGCTTTGATTTTGTGCGGAAACCAAACGGTTTTTTAACAGCTCCAGACTTTTGCTCCGCTGCTCAAGGTAGCCGGTAGGACTGCGCAGCGCAGGTGACTGGGACAACACATCCAGGTGCTGGCGGGCAGATTTTAACTGGCGGTTCAAAGCTGTTTCCATAGCGGCTGACATGGAATCCAGGTTCTGACGCAGAGCGTCCTGATCCGGCACCGCCAACTCAGCAGCGTTAGACGGCGTCGCTGCCCGCAGGTCGGCAACAAAGTCGGAAATCGTCACGTCCGGCTCATGGCCTACAGCAGAAATCACAGGAATTTCCGATTCGTAGATCGCGTAAGCCACCTGCTCCTCATTGAAGGCCCATAGATCCTCAATAGAGCCGCCGCCCCGGCCAACGATCAGCAGGTCCGCCAGTTTGTAGTAATTGGCGTACCGGATCGCGGCCGCGATTTCCCCCGGAGCCTCTGCACCCTGAACGCGTACAGGAAGCAGCCGTACGTTGCTCAGCGGGTAACGCTTTCGCAGAATACGCAGCATATCGTGTACCGCCGCACCTGCGGAACTGGTAATGATGCCAATGGTGCCGGGATATTTTGGAAGCGGCTTTTTATGCGCCGGGTCAAATAATCCCTGGGCAGCCAGTTTCTTTTTCAGCTGCTCAAACGCGGCGTAGAGGTCTCCTACGCCGTCCATGGCCATGGCGGTGCAATATAGTTGATAGGCGCCGTCTCTTGGAAACACGGAGACTTTTCCCATGGCGATCACTTTCATGCCGCTTTCCGGACGAAAGCGCAGACGCATGGCGTTGCCTTTGAACATGACGCATTTCAAAGCGCTGCTTTCATCCTTCAGTGTGAAGTAATGGTGGCCGGATGGATAGAGCTTATAATTGCTGATTTCTCCCCGCACGGCAACCTGCGTCAGCAAAGGATCGGCGTCCATCCTGCCCCGGATATATTCATTTAACTGGGTAATTGACAGAACATTTTGGGCCATTTTATTCCTCCGCGGCGCGGTGTGTCAGCACGGCAACACCCATGGCATTGTCGGTAGAAAATTGGGGTTGTGAGAAAATGGGCTCCAGCGGGGCGATCACTTCCCGCAGCATGGAATTCGACGCAACACCGCCTGAGAAAACAACCCGCAGGCCGGGATACGCTTTCAGCGCCTGCTCCGTAGCCAAATATACCGCTTTGGCGACGCAGCGAAGCGCGTAGGCGGCTGTTTCAGCCGGATCACCGTTGGCTGCATGGAACTGCTGCACTTTGTTCTGAACGCCGGACAGGGAAAACTCCATATTGAAGCATTTTACCCGAAAGGTTTCCTGCATGGCCGCGTCCTTACTCAGCGCGTCCAGATGCTTTCCAGACGGAAACGGCAGCTCCAGAAGCTGGCCTGTGCGGTCAATGAGCTGACCGGCGGAAATGTCCGTAGTGCCGCCAATTCTGGTGCATTTCACATTCTTCCCTTCCGGTTCCACCAGCAGCAGCTCTGTGGTGCCGCCGGAGAGATGCCAGGCAAGGTGCGGCTGATCCATCAGTTCCAGATGTCCGGCGCTCCAAAGCGATGCCGCAACATGGCCCTGTTGGTGGGAAACCTGAATCAGAGGAACCCCAAGGATGTCAGACAGGAGTTTTGCATGGGAATACCCCACCAGGAAGCAGGGCATATAGCTCCCTTCCACCGCTCTTGGGCGGGTACTGACGCCAACCGCTGTGACCTCTTTGGCCTGAACATGGGAAAACAGCCTGCCAGATAGCTCCGGCAGGCTTTTAATATGGGCAAATACCGCGTCAGACTGACGCAGACCTAACTCCCCCTGTTTGACAGGGAGCAGTTTGGAGCAATTTTCTCCACCGGTTCCATCGAAAAACGCAATGGATGTGGTGTAATTGCTGGTATCGATGCCAATAACACTCATTCTGTTTCCTCAGCTGCGGGAGCAGTCAGACTCCGGGCAAAGCTGCCCAAGATGCCGTTGACAAAGGAACCGGTATCGTCACCGTCATATTTCTTAGCGATGCGGACTGCTTCAGAAACCGCTACGCCGGTGGGAACATCCTCCACATAGAGGATCTCATAGATCGCCAGCTGGAGCACGCAGCGTGCCAGCTTGGAAATGCGGGAAATATCCCAGCCAATGGCGTATTTCTGAATTTCCGCATTCAGATCCTCTTCCCGGTTGGCGACACCTGCCACAACGCTGTCAATGTAGCGCAGCTGGGCACGGCTGGGGCGCTCGGAATAGACATCATTCTCCATCCCCAGCTTTTCGTAATATTCCTTATCCAGGCGGGTGGAAACCACCTGCTCAGGCTCTTCGCCGGTAAATACACGGCCGTAGATCAGATGTACTGCCAGTTCTCTGGCATTGCCTCTCGTCATAGTGAAACCCTTACTTTCGAACGATGCCGCAAATATTCACAGAAACAGCCGTAACCTTTGCACCGGTGATGGACTCTACGCTGGATGCAACAGCTGCCTGAACCTCTTTCGCAACGTCTACAACGCTGTAGCCATAGAAAATCATAATGCCGCATTCAATGGACAGGGAGTTATCCTCAGCAATCATAATCTTCAGGCTCTTGCCCCAGTTCTTTTTGGTGCCAAAATCCGCGATGCCAATGCCAGGTTTTACACCCAGAGAGCCGACGCCCTCCACTTCGGAAAGGGCATGGGCTACGATGGTAGCAACCACGTCTTCGGAAATCATCACATTGCCATTTTCCTGGATCTGGGTGATGTACTGCTTATATTCAGCCATAAGGTTTACCTCCTAAATGATGGTCGTGCCGTGCGGCACGACATACTTTTGTTTATTGTACCACAAATCCAAAATAATACAACTGTTTTTTGCTGTAGGGTATGTTTTTTTAACAAAGGAACCCCGGATACGGCTGCATCCGGGGCAAAACTTATTGGACTTCCACAACACGGATATTGTCAAGGGAATAATCAGACTGTGTCATGACGATATCGGCGATCACAGCCACGTCTGCCTGCTGCAGACCGCCCTCGGGAGAGGAAACCGCAACCGAAATGCCCTCACCGGACATATACGCTACACAGTCAGCGTATCCCTTGGCAATAATGAGGCTTTCGATCTGGGCTTCGCTGAGGGCAGTCTGGACAATATCTTCCAGCTCCATGGCAGATTCCACGTCCTTGGAGCCTTCCTCACCGCTGTATGCCATTGCTTCCTGAAGCAGGTTCACTGCGCTGTCCCGGGCCTGCTGGCGGGAAAGGCGAACTGCGGCAAAATAGTCAGTTGATGTGGTCTGCACATCCTCTCCGGATGCAATGGCTGCCATATCTTCGCTGAGAACCAGAGAATCGTCAGACATGACTTTTTCCGCGTCCAGTGTGTCGGTAAGGCTTGCGGCCGTGTTTTCCTCCGTGTAGAGCCAGTTTACGTAGATCCCGGCGCATACCGTTACCAGAACTGCCGCTGCCACCATGTTCTTCTTCCAAACCTTCATAAAAAATGCCTCCATTCATTTCATTTTCAATACAGTTATACGGTCCGAGGACAATCCGGTGACGCTCATCACCGCCTCTACAATTGAAAGCCGAATAGTTGCGTTATCCGCCCCCTGGCACAGTACGATGGCGCCAAGATAAGTTGGCGGGTTGACCTGTTTGACCAGTCCTGTTTCCTCCCTGTCGGCGTTTGTAACCAGGACGGTTTCCCGACGCATATCGCTTGCGTTTTCTCCGGTGGAAATATCTTCGTCGGTTTGGTAGCATATCTGCTCCCCTGCTGCCTCGGTCAGAAGCACCTCCACCTTTCCCGCGCCGGCGATTCGGCTGAGGATGTCCGCCAGGGAGTCCTGGAGCTCCGGCTGGGGCTGCGTCTCGGCCGGTTGTGACTGGACTTCCGGCTCTTCAGATTTCGGCAGCACCATTAGGAAGATTCCCGCCAGCAGCACCAACAGTACATAACGGTACTTTTTTATGTATTCCAAGGCACTGCTTTTGTCTGTTACCCAGTCCATAACTGATTCTCCTTCGCAATCCCCAGATCCGACTCCAGGATTTTTTCCAAGCGCTGCCGGGCATAGGGAGATACTTCGCCGCTGAGTTTCGCCGCTGCCGGTGCCTGGTCATCCCCCACCGTAATTTGGGCAGTGATCTCAGCGTTTAGCTCAGCGGCTTTGTCCAAGATATATGCTTCGGATTCTGCTTTTATGATATCCGCCATAGATTCCCTGGCCATGTTTTCTCCCATGGCCGCAACGCTTTCCGCTTCCTGTGTGTAAGGCAAAGCGAATTCTCCCAGGTTTGACAGATCCAGCTTCACAAGCGGATGCAAGGCCGTCACAGCAAGGAACAGGCCGCAAAGAAGTCTGACCAATTCCTTTGCCGCACCGTTCTGAACCATCCCGGATACAATACCGCAGATAAGAGCAGCTGCTGCCACAGAAATAACATATTGCCGCAGGCCCTCCATTATCCCACCCCCTTCATAAAGCACACCGTGCTGATCAGGAGCAGCAGGCAGACCGAGCCGGTCATCGCCAGCAGCAAGCCCATAGCTGTGGAAAAATCTTCAATAAGCCCGGTCATCTCCTTGGAGCCAAAGATCCCGCAGACTGCCGCTGTGGCCTTTAAAATCAGATAATGGCTTCCGATCCTTAGAAACGGTTCCAGAAAGACAGCGAGAACAGCCAGAATCCCGTAAATTCCGGCAGTATTCTTCAGTGCTCCGGCACTGACCAGCACAGCTTCCGACGCGTCCGACAGAATACCGCCAACCACCGGAACAACGGAAGAAATGGTAACCTTTGTGGCTTTCAGCGCCGCGGCATCCGTTGTACCGCTGACTACGCCCGTAATGCTCATATAAGTGGTAAAAACCGTCAGAACGGTCTTCAGGCACCAGCTCATGGCATTTTTCAGCAGATCACGCATCTTTTTCAGCAAATCCTCCCCGGCGGCACTGTTCGCCGCCGCCAGGGCAAGGAACAGATATACCATTGGAACCATCAGGTTGGAGATGAGGCTGCTGAGCACAGCATCAAAGATGGCTGTCCCTGTATAAAGGGCTGCGGATGCTGTGACCCCTCCCTGCGCCGCCATGGCGGCGGCCATCACCGGATACAGCAGTTTTCCGTATTCACTTAGCTCCGCAACCGTTTCCGCGCCAAGACGAATCATGGAATTGGTGTTCAGGAGCAGCACCGCGGCAATTGCCGTTGTGCCTGCCATATCCGCAGCCATTTTGATACCGCCGGAAAAAGTACGCAGCACAGACACGATCATCACTGCCGCAGCCACAGAAAGGCAGACTTGGGACGCCTCTGCCAGATCCGGGTGGAGGTGCAAAAGCACACTTTGCAGAAGTTCAAAAAAGCCGTCTCCAAAGGAATCTGTTTTCTCCGGCATGTATTCCTCCCCGGACTTTGGAACCTCCGGCGCGGTAATTTCCAATGCCGAGGCTGGCGTTGCAAGGGAAAAAATCAAAAGGAGCGTTAACATGAATTTGGTCATAATTCTCCGAGGATCTCCCGTATCAGCGTAAGTAAGGCATTATAAATCGGTATGGATAAATACAAAATAACCACAGACCCCAGCATTTGCAGTGTTTTTCCAAGGGATCCGTTTCCGGCGTCGCTGCAAATCATTCCTGCGACCTCCGCAATCAGCGCGATACCTACGGCTTTCAGGAGGATTCCCAGAAAGCCCTTCTGGATATTTCCCACAGATTCCAGCTCCCACAAGAAATCCAGAACGGGCTCCAGATAGGAAACCGCGATCATTGCAGTCATGCAGCATACGGCCATGGTCAGCAGAACAGAAATGTCCTTCTCCCGCTTTCCAACCGCCAGCCCAAGAACCACGGCTATCAGGATCATTGCGGCTGCTTTCCAAAATTCCGTCATTAAAATTCAAAAAGCGTCTTAACCAGGTCGAACAGGTCCGCAATTTTTTGAGCCAGCATCATAAGCACCACCACAAGGCCGGCAAGGCTGGTCATAGTGGCCTGCTCTTCCCTTCCGGAGCGGGAAAGAACCTGGTTCAGAATCGAAACGATGATGCCGATTGCGGCAATTTTAAAGATCAGATCAATTTCCATAACTACACAAAAAGAATGGCCAGCGCCGCTCCGGCGCACAGTCCCAGGGTTTGATAACTTCGCAGGCGAACATCCCGGTTGTTTTCAAGTTTTTTCAGCTCGTCCTCACAGGAAACTGTCACAGCCTGTAAGCCCCGCAGCTGTCCCGGTAAATCGAAGCGGCCTAAGGTATGTCCGAGCTGCAAAAGGAGTTTTCTGAGATTCACCGGCAGGTCATTTGTTTTCTTGATGGCAGCGCTCATGCAGCTGCAGGCATCCGGCGATACCTGCCAGTCCAATTCCCGGGACAGATTCAAAAAAACATCCCGCAACGCGCCGCTTGCTTCCTTCCCTGCCTGACGGCACAGATCCGGCAAGGGCGTCAGCCGGTATTGAAGCTCACACTCCATATAACGCAATATGCGGATCAGCTGACAAAGCATCTTTTCCTGCCGTTTATGGTTTGCGGCCATGGAAAAACCAAAGCCGCCGCAGCCTGCGATCACCAAGATCGCACCAATCCATTTTGCGTTCATAGCGTCATCCTTTCCACGATATATGACTTGTCCCTGCGCAGGATCAAAAGCATTTCAAAAATCCTGTTTTCCACCAAAGGCCGGTAGACACTGCGGTTTAAAAGATCCTGCACGGATGCGGCATGAGCGGTCGCCAACAGCCGGACACCGCAATTCGACGCCTGTATCAGCGCACCGCAGTCCGCTTGCGCGGTAATCTCGTCAACAGCAATGCAGCTTGGGCCCATGGTTCTGAGAACCATCTCGATCCCCGCAGGCTTTGGGCAACCTGTGAGCACATCCATTCGCTTGCCTCTGGAAAACCCACTTGGAAAAAGCTCCCCCCGCTCGTCCACAACACAGACGGTTTCCGTTTCTGCCAATTGGCGGATCACATCCCTGAGAAGCGTTGTTTTTCCCCATCCGGGAGCGCCAAGGATCAGAATGGAGCCGGAAAAACCCGTGGCCTTCTTTCCAATCCCCGAAAAGTCCCGGGCAACCCGGATACACAGGAAATGAACTTCCTGAATTCCTGCCACTGCTCCATTTTTATATATCGCTTTTCCGCACATGCCGATTCGATGTCCTCCGGGCGCGGTGATGTATCCCTGGGCTGCCGTTGCCGCCGACCATGGAGAGTACCGGCTGGCAGTGTTGATGACGAAGTTCAGCTCATCCTGCGTTACATTTCCCGTGATCCAATATACTTTCCCGCTCAGCAGCAATTCCGGCGGAGCATTGATTCGCAGGCGAAGCTCCTGCATTGACTCTTTCCCAAGGCTGTCCACCTCGCGCCGAAACCTGGGCGGCAGGATGGACAGCAGTTCCTTCCATGCGCACATCATTTGCATCACTCCTGGGATAGACTATGCGCCTTCTGAATCAAGTAGCACTGCACACAAAAAAAGACATCCTGAGCGCCGCTCAGGATGTCTTTGGAGACTCGGTTATTTTTTATTCTTTTTGTAAATGATATTCAGGCCCTTCAGAAGCAGGTCTTTTTCCAAAATAATCTCCCGCTTGCACAGAGGAGTAATAAACTGGGCAAGACCGCCGGTGGCAATGAGGGTAGATTGGTGGCCAAGCTCCGCTTCGATCCGCTCGACCAGGCCGTCGATCATGGCGGCGGTTCCGTACATCATGCCGCTGCGCATACAATCGACGGTGTTCTTGCCGATGACCTGTTTGGGCTTGTCCAGGCTGATGCCGGGCAGCTGTGCCGCGCGGCTGGTCAGCGCTTCCAGGGAGATCTTCACACCCGGGAAGATCACGCCGCCCAAATATTTGTTTCCCGGTTCCACCACTTCGATCGTCGTTGCGGTACCCAGGTCCATCAAAATCAGAGGTGCCTTGTACTCCGCCAGCGCCGCAACCGCAATGACGATACGGTCACTTCCCACCTGGGACGGCACGTCCATGTGGATATCCAGGCCGGTCTTCAGCCCAGGGCCGACCACCATGGGCTGCTTTCCGATAATTTTAATTACACCGGTACGGACAGAATTAAAAACCGGAGGAACGACGGAGGAAATGATACAGTCATCGATATCCGAGACATGTACGCCGTAGGCTTCCAGCATGTTTTTGATTTCTACACCGTACTGGTCAGAAGTGCGGGTCTTGTCTGTAGCGATCCGGGCCTTGAACAGGATCTCGTCGTTCTGAAAACAGCCGATGACAAGATTGGTATTGCCAATATCAATGGCAAGAAGCATTGCAATCTCTCCTTAACGTTTTTTCAAGCGGGCCATCAGATGAAGCAGCGCTTTTCCGATAACCGTCACCAAAACGGCGGCGATGACCGCCTCAGGAATACCGGAAGCTGTGACGGTGCCCATAACCAGGCCAAATACTGCGGTGACAGCCACATTCTTCGCCGCGGCATACTGCTGAGCCAGAAGCAGATAAATACTGCCCATCACAAGCAATGTATGGCAAATGGTAGAAAACGCGGCGGTAACCGGCAGCGCAATATAATCCTGCTTCAAAATCCGCTTCATTAGTTTCCACAGCCAGCCGGCGATCAGGCCAAACAAAATACGGCAGCCCAATGCGATCCACAGACTTTTGGCAGCTCCTATCAACCCTTCCGTTGTCATAAACGGAGAGAAGGCGAAGGAAAGAAGTCCGGGGTTTGTGGTGTTGGCCCAAATGGAACACAGACCGAATACTCCGCCCAAAGCGGCGCCCGCGGATGGTCCCAGAAGGACAGCACCCAGGATGACCGGGATGTGCATGGTGGTGGCTTTGATCACCGGCAAGGGAATAAATCCAATTCCCGTCATGCCCATGACCAGAAGCACGCCGCAGAGCATGGCAAGGGTCGCCATGTACCGGGTGTCCGGTTTTGTTGCTTTCATATTCAATTACCTCCTGCTGCCGCTCCCCCTTTGAGGATACAGCGCAAATTCAGAGCATTTTGCTCCGAGTGATATTATAGCAAGGTCACAGACGAATTACAAGCAAAAATCCAGCTTTACAGTTTTAAAAAAAACA
Organism: Oscillospiraceae bacterium; assembly: GCA_036300205.1. Taxonomy (GTDB): domain Bacteria; phylum Bacillota; class Clostridia; order Oscillospirales; family Oscillospiraceae; genus Faecousia. The sequence goes on from JAXJGV010000065.1 coordinate 29,633, forward strand.
GGTATAATAGCAAAAAAGAAGCAGGAGGAATTGCTATGCTGAAAGGAAAAACCGTCCTTCTGGGCGTCACCGGCGGCATTGCCGCCTATAAAGCCGCCGCCCTGGCCTCTTCTCTGGTAAAGCAGCACGCTGCCGTGGAAGTGGTAATGACGCAAAATGCCACCCAGTTCGTTACGCCTCTGACCTTTGAGCAGCTGACCGGGCGGCGGACGATGGTGGATACGTTCGACCGGAACTTCAGCCATCAGGTGGAGCACATTGCGCTGGCAGAGCGGACGGATCTTGTGATCATTGCCCCGGCAACCGCCAATGTCTGCGCTAAGCTGGCCCATGGTCTGGCTGACGACATGCTGACTACCACGGTGCTTGCCTGCCGCTGTCCCAAGCTGATCGCTCCGGCAATGAACACCAACATGTACGAAAATCCCGTGACCCAGGACAATCTGGAAATTTTGCGCCATTATGGATGGGAAGTCATCGAACCTGCCAGCGGCAGGCTGGCCTGCGGGGCTGTTGGGAAAGGAAAAATGCCTGAACCGGAGGAGCTGCTGCAGCACATTCTGCGTCACCTGGCACTCCCGCATGATCTGGCTGGCAAAAAAGTCCTGGTCACCGCCGGACCGACCCAGGAAGCATTGGACCCCGTACGGTATTTGACCAACCATTCTACAGGCAAAATGGGCTACGCCATCGCAAAGATGGCGATGCTTCGCGGGGCGGAAGTCACACTGGTTTCTGGGCCTACCGCCATTGCCCCCCCTCCCTTTGTGAACGTGGTAAATATCACTTCCGCCCAGGATATGTTTGAAGCTGTGGCTGATAATGCCCCCAGCGCAGACTTTATCTTCAAAGCGGCAGCGGTAGCCGACTATACGCCCGCTTCGTATGCGGATAACAAGATAAAGAAAAAGGATGGAGACATGTCCATCCCCCTGAAACGCACACAGGATATTCTTAAATATCTGGGAGAGCACCGTGCTCCCGGACAGGTTATTTGCGGATTCTCTATGGAGACCCAGAATATGGTGGAGAACAGCCAGGAAAAACTGCAAAAGAAAAATGTCGATATGATTTGTGCCAACAACCTGAAAGTTGCCGGTGCCGGGTTTGGCGTGGATACCAACATCATCACGGTGATCACCCGGGATGAAACATTGGAGCTGCCTCTTCAGTCCAAGGAAGCTGCAGCCAATGCGATTCTGGATCAGGCGATAAAGCTCAAACAATAATAAAAAGGAACAGATTTCTTTACGAAACCTGTTCCTTTTTTCATTCAAGTTCTTCAGGAACCGCGCCATAGTCATCCAAATCGTCAAACTCCATTTGGGTTCCGCCATTCTTTCTGGCCTGCCACTGTTCCTTTGTAATGAGGATGGCACGGGGCTTACTGCCCTGGAAGGGGCCGACAATGCCTTTTTCTTCCATCTCATCCACAATTCTGGCCGCGCGGGCATAGCCCAGTTTCAGGCGGCGCTGAAGCATGGAGACAGAAGCCTGGCCGGTTTCCAGAATCACGTCTACCGCAGCAGGCAGCATCTCATCGCCTTCCAGCTCTTCCTCGCTGGGATCGGGGTCAGAAACGCTGGCCGGTTTTTTGCCGGTCTGCTGTGCTTTTTTTTCGATCTCATCCAGAACTTCCTGGTTGTAGTCGGAAACGTAGTTTTCCTTGACATATTCCGCGACCGCTTCCACTTCTCCGTCTGTGACGAAGCAGCCCTGCACGCGAAGAGGCTTGCCGCTGCCGATGGGCGCATAAAGCATATCACCCTTACCCACCAGTTTTTCCGCACCCATGGTATCCAGAATGATGCGGGATTCCATAGCGGACGCAACGGAGAACGCGATTCGGGAAGGAATGTTTGCCTTCATCAGACCGGTGATCACGTTGGCGGAAGGACGCTGGGTTGCAATAATCAGGTGCATGCCTGCGGCACGGCCCATCTGGGCAATCCGGCAGATGGAGTCTTCCACTTCCTTGGCGGCCACCATCATCAAGTCAGCCAGCTCATCGATGATGATAACGACCTGGGGCAGCTTCTGGCCGTCTTCTTCCCCTGCCATAATGCTGTTGTAGGATTCCAAATCACGCACGCCAAGATCAGACATCATCTTGTAGCGCCGCAGCATTTCCGTGACAGCCCACTGCAGGCTGCCCGCCGCCTTTTTCGGGTCGGTGACAACAGGGATCAGCAAATGGGGAATGCCGTTGTAAATGCCAAGCTCAACCATTTTGGGGTCAACCATAATGAGCTTCACATCTTCCGGGCCGGCCTTATACAGAAGGCTGATGATGATAGAGTTCATGCACACAGACTTACCGGAACCGGTAGTACCCGCGATCAGCAGGTGGGGCATCTTGGAAATGTTGCCAACCACGCAGTTGCCGTCGATACTCTTGCCCAGTGCAATGGAAGACTTGGATTTTGCATTGGCAAATTCTCCGGAATCGATGACCTCACGAAGGGAAACCGTGGTAACGGAACGGTTCGGCACCTCAATACCGACCACAGAGATCTTCCCGGGAACTGCCGCAATACGCACACCGGAAGCACCCAGGCTCAGGGCAATATCGTCGGCACAGCCGGTGAGCTTATTCAACCGGACGCCTTTGTCCAGCTCCACCTCATAGCGGGTAACACTGGGGCCCCGGGTGACATTGATGATATGGGCATCGATATTAAAGCTGGCCAGGGTTTCGTTCAGGCGGCGGGAATTTTCACGCATCTCCTCCGTGCCGTCTGTTCCGCCGCGGACAGGCCGTTTCAGCAGGTCAAGGGGCGGGAAGCAGTATTCGGGCTTCTGCACCGCCTGGCCTCGCGCGATCTCTGCGGCTACCTGCTGGGCGGACTCCGCTGTATCTTTGGAACTGACCTTGCCGCTCTTTGCCTCCGGCGCCTGCTTCACAGCAGCCTTCGGCTGGGGTTCCAGCTTCGGTGCGGCTGGGATCGGATCGCTGACTTTCAGTTCCGGCATCCGAACAGGAATCTCCGGCTCAAGCTCCTCCGCCTCCACCCGAACGGGAGTCGGCACTGTGACGGGCTCATCGAAGACGTTCGGGATGTCCTCCCGGACATAACCGGAAGTTCCGGCCAAAGGTGCACCAATTTCCGCATCGATTCGATTCATAAAGGCCGCGCCTTTGCCGGGAACCTGCTTCACGGTGTCCTGCACAACGGGCTGGGCAGGCTGCTGGACCGGCTGATTTTCCGCATACGAAGCAGGCTGCTTCGGTTGAGGCACAGACTTTCTGACTTGGCGCTGGGCGGCAGACTCCGGAAGAAGCTCCGCAGCATCTGGCCGCGCTGTCCGGGCCTGCACGGCCTGCTCCCGACGCTGGCGTTTGTGCTCGATCTGCTTGTTGGCGATGTGATTGACTACGATGGCCGCAGGCTCTATATAGTCATCCTCCTCATCTTCTTCCCATTCATCCCTGGGACGGTTGGCGATGGCACGGATGATACTGGGAATGGTAATCTGCAGGGCACCCAGCAGGGTCAGGATCGCGCCCAAAATTGTGATCAGGAACGACAGGGGTGTACCGCAGCCCCACCGCAGCAGCACAGCAAAGCCGCCGCAGAGAATACCGCCGGTAGTACCGGCCACGCCGCCGTTATACAGATCCGCAAAAATGGCAAGGCCATCCGCCATCCCCTGATCCTGTACAATCAAATGGTAGATTACGCCGCAGAGGAATGCAAACATAACCACGCAGAAACTGCGCATTTTTACCGCGGTTTTGCGTCCAAAGGCGTTGATCACGAATAGATACAGCAGCGCGGGAATGGAGAAATAGAAGCCCGCCTGTCCGATCAGGCCCAAAACAATGGACTTGATCACCATCAGCAGCGCGCCCTCGGGATTCACACTGATCAGCACAAACAGGATAAACAGTAAAATACTGATGAGGGCTACCACAACATTGACAGGGATGGGATTTTCATACTCTGTTTTTACTTTGGGCGTACCCTTGGCAGAGGTAGGCGCTTTTTTAGTCGGCGGCTTCTTGGGTTTCGATTTTGAGGTGGAATTGTTGGCAGAAGTTTTCTTCTTGGCATCCGTGACCATTTTCTCGGCTTGGCTGGCAGTCTTCTTCTTGGCCATAATATCCCTCCTTATGTTATAAATTTTCTTGCAAATACAGGATTCTTTCAATCTTCTTTGTATGAATTCTCCATGATTTGCGTCTGCGCTTAGCTGGTTTGCCTCAATAATTGTCAGGCAAAATGTCGCGCTCAGCGGCTCGGTCGGCAAAAGCATGGTAAAACGCTGTATTTTATATAATACCACACAGAATCTCTTCTGTCCAGTTTATCACTCCTATTTTTTTGCCGGTGCATATCCCTCCTTCCCGCCCACAGCAGGATTCGCAAATTGTAAATTCCCGTCATATTCTGTAATGACCCCTGTAATGGAGTCAGAAAGGATTGATGAAATGGGTATCACCAAATCTACAAAAGAATTGAGCGCATCCATGATCCCCTGCGGCGGAACATTTGATGTAAGGCTGGCCTTGACGGCAGAGCCGGATATCGTCTCCCACCCTACGGACATTGTTCTGATCCTGGACCGCTCTACCAGCATGAGGCAAAGTATGCCTGCCCTGAAGAACGCGGCAAATCTGTTCATTGACATCATCGACGAGGTCACCGACGGTGTGCAGGACGGAAAAATCGGAAACGGAAGCCACATTGGCATTGTCAGTTTCGCCACCATGGCCACCCAGGACACATTGCTGACCACTTCCGTCAGCACGCTGAAAAACGCAGTCAACGCGCTGAATGCCGGCGGCTCCACCAACCATGAGGACGCTTTCACGAAAGCACTGGGACTGTTTGATCCCGCGTCAAATAACGCAAAAGTTATGGTCATGTTTACCGACGGCGTTACCACTGCCGGCGGGCCGCCAAGCCCGGCAGCCGCTGCCGCCAGGGATCAGGGCGTCACCATCTACGTCATCGGCCTCAGCGGCAATGGGGGCATCGATGAGGAGGCCCTGAAGGATTGGGCTTCTACTCCGGCTTCTTCCTATGTCGCCATTGCGCCCAGTGATGATGAACTGGAAGATCTCTTCGCGGATCTGGCCCGGAATATCACAAAGCCCGGCGCGATCAACATCGTCATCGACGAAACCGTTACGGACTGCTTCCGGATTCTCTCCTTGTCTGCGCCCACAAAGGGAACGGCAACGCTGCTGGACGAGCAAACTCTGCAATGGAAGATCGCGGAACTGGGCGTTACCCAGAGCGAGGGAGCGGAGCTTGTTTTCACCGTGCAGCACCGCGGCATCTGTTCCGGAATGCTGGAAGTCAACGAGTCCATCGAATATTCGGACAAAGAAAAGAATCATGTGGATTTCGGTTCCCCCGAAATCGAGGTAGACTGCGGCACAGATGAGGTAACGGAACCCTGTCCGGCACCCGTGAATGTGTCCATCGAAGGCTGCCAGGATGACGTGGAATTCGATACCGGCGATCTGCTGCTCAATTCCCTCGGACGAATCCTGAAGCTGGATGTGACCATCAAAAATGTGTGCCCCAACCGGAGGGTCGCCTTGGCCGTGATCCTGACGGAAGTGGACGATAAGGGACACGAATTCCAGCGGGGGATGAAAGTACTGATCATTCCTGCCCATCACCACGACAGCTGCCGGGATGTGAACGTGCGGTGCGTAAAATTCGTCCTGCCGGAAGAGCTGGATGTATCCGGTAGTCCCAATGCCCTGTGTGACCGCAGAAATTTCAAAGTCCGCTTCCTTGCCAATTATATTGACAGCGGCTTTGTATGCTGCACCTCTGTGATCTGAGAAAATACGGCAGCTTCCCTGCTGCTCTGAACGGAGCATTTAAACCTTCACAATAGCGAAATGCCCCCTGATGCAGTTTTCTTCTGCATCAGGGGGCTATTGGGGTTACTGTCTGCGCTTTCTTATGCAATCAGGTTCAAAATAAAGGTAAACAGCGCCAGGCCCCAGCAATACACGCCGAACAGAGAAAATCCCTGGTTGGAAGCCAAATGACGCATGAATTTGATCCCCAGCATGGCGCCGCCGAACGCGGCAGCCGCTGTCAGTAAGTACCGAAGGATAATCGAAAAAGACAGCACGTCCATGCCGTTAGCCATGATTCCCATTACATCATAGACTGCCAGGCCGATGGTTAGGATCATATTCATCAGCAGCGCCATATCCAGACTGTAGCTGCGTTCTACACCGCAGACGGAGCCAATGGAAGTCGTTACACCGACAGCGGAAATACCGGGCAGAATTGACGCAGCGCCGCCCAGGCCCATCAGCAGTCCCTCAACACGGGATAAAGTACGGGAATCCCGGTTGCTGCTGGGCAGAAACTGGGGTACATACAGGATCACGCCGTTCAGGAACAGAAACAGTGCGATCCACATTAGACTGCCGCTCATATCAGATACAAACCGGTACAGGAAAAGTCCGAGAATCACCGGAATCAGCATGGTTTTCAGCATGCTCAGGTCCATCAGGCTTTTGGTATCCAGCGGACGCTTGCGTTTCCGCTTTGGGACACGGGCCAGTGCACGGGCCCGGCTCATACGAATCAGCTGACTTTGACTGTTCCAATACAGCGCGCACAAAATTCCAAGGTGAATCAGTAAATTCAGGAAATCCCCATTTCCCTTTATTCCGTAGAATTTCAGCAGAAGCGCTCTATGTGCCTGCGCTGAGACAGGCAATATGTCCATAAGACCCGAGAGGAGACCGTATAATACGCTTTGAAACCAGTTCAGCTCCAAGTCTTTCACTCCCTTTACAAAGTTTTACACTGTATAATACCATATTTTTAAGGAAATTTCCAGTACTTTTTTCTTGGCAGTAAAAATGGAATTTTTTATATTCTTGATGGCAAAAAATAACGGCGGAATGCCCGCCGTTATTTTACTTTTTCTGTTTTTCGATCATTTTATGAAGCGTGGAAAGGGCGTCGTTCAATCCGCCCAGCTTGTCGATCAGGCCGGAGGAAACCGCTTCCTTGCCGTACAGGATCGTGCCGACATCCGTAGCCATCTCCCCTGTCGCCATCATATAGTGTTCGAAATCCTCCCGGCTGATTCGGGAATTTGCGGTGACAAAGTCCGCGATCTGCTCCTGAATGCGCTGAAAATAGCGGAAGGTCTGCGGAGCGCCTACCACAAGTCCGGTCATGCGGACGGGGTGTACCGTCATGCTGGCTGTGGGCGTAATGAAGGATTTTTTCGTGCAGACCGCCAGCGGAATGCCGATGGAATGACCGCCGCCCAAAACCAGTGAAACCGTTGGTTTTTTCATGCCAGCAATCATTTCCGCAATGGCAAGGCCCGCTTCAATGTCACCGCCCACGGTGTTCAGAAGCAGCAAAAGGCCGTCAATATCGTCGCTTTCCTCGATGCCTGCCAAAAGCGGCAGAACGTGCTCATATTTCGTTGTTTTCACCGTCTCCGGGGCAACCTGGTGTCCTTCCACTTGGCCGATGATGGTCAGGGTATAGATGTTGCCTTTGCTGGATTTTGTGATATCAGAGCCAAGCTCAATGATTTGCTCCTGCTCCTGTTTTTTCATTTCCGCATTTTCATTCATGGTCATGCCTCCTGTTGATTTTTCTTAGGATAACCAGTTTGATGGGCATAATTCACTCTTGAAAGTAGAGAAAAACTATCGTATAATAAGCAGCGGTGATACTATGGCAACAAAAACAAACGCTGTCCGTCTGGTGCAGCAGGCAAAGATCCCCTGCCGGGAAAGTTTTTACGAATTTGATGAAAAGGATCTGAACGGCAATCATGCTGCCGCCGCCATTGGAATGCCCCCGGAGCAGGTATTCAAAACACTGGTAGCCCGGGGTGAAAAAACTGGGATCAATGTATTCTGCATCCCTGTTTGCTGCGAGTTGGATCTGAAAAAGGCCGCAAAAGCCGCCGGAGATAAGAACATGGAAATGGTAGCTGTCAAAGAGCTTCTCGGTCTCACAGGATATATCCGGGGCGGATGCAGTCCGGTGGGTATGAAAAAGAAATACCCTACCTATTTTGATGAAACCTGCATTCTGTGGGAAGAAATCGCCGTTTCTGCAGGGGCCAGAGGGCACCAGATGATCGTCCCGCCAGAGGCTTTGGCCGATCTGGTAGACGCTGAACTCGTTGACATTATTCTATAAACAGAAAGGATTTACAAATTATGTATCAGTACAAGACCAAGGGCACCTGCTCTCAGATGATCTATTTTGATGTTGAGGACAACAAGGTCAAGAATGTCCAGTTCGTGGGCGGCTGCAACGGCAACCTGAAGGGCATTGCACAGCTTATTGAAGGTATGGACATCGACGAGGTCATTTCCCGTGTCGAAGGCGTGACCTGCGGCATGAAGTCCACTTCCTGCCCCGACCAGCTGGCCCAGGCACTGAAGGCCGCAAAAGCGAAAGGTTAATTCAATTGCGAAAGGCCGCGGATGGACACCTTTGGGTATCCCATCCGCGGCTTTCTATTACAAATTTTGATCAATATATTCCAACAGCGGCTTTTTTCTAACCCGGTCAGAATGCTGCAAATACCAAGCAAAGGCTTCCTTAAGTCCCTGATCCAACGGCTTTGTGTCCGAAAGAAGGGCTGACTGTTTCTCCACATCCAGATAATATTCGTAACGATAGAATGGAAAATAGCTGCGTTGCTCCACTTCCCTACTTACGCGAACAAACTCCGGAACCGCGCCGACTGCTTGATAGCAGAGCGTCACCCAGTCCTTGATGGTGACCGCCTCCCGGTTTCCCACATTGAAAATGTGCTGTTCCGGGTGCTTATCCAGAATTATGCTGATAAACCGGCAGAGATCGTCTACATGGAAAAATTGCAGGTTCATACCGCCTTCTTCAGGAAGATAAAAAGCCCGATTTTGTAAAGCACAGTCAAAGACGAACGCTTCCCGGTAAACATTGTTTCCCTGGCCATAGAGGTAGGGTGGGCGAAGGATATATGCGTTGGGGACACGCTGCAAAAGCGCCTGCTCAGCGGCTATCTTGTCTGTGCCGTATTTTCCCCAGATTTTATTTGGGCCGATGGATGCACTTTCCGCAAAAGGCTGCGGCTCAGATTCCGGGTAAACTGCACTGGAACTGATAAGAATGTAATCATCAAAGGTGTCCAGCGCATTCAGCAGATCACAAACATCCTCTCCATCATAGGCTGTGATATCCAGTACGGCATCAAAATGTTTGCCTTTGAGTTTATCCCCCAGCCCATGTCGATCCCCTTCGATGAGATTTACGCCGCTGCACTGAGGACGGGTGTTGCGGTTGAGGACATAAACCTCAAATTTATCCGCGAAATATTGGGCTGCGTATTGGCTGACGAATACCGTTCCGCCGGTAATCAACATCTTTTTCATATGACACCCCGCAAGTATTTGGAATGTCCTTATTATATTGCCCAAATCTGCAAAAAGCAACACAGAGTTTGCGTGCAGACGAAAGGCCACAGCCAAGCCGGCTGTGGTCTTTTTTTATGAAAATACAAGCGCATCTCCATGCCGCAGGGTCCAGACTTCCTGCATTCGCTCCAGAAATTCCGGCATATTAGCCGGTGAGATCACATCCTCCACAGGCTCTGCCTGTATCCAGGGAAGCTCCATCTCCCCTACCCACAGAAGAAATGTACCATCCTCCGATGCTTCGGCAACGACCGGAATGCCGTTCACGGAAAGTGCACTCTGTCCCCAGCTTACGATGTTTCCCTGAACGCGGTAACAGGCAAGCAGCAATGTAGGTTCAAAGGGCATCAGCTCCGAAGGGCCTTCTATGTTCACGCCGAATTGCTCCAGAAATGGCCGCAGATTTGGATAAGCCGTATCCACGGTTTCATAATAATTCCGGCAGTAGGCACACATGCAATGGTCAGATGCGTTTTTTAGGGTATGCTCCCGCGTAGCTGCCACATCGACATCAAATTGCCAGTCGGCATATTCCAGAATCAATGCCTTACTCCTTCACAGCCGCCAAAATCTGGCGCACCAACTCCTCCCGGCCATTTCCCTTCTCCGCAGAGAAGGGAATGATGGGACAGGTTTCAGGGAGGTCCAGATCTTCCCAGATAGTTTTCAGATTGGGCTCCAGCTCGCTTTTTTTCAGCTTGTCCATCTTGTTTGCCACAACCACAAACGGGCAGCCGCTCTCCAGGAACCAGTTGGCCATAGTAATGTCGTTGTTCGTAGGCGGATGGCGGTAATCCACAATCAGGACACCCAGATCGATGCGGTTTGCCGCGAAATAATCTTCCATCAGCTTCCCCCAGCGCTCCTTCTCCTGCTGGGAGACCTTTGCAAAACCATAGCCCGGAAGATCCACCAGATAGCACTTTCGGTCAATCAGGAAATAATTCACATGGATGGTTTTGCCGGGCTTTTCGCCTACACGGGCGAAGTTTTTGCGCTGCAGCAGGCGGTTGATAACGGAAGACTTTCCCACATTGGATTTTCCCGCAAACGCGATCTCAGGCAGGCGGTTTTTCGGAAAATCCTTGGGAGACGCGGCGGAAATCAGAAATTCTACATTTTGAAAGTTCATTTTTCCTCCTTACTGCCGAAGCTCCGGCTTGGGGGCTTTTGTCTTGATATCCCCGGGAATATCCGCCAGGATCGTGGGATTCATCTCCGGCTTGCGGTTCAGCGCCGCATCCAGGACGGTATCCACGGTCTGCGCACTGATAAAATTCAGCTGGCGGCGAACCGTCTGGTCGATTTCTTCCAGATCCCGCTCGTTGTCTTTTGGAATGATCACCGTACGAACGCCATGGCGCAGGGCTGCCATGGTCTTCTCTTTCAGTCCGCCGATGCGCATAACCCGACCGCGGAGGGAAATTTCGCCGGTCATGGCAACGTCGCGGCGAACAGTCGTACCTGTCAATGCGGAAACGATAGCTGTGCAAACCGTCACACCAGCGGAAGGGCCGTCTTTGGGAACCGCGCCTTCCGGGAAGTGAACATGGATGTCCTTGGTTTTATAGAAATCCGGGTCGATCCCCAGTTTTTTGGCGTTGGCGCGGATATAGCTAAGGGCCGCATGCACAGATTCCTTCATCACATCGCCCAGGTTGCCGGTAAGTTCCAGTTTGCCGGAACCTTCCATCACATTGACTTCCACTTCCAGCGTTTCACCACCCACGCTTGTCCAGGCCAGGCCAGTGACCAATCCCACCTGATCGGTACAGGGCAGACGGTCCGGCAGATACTTGCGGACGCCCAGGTAAGTTTCCAAATTGCTGCCGGTAACGGTAATCTTCTTAGGCGTTTCCTGAGAAACGATCTGCATAGCGGCCTTCCGGCAAATTTCGCCGAATGCCCTTTCCAGGTTCCGGACACCGGATTCCCTGGTATAGCAGGAAATGATCTCCCGGATGGCGTCGTCAGTTACCCGCAGCTGCGCTTTCTTCAGGCCATGTTTGGCAAGCTGCTTGGGGATCAGATGATTTTTGGCGATCATCAATTTCTCTTCATCGGTATAAGAGCCAAGCTCGATGATCTCCATACGGTCAAGCAGAGGCCGGGGAACGGTATCCAGCGTATTGGCAGTGGTAATGAAGAGGACATCCGAAAGATTGTAAGGAATCTCCAGATAATGGTCCCGATAAGTCTGATTTTGCTCTGCGTCCAGGACTTCCAGCAAAGCGGCACTGGGGTCGCCGCGGTAGTCAGAACCCATTTTGTCGATCTCATCCAGCAGGAGCAGCGGATTGCTGGAGCCTGCCTGGGTCATGGCAGCCATGATCCGTCCGGGCATAGCGCCAACGTAAGTCTTACGGTGGCCGCGGATATCCGCCTCATCGTGGACGCCGCCCAGGGAGATGCGGGCCATCTTCCGGTTCAGGCTGCGGGCAATGGAATAGGAAATCGAGGTTTTGCCCACGCCGGGAGGGCCCACAAGGCAGATGATCTGGGGCGGCATCTCCGGCGCCATCTGACGCACCGCAATGGTTTCCAGAATGCGCTCTTTCACCTTTTCCAGGCCGAAGTGGTCATGCTCCAAAATTTTACGGGCAGTCGCGACATCCACACGTTCCTTTGTCTTGACATTCCAGGGAAGTTCCAGAACCGTGTCCAGATAATTGCGCAGCACAGCTCCTTCAGAGGAACCAAAGGGCTGCTTCTTCAGGCGTTCCACATCCTTCAGGAGCTTCTTTTCATGCTCTTCCGCCAAATGGAGATCCCGGATACGCCTGGTGTAGTTCTCAAACTCCACCTCGTCGTCCCCTTCTCCCAGTTCCTCCCGAATGACCTTCATCTGCTCACGCAAATAATAATCCTTCTGGTTCTGGTCAATGGCAGAACGGGTCTTCTCCTGGATCTCACCTTCCAGGCGCAGCATTTCCACCTCCTGCCGCAGCAGGCGAATTGCCGCCTCAAGACGTTTGGTTGGGTTCAGCTGGCACAGCATCTTGGCCTTGTCCGGGAATTCGATACCGGAATTCTGTGCGATGGAGTCCGCAATGAAGCCGCTGGACTCGCTGGCCATCATGCGAAGATGCACTGCCTGGGCAGGATGCTCAGACATTTGCAGGTACAGTCCATAGAGGGAATTGGCCTCCCGGCGCATTGCATGTGAACGCATGGAATCCCCTGTTTCCGGCGCAGGCACAGCCTCAATGATGCCGGAAAGGAAGGGCTCACACTGCTGCATCTCTGTAATTTTACCGCGGCAGATGCCCGTCACAAGCACGCGAAGATTATCTCCCTGGCTTTTCAGGACCTGCTTAACCTTAGCAACCGTACCAATGCTGTAAAGGTCGATCAGTTTCGGGTCGTCCACCAGGATATCTTTCTGGGGGATCAAAAACAGAGTCTGATCCTGTTTCATTGCCGCTTCCAGCGCACGGACCGATTTGGGACGGCCCACATCAAAGTGAATAGTCTGATCGGGAAACACCGCCAATCCGCGGAGCGCCAGAATGGGCATTTTTCCGGCATATATCATTTCTTCTGTCAAGGGAATTTCCCTCCTTTTTGAAAAAAGGAGGTAGAAAACTACCCCCTTTAAAGGTTATTTGCGTCCAGAGAGCTTCTCTCTGGGATGTGCGGAATCCCGCACGATAACAGGGTCGCCGCCCTCCACCGCTTCCGGGGTGATGACCACTTTTTGAATGGTAAGATCCGAAGGAATCAGGAACATGATGCTGGTCATGATCTTTTCCATGATCGCACGCAGGCCTCTTGCACCGATCTGGCGGTCGATGGCCTTCTGGGCGATCAGCAGCAGGGCTTCGTCAGAAACTTCCAGTTCCACGCCGTCCATGCCCAAAAGCGCCTGGTACTGCTTCGTCAGTGCGTTCTTAGGCTCTACGAGAATGCGAACCAGATCATTCTGGGTCAGACTCTGCAGTGTGGTGATAACCGGCATACGGCCCACCAACTCGGGAATAATACCAAACTTCAGCAGGTCGTGAGGCTCCACCTGGGTAAACAGGGTGCCCACATCCCGCTTGTTTTTGCTCTGAACAGGGGCATCGAATCCAATGGCACTCTTATCCGTGCGCTTTTCGATGATCTTATCCAGACCGTCAAATGCGCCGCCGCAGATAAAGAGGATGTTGGTGGTATCCACCTGGATCATTTCCTGCTGGGGATGCTTGCGCCCACCCTGAGGAGGAACGTTGGCAACGGTGCCTTCCAGGATTTTCAGCAGTGCCTGCTGAACGCCCTCGCCGGAAACGTCACGGGTAATGGAAGTGTTCTCGCTCTTTCTGGCGATCTTATCCATTTCATCGATGTAGATAATGCCCCGCTCTGCCAGCTCCACATCGAAGTCCGCAGCCTGCAGCAGACGCAGAAGAATATTCTCTACATCGTCGCCAACATAACCGGCCTCGGTCAGGGTCGTAGCATCCGCAATGGCAAAGGGCACATTCAGAATCTTTGCCAGGGTCTGGGCAAACAGGGTCTTGCCGCTGCCCGTGGGACCAATCAACAGAATGTTGCTTTTTTGCAGCTCCACATCGGAATCCGCACCAAAATAGATGCGCTTATAGTGGTTGTATACTGCAACGGACAGGGCAACCTTGGCATCATCCTGTCCAATGATATAGTGGTCCATGAAGGATTTCATCTCCATGGGAGTCGGCAGACGGTCGGGGGCATTCAGTCCCTGGGTCTGGTCCATATCATACTCATCCCGCAGCAGATCGCTGCAGGCAGCCACACAGTCGCTGCAGATATACACGCCAGGACCGGCAATCAGCCGTGACGCCTGGTTCTCCCGCTTACCGCAGAAGCTGCAGCGAATCGGCGGCTGTTCATTATTTCTTGCCATGCACCTGGTACCTCATTTCTAAATGATTTTTAGTGATGCTCCAGCACGCGGTCGATCAGGCCAAAGGCCTTGGCTTCCTCCGCGGTCATGAAGTTGTCACGCTCGCAGGCAGCAGTCACAGTTTCAATACTCTGGCCGCAGTTGTCCGCCAGGATCCGGTTCATCCGCTCCTTGATGGTCTGCAGACGCTTCATGTGGATGGCCATATCCGTGATCTGCCCCTGGGTGCCGGCGGAGGGCTGGTGGATCATGATCTCGGAATTGGGCAGTGCCATACGCTTGCCCTTGGTACCTGCACTCAGCAGGAACGCACCCATGGATGCAGCCATACCGACACAAATGGTAGCCACATCGCACTTGATGTACTGCATGGTGTCATAGATGGCCATACCTGCGGTAACACTGCCGCCAGGGCTGTTGATATAGAACTGGATGTCCTTATCGGGGTCCTGGGCTTCCAAATACAGAAGCTGCGCCACAACCAGAGAGGCAGTGGTGTCATTGACCTCTTCGGACAGGAAAATGATGCGGTCATTCAGCAGACGGGAAAAAATATCATAGCTGCGCTCACCGCGGCTGGTCTGCTCAACAACATAGGGTACTAAACTCATGGTGATGTCTCCTTTCAAGGGTTTGAAACATTCTAACCATTACAGAGGAAGGTTATTCCTCGCAGGGCATTTTGTGTGATAGCGAACCGGCCATTTGACCGGTTCGCTGTGGTTTCGTAAAGTGAAGATTACTCCTCGGTCTTCTCCTCAGCCTTGGGAGCGACGGCAACAGCAGAGTCCACGATGACCTTAACGGCCTTGCGGGTGGTCAGGCTACCGGTGATCTCGTTCATGGGAACCATCTCCTTGACCTTAGCCAGCTCCAGCTGATACTGATCTGCCAGGGACTGGAACTCAGCCTCGATCTCCTCGTCAGTAACAGTCAGGCCCTCGACCTCAACGATCTTCTCCAGGGTGACGGAGATCTTTGCCTGCTTCTCAGCAGCGGGACGGAACGCGTTGCGCATGGTGTTGACGTCGCCGCCCATCATCTTGGCGTACTGCTCCATGGAGTAGCCGCTCATCTGCAGCTGGTAAGCAAAACGCTCCATCTGGGTGTCCAGCTCAGTCTCAATCAGAGCCTTGGGCATGTCAACAGTGGTGTTCTCAGCAGCCTTCTCAACAGCAGCGTTCTCAAAAGCGGACTGGACCTGCTTCTCGGTCTGCTCCAGAGCCTTCGCACGGATGTCAGCCTTCAGCTCTTCCAGAGTGTCGAACTCGGAAACATCCTTGGCAAACTCGTCATCCAAAGCGGGAACATTGGTAACGGTGACCTTGTTCAGCTTGACGTGGAAGACAACAGCCTTGCCGGCCAGCTCAGCGTGGTAATCCTCAGGGAAGGTGATGTCGATATCCTTCTCCTCGCCGGCAGTCATGCCAACGATCTGCTCCTCAAAACCGGGAACAAACTGGCCGGAACCCAGCTTCAGGTCGAAATTGTCGCCCTTGCCGCCGTCGAAGGGAACGCCATTGTCGAAGCCCTCGAAGTCAATGTTGGCGGTGTCGCCCATCTCAGCGGCACGCTCGACAGTCTCGGTGGAAGCAACGTTCTGAGCCATGCGGTCCAGCTCGGCCTGAACCTGAGCGTCGGAAACGGCAGCCTCAGCCTTTTCGACCTCCAGACCCTTGTACTGGCCCAGGGTGACCTCAGGGTAGACCTCGGTGGTCAGGGTCAGGGTCACAATGTTCTCCTCGCTGATCTGCATGTCGGTCAGGTTGGGACGACCGATGGCCTTAAAATCCTGCTTTGCGATAGCAAAGTCGTAGACCTCGGGGAAAATCTCTTCCAGGCCGTCTTCGTAGAAGACATGGGCGCCGTACATAGCCTCGATCATCTTACGGGGAGCCTTGCCCTTACGGAAGCCGGGGATCATGATCTGCTTGCGGGCCTTCAGGTAAGCGGCGTTGACGCCCTTCTCCATCAGGTCCTTGTCGATCTCGACAACGACGGTAGCCTCATTGCCGTTTCTTTCAATGCTCTTAACGTTCATTTAAGTAATCCTCCTAAATTGGTTCGCATGGCGAGACCATTGTATATATTTTTTACATAGCCGATATATTCTATCAAAATAAGACGGTTTTGTCCATAGTTTTCTGAAAATTCTTTTAGAAAATTACTGTGTAAGGCTTAAATCCGATGTAATCCGCCGCGACAAGGCGGAATTCTACGCCGTCCCAGAGGCCTTCCATGGCCAATTTGTGGCTGCCGCCGTGAAGATGGCCATAAAAGCAGCGGCGTACCTCATATTTTTCCAGAAGTTCCAGGATTTCCGGGCATTCATAGCCTTTATACCTGGGTGGGTAATGCAGAAATACAATTTTCTGCTTCTCCCCCGCCGCTTTCAGCGACGTTTCCAGCCGGATCAGCTCCCGTTTGAAGACCTTTTCGTCATGCTGCCCGCTCCGCTCTTCTTCGAAAAACCAGCCCCGGGTGCCGCAGATGGCATACCCTTCATATTCGTAGCAGTTGTTATTCAGCAGGCACATATTTTCAAAGCCGTTTTCCGCGCAGAATTTTTGAAATTTCGCCGCGGTGCTCCACCAGTAATCGTGATTGCCCTTCAAAATGATCTTTTTTCCAGGAATTTCATTGATCCAGGCGAAATCTGCTTTGGCGTTGGGCAAATCCAGAGCCCAGCTCAAATCTCCCAGCAGAACGGTGGTATCCTCCGGCCGGATGACAGACATGCCCTCTTTCAGCTTGTCCATATATCCTACCCAGGCGCCGCCGAAAATGTCCATAGGTTTCGGCGCTCCAAGGCACAGGTGCAGGTCGCCGATGGCGTAAAGTGCCATAGAGCACCTCCATTTCTATATTTTAATTCGCTGCAGCCTCCGCATCATTGGCCGGGCTTTTTTCCGCCAGCACGATTGCGTGACGGGTCTCCCCTGTTTTTGCCCGGTAATCCAGCAGCCCTGCGTATGCAAGGGCGGAATACGGGGACAGCGGATAGTTATGCGTTCTGTATACGCTGGGGATCGTCATCTCAATGCGCTGGCTGCTCACAACGCTGACATGCAGGTTTTTGCGGAGTCTGCCCAGTATCGCGTCATTGGGGCAGTACGTTCCCCCGCGGCGGCAAATATCAAGATAACGCTCCACTTCCGGGATTCCACCGGCTTCATAAATCAGCCGTTCCAGATCGGCGGGTAAGGTGATGTCCGCTTCCGGGATAATGGTGGGAATGCTGACGGTATCGGTGCGTAGCTGGCCGTGGCAAATCAGGTTCCACAGGTCGTTGTTTTCATTGCAACAGCAGATGATATTACCAATGGGAAGTCCCCACTGCCGGGCATACCAGGCACTGATCGGAGCGGAAAAATCACCGGAAACCACGGAAATGTCTGCAAAATTGATACCGGAACGCTTCAGCTCCCCAAAGATTCCGAATAAGACAGCAATGCGCACCGCAATCTTTGCCAGGTCACTGGGTACGGTAATATTCGCGCACAGATGCTTTGCCAAATTGTCCACCATGCAGTCAAAATCCCAGCCTGGGTTATGCCAGGACTCCGCCATGATGATGCGGTGGCGCAGCGTCTGCAGGCGCACAGGATAACGCCCAATGCAGAAATCCACATCCCAGCTGGTCAACTTGGTGTTGAACAGCAGATTCAGAACATCCGCGACACACTGGCCGAATGGCTTTTCCGCCAGTGCGTCAATGTCCGCCGGAGAAAACTTCGGCGTTCGGAACGGAAGATACAGTCCGCCGTCAGGCCCCCGGTTTTCCCGCAGGGCCCGCTGGGCAGTATATGCATCCCGGTTATTTCGTGTGGTTACATACAGCACGTTCCATCACTCCAATGGCGTTGTTCCAGTAGATGTCCATTACTGTCTTTTCATCAAGGCCGCGTTCCAGCAGGCGGTTTGCCAGGACCGGATAGCTCTGCACACCCTCAAAGCCCTGGGGCATCGCCGTAATGCCGTCCAGATCACCGCCCAGCGCAATGTGCTTACCGCTGGGATCCAGTTCCATCAAATGGAAAATGTGGTCACAGCCGGTATCGATGGTGGGATTTTCTCCGGTAAATTCAGCGCAGACATTGTAACCCGCCAGTCCCCCGGTCTCGCAGATGGCCCGGAACATATCATCTGTCAAATTGCGGCTGTTATCGCATATGGTGCGGCTGTTGGAATGGGTGGCAATTATGGGCGCATTCGTGATCTTCAGAATGTCCCAGAAGCCTTCGTCGCTGATATGACTCACATCGATCAGCATCCCCAGGCGCTGGGCTTCCTTTACGTATTCCCTGCCCTGGTCCGTCAGACCGCCGCCCGTCATGTGAGAGCCGGTCAGCGGATTCTGCTCATTCCATCCCAGGCTGGAAATCTGAAACCCAATGGCATACAGGTCTTCCAGCAGCGCCGGGTCATGGCCAAAGCCGGCCGTGCCCTCCAGCGTCAGGATGGCGGACATCTTGCCATTTTCCCTGTTCTCCTGGATTTCTCTGGGAGAATAGGCAATGGAGATCAGATCCCGGTTCTTATCTACCTCCCGCTGGATGGTGGTCAGTTCCCGCTCAAAAATGACGATAGGGGAAATCTTATGCCATTGCTCCATTAGGGGCGTGGTGAAACAGGCAAAGCACTGCGCATAGCCCCCTAATTGAGAGGCCCGTTCCAGGTCAATGTGCAGTTTGTTGCTCCGCAGGCTTCCGGCCTGGTTCATATCCTCTCCAAGCAATGCCAGCGCGGTATCGCAATGAAAGTCAAAAACAGGAAAATTCATTGAAACGCATCCTCCAAATGATTGATTTCCGGATGGATTGTTGCCGTCCCCTCCGGGGCATAGATCTCTATGACGTCGAATCGGGCGTGCAGTTTGGTGGGATTTTCCGATAAGTACATAGACGCAGTGGTTCGAAGCCGATCCTGCTTCTTTTTATCCACATACTCCATGGCCTGGGCGAAATTCGAAGATTTCCGCAGCTTTACCTCTACAAAAACCAGAAAGTGTTTGTTTTGCGCGATGAGATCGATCTCGCCGAAACGACTTCGGTATCCTGCGGCTATGATCTTGTACCGCTTTTTTCGGAGATATTCCGCCGCAAGCGCTTCGCCCCAAGCACCGGACAGGTTATTTTTCCCCATAGAACTTCTTCAGGAAGGTCATACGGTGGGTCGGACAGGGGCCATGCTCTGTCAGCGCGGCGTAATGTGCTTTGGTGCCATAGCCCTTATGGACTTCAAACCCATATTCCGGGTATTCCTTTGCCATTTCCAGCATCAGGTCATCCCGGGTGACTTTGGCAAGGATGGACGCCGCGGCAATATTCGCGCTCAGACTGTCTCCTTTCACAACGGTTTTCACGGGAAGCCCAAAGTCTTTCTCCCGGTTGCCGTCGATCAAGGCAAGATCCGGCTTTACGCTCAACTGGTCCAGTGCCCGCTGCATGGCGAGGAACGTTGCCTGCAAAATGTTGATCTCATCGATTTCCTTCTCGGAGGCAAAACCAATGCCGTAAGCAACAGCCTGTTCCTTGATCTGCGGGAAAAGCTCCCGCCGCTTCTTGTCGGTCAGCTTCTTGCTGTCGGTAAGGCCGGGCAGTTCCAGATGCCGGGGCAGGATCACAGCCGCCGCGCAGACAGGGCCCGCCAGTGGGCCGCGGCCTGCTTCATCCACGCCGCAGATGATCTTCACGTCTTCTGAGTAGTTGCTATCTTCAATTTCCCACATATTTACGTTGCTCATACCGTTTCCTCCGGCATTTCCAGTGTGAATTTGCCCAGTTTGCCGCCGCGGAATTCGTCCAGCAGCACCTTGGACATACGCTCTGTATTTACTTCGCCGCCGGAAACCAGATAGCCCCGCTTTCGTCCGGCCATTTCGATCAGCTCCCAACCGGGGGTGCCCTCAGGTGCTTCTATCTTGTAGCGTTCCAACAATGTCTGGGGATAGAACTTATGCAGCAGCTCCATCAGGCGGGACGCCAGTTCTTCAATGTCAATGACATCCTCTTTGACCGCGCCGGTGTAGGCCAGCATCATGCCGACTTCCGGATCTTCAAATTTGGGCCACAAAATACCCGGCGTGTCCAGCAGCTGCAGGCCGCTGTCCACCGTCACCCATTGCTTGCCACGGGTTACGCCCGGACGGTTTTCCGCTTTCGCGCCTTTTCTGCCGGAAATCTGATTGATGAGCGTAGACTTTCCAACATTGGGAATGCCGACGACCATGACCCGCAGAGGACGGTTCATGCCGCGCTTGGCATCGCGCTCCAGCTTTTCGGCACAGGCTGTACGGGCTGCGGGAGTAAAATCGGTAATACCCCTTCGGGTCTTGCAGTCAGTGGCGATCACGGCCATTCCCTTACCTTTAAAGTAGGCTGCCCACTTTTTGGTCGCATTGGGATCTGCCAAATCCATACGGTTCAGCACAATGATCCTGGGCTTGCTTCCGCATATGGCGTCAATATCCGGATTGCGGCTGGACAGGGGGATTCTGGCATCCACAATTTCACAGACCGCATCCACCTGCTTCAGATCCGCTTCGATCTGGCGGCGGGTCTTGGTCATGTGGCCGGGATACCACTGTATATTCATTTTATCCTTATCACTCATTGTATTGCTCCCGTTCTGTTGTAATCTTTGGGTAATTGTCCATGACTGGTGCCGGGGAACAGCAGATAAATCGCCTTTCCCAAAACCTCCCGCTTGTCGATCTGGCCAATTGCCGGGGATCGGCTGTCCATGGAAACACTGCGGTTATCGCCAAGTACAAAAATGCAGTCCTCTTCCACAACCAGAGGGAATTGCGTACCTTCGCTGTTTTGCGTCAGATTATGGATATAGTCTTCTTCCAAAGCAATGTTATCCACAT
Source organism: Oscillospiraceae bacterium (assembly GCA_036300205.1). Taxonomy (GTDB): domain Bacteria; phylum Bacillota; class Clostridia; order Oscillospirales; family Oscillospiraceae; genus Faecousia. The sequence goes on from JAXJGV010000065.1 coordinate 50,798, forward strand.
ATACAATGCCATTTTCAAAATCGATGTCCACCGTCTGCCCTTCTGTGGCAATGACGCGCTTCACGATGGGGCTTCCGTTGTCGAAGGATTCTTTGCTGATTACTACGATATCACCTTGCTGGGGATCATGGTAAAACAAGTTGCTCAAAAGCAGCAGATAGTCTCCGTCCCAGAGGGTAGAATACATGGAATCGCCGGATACGACGATGATACGGAATATCAGCAGAAATGTCAGCAAAATTGCCATAAGCAAGTAGAGCCAATCGTGCAGGTACAGCACAACGCTCTTTTTCCAGCCCAGTTTTTCTTCTTTTTTCGCAGCTTTCTTTTCTTTGCGTGAAGCCATAATCGCTTCCTCCTATATAAACGGCACATGCCGGTTGCGTCCATTTTTGGAAAGTTGTTCCTTACAGTATACCACAGCAGGACGTATTTTTCTATAACAAAGTGTGAAGAATTCCCATCTTGGCGGTATTTAACAATAAAAAAAGAGGGCAAAGCCCTCTCTTTTTATCAATTTGCAGGTTAGACCTTCTCCTTGACCTTTGCAGCCTTGCCAGCGCGGTCGCGCAGGTAGTACAGCTTTGCACGACGGACCTTGCCCTTGCGGACGGTCTCGATCATAGCAACGTTGGGAGAATGCAGGGGGAAAACCTTCTCGCAGCCCACGCCGTAGGAAACGCGGCGAACGGTGATGGTCTCGCCGATGCCACCGTGCTTACGGGCGATGACGGTGCCTTCGAACACCTGGATACGCTCACGAGAGCCTTCCTTGATGCGCACATGCACACGAACGGTGTCGCCGACCTTAACTTCGGGCAGCTCTTCCTTCATGTACTGGCTGTTCAGAGCCTTAACTAAATCCATTTCTTTGTCCTCCTTAAATATTAGGCGTTCATGCGTACTTACCGTCGCAGAGGACTCACCTTGATTTCAGACCAATTTATTTTAGCACAAGAATTCCAGAAAATCAAGTGCTTTTTAGAAAAATTCCAGGATTTTTCAGGCCCCTTCCCTGCCCTTTTGATGCATGGGATTCCACTTTCCGCTGACATAGCAGATCACGAACATAACGAACAGCAGCAGGTTGTGGGCGATCATGCAGGCCCACGCGGAGATCAGTCCCATACCCAAAAGCTGGGTACAGACAAACGTACCGATGATCCGGATCCCCCACATGCCGCTGACGCTGAACACAAAGGGAAGCAGTGTATTGCCCATACCCTGCATCATGCCTTCAATAATAATGGAAACACCGTAGAACGGCTCCGAGACGGCCACCATCCGCAAAACCGTGGTTCCCAGAGAAATGACCTGCGGGTCAGCGGAAAACAGCCCCATCATATCGGGCGCAAACAAGAACAAAAGCGAGCCGGATACGACCATCAGACTGACCTCAAGGAAGAGGATCATTCTGGCCAGGTCTTTTACGCGCCGGTCATCCTTGGCGCCCAGTGCATTGCCGGCCAGAGTGGCCGCCGCTGTCTGCATCCCGTAGCCTGGGATATAAAAGGCGGATTCCACTGTGTTTGCAATGGTATGGGCTGCGGTTGCCACTTCACCGATGGAATTGATCATGGAAGCAAACGCCACATAGCCCAGGGAGGTGCCAAAGCGCTGCAAGGCATTCGGCAGCGCGACCTTCAGGCAGGGCCGCAAAACTTCCCAGTCAGGCCGCAGAGACTGCCCTCTGGGTGAGATCAGCGGATGCCGCCAAAGAGAAACGGTAATACATATGCCGCCGACCACAAAGGCGATAGCGCTTGCCCAAGCCGCGCCGATGACGCCCATTCCCGCACCGGGCAGCATGACGCCCAGTACTTCCCTGCTGGGATAGATCAGCAGAAAATTCAGCACAACGTTGATCAGGTTTACCAGCAGTCCTATCCGCATAGGTGTTTTGGAGTCCCCCACGGAACGAAGCAGGGTGCCAAAAATGATGATAGCGGTTCGGGCCAGCATGGGTGTATAGAGGATGAAGAAATACTCGGAAGCCAGTTCTTGTATCAGTGGATCGACCTGCATCCATACCGGCACCCGGTGGCTCAGTCCCAGCGTCAGTACCGTAAAGAAAATTCCGCTGACCAGGACTGCCAGCACTGCCTGAGACGCGGCCTTCCCCGCTCTTTTTTTATCTCCGGCGCCAATGGCACGGGAAACGTAGGACAGAAATCCAATACCAATGGCAGCTATGGTGCTGCTGATCAGCCAATTGACCGTGCTGGTGGCACCTACCGCCGCGGTAGCCTGGGTTCCCAGCGAACCGACCATGGCGGTATCGATGTACTGTACCGCCGTCTGCATCAGCTGTTCCAGCATTGTCGGCCAGGCCAGCGACAAAATCGCCGGCACCATTTCCCAGGGCATTTGCATGTTTCGCTGCTTTTTCATGAATACCTCTGTATCTGTTTTTTCTCGATTATAGCAGATTCTAACAGGGAAAGCTATATCACGCGCAGAATAATTTACTACTTCCAGAGAATAGTATTCGCAAATATTGTTGTTTTGATTACATGCTGTATGAAGAAGGGCAAATAAACTGTCCATTCACACTCTGGCAGTGAATGGACAGCTTTTTGAAAATCAATTCATATAATATAGTCATCCCCGGCGGAGCTATTTTCCATAACTCTAAATGAGCAAATTCAGAAAATAGACAAAATCCCCCTATAGCGTCGAATACCCACAGAAAAAGGCAGAAGAAGCTCAGTCTCCCGGGTAAACCAAAACCAGGCAAGGGTCAGGATAATCAGGAAACGGTCAATG